>NZ_JBIVKT010000003.1:45879-655768 GCF_044750905.1 Streptomyces sp. NPDC088762
CCCCCCCCGGCTGACGACGGCCGGTGGCCGTGCCACCTCGACCACGGCGCCACCGGACCGCGGGAGGTGCCCGGTGTGCTGCCGTGGGATCAACAGCCCTACCGTCACTGTAAGTCGGCGCGGGCAGTGCGGGCTGGACGCTGACGCCGGCGTCGCTGTGACGCAGATGGGCCAGCTCGTTGCGCATCTGCTGGCGCTCGGTCTGCTCGTCGGCCAAGAGGCTGACCTTGGCCCGTAGTTCCCAGGGATCGACGGGTTTGGTGAGGTAGTCGGCGGCGCTGGTGGCGAAGCCGGTGAACGCGCACTCCGGTCGCGGGGCATGCCGGTGAGGAAGAGGACCAGGATGTCCTCGGTCTGGTGGAGCCACTTGAGGCGGGGTGGCGGTCTGCAGGCCGTCCATACCGCCGCCGGTCCTCACCACGCCCAGCAGGACCAGGGAGACGCACTGCCGCAGCGTGGCCTTGGCTTGCGGTTTAACCTCGGCGCGAGATGAGTCCGGCGGGCGACTCCGTGGGCCAGCAGAACCATTCGGCGGTTCCTCCCTCGCTGTGTCTCTGCCCGGCGGCGTTCGGCCGGGCGGCCCGACGACCACCAGCCGAGCTGTTGCGGCCTGCTCGATCAGCGCGGCGGACGCCTCGGCCTCCTGTACGAGGGTGTAGACCGGGAGGCCCCGGGAAGTCGGCTCGGACGTCTTCGGCGTGCGCGGCAGCCTGGGCCAGCGCCTGGACCGCCTGCTGACGTACAGCAAGTCCGACACCGACGACGACACCTGCCTGATCGGTATCGAGGTCCTTGAGGAGCAGCAGCCGTGACGGGTCGCCCGTAGACCCATCACGGGCCGGACGGGCCGTCACATGTCGTCGGCGAGGAGTTCGGCCAGGGCCAGCATCTCCGGGTCGTGGGGCCACCGGTCGGCGAGCGCGTGCACGGCCGCCTGTCGCAGTCCCCAGTCGGAGTCGTCGGCGGCCCGTTCCCGAAGCAGCACCTCGGTGGCGGGGTCGCGGCGCCAGCCGCCGGCCAGCGCCTCGACCGCCGCGCGCCGGCTCGTCGCCCCGGTGCCGTCGGTGACTATGCGACGAAGCAGCTCGCCGGTCGCCCGTTCCTCGCGCCAGCCCGTGGCCAGGAAGTGGATGACTTCAGCGCGCAGGAAGTCGTCGGGGTCGTCGACGGCGAGCCGACGCAGCAGATCGCGGGTCCGCGTGGTGCGGAAGCCCAGGACGAGGGCCCGGACGGCGGTCGTGCGGACGTAGGAATCGCGGTCCTTCTCAGCCCGCTCACGGAGCACTTCCTCGGTCGCGGGGGCGTCGCGAAGGCTCGCGCCCAGCATCCGTATCGCCGTCGCTCGTACGTACGTGGCGTCCATGCCGACCGCGAGTCTGCGGAGCAGCAGCCGGGTGTCCGGGTCGTCGCGCCATCCGGCGGTGATGGCGAGGACGGCCATTTCGTGCGTCCTCGACTCACCCTTGCCGTCGGCGATGCGGCGCAGCACCGCTCCGGCCTCGGGGTCTCCCGGCCACAGAGAGCCGAGGGCCCACAGTGCGGCCTGCCGCACCGACTCGCTCGCCTGTGAGGCGGCGAGCTCGCACAGCCACGGCAACGTACGCGGATCATCGCGCCATCCGGTGGCCAGAACCCGTACGGCGGCCACGCGGACGTCCGCGTCCGGGTGCGCTTCGGCACGCTCGCGCAGCAGCAGAGGAGTCCGCGCTTCGGCGCGACGCTCGACGACGAGTGGCCCGAGCGCGGTGATGCGCGGATCCTCCGGGGGTGCGGGGAAGGTCGCCAGGGCAGCGTCAGAACGGACGGGTCCGGCCCGCATCCAGTCGAGCGTCCGCTTGGCGGTCTCGCACAGCCACCTCTCGGCAGCCGGATCGGCGGCGATGGCTTCCAGCAGGGCCGCATTCAGCGGGTCGTCGGGCCAGCCCTCAGCCAGAATGCGGAACACGCTGGTCCGCAGGTGCGGGTCGGGATCGCAGGTGGCACGCGTGCGGACGACGGCCCCGGCGTCGGGGTCGCCCGGCCAGCCGGAAGCGAGACACCGCACCGCGGTGAGGCGGACTTCGGAATTTGGGTCGTTGGCGGCGTACCGGCATATCGCGGCGTACGTCTCGGGCTCGTCGCGCCAGCCGTTGACGAGTGCTCCCAAGGCTCCCCGGCGGAGGTAGGTGTCGTCGTCGTTGAGCCAGCCTTGCAGCAAGCGCGCGGCAGCCGGGTCCATGCGACGGGCCAGGGCGAACAACCGGACCGAACGCTCCCTCGTCTCTCCATCGGGGTCCGCCTCTGCGAATTCGCAGAGCAGCCGAGCCAGTCGCGGGTCCTCGGGCCGTTCCTGGATGAGCGCACGGAGGGCCTCGACTTTGGTGGCCGGCGCGGGGCCGAAGGCCGCCTGGCTGTAGAGGTTTTCGTAGAACTCGGGGTGGTCGCCCAGCAGCGCGGCGCCGACCTGTGCGGCCGGTGGCACCTCGAACCAAGCGAAGTTCTCCCCCTCCCTCATGACACTGAGGAACTGACCGCGCGCCAGGTACCAGTCGCAATAGAGCCGGTGGACGGTGGGACAGCGTGCGCCGAGCCGGACGAGCACAGGCGGCAGGGACTCCTCCACCGCGCGCATGACAGGCGAACCGGGGCGTACCCGCTCCGCGACCACATGCTCGATCAGCGCGATCACCGCGCTCACGACGGCGGAGCACTGGGCGGGCAGTGCGCCGGGGTCGCGGACCTCACCGAGGCAGCGGGCGGCGAGCACGATGTGGTGGGGGATTTCGCGCGAGGACGCCCCGGACAGGCGGACGAACCACAGCGGATCGGCCGCCAGGAGGTGGGCGACGATCCGTCCTGCGACCCGAGGTTCGACCATGCCAGCGGTGAGGACGAGGGATTCGTGCCGGGAGGGGTCGTTCCAGGTTGTCGCCGATCGGAGCCGGTCGACCAGCTCGACGGCAAGCGCTCCGAGAAGCTCGTCAAGTGGGACCAGTCGGTGGGCGAGCTCGGCGGACGGCATGCCGTAGATGGCCCGGGCCCCGAGCGGTGTCAGCGATACCTGAACACCATGCTGGCGTCCGTCGTGGTGAATCGCGACGGACCGGCACATCAGACCGCCGGCCACGCTGCCGAACCGGGTGACCGGTGACCCGTCGTCAACGCCCGCCGCCACCTCCAAAGGATCTGACAGGCTGATCACCGCAGTGAGCGCGCGGCTCGGCTGCCCGCAGTGCACCCCGGTTGGGAGCCCGCGGAGGTCGAAGCCGACATACGAGTCGACGTACTCCCGCAAGACGGGCGCCGGACGTGCACCGATCCCGGTGGCCGTGTGGTCCTCCATTTTCGTCAGTGTACGAGCCGCCCAGTCCCGGAAGATCACGTTCCAAGGACTGATCACCACCGTTTGCGGTTGGGCTTGAAGTGGCGGCCGCGGTGGGGGCCGTGTGTCGTTTGGTGACCGAGCACCATGGGGCCTCGGCCGGTGAACCGATCGCGGCCCCCGCGCAGTCCGCGGCCGAGGCGGGTGTTCACCCCGCCCGCGCTCCCGTCCACCTCACCCGCCCTCTGCGTGTAAGGACGCTGTCAGCGGACCGGCCAGACCCGGACGACGGCCAGACCAAACCCTGTCCATCACTTCTGCTCCGCCGCGAAGCCGCTCGCCAGGACACCGCAGCCGGGGACGTAGTCGACGGCCTGGGCGAGCATCGGTTCGAAGGGCGGAGTGAGGACCACTCGGGGTTTACCTCCGAGCCGGGCAACGGCAGCCTCCCCACCCCGGCAGCAACGCGGCGCTGCCGGGCGGGCGGAGAGTGTTTTGGCCGCCACGCGCTGGCCTGAACCACGGTGCCGGTCTCGACGGGGTCGAGGTGGCCCAGCCAGGGCGGGGTGGTGCTGGCACCACCCCGGATACGGGCATTGGGGGGATCGTCCGGTGGGGCGGGGTTGTCTGAGGATCGGGGTGTAACCGAATCGCTCCGACCGGGGGGAACCACCCACATGCACCTCTTCAGGAAGCCCGCGCGGTGGGCCACGGCCGCCGCGTGCGGGCTGCTCGCCCTCGCCGTCCTGCCCGCGTCGCCGGCGGGCGCTGCCGGGACGAAGGGCGGCGCGGCGGCCGTGCCAGCGCGGTACGCGCAGCAGCGCCTCGACTGGCAGCCGTGCCAGTCCGGTGCGCTGGAGTGCGCCTCCATGACGGTGCCGCGCGATTGGTACCGCTCGGGCACGGGGGCGGACCTGACCGTCGCGGTGTCCCGGCACCGGGCCGCGGACCCCGCCGCGCGGCGGGGCGTGCTGATGATGGCGGCCGGCGGGCCGGGCGCCTCGGGGCTGGGCCGGCCGGCGGGGCTTGCGGCGTACTCGCCCAAGCTGGCGGCCGCGTACGACGTCGTCGGCTTCGACCAGCGCGGGGTCGGAGCCAGCACACAGGTGGTGTGCTCCGACCAGGACGCGGTGGACGCCCTGTTCACCAGCGGCGACCTGCGCGACCGCTCCCGCCGGGCCGTGGACGCCACCGTGGACCGGGCCCGGAACTTCGTACGGGACTGCGAGCGGCGGTCGGGCGACCTGCTCCCGTACATCACCACCGACCAGGCCGTGCACGACATGGACTTGTTCCGGGCGCTGCTCGGCGAGTCGAAGGTGTCCTACTACGGCCCCTCGTACGCCACCTTCCTCGGCGCCTACTACGCAACCGAGTTCCCGCGCCGGGTCGACCGGGTGGTGCTCGACAGCAACATCGGCTTCACGGGCAGCTGGCAGGAGTTCCTGACGGGCCAGCCGATGAGCTTCCAGCGCCGGTTCGAACAGGACTTCCTGCCCTGGCTCGCCGCAAACGACGCGACGTACCATCGGGGCCGGACCGCCGAGGAGGCCAAGGCCTCGTACGAGCGGCTGCGGCGCGCGCTGGGCGAGCATCCGCTGGACTTGGAGGGGACGACGGTCACCCCCAACCACCTCGACGCCGCCGCCACCTCCATCATCTACGACGGCGACCGCTTCCCCGACCTGGCGATGCTGCTCGGTGTCCTTGAGCACCCGAAGGCGGCTCCGTCGGCCGCCCGCAAGGCCCTCGCCGAGAAGCTGAAGCACCCGCTGGGGGCGCAGTTCGCGGCGGACTTCTTCTCCGTCATCTGCCAGTACACCCCGTGGAACCACGACAGCGCCTACTGGGTCCGCCGGAGCGCGGCCGACGGCGCCGCGTACCCGATGGCCGGGGCCCGTGAGCTGACCTTCGCCTCGGTCTGCGTCGCCTGGCCGCGCTCCCAGGCGCCCCGGGTGCAGGTCACCGGGCGGGAGCTGCCGCCGATCATGATGCTCAACTCGCTCCACGACCCGGCCACTCACTACGAGGGCGCGCTGCGGGCCCACCGGGGAACGGCCGGATCCCGGCTGATCACCGTCGGTGGTGGCGACCATGGCGTCTACCAGTCGCACAACCCCTGCGTGGACGCGTATGTCGAGAACTTCCTCCTCGACGGCCGGATGCCGACCGAGGATGCCTCGTGCGCGGGCAAGCCGCTGCCCGACCCGACCGCCGGCCGGTAGGTCGGCTCTTTCGGATCCTGCCGGTCAAGCCCGCGCCGTCCGGTGCATCGGCCCGCTGGCGGCGCGCCCACGGTGCCGGAGACACCTCCGCGAGGTGGAAGCCCTCACCACCGCATACACGGCGGTGATGAGCGCGGAACAGAGCTCCGCGTGCAATCTCCTCGAGGCCGCGGCTCCACGCCGGAACACCCGTGGCCCGTGCGGTACTGAACGCCTCCGCGCACGAGGCCATCGCGCGGGAACAGAAGTGGGTCACCACCAGACCGGTACAGGCCCCGCGCCACGACCTGCCCCGAGCCCACGTCCCGACCGAACTGCTGACCGGACGCCGCCCGGGGGATGCGCCGCTGAGCCGCCCCCTTCCCCGGGCGGGACCGGCCGGACCGGAGACCGGAGAAGGGGCACCGTACGCCCCCCCCCGCAGCCTCGACGGCCAGGTCGGCGTCTACCTTCAACTCCCTGGGGAGGTGAAGATGGAGCGGTCGGTCTTCGAGTCCACCTTTCAACTGCTCCGCCGTGGTGGGTGCCTGTTCAGAGGTACGGGGTCGGCGGTTCGGGTGACCAAGCCTGAGACCGCCCGAGGAGCCGCGCCACCTGGCACATCTCGGCGGAGGCCGGGTCCGGAACTGCCGGGTGCTGGCTCGCGGCGGGACGTCTACTGGCCTACCTATGGAGCGACAGGTGAATGAGCAGACGAGCGAGGCCGGTTGGCGGGCCAGCGTCTTGGTGACGGGCGCGACCAGGGAGATCGGGCTGGCCACAGCTCTGCTCCTTGCCCGTCAAGGCCGGCGGGTGATCGAGGCTGCCCGCTCGCAGGACAAGGCCGACGCGCTGGTTCGCGCCGCCCGCGACCAGGGGCTGGTGTTGGACGCGGTGGTCATGGATGGACGGCGAAGCCTCCCACCGGCGCGACTACACGGTGTGCGAACAACGCGGCAAGCCTCAACGAGGCAAGCCGCCCAGCCACCGGACCCCTGCTGGCCACCTGCGACGCGCCGCTGGACATGGAGAGCCCTGGCGATGGCGCGGGCCACCGGCTGCGGTCCGCCGGCCGACCGCTGGATGCGGGAGAAGAGGCTCGCGGCCCGGTCATGGATGCCGACGTCGGCGTCAGCAGGGGCTTCGCCAGTAGTCAGACCGGACAGATCCTCCTGGGCCCGGTCCCAGAACGGGGTCGCGACCGTGCCGGGCTCGACGAGGACAACCTGCACGCCGTAGCGACGGACCTCCATGCGCAAGCTGTGCGTCGCAGCGCTAAGCGCGGTGCCCGCCGGGAAGGTGGAAGCCACCGACGGTATCCCTGATCTTCGGAGTGTGGGCCATGTGGGATCCCAATTCGCTGCTCGGGGCGGGCACCCGCGCACGGTCGCGGTGGCTGGGCGGATCAGGCGGGAAGGGACATAAGGAGCAGGGGGTTGGTGGTGGGCTGGGGGGAGCCTCCGGCGGGTTCGAGGGTGAGTCCGACGGCGCCGGCGTCGGCGGGGTTGCCGGTGAGGATGACGGTGCCGTCGTGGTCGATGAGTCCGGCGGGGTGCATGGTGCCGTTGTGGTCGAGCCACAGCTGGTAGGTCTTTCCGGCTCCGGGCGCGGGAAGGTTGGCGGCGGTGAAGACGGCCTTGTTCTGCCGGTCGGAGGAGACCACGGTGGTCAGGGCGCCGTTGGCGGCCTTCCCGTGGACGGTGCGCGCGTCCGGGGCGGCCAGGACAGCGCTGACCGTGTCGAGATGCCGCTGGGCCTGGTGGGCCTGCTGCTTCAGGTGCTGTGCGTTCTGCACCTGCCACACTGTGACGCCGCCCAGTGCGGCCGCGGCCACACAGGCGGCCAGCGCAAGTGGCACGGCCCGTCGGCGCAGGATGTCGCTGAGCGCGGGCGCGGCGGCGGGGGCGGGCACGCGGGGCGGCAGTTGGCGCACCTCGTCGATTGCGGCCATGGCCTGCGCCTTGGCCGCGGCGGGGGGCGGCTGGGAGACGGCTGCGGCCAGGCGGGCCGCGGTCGCTTCGAACTCGGCGGTTTCCTGCCGGCAGGTCTCGCAGGCGTGAAGGTGGGCCTCGAAGGCTTGTCGTTCGCCGTTGTCGAGCGCGTCGAGGGCGTACGCGGCGGCGAGGATGTGGGCGTCGGTGGCGTGGTCTTTCACGTGGTCACCCCCATGCAGTCGCGGAGCCGGATCAGCCCGTCGCGCATGCGTGTCTTGATGGTGGGAAGAGGCGTGCGCAGGGCTTGGGCGACTTCACGGTAGGTCAGCCCCCGGTAGTAGGCCAGGGTCACCGCCTGCCGCTGGAGCTCGGTCAGCCCGCGCAGACAACGGCGTACCTGCTCGGACTCGAGGCGGGTCTCGACCTGCTCGGCGACCTCGTCGAAGGCGGTGGTGTGCTCGCGGGCGGCCTGGGCTTGCTCGCGGTCGGTGGCGGCCTGGGCGGAGCGGACCCGGTCCACGGCCCGCCGGTGCGCGATCGTCGACGCCCACGCGGTGACGGAACCGGCGTCGCGCCGGTAGCGGGCGGCCTGCCGCCACAGGTCGATCATGACTTCCTGGGCGACCTCCTCCGATTGCGCCCGGTCGCGTAGGACCTTGACCACGATCCCGAACACCAGGGGGGCGAGGGCGTCGTAGAGCACGGAGAAGGCCTGTTTGTCACCGTGGGCGACCTTCTGCATGGTCTCGGTGAGGTCGTGGCGGGCGTGGTCGGCGGAGGGGCCGGTGTTGAAGGGGATCGGTTGGTTCACCTGTGGGGCTCCGGCTGTGGAGAGAAGGCGGAGAGGCGGCCTGGGGCGGCCGTCGGGGGGCGGGGCGTCCATCGCATGCCGGTCCTTGTGTCGTCGCTGGTGCGGGACCGGACCGCCCCGGGACGGTCCGGCCTTGGAAAGCTGGGCGTGTGTCTCCTGTTCTTCGTAGCCGACGGGCTTGCGGATGGGAGGCCACTTCGTCACCCCCACGCACCTGGACTAACCCGTTGGAGGGGACCCGAGCCCCTCGGCCAAGCCGGTGGGGAGGCGGCGGCGAAGAGCGGCTGTGAGGGAACCCGAGGGCGTTCACGGGGCTTCCTCACCGGCCGCGCGGGACCTCCGCGCGGCCGTACACCCTCACAGGAGGTATGAAGACATGGTTGATGTGCGACGAGGTCTGGCCGTGGCCATGGCGGCTGGCGCGGTCGTGATGGCAGGCGCGTCGGTGGCGTCCGCTGACGCGGGGGCGCAGGGCGTGGCCGCGTACTCGCCGGGCGTGGGCTCGGGCAACCTCATCCAGGTACCGATCCACATCCCGGTCAACGCCTGCGGCAATAGCGTGAGCGTCATCGGGCTGCTGAACCCGTCCTTCGGCAACACCTGCGTCAACGCCTGACCCCGCACCCGGGCAAAGCCCCGGTTCGCCGCCGTCAAGACGGGGAGGCGCGGGCCGGTGACCAGACCCGGCGCGGGCAACGCGGCCCGGGGGGCCGCTGCGCGCGAAATCCGTGCCGGGCGGGTCGGCTGCGGGTGGCTGTCGGCACAGCCACCCGCAGCACCTCCGACGCTCTTACGACCTACCACGTGAGGACGGCGATGACCTGCTTGCCGACGCCCGAGCGGCTGACGAAGAGGTCTGCGCCAAGCGCCCGGACGATCTTCAGTCCGCGGCCGCCCGACTCGACCTGCCGCTGCCGGACGCCCTTCCCGTCGTGCTCGGACAGCTCTGTGGAGCCGTCGGTGACCGCGACGCCGGCTCGCCTGTCCTCCAGACTGACCGTGAGCGCGTACGGTCCCTCCGCGTGCAGGACCGCGTTGGTGACCAGCTCGGAAACGATCAGCACGAGGTCCTCGGCAACCGCGTGCGGGCAGACAGCCGGCTTCAGGGCCAGCAGTTCTGTCACGGTCCGGCGTGCGTGCCGGGCGGCTTGCCCGCCCGGCGGGAGCTGGATGTGCAGCGTGGCCGGACACCCGCAGGACGCGATGACGGGGTCCATGATCATTCCTCACCGTTGGCGGCACCCGGCCCCGGGAACCGCGGTGGAGGGTGCGGGAGTGGGGTTCCGGTGAGCCCGGAACCCCACGACGGCCTGCCGGCAGTCACCACTTGTCGTGGCAGTTCCAGTGGCCGGGCACCCAGTGCTGCTTCCAGAAGCCCTTGCCCCACCATCCGTCGTGCCACTTCCCGTGATGGCCCCAGTACCCGTTGTGCCAGGTGCCCTGGTGCCACTTCCAAGCTGAGTGGCCCTTCACCCAGCTGCACCGCTCATGACGGTCCCACCGGTCGTGCCGGTGGTCCCGGTCGTCGGTGACCGTCGAGGTCACTGCGGACGTGGCCGGCGCAGCGTTCGCCGTGGCGGACACGCCCAGCACGGACGCTCCTGCCAGAAGGGCCGGCCGACGCTGCCCCTGCCATCAGCCTGCGCACGTTCACAGCTACGGTCATCGCACTCACCTCCTTTTATTTCTGTCGATCGTGGAATCGGTGTGCTGCGGGGCCCGATCAGGGACCTCACGCGGAGGATTCGGGACGAAACGCCGGGCGGATTGTGTCCATATGCCAGACCGCGGTATTCGACCGGCCGGGTGGCATCCGGACGCATAGCCCATCCCGGCCGTGCCCTGACGCCGAATCGCCCCGGTAAGCGGTCCCTTGAGGGGGTCCGTGGGCTGCCGCCGGGCCGCCGGACGGCCTCGGCCGCCACGATCGAAGGCGCCCGTCGTGGTGTGGAAGTTCCAAGCAATCCACCACGGCACGGCAGCCGGAGTGCGCGAGGAAGGCAGGCCACCAGCGGTGTCATCAGCGCCGCCGGACTCATCCTGGCCGCCATCTTCGCCGCACTGGCCGTCATGTCCCTGCTCTACGTCGCCCAGATCGGCTGCATCGTCGCCATCGGCGTCCTAGATCGGCACTCTCCTGGTACGCCTCTTCCTCGTCCCCGCCCTGATCTTCGACCTCGGCCACCGCACGTGGTGGCCGACACTCCTGCCCAGCGACCGACCCTCCCCTGCGCGGCCGCGCGGCAACACCGGCGTGCGGATTTCCCTCTCTCGCAGGACCGACCAATCCGCCGGGCCGAGGCTGCCGAATGCCGGGTGTGAGCAGCTTCCGCAGCATCCTCTTCCGCGCCGCTCGGGGCGCCCTGGCCGGTGTGCTGGCCGCGTTCACTGCTCTGGCCGTGGCCGAGCTGGTGGCCGGACTGGTGCGTCCGGCGGCCGGGCCCGTGACGGTCGTCGGGGGCTCGGTGATCGACCGAACGCCTGCCGCGGTCAAGGACTTCGCGATCCGCACGTTCGGCGAGAACGACAAGACCGTGCTGCAGCTCGGCATCCTGGCGATGCTCGCCGTCCTCGCCGTGGGGGTGGGCATCCTCGCTCTCTCTCACCGGCGTTCCGGCGCCGCCGGCGTGCTGCTCTTCGGGCTCGTCGGCTCTGCCGCGGCCCTCAGCCGTCCCGACTCCACCGGCATCGGCGACGCGCTTCCCTCCCTCACCGGAGCCTTCGCGGGGGCGGTCGCCCTGTATGTCCTCGCCGCCAAAGCCGTACGCGGCCCGGGCGCCGACTCGGAAGGTCAAGGCGCCCAAGGGTGGAGCAGGCGCGGTTTCCTCGCCGCGGCCGGTGTCACTGCTGTTGCAGCCGGCTCGGCCGGGGCGCTGGGCCGGTATTTCACCAGCCGTCAGGGCCAGGGCGCTGTCGCCTCCCGCACGAGCCTGGTCCTGCCGACTCCTGCCTCCCCGGCGCCCACCCTCCCTGCCGGTGTGCAGTTGAAGGTGGCCGACATCAGCCCCTTCACCACCCCCAACTCCGACTTCTACCGCGTGGACACCGCCCTGAGTGTTCCCAAGGTCGACGCGGGCACCTGGCAGCTGCGCATCCACGGCAAAGGGGTCACCCGGCCGCGCTCCTACCGCCTCGACCAGCTCCTGGCTTATCCCCTCATCGAGCGTGACATCACGCTGACCTGTGTCTCCAACGAGGTCGGCGGCCCCTATGTCGGCACCGCCCGCTGGCTCGGCGTCCCCCTCGCCGACCTCCTCAAGGAGGCCGGTGTGCGCCCACCGTCCAGGGGAGGCACAGCGGACCAGCTGGTGGCCCGTTCGGTGGACGGCATGACACTCGGCTCGCCGGTCGAGGACGTCATGGACGGCCGCGACGCGATGCTCGCGGTCGGCATGAACGGCCAGCCGCTGCCCTTCGACCACGGATTCCCCGTGCGCATGCTGGTCCCCGGCCTGTACGGGTACGTATCCGCCTGCAAGTGGATCACCGACATCGAACTCACCACCTTCGATGCCTACGACCCGTACTGGGTGAAGCGGAAGTGGGCCCGCCTGGCGCCGATCAAGACCCAGGCACGCATCGACACCCCCAAGCCCTTCGCCCGCCCCGCCGCCGGCACCATCACGGTCGCCGGGGTCGCCTGGGCCCAGCACCGCGGCATCACCCGCGTCGAGGTCCGCATCGACGACGGCTCCTGGCAGGACACCGACCTCGCGCCCCAGGCCACCGTGGACACCTGGCGGCAGTGGTCCTACCGCTGGAACGCCGAACCCGGCGGACACACGATCACCGTCCGCGCTACGGACGGCACCGCCACCGTGCAGACCGAACAGCGTGCCCGGACCATCCCCGACGGAGCCAGCGGCTGGCACAGCGTCTTCGTGACCGTCCCCTAGACCACCCGAGATTGCCGCCAGGCCACCTCCCGGGCAGCACAACCACCCCGATCACAACCGACAAGTCCTTCAAGGAGAACCAGATCATGAACAGCATGAAGATCCGCCGTACCGCGATCGCCGTCACAGCAGCCGCTCTGCTGCCGTTCTCCCTGGCCGCGTGCTCCGACTCCGGCAGCAACACCAAGGCCGCCCCCACCGCGGCAGCCGGCGACCAGGCCAAGACCGGCGAGAACACCCCCGCGGGCGACTCAATGACCGGCGACCAGCCCTTCGGCCCGGCCTGCGCCGGCGTACCCAAGGAGGGCGCCGGCTCCTTCGACGGCATGACCAAGGACCCGGTCGCCACGGCCGCATCCAACAACCCGGCCCTCTCCACCCTGGTCGCCGCCGTCAAGCAGGCCGGCCTCGTCGACACCCTGAACAACGCCAAGAACATCACCGTCTTCGCGCCCACGAACGACGCTTTCGCGAAGATCCCGAAGGCCGACCTCGACAAGGTCCTTGCCGACAAGGCCACCCTCACCAAGATCCTCACCTACCACGTCGTCGGCCAGAAGCTCACCCCCAAGCAGCTGGAGAACGGAAGCTTCGAAACCCTCGAGAAGGGCATGGTCACCACGAAGGGCTCCGGCGAGTCCTACAAGGCCAACGGCACCTCCAACGTGGTCTGCGGCAACGTCAAGACCGCCAACGCCAACGTCTACATCGTCGACACCGTCCTGATGCCCAAGTAGAAGTCGGCACCGTCGCGCCTGCGAGCCCGTGCGGCCCGGCGCCCCCGCGAGGGAGGTGCCGGGCTGCACGCGTGGTGAGATCGACGATCGCGGCCTTCCTGCGGACAGGGGTCGCAGGCCATAATCGGGATGGTCGGCGTAGGCGGTTGAGGAGGCGTTCGCCGGCGGCGGGAGTCCTGGAGGCTGGCGGCAGCGACCACCACAGTCAGCATGAGCTCCCGTTCTGTCCATGCTGATGGTCCGTTTGCGTCCGACGATCTTCTTTCCGGCATCGGCGCTCTGCTCGCGCGCAGGCACGTTGGTGCTGTTTCCTGTCCGGTGGGTGGGTTCGGACACTCGGAGTGACTTGAGATTTACCTGCCGTCAATGCCTGGGTGGGTCTTTGCGGGTAGACGCTGTGGGTCGGTGAGGGTGCGGGGGCTAGGGCGGCAGTATGGATCAGGCTGTTGAGGGAGAGGGCCGGCATCTGATGTCAGGCCGTTTGCCGATGGTGAGCGCTGCGTTCGAGGATGGACAGGCGATTGCCGATGGCCGCGGACTGGCTCTGTCGTTTCTGGCGGACGTGCAGGCGGTGCATGGGCTGCCGGTGTCGGAGCAGGTGATGGGCACGGTCGAGTTGGTGGTGAGCGAGCTGGTGACCAATGCCCGCAAATATGCCCCGGGCCCCTACTTGTTGGCGTTGGAGGCATGCGAGGGCGCTGTCGAGGTGACTGTCTGGGACAGCGAGCCGACCTTGCCGGCGGTTCAAGCCAGTGACCCGCTCCGGATAGGCCGGCACGGTCTGGAGATCGTCATGGCGGTGTCTCGGAGCTTCGAGGTGCACCGCGAACCGGTAGGCAAGCGCATCAAGGCGGCTGTCGCGCTGGCCGACGGTTGGGGCACGGACATGGGCGGCTGGCCGGCGGTGTGACCAGGGAGCCCGCCCGGGCTGGGCGGTGTTCGCGTCTTGGGCCGGGTGATACGGCGGGTCATCAGGGCGATGGCGGCCCGGGTGATCAGGGTTTCGGAGTGCTGGACGAGCCGTTCCCAGGTGCACGCCGTCGGGCGGTCATCATCCAAGCCCAGGTCCGTTCCACGCCCCAGCGGCGGGGAAGAACGGTGAAACCCGACACGGCGACCGGCGCGGCCCTCTTCTCACCCCCGCTTCGGCGGGGCAGGCGCTGAAGAGTGACGGCTGAGTTGAGGGCAGAGACCGTCGTGTGCCCCTATCGCGCGGCGAGCCCAGGCGACGGGGCCAGGCTCGTCCGATCGCGGTTGCAGCCGGGTGCCGCCTGACGGTGACGTGGCATATCCGGTCTTGCCCGCACTAAGCGGCTGATCGCGTCCCGGCGGGGAAAGTGGACTGAGCCCCGCCTCTGTCCGCCAGAGCCGCGCCGGCCGAAGGGTACAGGCAGGCGGCTTGCACCCCCGTGCAGGTGCCGTCCCCGCCTCTCCATACTGTCGGCGGGCTGGGCGTGACCGTAGCGCACCTCGTCCTGCCTTTTCGCGGCATCGTGGCCTGGACTCCCCCACCGGCCTGTACTCGTCGGAGTGGAAATGCGGTTCAGGCCCGGTGGAACAGGTCTCCGGTGTTGACCGGACGCCGGCCACCGCACGCTGGGCCGGGACGGCGGGGTACTTCTCGGCCCTCGGCGAGCCACTGACGTTCGACGGCGTCGTAGATCGGCGCGTCGGACACCTGACGGAATTCCTGGGTCAGCCGGGCGAATCCGGCTCGCTCCAGAGGCGAAACGGTTTTCTGCTCCATGCCGGGTCCAACGAACTCGGTCGGCCGATGTGGCGGCGCGTAACCGTTCCGTCATGAACCGCCGCCGTGAAGGCCGGCATTGCCGACGGCCCCTCGCCGAGACCGTCGTCGACGGGCACCCCGAGGACGGCGTGTCGCCGGTCTCACGCACTGCAACTTCCCGACATCCCCCGTCAGCCGGTGCCGAAATGGTGCGGCAGGGTTGATGCCCGGAACGCCAGCGAGCCTCACACCCGTACGGCGGAACGCCGCACAAGGATGGGGTTGCCCCGAGGGCCCCGGCGCCCCGGGCAGAAGCCGAACGCATTGATCACCACGGACATCCAGCGCAAGGGCACGGTCTTGGTCAGCGTCACCGGGACACTCGACGAGGACGCGGGGCCCAGCGCTACAGCGGGCGCTGGACAATGTCACCGCTGCCGAGCGAGACCTCGTGGTCGACCTGCACGGCGCGGCATCCATGGACGCCGCCGGCCTGCTCCACCTGCTGGCCCTACACCGACGCCCGGAGGACCTGGGACTGCGCGTCCTTTCGACCCACGGCCTAGGTCGTCTCTTTCGGATCTTGTCGGGCCCGCGGTGTCCGGCACCGCGCCTGGCCGCGTTGTCGGGGCACCCGAGTACGTCCCGTACTCGGGTGCCCCTCCGCCTTGCCATGCACGGCACCGGACACCGCGGGCTCGGCCGACAAGATCCGAAAGAGACGACCTAGGGCGGCCGATCAGCCTGGGCACCCGCCGGTGGGCCATGACCTGCTCGAATGCGGGTGCGTCACCCGCCTGTCCCGGCGTGACGACGAACGCGAGAGGCCGGCACCCATCCCCGGTTCCACCTGCACTTCACACCGACCAGCGCGTGGCTGAACCTGGTCGAGCGTTGGTTCGCCGAGCTCACCCAGAAGAAGCGTTCACCGCTCCGTCCAGGCCCTCGAACGCGACATCCGGGCCTGGCTGACCGACTGGAACGACCAGCCCAGGCCCCGACGGACCCGCTGAAACCGGAGCGGGTGGCGGAAAACACCCTGGTCAACGGCCCTGTCCGCGCTCACCTCCGCCACCAGGTCCGGACGGACCAGCGTGACGTCCAGGACGTTCACGGCTCCCCCACGCCGCCGCGAACGTGACCCCGGTCCACAGGTGCCCGGGACCGGCCGCGGCCAAGTGCCGCGCAATGTCTGTTTCTAACGGGTTCTGTTGGCTCCACCCTTCCGGATTCGTCTGGCCTCCCGGCTGGGCTGGACGGGTGCCAATGGAGACTTGGCAGAGGTTCCGAACTCAGCTGGCCACCCAGGGCCTCGATCGAGTAATGGCAAGAAGGGGGTGCCCTGGCTGCCGCCCGGGGCGGATGCCCTGCCAAGAGCCTCAGACCGTGGGCGGACCCTCCTGGTGCCCAGTGTGGCCGGTGACGTGGCAGCGGCACTTCCGCCTCGTCCGCCAGCACCTGGACACCGGCCGGGCACTGCCCACCACGGCGGGCGAGGTCCTGCGCCAGGACCTCGGCCCGCCAACGAGGACGAGAAGCCGAACGCGCGCACCAGCCAGGCCGACAAGTGGGCCATGCACTACGCCGCCGCAGCGCAGTACTTCGCCCTGGCGGGCAGCAGCTTCGTCAGCTGGCCAGGATTACGGAGGCGACTGTCCGCCAGCCCGCGTCGGTCCGGGCGGCGAGGTAGAGCACGCGGACGCGCTGGAACTCCCGCCCCTGGCTGTCCTGGCGTGCCCAGGTGACTTCGATCTCTGCGGCCCGCTCGTTGAGGGCGCGCACCACCGGGTCGAGGGCCTTGCTGCCCCCGTAGTCGGCGTCGCGCAATCCGCGCAGTTCGTGTGCGAGTCCTTGGGAGAGCGCCTCGGCGGAGGTGAGCACGGTGTGGGCCGTCCCAGTGGTCATGCTGATCGGCACGGAGAAGTAGTCGAGGAGCGGCGCGGGGTCGGTGCTCCCCTTCGCCGCCAGTCCGATGAACGTCTCAACGTATCCGTCGAACCATGCCTGCGCTTCGTTCGCGACGGCGGCCAGATCGGTGTGCGTCATGATTTCGTGACCTCTCTTGCATGGATTTCAGGTGTGGGTTCCCTGGAGGAGAGTGTGCTTTGCCGTCGTGTCACCGGTCGGCTGCGAGTGCGGGCCACAGCCGGTTGGTGAGCGTGTAGTGGCCCAGGTGGTTGGTGGCAGACTGCGCCTCCCCGCCGGGTCCGAGGCGGGTCTCGGGCAAGGCCATCCCGCCGGCGTTGTTGATGCGGATGCCGATGCCGCGGCCGGTTGCCAGGAACTCGTCCGAGGAAGCGTGCACGCCGGCCTGGTCGCCCAGGTTGAGGCGGCGTACTTCGACACGGTCCAGTGCGTCGAAGGCTTCCACGGCCACCTCCGGGCGGCGGACGGCGACGACGACAGTCGCGCCCCGCAGGGCGCGTGTGGTCTCCAGCCCCAGTCCGGAGTTGCCGCCGGTCACGACGGCGAGCCTTCCGGTGAGGTCAGAACCTCGGCCGCGGCGCTGTGCGCCCCCGAAGCCGGAGTCGATGGCCTGTTGTGCTGTCATGATCGCCAATTTCTTGCGCGTGGAGCGTGAATGGCGTCGCCATAAACGGGGAGTTCCCCGGTTAGCCACTACCGTAACCGGGGAACTCCCCGGTTGTCCAGATAGACTGGTGCCATGACGAAGGAGCAGCCTTGACCACCAAGCCGAGCGTGTTGCGCGCCGATGCCCGCCGCAACCGGGAGCGCATCCTCGAAGCGGCCGTTCGCGCCTTCTCCGAGAAGGGCCCGGACGTAGCGATCGACGCGATCGCCAAGGCCGCGGGCGTCGGCTCGGCCACGCTCTACCGCCACTTCCCCACGCGCGAGGCGCTCATCGAGGCGGCCTACCGCAACGAGCTGGCCCGTGTCTGCGACAGCGCCGCGACGCTGCTCGACGGCCGTGCCCCGGACCGGGCGCTCCGCCAGTGGATGGACGACTTCATCGACTACCTGGCTGCCAAGCAGGGCATGGCGGACGCGCTGCGGGCCGCAGCGGCATCCGGTGCGGACCCCTTCGCCGAGACCCTCGACAAGCTCGCCACCGCGATCGGCACCCTGCTGCACGCCGGCGCCGACGCCGGTCTCCTGCGCCCGGATCTCGACCCCGTCGATGTCGGCTTCAGCCTGGCCGGCATCGGGCTGATCACCAGCGCCCCCGCCCAGCGCGAACGGGCCGGACGCCTTCTCGACCTACTCCTCGACGGCCTCCGGTACGGAGCGGACGGGCCAGCGTCCAGCTCGTGACCCCGCTTCGGCCCGGTCCGAACCCGAGCCGGGTTGCCCCCGACATGTTCCGCACCCACTCATGTCGTCCTCGAGCAGCGTCCAGATCTCGATCAGCTCCTGCGGCTCCCAGTCCTGCCGCACCCGCATCCCTCCGCCCCACCCGAGATCACTCGTTCAGCTACGAGACGCCCAGTGATGGGAAACGACACCCCGCCGTGCGCACCACCGCAAGGCCGCACGGGCGCGCGCCGTGTCCAGAGCTCGAAGCCCGTGAGGAGAAACGCGTCACCGTGCGTCAGCTCATCCATCGAGGATCCCGAACCTGACGGGACCGTGGGGGCAGAACGTGCGAGGCCCGGCCGGCGCCCAGCGCCACCAGTCTGTTGGATCAGGGGCATGACCACGACCTCCCCCACGGGAAGGAACCGCGCCCGCTTCGGGGCCGTCCGCGGTGGTGTTTGTTGTTGTTCGAACAGCACGTGTTCCGTCGCAAGGAGATCATCGTGGCAGCCGCCGACATGGCAGACGAGAAGTCCTGGTACGCAGTGCGCTGCGTCTTCCAGTGGGACGCCGGGGAGAGCACACCGTACGAAGAACGCCTGACCTTGTGGCAGGCCACCTCGATGGACGAGGCCATCGCCAGGGCCGAAAGCGAGGCACACACGTACGCAGGTGAAAACGGCCATCACTACCTGGAGTTGGCCCAGTGCTATCGCTTGGCCACCCCAGGACGGCCGGGCGACGGAGACGAGGTCTTCTCCCTGCTCCGCGACAGTCCCCTCGACGGGCAAGCGTATCTGGACCGCTATTTCGACACCGGCCAGGAACACCAGGCCATCACACCTCAGCAGTGACGGCTGTCCGACGGCGGGCGAGACCACCACACCGCTGCTGCAGTCGGCGACCCTGTCCGTTTGCCTGCCGCTGCCGGTGAATACGGGCCGACCTTCGGCGAGCCGCATGTCGACGAACGGGCGGCTGGCGGAAGCCGGGGACTGCGAGGTGCCCGTACAAGGGTCGGTCACCGTCACGGGACCGGGTAATGGGTGGCCAGGTTGTCTTGGGCGGGTCTGTGGTGTCCGGCCGGGCCGACGGCGAAGGCGCGCAGGACGTTGGTGGTGACGGTACGGGTGAAGTGTCCGGCGCGTGCATCGAGGCCGTGGTTGGCGCGGTCGCCTGTGGGTGTGGTGGCGTCCAGGGCCTCGACCCAGCGCATGGTGCCGGTCGCGAAGACGGCGGCCCCGCCCGGCAGCGACAGGTAGGCGGTGTCCGCGAACGAGGGGCGGCCTTTGCGCACGACGGGTGAGTGCGCGAGGACCTCGATCGGCCTGGGCGTGGGATGGGCCGGGTTTACGCGGTCGTACTCGATGCCGACCAGGTGCGGGAAGGAGTCGCCCGCGCGTGCGCCGGTGCCTTCCAGGAGCCAGTGGTGGGGGTGGGTGACCACGTAGGGGGCGTCCACCGGGTATCCGTCGTAGATCACTCCGAGAAGGGAGCTCTCCGGGTCGCGGGCCGGCATCCGCCGGAACTCGTGCGTGGGCGGGCAGCCCTGCTGGTAGCCGGGATCCTGGGCGTAGTCGTCCCGGTAGCAGACGACAATGCGGTCCTCTCCGAGCGGGGAGGCCTCGGATCGGATCCGCCGGTAGCAGCAGTTCGCCCCGAACACGGCCAGGTTCATGCCCGCATCGCGTGCCCGGGTGACGTGACGGCGCTGCTCGGGGCTCCAGTACTCGTCGTGGCCCGGCGAGACCACCGTCCTCACCCCCCGCAGCAGACCCGCGTCGTTTGCCACGTCCAGGCCGGTCGCGTAGGCGAGGGGCAGTCCCAGACGTTCGGCGAGGGCGATCAGCGGAGCCTCGTAGACGAGGAACTGGCCCGCGCCGTTGCGGTTGAGGTACGGGCGGTCGAAGGACACCCGCAAGGACCGCGAGCCCTTCTTCCCCGTCTTGCCCCTGTAGAGGTCCGTGCCGCCCCACCGGTTGTACGCCTGCCACGTCGCCACCGCGTTCACCACCACCGTCCGGCCCGCGGTCACCGTGGACCGGACGGTCACGGGTACGTACCGCTGGGCCTTCCCGTCCGTCGTGTCCAGCCGCAGCAGGTAGCAGCCCTCCGGCCAGCCGGACGTGTCCACCTCCACGGTCCGGCGCCAGTGGGCCGCGTGGGCCGTCCGCGTCACCGGGTCCGTGCGGGCCGGAGGCTGGAGCACGCCGGGGAGGTGGGCGGAGCGCCACACCAGACGTGCCCGTGCGCCTCCGTACCAGCCCATCCGGAATGCGGAAACCGTGTAGAACCGGGCCACCGTCGACAGCCGCAACGCCAGCGGCTCCCCCGCACGGACACTCGTCCGCTCCGCGAACCCTTCCACGGCCCGCGCCGGCCCCCGCCGGGTGATTCGCCAGTCCGGAGAACCCGGCAGCGCGTTCTCCGCTGCCACGTCCAGCCCGGATACCCGCCCCGCACCGTCCGCCGAGCCGCCCGTAGTCGTGGCCGCGGGAGCCGCACGAGCCGGCATACCGGGCCACGAGGTCATCGCGGCGGCAGCGGTCAGGCCCAGGAACCGTCGACGCCCCGGCCCACCTGCCCGGTTGGGAACATCTGCCTGGTCCACCGCGTCACCTCGGAACTCCACATCGGATGGACCCGTTGTAGACCACCGCCCGCGCCCCAACCGGCACGACGCGCACAGCAGCCGTCAGACCATCCCCCTGCGGGGGGGTGGGTAGGTCCCGCGCTACTGCGGCGCCGCGTCCCGGCACCCGGTCCCTCCTGGACCCGGACACGTCGACGTTCCATGCTCATCTCCCCGGCGCCCAGAACAGGGCCACCGATAGCTCCACCCCAGCAAGTTCACGCCGGCCAACGTCACCCCTGTCCGGGGCCAGGGCCTGGGCAATTACGTGGACTTGAGACTGCTTCCACCGCCAGGCAGCGCGGATTCGCGTACAGCGGGTCATTGGCCGTCGGTGATGTAGTAGTCGTTCTTGAGGTACTCCAGGGTGTAGCTGCCGAGGTCGCTCTCGGTGAAGGTGGCGGAGGACCTGACCGCTTCGAGTGGCATCTCGATCTTGTCGAGGGTGTGCACGCGGACGCGCTGCGGATCGACCGTCGCGGTCTGCAGCGCCTTCTTCTGCTCGGGTGAGATCATCTGGAACACGATCACGTACGTTGACGTGCACGGACCGAATCCCTGGTCCTCTGCCTTCTTCGCGCCCGGCCCGGCCACTTCGCAGACCGTGTCGATGTCCTCACGGCCAAGCCCGTGGAGGTACTGCTCGTACCGCTGGATCGCGCGCTCCTTCGTCATGGGTGCGGGCTGGTTGCCGGTAGGGACGGTTGACGGCTTCTCGGTGCCGGCGGACGCGGACGGCGCGGCCGACGGCTCTTTCGTCGACGTCGACGCGGACGGCTGCGAAGGCTTCGCGCCCGCGCCCTCCTTCACCTTCTCCGGACCGCACGCGCACGCCACCAGCACCACGCAGGCCGATACCGCTGCGCTCACCATCGTCCGTGTTTTCATCAGATCCCCTCCACCAGCCGACTACACCGTCAAGCGTTCACGCAGGATCTCAGGGAACGGTTCCCGAGCCGGTCCAGGAGTCGTGCCCGGGCCGCGCTCGCTCTCGTACCGCGGACGCCACCGCGCTGCCCGCGGCGAGGGGCGCCGCTTCGTGAGATCGGAGCCAGGGCTGCCGCCGGGCCGCCTTCGCGGGCGGCGTGGCGTCAAAGGCCACGTAGAGGGCGGGCAGGCAGGTGGGCGGCGAGGGCGGGGGGGTTGCGGGCGCGGGCGGCCGCCCGGTGCTGCAGGCCCTCAAACGACAGGGTACCGGCCCCCACGTCCCAGGTGAGCACCTCGCCATCGAGGACCAGGCCGCCGGGCAGCGGCGGCCACCAGATCCGGGAAACACGCCCTGGACCAGAGCGCCGCGGCAAGTCTGGAACAGCACCCGCCCACCCGGCTCCGGCGGGGTGAAGACGAGCAGCCGGAACCCGTCGTACTTCAACTCATACGCCAGACCCGAGCCGGAACGCGGCGGGCCGGGATCGTCTCGGCAGCCTGCGCCAGCATCGGCACGACCGGAGGCCGCAACACCACCTTTCAGCGGCACAGCACAGCAAAACGCCCACGCCTAAGGCGTGGGCAAAGGGGACTTCCGAACCACGACAGCTGAGGCGGACGGTATGTGTCGCACATGCTGGCACCACAGGAAACGAGCACAGGTCATGGCTTGAACCGTGTCCGCAGGCCGGCCGAGGCCAGCGGGCGCGGCCCCCGGGTCCGCCCCGTGTGTGCCCGTCCGACATCGCCGCGCGATGTCCGACCACAGGTGCAGCAGCACATGACCGCATGGCGGGAGCGTGATCCGGAACCCGCCGGCCGGTCGCGCGACCTCGGTGCCGCGCAGCACGGCCAGTTCGCCGACGAGGGGCCAGCCCGAGCCGGTGGACCAGCCGGGCAGGCCCGCGCCGAAGGTGGCGTCAGCCTGCCCCGGCCCGCTGAACAGCATGCTCAGGCCGCGCAGCGAGGAGCGCAACGGCAACTCCTACCGGCTCCACCAGCTCGCGGCGAAGTACGAGAGCCCGTGAGGGCATCCAGGCGGGATACGAAGGCCCCTCCGCCGCGGTGCAGGGGCCTTCGTCCCTGAGAGGGGGTGCCCCAGTATGTTCGCCGGGCCCGTGCGCGCGCCGTTGAATGCCGCCCACACGAGCGCCGTGTCCGCTGGCCTACGCCTACGAAGCGCTGTCCGCGCCGCCGAGCGAGAGTTCTGGCGTACTTCCCTTACGGCATGCCCCGACGCCCCGCGTCCTCATGACGGGTTCAGAGGCGCGGGCTCCTCAGCGGTGGCTCCGCGCCGCCCCAGGAGAAGGCATACGGGTCCGAGCCGCCCGCGTACGAGCAGGTGATTCCGGTATCAGGCAGGTCGAACTCCTCGCGCAGCCAGCCGTCCATGGCGAGGGCGGCGACCTCCGGCCGGTAGTCGGCCAACGGGAAGTCGAGGGAGACGATCCGCAGGTGGACACCATCCGGATGCCGGGTGCGCAGCTCTTCGGCACGGAGCGCGACGCCGAAGGAGAGCCACGCCAGGTCCTCCCAGTACATGCCCGTCGCCGGAAGCAGGAGGCGCACTCCTCGGTGGATCCCCACGGAGGGAGCCGAAGCTTCACCCGGGGGTAGGGTCTCGGCCGAAAGGTCCGCCGCCAGTCCGCCGAGCGGACTCCTGAGCCGATATCTGAATTTTCGACTTATTTCACTCAATCCACGAACTTGAGAAGATGGAACGCGAATTGTGCGGCTGCGCTCCGGCCTCGCTGTACAGGCGGCTATGTTTCTCGAAGAATTCGTCCATCTTGTCGGGCGTCATCTTGGTGATATCTACCTTGTTCATCATGTTGAAGTCGTCCGCGGACACCTTGAAGGTGATGATCTCCACCTCCATGTCCCGCCGCGAAGGCGTTCCGCGTAGCGGACCGCCTCGTCCAACGTGCCCCAGGAGTAGACTCCCTCGCCCCACTGCCAGCCGTGGTAGCGGCGGACCTGGTAGTCGTCCAGACCGCATTCTTGCTTGGCGGTCTGGAAGCGTTCCTCGACCGCCCATCGGGCGCCGGCGATGCGGATGAGCTCGTCGAGCGTGGTCTGGGCGGGGCAGTAGGCGCTGTAGTACGAGGTCTCCTCGGGCCGGCGGGCACTGCGGCGGGCGATCACCCAGTGGGCGGCGGTCTGCGGTGCCAGGGCCGGACCTCGATCCTGGCCCAGGCGTAGATGCGCGGGCCATGGGCACCGTGAAGAGGTCGTGGACGGGGTGGTCGATGGCCCAACCCGGGTGACGACGGGGTCATGGCGAGTGGTGGCCATTACGTGGAAGAAGTCCGCCTGTCGAACAAGACGCACAGGACTGCGATGATCTGAGGGCCAAGACCATGCCCGGCCGCGTCGGTCAGCCGGGGCCGATCCGCGACAAAGGAGGATCACCGCACAGTGCGCATCCCGTCCCGATTTGACCGGTGCAGACAGGCGTCCTTTGGGCAGGCCATCGCGTGACCACAAAGACCACAGGCCGAACGGCCGCGATAGAAGCGTTACTTGACGCGGCGACCAGACCCGTAGTGATCAACCTGACGGGTCCTGTCGGCAGCGGGAAGTCGGCGATCCTGGCCGAACTCGCCACTGTTGTGCCCGTGGTGGACGGCATCTGCAACGAGGACGACCTGGACCGACTCGCGCTCCCGGCCGGAGGCCCGGTTGTCGTGGCCAGCCGTCGTCCGCTGCCGTCGTACCGTGCGTGGCGTCCGGGGGTCGAGGTGATCGGTGTCGAAGCCGGGCCATGGCCGGATGAGGAGATCGGCCTCTTGGCCGACGGGCTCGGGGTCACCCATCCGCACCTGCGTGACGGCGTGCTGCGGCTCGCGGGCGGCAACGTACTGCTCGCCTCGGCTCTCTGCCGAGCCCTGCACGCTGCGCCGGGCAGCGTGCCGGGCGCGCTCGACGCCGCAGCCGACGCCGCGGCGCGCGAGGTGTGCGAGCGGCTCGGGGACGAGGTGGCCGGGATCGAGCGGGCGCTGCTGCTGGTCGCTGCCGTGGGGCAGTGCGACGCAGAGCTGCTCACCCAACTCGGTGAGGGCGGAGCGGTGTTCGACCGCCTTCGCGCATGCAGCGTGGTCGTTCCGGACGCGCTCGGACTGGCCGTGGCCGAACCGTTTCGCACCGTCTTCGACCAGGCCCAGCGCTGGCGCACGCCCGTGGCCTACCGCTCGGCGCGGACGCTGGCCGCCGCGCACCACACGAGGCTGATACCCGCCGAGCACAGTGGCGCCGCAAGAGGCGATCGGATGGCCGGATCGCTGTTCGCGTCGTTGGACGGGCCGGTGCGGCGGTTGTTCAGCCCGGTGACGACGCCCGTGCACGTCCGTCCGGCCCGCGCCGACGACGCGTCCGACGTCGGCCGGCTGGTCCGCGTGTGGGCGGAGCGCGGCGGCATGGACGTCCGGCGCTCCGAGCGGCTGCTCGGGTCGCTGTTGCACGCCGTGCCCGAAGGCGTGTACGTCGTGTGTGACCGGGAGGACCGACCGGTCGGACTCAGCAGCACCGCGCCGATTCACGACGCGACCGTGGCGGTCCTCGAACCGCTGCTCCAGCAGCACGCGGACGCCGCGTCCGGCGGTGGGCTCTTCATCGGCCTCGCGGTGTACGAGGAGCGGCAGGAGGCGGCCCGGTCGGCGCTCTTCCGGCACTTGCTGTCCACCGCCGTCGGCCGGGGCCGGCTGGTCACCTCGACGCCCTCCCCCGAGTACCAGGCGCTCTACGAGCACGTCGGGGTCCGCGCACACGGGCAGCTCCGCCACGACGTGTACGGCGGGGGCTCCGCCTGCCGGGTGTACTCACAGGACTTCGCCGGCGAAGGCGGGGTGTCGCCCTGGCTGGAGCGGCTCAGACTTCCGTCTCCGGCCCCGGTGCTGCCCGACGACGCGGCCTGGCTCAGCCGCCGCATCCGTGAGGCGCTGGACGCCCTGCACCGCCCGCAGCTGCTCGCCCGCAGCCCGCTGCTGCCGGTGGCCGGCGACCCGGCCGCACTGCGCGAACTCCTCGAATCCGGCGTGCAGCACCTGCTGAACAGCACGGTCGCGACGGAGACGGAAGCCGGGCGCATCCTGTCGCAGTACTACGTGGAGCGGTGCGGCGGGCACGAGTTCATCGCGAACCGGCTGCACCTGAGCCGGGCCACGTACTTCCGCAGACTCAACCAGGGCCTCGCCCTGCTCGCCACCGTCGTCCTCGCCAGGTGCAGGCCGGTGACAAGCTGACACCGACAGGTGTCCGCCACCCCTCCTGCGGGCCGCGGACACCTGTCCGTCCCGTCAGACCCAGATCGTCCGGGCACTTGCAGAGCGGGGATGACAGCACGTACGAGGTGAGGGACCAGCTCGTTTCGCCCGGCTGTGGGAGGACCACCGGCAGTCACTGTCCCCCGAGGGCTTCCGCGGTGTGGACTTCGACGGCGTGGACCTGGCCCTCCTGGACGCCGACGTCGCCGACCTGGTGCACAGGGAGCTGAACGACGGGCTCGACGACAGCGGCATCGCCTGCCTCCGGGGTTGCATCGCCGACCTCGAAACAAGATCGTTGCCCTGATCGACGAAGAGTGCTGCGCCTGTTTCTTCACTGCCCGCCTGTGCCCTGCTCGCCCTTATGGGGCGACCTTCGCACGTGTCGTGCGAAGCCGTGAGGTGATCGCGATGCAGTCGCCGTCCGTGTGGCCTTGCCGGGCGTCGACGCGGTACAGCAGGGCGTCTGTGTACCTGCACCTGGGCGCCAGGGTGCCACGACCAGAAACCGGGCGGGGGCCCGGGTGGCGGGCGTGACGAACGGGTACACGAGCGCACCGCGGTTTCTGGCGGGCCGCTGACGCAGAGGCACGGCCCCCGGTGGGGGCCGGGGGCCGTGCTCACGTGCGTCCGGGGGTTCAGAGGCCGAGGGCCGAGCCGCGCCAGTTCTGGTACGGACGGGCGTCGGAGCAGTCCCAGATGACGAGGCGGGTGGCAATCCAGACGGTGGTCACGTCCACGCACTTGCCGGAGTGGACGCTGCGCAGCTTGCCGCCGGGCAGCAGCTCGAACTGCTGGTTGGCGGCGCCGTGGCAGGAGTTCAGGCCCAGGCGCGAGCCGTTCTCCGTCTTGGCGTACTGGACGTCCAGGCAGTGCCCCATGGAGCGGATGGTCTTGTCGGGCTCCAGGACCCACATCTGGTTGTTGCCGCCGTGGCAGTTGTAGAGCTGGACGATGGCGCCGTCTTGGGTGCTGCCGTCCTTGACGTCCACGCACTTGCCGTTGGGCACGGCGACGATCGGGCCGGAGCCTGCCGGCGGCGGCGGGAAGCAGTGGATCTTCTCGATGGCCACGTACACGTCGGCGTACTGCCAGATCGGCGTCGGGATCTCGGTGGTGCGGCAGAGGTGGGCGGGGTACCCCTCGGCGGCTGCCTTGGCGTAGGCGGCGTCGTGGGCCAGCCGCTGGGCGTAGGGGAGCTGCCCCCAGCCCTCACCGATGAAGTACTTGTCCGTGGTGGGCACGGGGGTCTCGGTGGTGGCGGCCATGGCCCCGGAGGGTGTCACGAACAAGCCCACGAGCATGACCATGAGAGCAGCCGCGAGGGTGCGGGCCAACTTCACTGTCGAGTCCTTCCAATGGCGAATGAATGTGTGATGTGCACCTGACAACCGAGATCGGGAGGGGTCGACCCCCGTCCGGATTCCGGTAAGGACGACGCTACCGACCGGACGGGCCGCCGCAGTCTCACGACAGTCTCAACCCTCCTTCCCTGCAAGCAATCTGAGTGACCGCCGGACGCCTGGGGTCGGCTGGGCGCGGGAAGTCACGGCTCGCCGCTGCGCTGGACGCGGCCACGACGGGCAGACTGACGCTGCCCTCGGGCCGGAGCTATCTCCTCGATCCCGGCCTCGGAGCATGACCTCGTCACCGAGGAAGGGCAGGTCCGTGTCATCAAGGACGGGGACCGCTATGTCGTGGCCCGCCGTGACGGTGTGCGCGAGGTGCTTGAGTCGGCGGACGACCACAGCTGGCGGCCCCTGCCGGTAGAGATCTGCGACCACGGCCGACGCGTGCGCCTGGAGTACACGTCGCTGCCGTCGAGCCGTGATCGCGTCAGCCACCTCCCTGCCCGTCGCCACACGGTGGAGCGGCGCCTGCGCCGGCGGGGGTGCCTCGGCGGGCCGGTCCGAAAGGGCTGCCCGGGCACGGGCGCGTTCCCTGGCGCTGGCGGCCGCCTTCATCCGCGCCTCGGGCCGGCCGGGCCAAGCTTCGACCGGGGGGTGACGGCGGCCAGGTGGTCGAGCAGCACCGGCAACAGCTCGGAGTCCGTACGCGGCCGCAGCCCGAAACGGGACGCCTCCTTGAGGACCTCGCTCACCGGGCGTCCCCGAACGCGGGCACCGGCTCCACGTCGGGGAGGGCATTCCACGGGAGGGTGTGCCGGGTGCCGGACCACATTCGGAGCGATTCCGGCGGCAACGAGCGGCCGCTCGGGGAGGAATCGGGCTCGTCACCGGCGTCCGACAAGGTCGGCGTACTTGCGTGCCGCGGTGCCCGGAGTACGTGAAAAGGCCCCGGAGTGGATGATCTCCGGGGCCTCATGGGGCGCGGTGAGGTGGTCAGCGGTGCTTGGAGGACGGAAGAACGCCGAACGTCGAACCGTCCGCAGTCTTTCCTGGCCGGGTGACCCCCGTGCCGTCCATCCGCACCTCGGCCGAGGTGCGGACGCGGCGGGGCCGGCCGGGGGGCAGTCCGGCTGTGGCGCGGTGTGTCTGCGTGGCTCGTGCGGCCGGGGCCTCTTCAATGGGCAGCCTCCTACGGAATCGGGCACCGTATGACCTCCGCACCTCACCAGCCACCGGCGCACGCAGCGGCCCGGTACACCCGCCGGGTCATGCTCATGGGCGGGTTCGCCGTGGCCGCCGGAGCGGCACTGCCCCTCGCTGCGGCCGGGCGCGCGTACTCGGCCGCCGGTCCGAACGTCATCGGCTGCGGCACCTGGGGGGCGCGGGCCGCGTCCGAGTCCGTCGTCATCCTGGCCAACCGCCCGGAGCGGATCATCGTTCACCACACGGCGACGGTGAACGTGACGGACTACTCGCAGCGGCGCGCTTTCGCCCTGGCCCGCGCGATCCAGACCTACCACATGGACGCGCACGGCTGGATCGACACCGGTCAGCACTTCACCGTCAGCCGCGGGGCCTTCGTGATGGAGGGCCGCCACAACAGCCTCGCGGAGCTGCGCGCCGGCACCCGCCAGGTGCGGGCAGCGCACTGCATCGGGCAGAACACGGTGGCGATCGGCATCGAGAACGAAGGCACGTACACCTCGCAGGCCCCGCCGGCGGCGCAGTACGCGGCGCTGGCCGACCTGTGCGCCTACATCTGCGGCCAGTACGGCCTGCCGGCGTCGGAGATCTACGGACACCGCGACTTCAACGCCACCGCCTGCCCCGGCGACCGCCTCTACGCCCTGCTCCCGACCCTCCGCAGGGATGTCGCCACCCGCCTCGGCACGGCCCTGTCGGATCCGGATCCGGATCCGGATGCGCAGCCGGTGCCGGATGCGGACCAGGTGTCGGACCCGGTGGGCGACCTGGTCCGTCGGGCCACCACCCAGCCGTCCGTGGCATGGTCGGATCGGGTCTCGGAATATCTCCCGGCGGGCCTCCTGCCCTGACGGACCGAAGCCGGCGGGGCCGCGCCGGGTCAGGCGGAGGGTGCGTTCCAGTAGGCCCGGCCCGGTACGGGTCGTCGGGGGGCGAAGAGCTGGGAGACGGTCACGGGGGTGAGGCCGCGCCGCCGCAGGCCGTCGATGATGTGGGGCACGGCCGGAAGGGTGCCCGGATACACGTCATGCAGGAGGATGATTCCGTTGCGCTGGGCACCTTGCAGGACGCGGCTCGTGATGATCTCGGGGGGGCCGGCGCTTGGTGCCCCGGCCGTGCTGGACCAGGTGGAACTGGGGGTAGCCGTCGGCTTCTCCGTCCTGGCTCAGGACGGCGCCCGGCGGTTGCAGATGCCGGTCGGCGAGCTCGACGAAGCGGCGCTGGGCTTGCTCGTCGGGAAGGACGGTGGCGGAGGCCAGCCCCTCGAGGAAGATACCGACGCGTGGATGGGGGGCTTCGAAGGCACCGAAACTGCTCGAAGAACTCCTCGGTCGACCAGTCGCCCGGGAACCTGAAGACGTGGCGGTTGATCAGGTCGCGGAGACCGTCTGTCCCTGCCATCGAGGCAGGTCGACTACCAGACGACGATCCCACCGCCTACAGCCTTGGCGCGAACCGCGGCGGCAACGATGTTGTCGAATCGCTGGGCAACATAGTCGGTGTCATAACCGCCCAGGCCGGCCAGGTTGTCGAGGTGATGACGGATGGACTCGCACTCCGCGAGGAAGTCGTCGATCTCGTCCCCCTCCACGTAGAGGTCGTCACCGTCGAGCCGCGGGAAGAACCGGGATCCCAAGTCCCGCATCACCGCGGATCCCCACAGTCGGGTCCGAGTGCTCTCGAAGCCCGCGAGTGTGTCGCCGTACTCAGGGTCTTCGAGGAAGTCGTGCCTGCCGTCGGCGTCGTAGACAAAGGTGTGTACGAGGAGAGTCATGAGCAGATTCTCCTGACCGGGCTCACACCACGTCGAACGCATTACGGGCTGTCAGGGCGCAGGGCGCAGCAGCTCGCGGGCCGTGCGCAGGACGGTCGCCGCGGGCTGGGGAACGCCGCTGGGGACGACCAGCGCGGCTGGTCGCGCCGGGCGTCGATGCGGCGGGTGCAGCACTGGCAGGTGGTGCGGAGTTGCTTGAGCCAGGTGCCCGTGTCCTTGGCGGTGAGCTTGGTGAGCTTCTTCTTGCCGAGGCCGGGGATGAGGTAGTGGTCGACGCCTGCGTTGTAGCGGGTGTGGGTGTTCTCGCGGAGGCGGTGTAATGATCAGTAAGTGCACCATGCGAAACCCTGCGTCGTGGCACCCTCTAAACGTACGTCGGCGGGTGCCTGTCGACCGATCGTATGGGGTGTGATACGCCCTCTGCCAAGGACGCGCCCGATGTGAGGTACTGGCCTTCAGGGAGGGGGGAGATATTGCCGGGTGTTGTGAGCAGGAGTGTGGCCGACGGAGTCGGGATGACTCGGGTGGGTGACCGGTGGCGGGTGACGCGGCCTTGGCCCGCCGGGCTGCAGCCGTATCTGCACAGCTATGCCGGCTATTGGGAAGCCGTGGCCTCGCCGTTTCGGGTCCGCCTCGTGCCCACCGGCCGAGCCGTCCTGGTGATCAGCCTGGGGGAGCCGTTCACCCAGGTCCGTCGACTCCAGGAACCGAGCTCGTCAGGCGGAGCGATCGGTTCGCTGATCGTGGGCCTCGATGACGGGCCCCGGCTGTGTGACCACCCCGGCGGCCAGGAGGCGATACGGCTAGAGCTGACGCCGCTCGGCGCCTATCGGCTACTCGGCGTACCGATGCGCGAGTTGACGAACAGGGCGGTCGAACTGCGTGACGTCCTCGGTCCCGAGGCCGACGAGCTGGCGGAGCGCATGGCGGCCACCGATGACTGGGCGACCCGCTTCGACCTTCTCGATTTCGTGTTACTGACCCGACTCGAGCGGGGCCCGGAGCCCGCGCCGGAAGTGAACCACGCCTGGCGGCTGCTCGCCCGCGCGGACGGGGCGATCCCGGTCGCGCGCATCGCCGCCGAAGTGGGCTGGAGTCAGAGCTACTTGGTCCGCCGCTTCACCGAACAGATCGGCCTGACACCCAAGGTGTCCGCCCGCGTCCTGCGCTTCCATCACGCCGTACACCTCCTCGGGCACAAGGGTGCGAGTCCCTCCGAGGTGACGGCCTCCTGTGGGTTTTACGACCAAGCCCACCTCAATCGAGAGTTCCGTGCCCTGGCCGGGACCACCCCGGGCCAGGTAGCGGCGGCTCGCATCGCGGAGGGTGCCCTCGCCCAGTGAGTGGCGAGGTCATTTCTGTCCAAGCCAGGCCGTCCGCACGTCGCTAGGATCCCCGGCAGTGATCTTCGTCCCCGAAGGCAGTCCGCCAAGTTCAGAGGTGTCCGAAATGACGTATCCGAATTCGCCGTATCCGAATTCGCCGGCGGGCCCCGAGTGGCGGCCCAGGCGCGGTAAGCGATGGCAGCGCTACAAGGTGTCGCGCCCGGCCTCCCCGCAGGACCTGTTCGGGCTGTGGGGGGCGATCGCGGCCGTGGTGGCCCTGGCGGTGTTCCTCGGGTGGGCGCTCGACATGAAGGGCGGTGCGGTGATCGTCTTCGCGATCCCGCTCATATCGTCCTGGTACGACTCCCGGCGCATCCTGTTCTACTTCAGCCCGGCCAGAGTGCAGATCGGGAACGTGATCCTGCCGTGGAGGGATGTCACCCAGTTCGTCGCGGCAACGCCCCCGTACGGTGAGCACGCCTTGATCGGGGTGCGGTTGCGGCAGGGCATGACCCTACCGCCCGGATCGAACGTACCGCCGCCGAACCCGGCCATGCCGGCCCCGCTGTACGTATCCGTTCCACGGCACCAGGTCGATGTGGCCAAGATGGTCTCCAAGGCCCGCAAGTACGGCCCGCCGCACATCCAGATCGTGGTCGCCGATCCGTCCGGCGAACGCATCGCCTCCTGAGACCCACTCCGCGCAGCCAACCCCGCTTCGTCGAGCGCAAGATCTCGAACTGCCGGGCCAAGACCAGCCACCACCGCAAGTGGCCCCAACCCATCCGACCCCCGGCAGAAGCCACCGCCGTTCCACCTCCATAAATCAACGGCATTGCGCCTAACTGATCATTTCAGAATGAGTTCGGTCTGGCCCCGTCTCCACGAGGTGCTGCTGGTCGAGCTTCGCGGCGCCAGGCTCCTCGGGATGGACGATTGCTCGATCGACGGCTCCCACGTCCGAGCCCTCAAAGACATCTCAGGGAGCCAAGAAGTCGAGCTTCCTGCCCAGCGGAGAGCGCGAGTAGTGGGCTGAAGGCGTGGTGTTCGTCGTAGTACTTGCCGGTCTGGAGGCAGTGGTGGAGCCGGCCGAGGAAGCGGTTGAGCAGGTTGCGTTGAGCGGCGTTGTGCCAGTCTCCGTGTTCGCGTCGGCGCCAGCAGTGAGCGTCGGCCCCGGGTGAGGCCTGGAGGGCGGCGAAGGCCCAGAGGAAGCCGGCGTTCATGAGCCGGTTGTTCTTGACGAAGCGGCGGCCGACGAAGCGCTTCTTGCCCGAAGCACGCGTGATTGGGGCGGAGCCGGCATAGGACTTGAGGGCTCTCGCGTCGGCGAAACGATGCCGGTCGTCGCCGATCTCGGCGAGCACCCTGGCACCGAGCAGGGAGCCGAGGCCAGGGAAGCTGAGCAGGATCTCGCTGTCCGCGTGCGGGTGGAAGCACTCTTCAGCGGCGGCTGCGAGGTCGTCCGCTGTCTGGCTGGCCGCGGACAGTTGCAGGAGCAGGGCCTGCAGTTGCCGGCCGAAGGCGTCTTCGACCGCTGGAATCCGGCGAGCGTGCTCGGCGCGGAAGACCGTCTGCAGGCGTTCGGCTTCCGTGTCGCAGGAGCGGGTGCGACCACTGCGGTTGGGGGCGGCCCGCAACTGGGCGAGGGTGAGCCAGGCGGCCTTGGCCCGGGCGGGTGCCAGGGCAAGAACAATCCGGGCGTCGGGCCGGGTCAGTCCACCCTTCTTGCTCTGGAAAGCGAGAAGAGCGCCCGGGCGGATCGCTCGCCTCCAGGCCGTCCCTGGCCTGTTACATCGACAGGACTGGACCAGGCGCGACAGACCACGCGACGCGCCGTGCCACACACGGCGCCACGTCCTTCGGCGGCACGACGATTGGAGCGTCGGCAGCGGCCGCCGTGGTGGCGGCCCGCGTCATCATGATCATCACGAGGCGGTTCTACTGGTCACCACGGCACCGGCAACAGCGCGCGGAGCAGCAGTTCACTCCCCCGGGGCGGCCGATTCACCGCCAAAAAAAACGCCACTGCACCTACGGCTGGACGAAGGGGCGGAGAATTCGGCCCGCGCCCGCCGATCAGCCAGCGCTGTGCAACGGATGCCGCCGCCGGGGTGCCACTCCATCACCGGGCCAGCCGCGTCCCCGTGTTCGGTGCACCAGGACACCGGGACCAGGCCGCCGCAGCCGTACCGGCGCCACGCGCACCCCTTGGCCGAGCCGACGGACGGCACCACGTGCCGGACCACCCCGCCCCCGCCCGTTCCGTTCCGTTCACGCGAAGACCTGTGCGGTGGGTCTACACCCCCAACGCAAGGCCGGGGCAGCGCCCCTGCATGATCGTGCAGGGGCGCTGAGCGTCCCTCGTCCGCAAGTGGTCGGGCGGGACATGGAAGGACTGAGTGTGGCCAAAAGGCGCAGCTTTCACCCGATCCCGAGACGCCGCCGCAGCCTTATGGTCTGGGAGCGAATGGCCGTGCTCACTGCCAACGGCGGTAAGTGCGCGTATTGCGCCCGCCGCGACGGGACAACCGTGGATCACCTCATACCCTTCGCTGACGGGGGCTCGGATGATCTCGACAACTTCGTGCCGGCCTGCTCCCCGTGCAACAACAAGAAACGCAAGCGTGACCCTGTGGTGTGGTACCTCGCAACAGCAATGGCCGGGGAGTGGCGCGGGAAGGGCACGATCCATGGCGGAGCCGGGTACCGCGACCTCAGCCTTCGGGACCTGTACCTCGAACGCCACGAAGAAGCGCTCGGCTGGCTGGAGCGCCTGGAAGAGGTGACCGCGGAAGTCAGCAACCACGACAGGCGGATGTGGTTCCTGAACCGCTTCTTCCACCTGGGATACCCCCAGGGCGGAATCGGAGTGGACTTCTGGCTGGGCTGGTCGAAGGACAGCATCGCCGAGGCTCATAAGAACGGGTTCCCCCCAACGCCTGGCTAACTGATCGTTTCAGAACGAGTTGAGCTGCGGGCCCTACCCTCAGCGATCTTGGTTCGGCAGGGTGTCCGGATGCGTGCTGATCTTGTTCCGGACGACCTGTGGGGGCGGGGGCCCCGCTGCTGCCACGCGCCCCGAGCCGCGTCCGCGATGGCGCTTCCGGATGCTCAGCCGGGACACAGCCGCGTAACCGTCGCACTCCTCACGCACGCACCGCACCAGCCGCCTGCGCGCACACGAGGGCCAAATGCACTTCGGCGGGGGGCGTCGGGGGGGCCCGCAGGCCCCGCCGACCCGGCTAGCTGCGCGGCCGGCCGCCCCGGCCCCGGCGGAGCGTCACAAGCGCCTTGACGGCCTCCAACAGGCCGCCCGTTACCCCGGACCACTCCGGCGCCCAATCTGCGGCCAGCGCTTCCGCCACCACCGGGGCGAGGGCAGCCGCCACCCTGAGCGCCGACGCGCCGGAGACGTGCGGCGGCCGCGCCCTGCCCGAACACCGGGACATCCTCAACGCCCACGTCCAAGCGCAGCCGCTTGAAGCGCAGCGGGTGGCGCAAGACGCCGCCCCGGTCGATCGAGCGGTCGGCGCTGATCTCGGCCACCAGGTCGGGGCGGACCAGGCGCACGTCCAGGACGTCACGCTCCCCCACGTCGCGGTGAACGTGACGCCCTCCCAGGGGTGTCCGGGATCGGCGGCGGCCAGGTGCTCCGCGACCAGGCGGGCCGCCTCCGGGCGCAGCGGGACGGTGAGGCCGACCGCGCGCAGCCGGCCGCCGGTGTCGTGGCGGCCGAGGACGAGGAGCTGGGGGCGGGTGAGGGTGCCGGTGATGGCGCCGATGATCGCCTCGATGGTGTCCCGGCGGCGGACCTTGGTCCAACCGCCACGAGACCCCGGCATGTAGCGGCTGGTCAGGGGTTTGCAGAGGATGCCCTCTACGCCGGACACATCCGTCCACAACTCCAGCCACTCCCGAGCCTTCGCCGGATCCGTGGTCATCGGGCACAAGGTCCACGGGGCCGTCGGGCGTAGTCGGCGAACAGGGCCTCCAGGTGGGCGCGGCGCTCCACATACGGCAGATGCAGCAGCTCTTGGCCGTCGATCTGCAAAACGTCGAACACCACGAAAAGACCGGCAGGTTCGCGGCCAACGAGCCAGAGATGATGCCGTTGACAACCCAGCATCTCGCGGCTGGCCAGCCGCGCAGCCACACACTTGACCTCTACTGCCCGCTTCGTATCGCCATCACCAGCCACACGACCGGTCCCGCTGCCAGAACGATCAGCAGCAGACAGCACGGAACCGGGGACGGCCCCTTGAGGGGTGACTGGGCTGCTATTTGCGGAGCCACTCGGCGCACGTCATCGGCGTGATACCACCTCTTGCCGGCGGACCCTGTAGTGGTCATCCAGCTCTCCGTATGGATCCGCACCCCATGGGCCAGCGCATTCACATACACCGAGCGAGTACCGACGCCCGGCCACAAAGTGTTCACCTGGCGCTCCGTCAGCCAGTCGTCCCTCTCGTCCGCCATATTCCGCCCTTACCCCCAGCAGCCGATGACACGACATCATGAACTGTCCCATGGACATGCCTAGTTGGCCCCCCATCGCTCCTCGGGGTTCCGACGCGGCGATCCGCTTCCCCGGCCCCGAACGCCTGGCGCGAGCGGGTGTGGCCCTCGTCATCGAGAACGGGCGGTCAGGGTCTGACCGCCGCCCTACCGCGAATCACGGCGCCGGGGCGTGAGCACCGTTGGTGCAGTCAACAAGCCGACCGGGTGCGCGCTACGGCGCTCCCGCCAACCCCTTTTCTCTCGGGAGGGATTGGCTGTGGTGTGACGTGAGGTGAGGCGGGTTCGTTGAGCTCCTGGGACTCGTTCTCGGGGGTTGTGGCTCTGCGGCGGGCTGTTGCACGACTCGATGCCGGAGTTGCTGATGCGGGCGCTTCCCGTGGTGATGCCGTCCGGGCAGACGCGCGGCAGTCGGCACGTCGCTGTTCCAGCGGCTGATCGCTGCCGCAGCCGCGCGCCGCAGGGATGAATCCTCAAGCAAGAGGGCGCCAACGTAGCCGTCCAGTGCCGCCGCCCCGGAGCCGGCGAACGTCCGCAAAGTCGACCGGGCGGCTCAACGGGCCCGAATCGCGGCAGGCCCCACACCACCTGCCGCCGGTTGCATCGACGGGTGCTCCCGGCCGGGGAGCGCCACGGGCAGCCCGGGGTTAGCCGGCACCCGAGCCGACCGAGGCCGAACCTCCGGAGGTCCAGCGGGAGTTTGGCTGCGGCCGATCACGCGTGCTGCGCTCGGTGCGCAGCACCACCATGACCCCCGCCGGGCCGAGCAGAGCCTTCAACGCGTCGGCGAGCCGCTGCGGGTCGCCGCCGAACGGGAGCTCGAGCCGCTCCCGGGCGCCCCGTAGGACGATTTCCAGCGCGAGCGTGGAGACGGCCGGCTTGTAGTCCCCCTGGTACGGCTCCACCACCTTGTGCGTCAGCAGCACCTGGCGCAGGGTTTTGACGGGCAGCCAGACGTCCGGCCCGGCAGCGCGGACCAACCGCAGGGACGCGGGCACCCTGGCCGGCGCGAACTCCACCCGCTGGATGTCCCGGGCCCGGGAAGAGGCCAGTGCCGGCCAGCCGATCAGGTACTCCAGCCCGGCGATCACCCCCACCACCACGAACACGGTCGACGCCCGCGCCCCGGCCAGCGCCATCCAGAAGGCGACGACCAGGGTCGGCGCGCCCAGGGCGAGCGGAGTGAGCAGCGCCAGCCCGGCCGAGGTCAGCGCGTTCCACACCGGCCCGGTCGGGCCGGCGCGCAGGACCAGATCCGTCGAGTCGGGGCCTTGCCTCAGCAAGGGATCGGTGGCCATGCCTCCAGCGTAGGACCGGTCCGCAAGAGCGCCTCGGCCATATCCGGCCGATGGAACACGACTTCTGACGGCCCGTAGCCTTCAGTCGGCGGGCGCGGCGGACTCCCAGGGCTCGAACACCGGCGGCTGATCGAGCCGACGGCTCCTCGAAGCGGTGGGGCCGCGACCGGGACGGGGGTCCTGTCGCGGCCCCACGGCGCCGTGCCCGCCCCGCACCCCGCCCCACCGTTCTTCGAGTACTCGAACCGCCGATGACACCACAGCTGTTGCAGCGACTGGCGTTGGCGGTCCGCGCGCTGAGCTGCACAAGCCGACCTTCGTCTGCCTCGCGCCACACCGTCTCCCCCGGAGAACTCTCTGTGGGAGGCGTGCAGGGCAGCGCGGGCGGCGCAGTACGGGAGCTGAGTCGTGTCCGTCCTGCCGCCCGACCTGCCTCGGCTGCGGACGCCGGTCATCTACCTACGCGGCGAACTCGGCCGAGCCGAGTGCGCGCTGAGCGCCGCCGAGGAGGCCGAGGCCCTCGCCACGTCCCGGCGCCCGCCGAAGGAGCCGCCCGCGTGGCTGGTCGAGCACGGGATCGGCACCGGCCGGCTCCCAGCCCGCGTACACACCGGGAACTGCTGGGACACCGGCAACCACTGCACTCCCGCCGACCCCGAGCAGATACGGCGGCTGCTGACCCAGGGCGTACCCGCCTGTATCCACTGCCGGCCCGACACCGCACTCGGAGTGCTGGAGTGACCGGATACCGGCACGGTGAAGGGATGAGCCCCGACCTGCGCGTGATCGTCTACCCGCCGGATGCCCAGGGCGCGCGCCGCGTCCGCTGCGACGGGGAAATCCTCGGCCGCGCCCTCGGCCCCGGCGACCTCCTCGAGTTCCAGGTCGGCTTCCCGTCCGCGCGCGCCCGCCCGCAGGCCCACGAACAGCGGCGCCATGCGTTCGGTGCAGGCGGCGACATACAGGCGGATCCCGCCGCCGTCCCCGCCACGCAGTGCCTCCGCTACGGCCTCCTCCACCAGCGTCTTCACGCCCTCCCCCAACCCGTTCGAACAGATCGACAGGCTACACATGGGACTGCGGACCTCAGCTTGACGAGTGAGGACCCTGAGGTGTCTGGGCCGTCATCACCCTCATGACCCGCCGCATCACCCAGCAGAAGAAGACCCCCGCAGTCTCCACCGCGAACCTCACCCAAGCCGCCTGAACCCGCATATGACCTTCGGCACGAAAACGGCTTCGTCGTTACGACCAGAACTCGTCGTACGCCTTCTGGTCGGACCACAGCCCCCGTGCCTCGGTGATCTGGCCATCCCGGATGCTGAAGACGATCACGTAGTCCATGTCGAGCTCTTTGCCCTCGCGTGAGGCCGTGGCGTGGAGCAGGGCGACCGTGTGCTCGTCGTTGGCGAGCACGTCTTGAAGTTGGGGGCGGTAGGTGCCGTCTGTCAGCTGGAATTCGCGCTGGAACAGAGCGAACGTGGCATCGCGGCCACGGTATGTACCCGACAGTGCGACGGCAGCGTTGCGGTCTGCGCGAGCCAGCCGGGCGCGGCGTGCGGGGCGTTCTTCAGCCACGCCACGTAGCGGGCCACCCCGTCGGCGATGGCCACCCGCGGTTTCCAGCCCAGGATGTTCTCCATGCGGCGGATCAAGGCGTATCCGCCGAGCGGGTCCCCGGCCGGCAGCGAGGTCTCCAGCATCGGCGTGCCGGGGTAGTGGGCGCGGACCAGGTCGGCGACGTCGCGGATGCTGGTCGCCACGCCGGTGCCGATGTTGAGCGTCTCGGTGTGCGCCCGGGGACTGGTCAGCGCGCGCAGCGTGCCCTCGGCGATGTCGTCGACGTGGGTCAGGTCGCGGACCTGGCGGCCGCCGCCGTTCAGGTGCAGCGGCAGCCCGAGCGAGGCGCGGGCGGCGAACCAGGCCACCACCCACGAGTGGCTGTTCGGCTTGACGGTCTGCGGCTCCCCGTAGACGGAGAAGTAGCGGACGATCGCGTACGAGATGCCGACCTGGCCGAGGACGAGCGCGGTCTGCTCCTCGCCCCACGCCTTGGTGTTCCCGTACACCGACACCGGCCGCATGCGGTCGCCCTCGTGGAACTGGGGCGGGATCCGCTCGCGGACGGCCTCCAGCAGCCGGCGCATCGTCAGCAGCTCCTGGCTGTGGGCCTCCTCGGGGCTGCCGTCGCCGTAGACGCTCGCGGAGGACACGAACACCATCCGCCGGGTCCAAGCTCGCCAACGGCTACAGCGTCCCCGCCCGTGGGCGCAGCCATCACCGACGCAGCCAGGCCGGTGGCCGTCCGACGGCCCGTACGGATACCCATGTCCCCTCCATGCGTCCTGGCCGAAGTGGCACTCGGCCGAGCGTGCACGGCCAGTTGACAGCTCTGGCTGGCCTCGGTGGGCGTGCGGTTGCAGTCAGACCAGGGGGCTGCTGTCTTCGACATAGACCTTGATGGACCCCTCGTAGTCTTCCGCGTAGGCGGTGGCTGTTCCGCCAAGCTCGCGGACGCGGGCCATGGTGCGGTCGAAGAAGTCCCTGCCCGACGGCCACAGGCAGGCCAGGAGCAGCTCCTCGTGGCAGGCGATGAGCTGTCCGTTCTCGGCGCGCAGCGTGATGGGAAACAGGTGGTCCTGGGTACAGGCGGCGAGTTGCTGGCGGGCGCCGGGCTGCCAGGGGGCCCAGTGTCCTGTGAAGGGGAGGATCTGGCCGGGATTGACCGTCCGGGCGTGGGCAACGGCCATCTGCTGCAGATCTTCCCACCAGGGCATCAGCAGGCGTATGCCGCTGTAGCTGTAGATGAGGTTGCGTGAGGCAGTGATGACCTGCGGGTAGTCGGCCTTTCGCTTGCGGTATTCCGCCGGGTCCACCTTGTGTAGTTCCACGTAAGCGTGGCACCCGAGGGGGCGCCCGGTGGCGTACGCCAGGCCTCGAAGGGGTCCGCCGAGCGAGCGGAGATTGCGGTCGTACATGTACCCAAAGTGCCGTTCGTGGTCGCTTCCACCGTGGGATGGGGGTGCGGCCACGCTGATGGCCTTGGGGTTGTAGTCGTTGTCGGGGCGCGGCACGAGCTGCACCTTGACGGGCAGCACGGTCTCTCCCCTTCCGGGCGTCCTGCGGATACGGTCCAGTCCGCCGGAGGCGACCTCGTGCCCGATGAAGGCGCGGAAGGCGTCCTCGGCGGCCCCGTCCCAGACCGACACTCCCAGAGCGAATTCGTGGTGTTTGCTCGGCGGGATCAGCACGAGCCCGGTTTCGCGGTCAACAACGATGGCATCCTGCGCCGTACCCACAAAGCCTGCCCTTTGTTTGCTGTCGAATGCTGCACCCGGCACATCGCTCGGCCACCGGCTACCCTCTCGCGGACGGACGGTCACCGGTCGGCGAAGTAGGGCTGGGGTGACGATATCCCCAGGTCACGCGTGCGGACCGGGCAGGGCCGGCGTACGGGAACTCGCTCGACGCCCCGGCCAGGTGTGCCGCCCGGCTGGTCAGCCGGAGACAGGTACTGCGGTCCGGGCGAGAACGTCCTGTCGGTGGTTGTCCCATCCGACGATGGGGAGCATGTCCGCCAGCCGCGCGGCAAGGTCGCGAGCTGCCTGCGGGCCCTGGTCCAGGAGGAGCAGCCAGGCGCCGTAGGCGTTGCGGGCCGCGCCCCGGCTGTCGGCCCTGGGGTGGGCCCTGGTGGCCCGGCGGCGCAGGGCGGTGAGGATGAAGAGTTCGGTGGTGTCGCGCCAGTCGGTGCGATGCCAGAGCACACGTTCCCAAGGGATGCCGCCCGCCGGCCCGTACGGGCCGGTGCGCAGCACCGCGGCGCGCAGAGCTGCCAGGATCGAGGCCCGGGACAGATGGCCGGGCGTAACCGCGGTACCGGTGATGGCCTTCGTCGCGACATCGATGAACCACGCCACCCACGGGCGCACCACCTCCCCGTCCGCGTCAACCAGGAGCGACGCCTGGAAGAAGATCCAGCCACTCCGCAAAGTGCAGCCTCTACGGCGCAATAGGGCGGGGCACTCGACAAGTCCATGGCTGGCGGGATTCTGAGAGCGACAACAGCGCCCCACGACCACGGCCGCCGGCTACACCCCATAGTCACCGCACCCGCTGCCCAGCGAAATCGCACACCGATGACACCGAACACACCGCATCAGAACGTCACCACCAGGAGGAGACCCACCCCTGACCGGCAACAACGTCAGCCAACCCACGGCGACGACAACTACCGCAGCAACCCAGCGACAATCAACCGCGGTGTCGCATCCACCTGAAGGTCGCAGAAGCCATCGCGTTCGCCGACAAGCTCCCCAGACCTGATTCCTCCCGGCCCTCCCGGCCCTCGCGGAACTGCATACCGGCTGGGGGACATGACCCGGCAACGCCAGCGGCACGTGGGAACTTTCTCGAACGGCGAACTCCAGGGCGCCGTCACTACGGCCGACTGCAAGCTGCAGCCATCCGCCGCACCGACCGCACCTGCGCCCCAAGCACCCCGCTCACCCTCCTGGGCATCACCGGTACTCTGGGCGCCGTCAGCACCACCGACCCCGTCTGACCAGCAAACTCCTTCGGTGGATTCGCTCAAGGTCTGACTCCGGAACAAGAGCAACACGATGACTCGCCCACAAGGCGTGACTGTCCGCATGCCCGCCCGTGTCCACCGGCCCCCAGGCTGGGCCGTCTCTTTCGGATCTTGCCACCATTGCTACTCCCGTGCCCGACCATCAACACGCCTGACGGCCTCCCGGCCAAGAACAGCCTGAATGGAGTTCCCTTGCTCTCGCCCCGCAGACTATTGGTACCTGCCATTACCCTGGCCTCTTTGTTTGCTCTGTCCTCGAGTCCGGGAGCCTTGGCCGAGGACCAGAGCAGCCGCATGCCGCTCGGCCCTATCACTCTGCAGACCAATCTGGGTCCCCGCCAGACCCTTTCGCCAGGTGTCACCTACCAGAAGTACTGGCAGGGCCAAGCGAGTGACGAATGGTCGGTGTGGCTGCAGATACCCATCAACGCCACCGAATCCGGCTGGCAGGTCGGTAATAAGGCCTACGCCGACAAACTCGTCCAGGAACTCGCGGCCAGCGAAACCCCGTTCGAGGGACGCGTAGACACCTTTGAGGCACCCTCCACGGTGGATACACCCGCTGCTCCGTCCGTGGGGTACACCGTCCGGGTGGGCCGTTTCGAACCGGACCAGCGGGCCGAAGCCGACGAGCTCATGGTTCGGCTGAAGAACGCGGGCTACCCCGGGCGCGTCGTCTATACAGCCGAGGACGGCAAACCCAGCACCGGTCCCTGGGAGGTGCGGGTCATCAAGATTGCGCCTGATGCCCCGGTCTCCCTCCAGGCCGTACACGGTGAACAAGTACGAACCGCCGAGAGCGTGCGCGACATGGCGAAGCTCAGCCAGGCTCTCGTCGCCGTGAACGGAAGCGAGTTCGACATCACCGGCGGAGCCGGCATGGACGGCGACCCGCAAGGCCTGTACCTGAAGACGAACGGCAAAACCACCGACCTGCTCAGCGAGGCCAACAACGGCCGCACGGCCCTCCTCCTGGACGGCGCCGACTCACGCGCACGCGTCGCCGAAATCACGACCAGGACGCAGGTGAAGGCCTCGGACGGATCCACGCGCGCCGTGGACGGCATCAACCGGTTGCCCGGCAGGGTCCTCGGCTGCGGTGGCATCGGCGGTGACCTCCGCGACGACAAGATGCCCTCGCTCGCGCCGTGGCGCAACATCCTGTGCACGGACGAGAACGAAGTGGTCATCTTCCGCCCGGAATGGGGAACCACGACTCCCTCGCCCCGCGCAGGAGTGAAGAGCATCGATGTCGTCATGGACGGCAGCTGGGTCGTCAAGCAGACGCGCAGCCCGGCGGGCGGCCCGATCCCGGCGGGATCGCGGGTATTGCAGGGCATAGGAGAAGGCGCGGACTGGCTGGAAGCACACGCAGCCATCAACAGCGTGTTCACGCCGACCACCAGCGTCCTCGACGCCGACGGGAAGTCGGTCACCAGCCCGATGCTGTCGGCCGTGGCTGGTGGCGGACCCGCCCTGGTGCGCAACGGAGAAATCTTCATCAACACCGCCGCGAACGGCATGACCAACTACCAGGGTGCCCCCAACAGCAGCGTCGTGCAGCGCCACCCGCGCACTCTCGCCGGCGTCACTGCCGCCGGCGAGGTGCTCCTGGTGACCATCGACGGCCGCAGCGCGGAGACCAGCGTGGGCGTAACCCTTCACGAAGCTGCAGACGTCATGAAATGGCTCGGTGCGAAAGACGCACTCTCGCTCGGCGTCGGTGGGGACACGACCCTGATAGCCAACGACATCCTCTACAACAGGCCGAGAGACGCCTGGGGCACACAGAACCTCGAGCGCAAGGTAGGGACCGCAGTGGTGGTCAAGCCGAACTCATGAGTTGTGGGCGGTGATCGCCCCGTTGCTGTCCCCTCGCGGATGGGTCGTCCGGTGCGGGACCGCAGGCAGGTGGTCAACGGGATTCGGGGTATTGGGGTGTCGCCCAGCTCCTGGATCGCCGGGTCGATGACCCCCCTCAGCACGTGTCGCTTTCCGCCCCTTCATCGACGTCATCACCGACATCGAACACGACCTCTTATGCAGTACATCGAGCGGGAGGGCGGCGGCGCTCCGGGGCGGGCCCATGTCGAGCACCTTTCCGACGGGACCGAGCACCGCACCGGAGTGTGGCCGGCCAGCCAGCGCCAGCGACGCGACCGGCTCGACCCCGCGGAGCTCGAAGCCCTCGCCCACCTCGGGATGGGCTGGGCCGCCTCGTGATTGCGGGGCAATCACGCGAGTGATTGCCCCGCAATCACCCCTCGCCTGTTCCAGGAAACTGGAACGGGGCGCCGTCGGCGGGGCCGGTTTTGCGCCGTCCCGCCGGGGCCGACCGGGACTGACGGGACTGAAATCCGGGATTGGGTTCACGGGCGCGGGTGGCCGTGGCCCGGCGGCGGGTACCCCCGGTCCGGGTTGCCGCCGACACCCGGCAGCACGATCCGCTCGAACGACGCCTCCTCACTCAGCGCCCGCACCCCCGCCTCCGTGTCGAAAGCCTGGTCCCCGCGGCCGCCACCAGCCGCAACGACCCCTCCTCATCCGGCACACACCGCGGACCCCGCGGCCGGGCCGCAGGGTTCAGGGCGTCCGAACCGCACGCGCTCTCCCACAACAGCAACGCGGCCACCATCGCCAAGGCCAAGCCCACCGCGGGCCGGCCCGACTCGCCAGCCAGCCAGCCGCACCCGGCCAGGACCGTCCCCGTCACGCTGCCCACGGACACGCGCCGCTGACTGCCCGACATCACCATCGCGCCTCCCCCGGTCAGGCCGGAGGCGGGGCGGACTCCGGCCGGTACACGGCGCCCCGGTACAAGGTGGCCACGCCTGCCGTGACGGCCAGCGCCGTCAGGACAAAGTCCGCCCGCCTGCACCAGCGCGAGGTGGCCCGCCCGCCACGCGGCCGCGAGCAGCGCGCCGGTCACCAGCAGGCCCTCGACAGCCTTCAGGTCCCGGCCCGACAGCGCCCACCAGGCCGCCCGTACCCCGTCCGCGCACGCCCGGACGCCCCTTCGTCCACGCCCGCCTCCGCCGCCGGGCGCGTGGGCGTCCGCCGTCACCGGCTCCGCCCCGCGCTCTTGGTGGGCGCGGTCTGTTGCCGGCAGGCCAGTACGGCGGCTTCGGCCGGGGCCGGCTGTCCGGGGGCCGCGGCGGTGGGGGTGGTGGTGGAGCGGGAGCGGGCCGCCGGGAGACCCGTACCCGAGACGAGGGTGCGGACGGCGCGGACAGCGGAGTCTCACGGTCAGTGCAGCGTCGCGTCCACGAGCCCCACGCCGACATCGCCTGGGCAGAGGGCCTGGCCGCCGCCCGCGGGTAGGCCGCCGGGCACGGCCACAAGACTCGCGCCGCTGGACGCCGCCTACCAAGGCGCGGCGGTGCCGTAGACCCGGCCACGCAGCAGCTCCTTATCCCTGTCCATGCATCCCAGCGTCCCAGCCGACACCGACAGCGGAGGCTTGCCCAGGGTCGCCTAAACCGTTCACCGCCTTCCCCCACACCACCCCCGCGGTTGGTCCGTCTCAACAACGCGATGGGTACCGGCGGGGTGGCCGAGTGGCGCGGTGGGACTTCGCCACCGACGAGTTCCGGTCCCACACCCACCATCACCAGTGGCGCGCGACCCCGCTCAGTTGCCGGGAGGAAACGCCCATGTGGTCCACAGGCGCGCATGCGCGAGCGTGCGCCGGGCGCACACGCACACGTGCGCGGAGGCTTGGAGTGTTTGGGGCACACATTCGCCTCCTCCGTCCCGTTATCACCTCAGGTATCACTTGTAAATATCCCTACGGAAGCAGGTCTTGACCGGTTCGCGCGATTCCTTCAAGAATGATTCCGGTCGCGCACAGCAAAAAAGCCTGTTCTCGTGCGCGCAGATCGAGAGGGTTTCCCGGTGGCACAAAAGGCCATTCGTTTCAGCTTGCCTGTCTCTAAACCCAGGTTAGCGTCTCTCATTCTTCTTCTGCTCGCTGCTTTCCTGGCGGTGTGCATCCCGGCGCCGCGCGCTGTTGCCGGCCCGCCGGCCCCGGCAATGACCCGATGTGTCGAACAGCAGGTACCGAACCGTGACGTCCCAGAAGTTGTTGTCTATGGGAACGGAGGAGGCAGCGAACCGGTCGGCGTCAACCCGTCGAACGTCTTGGATCCGGGAGACGTGTTCGTGATTATCCCGGACTTCGAAAGCCGCGTGAGCGTCTCGGGCGTGGGAGAGAATTACGGACCCAACGGCACCGGGGCCGCCGCGGACACCAGGTGGCCGTACCCGGGCCTGTTCCAGCACTCAGCGGTGTTGCGGTTCAACAACAACCCGGGAGGCTGGGTTGGCGCACCCGTCCAGGCCACCGCTTTCCAGCGGTGTACAGCGTGGAACAGCAGCTTCCCGGTACGCCTTCTCTTCGGGGTAAACGATCCGAAACTCGACGACAACGGCGGTATGTGGAAATTTCGGGTGAAGATCTACAAGGCTGCTGTGTCCGCAACGAACGCCATGGACCGATGTAGCCGAAACGCACCCGCAAATGCGCCGGGGGACCGTGATGAGATGGTCAAAGTATGGGGGAAGGAGGCTGGAAGCTTTCCGTCGGGAACCAACCCGGATAACGCCCTCTCCCAGGGTGATGTCGTGCGGATTATCCCAGATCTCAAAAGCAGGATCGCAATCGACTATTTGGGGAACTGGGCAACCCCGAACGGAAACCTCCTGGCCGCACCGTCGACCGGATGGCCGTATCCGGAGCTGTTCCAGTTCTCCGCCGTCCTGAGGTTCAACAACAAGCCCGGGGGCTGGGTCGGTCCCCCAGCCCAGGCCACAGCGTTCGGCGGCTGTATGACCTGGACAGACAGTCGCCCCGTGCGACTGCTGTTCGGCGTAAATGATCCGGACGTCAGCGACAACTCATCGATGCAGTACCCGTATACCGACCTCTCATGGAAGTTCCGGGTCCTCATCTACAAGAGTTGAGGCCTGTCCCGAGAGTCCCGGCGCGGCCACTTCACGCGCGCCGACCGAGGGCCGCCGGCACGTCACTGTGCCGGCGGGCCCAGCGTAACGAGCCGGTGGGAGGGTTGCCCGCGCTGCCGGCGGAGGCTTGCCCAGCCCATCAGGAGGCTTGCCCGGGGCGGAAGTGGAGCGCCAACCGCGAGCCTTCTTGGCGGTCTCGGCGGCCTCCTGCTCCAGGCGGTCACACTCGGACTGGTCCGCGGCCGCGACCAGCGGTCGTTGTCGAACTTCGTCCCGCAGCCGGCGCAGGCCGGGCGGACGGCCTCGCGCTCGGCCCTCTTCCGCTCGGCCGCGCGGCGCAGCTGCTCCTGGTACTTCTCCTGCTGTGCTCGCGCCCGCTCTGCCCGGCGGGCGAGGACGGCGTCCCGGCGGGGGTTGCCGATCGCGTCGCGCAGGGGCTGCATGTGGGTGCGGCCGAAGCTGAGGAAGACCGGGCCGTTGGGGCGTACTCGCGCAGGTTGCGCAGGCCGGTCGCGATGATCGGGATCTTCCTGTCGTAGCTGCTGAACCCGTCGGCCGGCTCGCCCGATCACAGCGGCCAGGTCAGCTCCTGCAGCCGCGGGACGGTGCGGTTGGGATCGCGGGCCCCGACGTGGTCGAAGACGATCAGCACGGGCGGGTGCGGGGCCTCCCCATGCTCAGCGACGCGGGCCATCCAGCGGGTACGCCACATCGGCTTGTCCTTCCCGTCGGTGTCCTTGATCTGCCGCTTGACGAACCAGCGATGGGATCACCTAATCGCCGGCGCAGGCCACAAGCAGTGGCTGGAAGAAGCCCGTCTCCTGTGGCATCCGCCACTGGGGGTCGACGAACCCGGCCTCGGCTGCGAGGCCGGCCAGCCGGTCCCGCCCGAGTGCCCAGTAGGTCGTCCGGCGGACCTGGACGCGCCACTCTCCGCCTGCCGGAAGGAGCTGGAAGTGCTCCAAGTCGTAGTGCTCCCCGTCGTCGTGCCAGTGCCAGAGCTGGAAGGTGACGGTTCGCTCTCCGCCGTCGGCTTCGGTGACCTTGGAGACTTGCGGAGGTGCCGACGCCGGACGATCGCGCAGCAGGTCGTCGTAGGGCCGTGTGCTGATCAGCAGCTGGCCGCCGGGGCGCAGGACTCGGCGCATCTCAGTCAGGGCGGCGTTCACATCTTGCTCTGTCAGCAGGTGAGGCAGCGAGTTGTCGGCGCAGATGACAGTGTCGAACTGGCCGTCGGCAAACGGCAGGCGCCGCATGTCGGCGGCGGCCGTGCGCAGGCTCAGGCTCCGGCGGGCAGCCTCCCAGGCAGCGCGGGCGGCGGCGCGGGGGCTGATGTCGGTCCCGGTGACCCGGTGCCCGCGCAGCGCCAGGCCGATGGCCTGGGTACCGATGCCGCAGGAGCAGTCGAGCACCGCCGCGCGATCCTGGCCGATCACTGCGTCCAGGGCGTCCCCTGCCGACGGAGGCTCGCGTCCCAGTCTGAGTAGATCAGGTGGTAGTCGTCGGCCAGTTCGTCATAGAAGTGCGCCACTGATGTCTCAGGCATGACCTGAGATTACCGTGCCAGATTCCCTGGAGGCGCTGGTCGCCCTGGTGATCGGCGCGAACGTCCTCGCTGACCGCAGTGCCGTCATTTCCCATGACATCTGCCAGCGCGCTGCTCACCAACTGCTGCTGAAACTCATCGACAAACGCTGCTGCTGAACGAACGAAGCCACCGCGGCCCCCGCCGGTACACCCGCGCCCACGGCGTCTCCGTGCGCGCGGGCGTCGTTGGCACCAGGCTGCGCCGCTGCCTTGTTGCTCGCCTCACCGTTTAGGGCACACCCATGAACTCAGCTATGCCCGCGGCCCCATCAGCACCGCGCTGCGACCGCTCTTCGGGAGTAAGGCCGTCGACGATGTAGCCGGAGCTGTAGCCGTTGCCGACGTCGCCCCCGACGTACGCGCCGGGGTCGAAGTTGCTGTCGGCGCGATCGTGGCGTCCTGCATGGCGGTGCCGGGGTTGGTGGATGGCCCGATGCGTTTGATGACTTCGGATTGGCCTTGCCCATCCGCTTGACGCTCTTGACCGGGGTGGGCTGGTCGTCGCTGGTGACGACTGGTGCGGTCTGCGGTGCAGCATGCGCGGTGGTGGCGAGAGAGGCCCCTCGTGCAGCCAGCATTCCGGCGATCAGCGCAGGGGCGAGGCGTCGAGTGAACGTGACGACATGAGGATGAACTCCTGGGACCGGTCCGTGCGTCCAGGGCTACGGGGCCGCCCACGCCGCGGCCGTAGTCCCGCCAGTGCCAGACCGCGGTCACGGTCGGGGGCTTACGTTCCCCCTCACGCTGCGGGCCCGGCCGCAGGCGGAGCGGACTCCGGTCGGAACACGGCGCCCCGGTACAAGGTGGCCACGCCTGCCGTGCCGGCCAGCGCCGTCAGAACGAAGTCCGCCTGCACCAGACCGAGGTGCCCCGGCCGCCACGCGGCCGCGAGCAGCGCGCCGGTCAGCAGCAGGCCCTCGAAAGCCATCCGGTTCCGGCCCGACAGCGCCCACTAAGCCGCCCGTACCCGGTCCGCGCACGGCCGGACGCTCCGCCATCCGGGTGTGGGAGTTCCCGCCGTCACCGCGTCCCCCCGCGCCCTGGCCGATGCGGTCTGCTGCCGGTGGGCGGGGACGGCGGCTTCCATCAGGGCCTGCCCGCCGGAGGCCGCGGCGGCGGGCGTGTTGGTGGAGCGGGAGCGGGCCGCCGCCGGGGAGACCCGGCCCCGGGACGCGGGCGCGGCCGGTGCCGAGGGCGGTGTCGTCAGGCAGTGCACGGCGAGGAGACCAGTGCCGCCCTGGTCCCGGATCTGGTCCATGCGTGCCGCGAGCAGGGACCACTGGTAGCCGATCAGGAGGCCCGCCGGCGTCTCGGGCAGGACCTCCTTGACGACGCCCACGATGCGCGAGCCGGTTCACGCCGAGCCGTTCCAGCGCCTGCGCGCGGTCGCCGAGGTTCAAATCCCGGGGCACGTTCAGGCCCTCGGTCAACGGGCCCCAGGAACGCTTCGCATCCGTACTCGCGGGCGGCGCTCATGGGTTGGCGCCCTTCCGCATCGGCGCGGCAGCAAGGGCGGGAGCAGGAGCAGTGTACGGAGCCGGAGAGCGCACGAAACAGCACCAGCCCAGTCATGGCAGCGCGATCAGCTGCCAGGCCGCGACCGAAGCAGGCCGGCATCATTCCGAAACTTTGGGACGACTGCCGCAGCTGTTGCCGGGGACCGCCGGCAGGCCGCCGCAGGACCCGGCTCGCCGAACGTCCCGTGGCCGCCGGTCACAAATGACCGGCTGCGCGGCCTGTACTGCCGCTCTGGCCGGGGCCACCCTCGTGGTCGCAACCCCACACCTACGGATGGAAGGCTGGAAGTCATGGCTTCAGGCAGAAGGAACACCCCCGCACAGGACCTCCTGGCGAGTCTCTTCTTCCTTGCCTTCGGCGCGGCGCTCGTCTGGCTCGGATTCCAGGGTTCGTCTGACGAGTGCGGCGGCAAGAAGATGTCGGCGGGCGACACCTGCGTCAGCTACTCAAACGGCAAGCAGACCGGAAGCAAGAACCTGGAAGAGCAGAAGTCCGACAATTCGATGACGTCGAACGTGGTGTTCGTCATCGGAGGGCTCGTGATCCTCGGCAGCGCCTGGTCGAGCGTTGGCGCCCTGCGACGCATGAGCGGTTCGGCTCGTTGACTGCCCCACTTCCCTGCTCCCCGGCTCATGCGCGCTGGTGAGTCCCAGCCGAGCGGGCAGAGCGGCCCCATGAGGACTTGGACCAGTCGGGCTGATCCTCAGCTTCGTCATCGGCGTGGGGGGGCACGGGAGACCTGGACGAGGTTCATGCATGACGCGTCCGCCTCTCCGGGGCTCGGGCAGGTCGGGAACCGCCGAGACGGCCGCCTGATCTACCCGATTCTCGGCCCGGGGTACGCGGCACGGGCCGATCGCAGCCGAGGTGTCGTGCACCATGCCGACAAGGCTCGAGTGTTGCTCTGAAGTGGCCGCGAGGAGGTTGAGCGTCATCCCGTCAGTTGAGACTGGCGGCAGAAGAAGTCGGCGATCGGGGGGCTGAAATGCGGTGGTTGTTCGAGCGGTTCTTGAAAGGCTCGGACGAGCTTAGGGATCTCGATGTGTACGACATCACGTTCCTGGCAGGCGGAGCGATGCGGGTGGCAGACAGTGCGGTCGTCGCGCTGAACAGACGTGGCCTGCTCGTGGTGCACGACGCACACGTGCGAACGGTGGAAGGGGAGAGGCCTGGGCATGCGGTGGAGCGTCGTGTGTACACGTACTGCGGCCGTGCGAGAAGCATCGACGCCGTACGAGCCGACATGCAGCGCTCCCTGGAGGCCTACGAGATCGCCCGTCGGCTGGCCGCATGGAGGCTGGTGAAAGGCGCGGACCACCGACTGACCCGCGAGGGCAGACGACATCTGCAGGCAGCAGGACTCGACCCGCGCGTCCCGAAACACGTCCTGCTGGGGACCGGCGGCCTGTTGGACGAGAGGGTGCCACGACCCGCCGATCCACCCCGCCCCCAACCCCATCCGACCCCGCGCACGCGAAGGCCCTCGCCAGGGCACAGTCGCCCCCACCATGGCTACGACTCCGGCGAGTAGAGGCGCTCACCGGCTCGTTCGCGGTAAGCCCTGAAACAACTCCCGAGCCACCCTGGAGCCGATCCGCCGCACCGAGCCGGCCCGACAGCTCCCACCAGGCCGCCCGTACACGGTCCGCGCACGACCGGACGCCCCGCCGTCCGGGTGTGGGAGTTCCCCCGCCGTCACCGCGTACGCCCGGCGCCCCTGGCCGGTGCGGTCTGTTTCCCGTGGGTGGGAACGGCGGCTTCCATCGCAGCCTGCTGTCCGGGGGCCGCGGCGGCGGGCGTGGTGGTGGAGCGGGAGCGGGCCGCCGCCGGGGAGACCCGGACCCGAGACGTGGGCGCGGACGGCGCGGACAGCGGTCGTCAGGCAGTGCATTGTCTCGTCCACGAGACGGCTGACCGTCGCGGAGGACGGGCCGTCCTTCCAGGTGGTGTTGTCACCGAGGCGGGCCAGGTGCACGGCGAGGAGACCGCTGCGGCACCGGTCACGGATCTGGTCCATGCGGGCCGCGAGCAGGGGCCACTGGCGGTGGCCGATCAGGAGACCCGCCGGCATCTCGGGCAGGACGTCCTTGACGACGCCCACGATCGCGGCGTGCGCGAGAGGGTTGATTGCTCTTCGAGCGCTTCCTGAGCGTCCGGCGGGCATCGCTGCCGGACATCGACATCGATGTGGAGTCGGCGCGCCGCCTGGAGACCTACGACCGGATCATCGAACGCTTCGGAGCCGAACGGGTCGCGGTGACCGGGATGCCGGAGACTTACCGGACCCGCCATGCCCTGCGCTCGCGTGTCAGGTTCAGCGTGTTGAAGCGGACTGGGCATCCGGGAGTGTGGGTCGGCTTGTGCTCAGGCGGGCCGGGTGGGGGCCCGTAGTCCGACCCGGTATCCGCCCTGGGGGGTGGGTTCGGCGGTCAGGGTTCCGTCGAGCAGTTCGGCACGTTCTTTGAGGCCGATGAGGCCGTGGCGGGCGCTGGGCAGGGCCACGGACGGGCGGGTGGGGGCGGTGTTGGTGACGGTGACGCCGAAGTGGTGCGCGTCGTGCCATAGGCGGACCTCGGCGCGGGCGCCGGGGGCGTGCTTGCGCACGTTGGTGAGGGCTTCCTGGACTGTGCGGTAGATGGTGCGCTGGGCGGTCGTGCTGATGCCCGGCGGCAGCTCGCCGGACAGTGTGGTCTCAATGCCGCTGCCGGCGATGAGCTGTTGGAGGTCGGCGAGGGTGGGCTGGGGGGTGAGCTCGGTCTCCTTGCCGCCGGAGGCGCGGAGCAGGGTGACCATGTGGCGGAGTTCGTCGAGGGTGTCCACGCTCAGGGTGCGGATGGTGCGGGCGGCGTCGCGGGCGGCGGGGTCCTTGGCGGCGACCTGGAGCGCTCCGGCCTGGACGGCGATGAGGCTGACCTGATGGGAGACGACGTCATGCATCTCGCGGGCCAGCTGGGCGCGTTCGCGGGCCAGGACGTTCTGGGCGTGCAGGGCGCGTTCGTGTTCGCGGGCCTCTTCGACCTCGACGAGCTGGCGGGCCACATCGTGCCGGGCCTGGACGAGTTGGCCGAACAGCACGGGCGCGGTGGCTGTCGCCAGTGTGTAGACGAACTGGATGAGCGTCCAGGTGCGGTCACCGTTGAACGTGCCGGAGAGGGGCCAGGCGAGGGTGCCTGCCGCCGCGTGCAGCAAGACGCAGCCGGCCAGCAGGGGGCGGTTGCGGGTGGACGCGGCCAGCGTGTAGAGGGCTGCGATCGGCGCGACCGCCACGTCCATGAAGACGGTCATGGGCAGGGTCAGCAGGAACACGGCCAGCGGAAAGCGCCTGCGCAGGAACAGCCCGGTGCTGCCGAGGGCCACGAAGGACCAGATAAGGGGGGTTCCCTCGTCGTAGAGGTTGATCCAGGCGTCGAGCGCGGCGAGTGCGACGAGGCCCGCGTCGACCGCCCAGGGGGGCACGCGCCGCCAGAGCGTGCGGCCCGTGCTCATCGTCCGTTGCCCCGCGCCGTGCTGTCGCCGTCGTGGTCGCCGAGCAGTCCGGCCCGCTCGGCGAGCAGGGCCGCCTGCACGCGGCCGGCGACCCTCAGTTTGGTCAGGATCGAGCTGACGTGGTCCTTGACGGTGCCCTGGCTCAGGTGGAGCCGGGTGCCGATGTCTGCGTTGGACAGTCCTTCCGCGATCAGGACGAGGACGTCACGTTCGCGGTCGCTGAGCAGGTTGACACGCGCTACGTCCGCGGCCTGGGGTGCTCCTGCGCCTGGGTGGCTGCGCAGCAGGGCCCGTGAGGCCTTCGGAGACATCACGACCCCGCCCGCGGCCAGGGTGCGTACGAGCTGGGCGAGTTGTTCGGGCTCGGTGTCCTTGAGCAGGAAGCCGTCGGCTCCCGAGCGCAGCGCGGTCAGGACGTACTCGTCGGTGTCGAAGGTGGTCAGCATGGCCACGTGCGGCGGTGCGGGAAGGCTCTGGATCTGGCGCAGGACGGTCAGACCGTCCACGTCGGGCATGCGGATGTCGAGGAGGACGACGTCCGGCCGCTCGCGTCGGATCACGTCGGCAGCCTGTGCTCCCTGCGCAGTCGCCACGACCTCGATGCCGTCGGACGCGTTCAGGATCATCTGGAAGCCGGACCGCACCAGGGCCTCGTCGTCGACCACCACTACCCGGATCACCGGCGTTCCGCCTCACACTCGTCTGCTCTGTCCCGCTGCTCGGCGACCCGCACACCCCTCATGGGGGGGAACCCATGTCCTCCTACGGTATTCGCCTGCCCTCGACCGTACGTCCGGCAGGGTACGCGGGGGCGCGGTCGCCGTGGACGGTGGACACCCGGCGGGCCGGGTCCAGCCGTTCGGGGGGTGTGATCCCGCCCATCGGCAGGGCGGCGGACGAGGCCCGGCGGATGGCGCCCCTGTCCTCGAACGGATGGCATCGGTCCTTGGGTCCGCACGATGGTGCGGGCCGCAAACGATCTCCGTACCGTTCGAGGACCACCCGGCCATGCCCCGCCTGTACCCGCACCAGTCCGTCCGTGCTCTGCGCCGCTGTGCGGCGTGGCCCCATGTGCTGTTCGGGGGTGTGTACGGGGCGGTTCTGGCCAGTTCCCTGGTGGCGGCGCTGTCAGAGCAGGCTGAGACAGCGCCCGCTGACCGGCTCGGCAGCGCCCGGTGGCTGGTGGTCACGTCCGTCGCGTCGGCCTTGGCAGTGGTGCTGCTCCGCCTATCGGCGGGGTGGTTCCGGCCGGTCGGCGGGGGTGTCACCGCGGCCTGCCGGATGGTCCGGCTCCTGACGTCACCGAGAGATTGTCGGTATGACACAGATTCAGCCGTCGCAGGAGACATCGGCTCCGCAGGCGACCGCGCCGCCACGGCCTGCAACCTCGCCCGAATCCGTCGGGAAGGCATCGGCCGCTCGCTCGATGGGACGCCTGGTCGGAGTGGACCTGGCTCGCGCGCTGGCAGTGTTCGGCATGTACATCGTGCACATCGGCCCGGCGCTGTCGGCCACGACCGGCGCCGGCACCTGGGTCCGGTACCTCGCCGACGGGCACTCGTCCGTCCTGTTCGCCACCCTCGCCGGGTTCTCCCTGATGCTGATCGCCGGCCGCCGTGAGCCGAAGAACGGCCCGGCCGGCCGGCAGGCCAGGGCCCGGATCGCGATCCGGGCCCTGGTCCTGCTGGCGCTGGGAACCGCGCTGGCGATGGAGTACGGCGGCGTGATCATCCTCGGCTTCTACGGCGTCTACTTCCTCCTCGCCCTGCCCCTGCTGCGGCTGTCCGCCAAGACGCTGGCGATCATCGCCGCGGGGCTCGCGCTCGTCACGCCGCAGCTGGCGTTCGTCCTGAACTCGCGGCTGAGTGAGTCCGTCCAGCAGAGCATCAACGCCTACGACCCGCTCAAGAAGCTCAGCGAAGTCGGTGTGCTCGATCTGCTGCTCACCGGCTTCTACCCGACGATCACGTGGATGTCGTTCGTGGTCGCCGGCATGGCGCTGGCCCGCCTCGACCTGTCGGCCGTCTCCGTCCAGCGGCGCCTGGCCGCGCTCGGCGCCGCCCTGACCGCCGGCGCGTACGGCCTTTCCTTGCTGCTGGCGGGCAAGGACGCGCTCAGGAGCATGGCGGAGGACGGGAAGTCGTCCGCCGGGTTCGAGAAAGCGTCGTCCTTCGCCAGCGGGTCCATCAAGCGCCACCTGTCGGCCTCGGACCTGTTGTCCGCCGGGCCGCACAGCGGCACCCCGTTCGACATCATCGGCAGCGTGGGCGTCGCGATCCTCGTGATCGTGGGCGCGACGGTGCTCATGGACCGCCTGCCGCAGCTGCGCCGCTTGGCAAAACCGGTCATCGCCGTGGGCACCATGTCCCTGACGGCCTACGTCGGCCACTTCCTCGTGCAGTCCATGGTCGGCATACCGGCCGGGGAAAGCAGCCAGACGTCCTGGATCCCCGTGCTCACGTTCATCCTCGGGGCGATCGTGTTCGCCGCGGTCTGGTCCCGCTTCTTCCGCCGCGGTCCGCTGGAGGCTCTGCTCAACGCCGCCACCCAACCGGCGAAGTACATCCGATGATGGCCGGACCGGGGCGGTCGGCCTTCATGCCCCGCCCCGGCCCGGACGGCCCCGGCGGCACGCTCGAACCGGTCGTCGGGTCCGATGCCCTGCAGAACGGCTGAAACACGCCCCGAGCTGCTGGGACAGATCGGAGCCCTTGGGCTACGCGGTACCACCTCGATCGTGTTCGGCCTGCTCGCCTTCAACGCCCTCCCCGACGTTCTCTACGCCCACACCGCCCTGTACGCCATGACCATCACCGTGCTCGGCAGCGTCCTGCACCACGGCCTCGGATGTGCTCGATGGACCCGCCCGGTTGGGCGGGGTTCTCGGCGAACAGAGCGTTCGGGAATCGGCCGTCGCTGTAAGGCAGCGCGAAGGCGCCGAGGCGGGCCCCGTCGGTGAAGCGCGAGCGCGCCGAGCTGACTGCCGGCCGATGCCCGTCCGATCAGGTTGCGCCGGCGGCTGTCCGCCCTGGTCAGCGGGACCTGCTCGCCCTTTGCCCTGCGGACGGGAACGGGGACTCCAGGGTGAGGATGACCGAGCGGGTGCGCGAACGCTTGGTGACGCTGGCACTGTCCTCACCTCGCGCGTGGTGTGGTGTTCTGGATCCGGCGAATGCCCCGGCAGTACCACCTCCCCCACGGGCTGTCCCCGCCCTGCGGCGGGGACAGCCCGTTGGAGACCGCTCTCACCCGCCGGGGTGCCCCGCCGGGAGGAGGAGTTGGGTCGCGGCAAGCTGTGCGTACAGCTCGTCTCCTGCGATGAGCTCCTCGTGGGTGCCGATCGCACGGACCCTGCCGGCGTCCATGACGACGATGCGGTCGGCATCCGTCACCGTGGACAGGCGGTGGGCCACCACCAGGACGGTGGTGTCGCGTGCCGTCTCGGCGACGACGTCCCGCAATGCCAGCTCGTTGACGGCGTCGAGTTGCGAGGTCGCCTCGTCCAGCAGCAGCCTGGGCTTGCGCAGCAGGGCGCGGGCGATCGCGACGCGCTGGCGCTCCCCGCCCGACAGCTTCGAACCCCGGTGTCCGACCAGGGTGTCCAGCCCGCGGGGGAGACGCTCGACGAGGGCGTCGAGCCTGGTGCGGGCGAGGACGGTGCGGATCTCGTCGTCCGTCGCGCCGGGCGCGGAGAAGACCAGGTTCTCCCGCAGCGTGCCGGCCAGCACCGGCGCGTCCTGCTCGACGTATCCGATGACGGACCGCAACTCCGGCAATGGCCACTGGCGTATGTCCTCGCCGTCGACCAGGATCCGGCCGCCACTCGTGTCGTAGAACCGCTCGATGAGTGAGAAGACCGTCGATTTGCCCGCACCGGAGGGGCCGACGAAGGCCGTCACCCCGGCACCCGGCACCTCGAAGTCCACCTGCCGGTGGGTGGGGGGCAGTCCGGGCTCGTAGCGGAAGGAGACGCCCTCGAACCGGACCGAAGCCGGGCGCCGCACGGCCGCCGCAGCCTCGGGCAGCGCCGGCTCCCGCATGGCCGGCGGCTCCGCCGCCAGGTGGTCCACCTCCGTGATCCGGGAGATCGCGGCCGCGCCCTCCTGGTACGCGGAGGCGGCCTCGACCAGCTTGTACACCGGCTCCATCAGGTAGAACAGGTACAGCAGGAAGGCGATGAGCGTGGAGACGGGGATGTCCCCGGACGCCACCCGCGCCCCACCGACCCCGAGGACCGCGAGGAACGCGAGCTGGACGGCGAGGTTGTCCGCCGTTCCCAGCAGGGCCTCCCACTTCGCGCCGCGCACGCCGTGGTGCCACGCCTGCCGGGCCGACGCCTCGACGCGAGCGGTCTCCCGCTCCTCGGCGCAGGACGCCTTCACCGTGCGGAACGCCCCGAAGACGCGCTCCAGGCCGGTGGACATCTCGGCCACCGCTTCCTGCGCGCGTTCAGCGGCCTGTCCGATCCTCGGCATGACCAGAGCGGCGCCCGCGGCGACGACCGCGACCACGGCGAGAGCGACGCCGAGCATGACCGCGTCCAGGAAGGCCATCACGACGACCGCTGCGATCAGCGTGAGCGCCCCGGTCGCGGCGTTGACCACGGCCTGGGTGCTGACGGCACGCAGCAGCGTGGTGTCGGAGGTCACCCGGGACATGAGGTCGCCCGGCTGCACGCGGTACATCGCCGGGAGGCGCAGCCGCAGGAGGCGGCCGATGAGACTGCGGCGAGCGGCCAGGACCACCGACTCCGCCGTCCGCTCCAGCACATAGGCGCCGAACGCCTCGGCCACCGTGCTCAGCAGCACCAGGACGGTCAGGGCCAGCAGGACGGTGGCGATCGTGCCGCCCGACGAGAGCCGGTCGACCAGTGCCTTCGTGGCCAGCGGCTGGAGCAGCGCCCCGGCGGCTCCCGCCAGGGCCAGCAGCAGACCGAGGACGACGGCCCCGCGGTGCGGGCGGACGTACCCGTACAGTGCCTTGAGCGTCTCACGGACGCGCAGGGACTCGGCACCCGTCGTCTCCGGGGCGGATGCGGCGTTCACAAGATTTCCTTCCTGCCTGGTCGGCCGCGCCGCCACGTCGGCGGCGGCATCGGTCCCCGCTCGGGGCGTGGCGCCCGGCTCAGCGGGTCAGCTCGACGGCCTTCGCGGCGAGTGTGTGCACAACGGCATCGCGCAGGTCAGGGCTGACGACAGCCACACAGAGGCCGCTCGCCGCCAACGCCATGCCGAAGAACTCCCAGAGCGCGCTCCTGCGCCGCCTGGCGTCCCCACGGCCCCCTGCTTCGGCCGGCGGTCGGCCGCAAGCGCCGGGCTCCTGCTCCTGCGCACGCTGTGTCATGCCACCAGCCTGGTGGCCTGAGCCTTCCGCCGGCCATCCGGCGATCGTCGGATACACCCCCGCCAAGTGGCTGGAACCGAGCTGGTTGAGCGTGCGGACCAAACCCTCACCGTCGGGGCGTATCTGGGTCAGTTCCTCGGCGTCCTTGGCCCGCAGTTCCTTGAGCTTGACAACCTGCTTGCGCAGCCGCTTCTCGCTGTCCGGCATCTTCCCGCAGGCCGGCTACGTGGGCGACACCGGCTGCAAATGAGTCTCAGGGCTGGACCAGCTGAGACCGGAAGTCGGAGCCACCTCAGGCCGGAACAATCGTCGCGTTGACCACGGAGTGGGGCCAACCCAGACCTGAAACGTGGGGCCAATTCGAACCGTCAACTCCGTGCCGGGAGCCTTGTACACGGGTGGCGGATCAGCAGGTCCGCGCGGTAGGCGATGTCCCGGCCGGCGTCCTGTTTGGCTATGGGCGGCCCAGTAGGTCGCCCGCAGAGACCGCGACGATCAGTCCGCGCATGAATCGCATGCAGCGTCCCTCCTGGGGCGTAGGCGGGAACCTGCTCCCCCCGTGACTGGCCAGGTATACGCGGAGCCGGCGCCGGCGGTGACGCCCGGAGGGCAGGGTTTCGTCTCAACAGCCCAAAAAGTCAGATACACGGAGCTCTGAACGTGTTCTCTCGCCCTACGGTGTGGTCGTGGATCATCCCTGGAGCCTCCGGCACCGCCCCTGTGGATACGGGATGGTCGCCGGGCGGTACCTCAGGGCGAGGGTGCGCATGAGACCCGACTGATAGTTGGCGGCTCCGATCGGTAGCTGGCGGAGCGAATCCAGGTCTCCCGCCGGCGTTCGGATCGGCCGACGGTCGACCCGGCGATGAGGACGCGGACGGCTGGGCGAGGTCATCGACCACACCCTGGCCGAAGACAACACCGCCTAAGCCGCGAACTTGAACTACTGGTGGCTGTGGCCGGGGGCGCTGCCAGTGCCGCAGCCGGACGACACCTTCATGCGGGACCGGGAAAGGACGCGGGCTAGGTGTGCTGTCTCATGAGATTGATTACGGGTCAGCACCTGGCGCGGCCGTCACGGGATGGCCCAACCTGGCCCGCATGGATTGGTTGCCACTGCTCTCCACCCTGACCGGGGCCGCGATCGGCATCGTCGCCACTCTCATCGCCGATCGGAACCCGTGGAAGCACGAGGAAGTCAAAGAAGCCCTTCGACTGCGGCTCGACATCTACACGCAGTACACCACCACCGTGAAGGTCCTCGGTGAGACCCTGCGGGCCTTGGCCGAGCGAGAGCACCCCTCCGACGACGAACGGGCGTTTGCGCTGCGCGAAGCCTTCCGGGATTCAGGCATAGGTATCGCATCGGAACGGATGTGGCTCATCGCGCCCCAACCCGTCGTCCAGGCTGCCAACAGCGTGTTCCACTGCCTGCGACGCATCTGCGACGGCTACATCGACGGCACTGTTGTCAGCAGTTCAGAGGATCGCGCCCGCTGGGAGGCACGCGGCAAAGCAGCCGCCGAGATGCGCAAGCTCATGCGTGAAGACCTCGGCGTAGGCGCACTCACCGAACGCCACAGCCCCCTTCTCAACGACTGAGACCCCGGGGGGCCTCATCGGCGCACAACGAGATCATGCTCATGCGCCGAGCCTAGGCGGCACCACTGACAACGGAGGGTCCGTACGGAAGTCGGGAGGGCAGGTCCAGGTCGGAGGGGAGCAGTGCGCCGGCCCAGCAGTCCAGCAGCGCGCCGCCGTGTTCCATGCCGGCCCGCTGGACGCCCTCGATGAGGAAGCCCACCCGCTCGGCGACGGCACGGGAGCCGTCGTTGCCGACCCCGGCGCGCCAGACCAGCCGGACGACGCCCGCCTCGGTGAACGCCCAGCGGACGGCGGCCCGCAGGGCCTCCGTCATGTAGCCGCGGCCCCGGTGCCCGGCGACGGTCCAGTACCCGATCTCGTGGGTGTGCGCGCCCGTCCGGTGCACGGCGAGCGTGGCGACGAGCGGGCCGTCCGCGCCGAGCCGGACGGCGAAGTCGTAGGCGGTGTCCTCCCGCCACCCGGCCGGGACGCTCTGTGTCACGTACTCCTCCGCGTGGGCGGGCTCGTAGGGGACGGGCACCGAGATCCAGCGCTGGATCTCGGGGTCCTGGCAGGCGGCGTGCACCTCGGCCGCGTCCCCGGGGATGTGGGGGCGCAGGACGAGGCGCTCGGTGGTCAGCGTGATCGGCTCCATGGGCAGAATTCTGCCCAGCCGCTAGCCGGCGGTCGACGGCAGGTAGGGGACCGCGGGGGTCAGGCCGAGGTTCGAGGGCAGCAGTCCTGGTCGAGTTCGACAGCTTCGAGCAGGCGATCGCGGCGCACAAGAGTGCGGCCTACCAGGAGGCGCTGGTCGCTCTCTCCGACGGCGTCGCGCGCGACTTCCGCATCGTCGAAGGCATCGACTGACCGAGGTCCAGTCGGATCCGCAACGTCGTTGCGGGCGGACCATGTGCATCGCGCTCACCCCGGCGTCGCGCGGCGGCTCGATCGGGGTTGCGATCGACACGATCCGTCCGCCCTGCCGTACCAGGGGCATCAGGGCCGCGGCGTCCTGCGGGCTCAACGGCACCAGGTTGAGCAGGATGTCCACCGGGCCGTCGAGCGAGGTGCTCACTGGGGCCTGACTTGTCCGGGCGATCGTGACGCTCCCCCGGCTGAGCCGGATGGTGTCAGGCGGTGTTAATGCTGTCGAGGGTCCTCTGGAGCCGGCGGATCGCGTCTTCGGCCTCCGTGTACTCCTGGAGGGCCGGCTGGACGGCGCCGAAGGTGGCGCCGTCTCCGGCGGGCAAGGCTCGCCAGTGCAGGACTGGCGTGAGCGCGGTAGCAGCTGCGCCGAGGAACCAGGCCAGGCGTCCGTGGACGTGGGCGAGGGCGATGGCCAGAACGGCGAGCGCTTCCCGCAGGTGTTCCAGTCGGTCGACCTCGGTCAAGGTTTCCTGGGACTGCGGGGTGCCGACGGCGGCGTGGAGGTCGGCGGCGGCTTTCGCGGCGACGGAACGGTCGGCGGGTGACAGCTCCCACCCCTGATCGTGGATTTGCCGTTCGGCTTCCTCCGCCAGATCCTCGATGATCTCCACCATGCCCATGCCTGCATCCTATGCATCCTGCTGCTGTCTGAGTACAGACAGACCGACTGGCCATCCAGCCACGGTGATCACCGAGCAATCGGGCTTGATCGACCGGACACGTCCTGGACTAGATACGTCGGCACCCTGGCGGGCCCGGCCAGGCTGACACAGTGCCGGCGCGGCCGGCCGCTGCACGGCCGCGCTGTAGAGCCGTGCCGCGGAGCACCTCCGCCGACGTGCCACTCCAGCACCGGACGGACAGCCCGGCCCCGTGCTCGATCTGGGGGCGCTTGCACGTCATGTAGCTACACCCTGCCCTGTCGTCAACGACCGCGGAGAGCTGTCCGCTTGCGGCGGCCCGGCGTTACTCCCCCGCTGCACCGGGTGCTCGGCAGTCAGCTGCGGTAAGCGGTCACTCAGGGCACTCCAGGGCCCGCCTGCTCCCGCAGCGGCGGGTCCTCTCGGGCCTCGGAGCCAGGCAATTCATCGCGGTTTCAGGAGAAATGTGTCCGAATCCGGCTGTCCAGGCTCGATCGGCACACCGTAAATGAAAACCGGCTGACCCGGGGGAATCATGTCGGCCCCTCCGCACTGATTGAGCGCGCTACCGATCGGCAATCCCGCAACATTGCCGTTACCAGCTCCCGTGCCATTGAGTAGTGGCTCCACCCGCGTGAGTCCCATGATGGTTGACACAAGTGGTCCCGAGCGCAGGGGACAGCAAGTCGCCGATGCCGCACGCAAACGCCGGAGCCGCTGTGCCCCCCCTGCCGCCATAGTGAAGGAGATGGCTGTAACCGTCTGGCGTGTGATCATGCGTGGGCAACGACGGACACCACAACAGGTGACGCATGAATGGGCCCTGCGAAACCGGTCAGCCGTCTGCGGCGGCCGGCCCTGCCCGAACACCGGGACATCCTCAACGCCCACGTCCAGGCGCAGCCGCTTGAAGCGCAACGCGTGGCACCACACGCGCGTCCAGGACGTCACGGCTCCCCCAGGTCGCAGCGAACGCGACGCCCTCTCAGGGGCGTCCAGGGTCGACGGCGGCCAGGTGCTCCGGCACCAGGCGGGCCACCTCCGGGCGCAGCGGGACGGTGCGGCCGACCGCGCGCAGCCGGCCGTCCTGGTCGTGGCGGCCGAGGACGAGGAGCTGCGGGCGGTGAGGGTGCCGGAAGTGGGACGACATGTAGCCCCGGGCTGAAGCAGTGAACAGCGAGGCCGGCTCTCGCACCCCCCGCACGGGCCGCTCCACTTATGGACAGCCGGAGCATTGGCGCTCACACCTACGGGTCGCCCGTGTGAGCGAATCCCGGGTTCTCGATATGATCACACCCTTGTAATCAAACTGACGATCTATTTTCTTGAGGTTCTCTCTGTGAAACGCTCCATCACATGGGCGGTCATGGGCATCTCGCTCGTGACGCTCGTGCTCTCTTCGCTGGCCGTCTCCCGGGCCAGTGCGGCCGAATGGCAGGGTTGTGACTCCGGCCGCCTCTGTATCTTCAGCGACGCAGACGGTCAGGGAGCCACCATCTCCTTCGGCCCGCAGAGCCCAGTCCAGCTCTACTCCGCCGAATGGGACGACAAGGTCACCTCGATCCACAACAACTCCGCCTACTGGTCCTGCGTCTACCGGGACGGCTACTACGGCGGCACCGTGCAGGCGCTGCGCCCCGGCTACCGCGGGAATCTGGCCGACACCAGCACGAACCTGAACGACCAGGTGACCTCCCACAAGATGGCCAAGTCCAAGGCGGGCTGCTTCACCGGCTTCGAGCGCTGCGCGAGCGGATACCTCTGCCTGTTCACCGAGCCCAGTGGTCGCGGTGTGATGACCGCGACGCAGAACGATGTTTCCGTGTACGACCAGGCGTGGAACGACCGCGTGGTCTCGGTCGCCAACTACACCGACAAGCACGCCTGCTTCTACCCCGGTCCCGATTTCACGGGCTCGTGGAGCGAGGGCGGCAAGACCTACGGCAAGTACGTGGTACTCCGGTCGGACAGCACGGTCATCCCCCAGCCCTACGCCGCCGGCTTCACCTCCCACAAACTGGTCACCGGGACGAGCCAGTGCTGACCGCTACCGAGGAATCCACCGTGAACAGCCGAACGCAGCACGCCGCCGGGAAAATCACCGTCGCCAAGGGCGCCATAGCGCTCGTCATGGCAGCTTCGGTCCTGGCCACCCCCGTCTCCGTACCGGCCGTGGCCGCCGCGGAGACGGGTCTGACCCTGGCCGTGTTGGAGTCAGGCTCCACGAAGACGGTCGACACCACTGTCCCGGGCATCACCCGCACCACGTACTCGGGCGGCGCCGGACCGTGGAACGTGAACGTGGTGGTGATCGACCCGGACAAGGCGCCCCTGACGCTCAAGGGCAGTTTCGGCAGCGGACTGTCCACCTCCCAGACCAGCTCCTCGATGCTGCAGGCCATCTCCGTCAACACCGTGCGCCGACCCCGGGCCGGCGTGAACGGCTCCTTCTTCGACGGAAACGTCAAGAACCCGTCGGACAACACCTACGACGGCGACGTGAGCGGCATCCTGGTGCGTGGGGGCAAGCTCGTCAGCGAGGCCACGAAGGGCAAGGGCAGCAAGCCCGTCGGCTCCGCCCTGGTACTCCAGCACGGCCGGGCCTACATCACCGAGCTGAGCACCGCCCTGACGGTCAAGCCGAAGAACTCCACTGTCGCAGCGCGGCAACTGGACGGCATCAACCGCGTGCCCGGGCGCATCGCCCACTGCGAGGGCCGCGACCCGGGCGAGACCATCGACGGCAACGGCGTCTGCTGGGACACCTCCGAGATCGTCTCCTTCACACCGGAGTACGGCACTCCCACCCCCACCACCGCGTACATCGCCACCTCCAACGACCCCGACGCCCCGAGCGGCGAGGGAGTGATCAGCACGGACGAGGGCATCGAAGTGTTGCTCGACGCCTACGGCAAGGTCACCGCCTGCTACGACTCGTCCCCGCTCGCCGCCTCCACCTGCCAGACCGGCAACAGGGGCGGGCGCACCGTGCCCTCCGCAGGCCGGATCCTCCAGGGCATCGGCGAGGGCGCGAGCTGGCTGCGCGCCAACGCGCTCGTCGGCACCGAGCTGGAGCTCCCCGAGACCGTAACCGACACCCGCTTCGGTGACACGGTGGCACTCGACCCCTCCATGTACATCACCGCAGGCGGGGACCTGCTGATGCGGGACGGCCAGATCGCCTACACACAGCCGACGAACCCGGACGGCTCCCCAACCGTCCCCGACGCGGCACCCCGAACGGCTGTCGGCACCGATGGCTACGGCCGCACCCTGCTGGTGACCGTCGACGGCAGGCACACCACCATCAGCAAGGGCGCCACCCGACTGGAGCTGGCAACCCTCCTGAAGGACCTCGGAGCCGTGGACGCCCTCAACATGGACGGCGGCGGCTCCACCACACTGGTCTGGCAGAACACCGTCGTCAACCACCCCTCGGACGGCACCGAACAGGAACGCCCTGTCGGCGACACGGTGTACGCGGGCGTCGGCGGCTACCCGCTTCCGTAGTCCGGTCGGCAGCGTCGGCACCGGCCGGGGGCGGTTGTAGAAGGTGTGCAGGCGGTCGAACATCTCCACCACCCGCGGCACCGTGTAGATCGTGGTCGTGGCGATGTCGGCGTGCCCAGGCGACAGCGGGGCCACCCGCCTGACCCCCGAGCCCTTCGACACAACCCACAGGCGCTGACCTGGCCAGTCGACATCGGTCAGACGAACGCCCAGCAACTCGGCGGCCCGAGCACCGGAGCTGACGTGGCACGACAGCAGGGCTCGGTGGCGGTCACTTCCCATCACCCCGAACAGCTAGTCCCACGCCGCGTCAGGCACGGACCTCGGCGCCGGCCGCGAAGATTTCTGGCGCAGTCCACCGCGGCGGGCCGGGAACCGCGGAGCGTCCGGTGCACGGTGCCGGTTCAGCATGGCTTCCCGCCGTGACTCCGGCACGGGGTTCGCCATCGAGGACCGGGCCGTGCGGCACCTGCGCCTCGGCAACCGCGAGGAGATCGGGGAACGCGCCCTGGACCAAGGCGCCGCGGCGGGTCTGGAGCAGCACCCGCCCACCCGGCCCGGTCGCGGTGTACATCAGCGCCCGGTACCCGTGGTACTTCAGCTCATACGCCACCCCCGAAACCAGCGGACACACGGGCGGGATCACCTTCCGACGCCTGCGCCAACGTCGGCTCAACCGGCGGCCGCAACACCATCCCCCCCAGGCCTGCCTCATCGTCGACGCCCCCCAGCGCGACCCGCGCCCACGCACACGGCCCGGCAAGGACGCCGGACGGCGGAACCCGTATGACTGAGCGCTGCACCTGGCATGTCTGGCCAACTCGGCGCTAAGCAGCTCGGAGCAAGGACGGTTCCGGCGCGTTCCGGGGCGGTCATGCAGCGACTCCGCCTAGCTGCCTGACCTAGCCCAAGAAGCCGAATGCTCTCCGAGATGTGGGGCATCACCCCAGCCACATCATTCGCAGCCGCTGACGCACGGCGGGAGGGACACGAGCGGGAACGTTCAACCGCTCTGCCGTCCGTTCCGCAAGCTAGGGGCAGTCAGGACTTCAGGGTCGCTGGTGCACCGTTCTCGGCTCGTCCTACTGGTGTGCCCACCACGTGGCGGCGGTTCCTGCGGCTGTCGCTGCTAGCGACACAAGCCAGACGGGCACGCGCTGAATCGTCAAATGCAAGCCACCACAACGTAGTTCCAGTGCCGGTTGTGTGGTGTCCGTCTTGTGGTTCATGTCGGAGTCGTCACGTCGGGCTGTGCTCGGCTTGGGCTGCATGTCCTGTCGCTCCTGTCGCGCGCCATTGTGTGACGTAGGTGAAGGAAGGAATGACACAGCGCCGCCGCGAAACGTGTTTGATCGCCACTCACGCCATGGGGCTGAACGAAGTCTGGGCGAACTCCCCTCCCAGGTCATGGGTTCAGCCTAGGACCCCGGGCCCCCTGGACGTCATGCATAAATCCGCGCGCGACATTTGACACTCCGTACATTCCGCGTTTGCGCAACTCGCTGACCCGCAATCGGGACGTGCGCTGCGCCCATCGCTGACCTGGAACCTCTCCCCGGCGGTGTGCAGGTAATAGCGGTGGAGGTGTCCCGGCTTGGCACCGAACTCGACGGTTGCACTCAGCAAGGGGTGGTCGAAGGCGGCGACGCGCCGGATGTGTCCAGTGGGCAAGGGGCCTCGATGCCCCTCCGGACTATCGCGCTGATCACGTCATCGGCCTATCGCACTGACCAGTCGTCGCGGCGGACAGCGACCTGCGGGTGGATCACGATGTGGATGCCGCGGCCCTGGCGGGCAACTCGTTCGTCACGGAGTCCACGAGGAACGGCATACGTCGGTGACCACCTCCACTACGGAGTGGCTGGAGGTCCAGCCGTTCTCCTCCACTGTGGCAGTGTGCACCCGCACTGTGGCCGTGCACTCCGGGTCCTGCCCATTACTCAGTACCGGGCGGGGTCAGGGGGACGTAGACACGCACGCACCACGGTTTCGCGGTGCGCCAGACAGCGATCTACTTCTACCCCCCGGCCCTCTCGCCGTCGGCCTCCCACGATGGCACCATAAGCTCAGGCGGTGCCGACGCTCGGTACCGACGTTCTGGGGTCAACATGAACATCCGGCTCCCACTCGGCCGACTCAACCGACTCACCCGGTTCCTCGTGGCGACAGCCGCCTTGGGTGCGCTGACCGCCTGCGGTGGCTCCGGCGGGCAACCCCCGCGGCCATCCCCTTCCGTCGTACCGGGCACGTCCTCGGCGCCCACCGCGGCTCCGACCGCACCCAGCGCGCCCAGTACCACCACCCCCAGTACGCCCGCGGCCCCCACCCCCGCGCCCGACGGAGGCACGCCGCCCCTCGGCTCGGCGCACCTCCAGCCCGTGTGGCCGTTCACTACGCTCGCCCAAGCCCAGGCTTGGCAGCAGGAGTACCGAGCCGGGGGCCACCAGCCCTGGCATCTCGACCCGGACCAGACCGCGCTCTCCTTCACCCAGGGCTACCTCGGCTTCAAGGATGTCGGCCGAGTGACCCAGCGCACCGCCACCGGCCGCGATGCCCGGATCGGCGTCGGCCTGAGCCTGCCCCCGGGCGCCGAGGGCTACAAAGGCACCGTCGCGGTCATCCACCTCGTGCGGTACGGCGCCGGCCCGGACGCCCCGTGGGAGGTCGTGGGCACCGACGACACGACGTTCTCGCTGACCACGCCCGCTTACGGATCAGTCGTGCGCTCCCCGGTGAGCACCGGCGGCCGGCTGACCGGTGTGGACGAGAGCATCCGCGTGGACGTGCGCCAGCCCTCGTCCACCGCCCCGATCGGCACCTCCTGCTGCATTCCGGCCGGCGGGAACTCACAGTCCTGGAATGCGACCGTGTCGTTCACCGGCGCCAGTGACCCGGTGCTTACCATCGTCGCGTCCACCGGCGGGCACATCTCCGAAGTCGAGCGCTTCACGGTCACGGCGGTGCGCACCGGCTGACGCGGGACCTGGACGCTGAAGAGACAGCGGTTGGTTTCCCCCGTCCGGTCCGGACCGGAAGCCGTCGCCCGGTGCAGCACGAACACTTGAAGGGACGGGCGGACCCCTGCTCATCCCAGCGGCCGGCTCCACCGAACGGTGCGTTGCCGGGCGTGTCCGCGCCTGTGCGGGCGCGTGACGTCGCGGAACACGGGCAGGTGCGGGTCATGGGCACTCTGAAGGGCTGGGAGCGGGCGATCGAGCGGGCCGAGCAGGCACTGGCGGAAAAGCTGTTCGGCAGTGACGCGGAGGCGGAGGTGGTCGAGGCGCTGCTGCGAACGTGCGACGAGCAGGCCGTCGTGTGCAGCTCTCGCCGCACCGTGGCACCGAACGTGTACACCGTCGAGCTGCCTCTGCCCGTGTATGCCGAGATCGGTCCGCACCTCACCGTCGTGGGGCAGGAGCTGACCGACCGGTTGGCGCGCCACGGCGAGCGCGAGGGCTACGAATGGGCCGGGCCCCTCACCGTGCGGCTCGCCGTGGCCGAACACGTACCCAACGGCCGCTACCAGATCCGCTGCGCCCCCATGGCACACATCACGGCCGCGCCGCTCAGCGCTCCGGAAAGGTAACCCGTCGGCCCCGCCGCGAACCTCCCTCCCGGGAGCCACTATCGGAAGTACGCACGAAGCGGTTTCCGCTACGGTGCGGCCATGGCGGACTTCGTGCTGGTTGCAGGTGCGCGGCCTGGGCCGTGGGTATGGACCGAGGTGGTGCCGTATCCGGGTGCAGCCGGTCACGGCGCCCACCCGCTCGCGCTGTCCGGTCTCGCCGAGAAGCAGGCGTGCCGGCCGGGCAGCAGACGCACGTCCAGGCTCGGCGACCCCGAGTCACCCGACGACGTGGACAGGCTACTGACCAGCGGGCAGTGGCGGCTGTTCGAGATGGACACCGGCCACTGGCCCATGCTCTCTCAGCCAAGCGAACTGGCGGATCCTCCTCGCCGTAACTGGGGAGTGACCGCAGTTCCCTCCTTGCGGACCCCTTCCCGACGTGGATCACGTGCGCGGTCACAGCCATGCGTTGGGTGACCGGCCGCCGCGGGAACGTGGCCTCTTGCGGTTACGGGCTTGGTCGGCGCCGTAGCGGTGGTCGTCCGGCTCGACGGGGACACCGCCGGGCGGCTCGGCCTGCCAGTCCCGGTTTCCTCGCCCCCGCGGCATGAGATCCCAGGTGACGGGCTCCTTGGCGTCACCGTGGTCGTCCTGCCGCCCGATCTGCCTCGGCTGCGACCCGTCGGAAGCGCCCGGGAGACCCTGCTCAAGGCCGCAGGCCGGCCCTCAGCAGGGCGACCCGGGACAGTTCGGCGATGACCTGCTGGTCCCCGCGGCGCCAGGCATCGGCGAGACCGCCGGGAGGGGCCGCGAGCGCGGCAAGGTCGTTCAACGGGCCGGTGAGAGCGCGCAGGGCGAGCAGGTCGGCGCCTCCGGGGGCATCGAGGAGGCGGCGCACGGCGGCGCTGCGGCGGATCCAGCGCACCCGTGGGGGGAGCCATAGGAGCAGGACGGCAGCGACGGGGACGACGATGAGGGCCAGCGTCGTCAGGTCGGCCACCCGGCCGACGGCGTCCTGGAGCGACTGACCGGCGTCGGCGAAGCCGGCACTGGCGTCGGCCGCGGACCGCAGCGGCTTCTCCAGGAGGTCCCCGACGAGCGGTACGTTCGACGCCGCGTCACCGGCGCGGCCGAGTTCCGTGGCGAGGCCGTCGCCCGAGCTCTCCACCGTCCGCCCCGGGCCCGCCAGCAGCATGATCGCCTCGCGGACGACGAGGGCGAACCACACCGCGGCGCCGATCAAGGCGAAGGCGATCAGGTCGGCAAGCACCTGGCGGTTACGGCGTGCGCGGGTCTGGGCATAAAGGCGCATCGGCAGGCTCCCGTTCGGGGTCGTGGCGTCGAGGCGGTCCGGCCGGTCCGTCGACCGTACGCCGAACCGGACCCTTCCACCCCTGTGCGGGCCCGAACGTCCCGAAGGCGCCCCCTGGTCGGGCGCACCGCACGGACGGTACGCGATCGCGCCGGCTCACCTGCCGAACATGAAGAAGCGGGCGGGGACGAACGTCTCGTGGCCCGTGGAGAAGCGGACGCGGACTCCGTCCTGCGTCCACGTCGTGGATTCGATGCCCTTCTCCGCCACGGCAGCGTCGATGTCCAGCCAGTGTCCATAGGCAGCGCCGGTGTACCGGCCGGCCACGATTCGGTAGGTGTCCCGCCCGGACAAGGTGTGTTGGTGAACCAGTTCAAGGTAGTGCTGTGCCTCGTCGGCGTAGACCACGGAGGAGGGCGCGGCGCTGCGGTACGTCACCTCGGTCCGCGGCCACCACACCACGGTCAGGAACACGGCGGTGAGCAGAACGCCCGCCACCACGCCCAACAGGACCAGGACGACCCCGGCTGGCCGGCGGCGGTACCGGCCACTGCGCTCGTCGGTGAACGTGTCGATGATGCCCTCCAGGCCGTCGTCGCTCCGCGAAGGAGGACGCGAATCCGGCCCGAACGGTTGTGCCGGCCCACGGGTCGGTCTCTTCCGCGCGCTGCGACGAGTTCGGAAGCAGCCGTACGGGCCTCGCCGGACGCCGGCGAAGGCGACCACAACCCCACGACTGGCCGGGGTGCGGCACCCGATCGATTTGACAGGGGGGAGACAGTGACCGGTTCCGGGATGACGACCGGCGAGCCCGAACATTTTGTGGAGCAGTTCGGAAGACGTTCGTCGTCGAGCCCGTGCGCCGCTCCCCCACATCGCAGCCCGAGCCATAAGTCCGCCCCGGGGCCCTCTTCGGCCGAGTCCGTCATGTTGTCGAGAGGCAGAGCCAGGGAGGAGGTGGCTGGGTTGACGGCAACGGGGCCGAGCGCCGGCTCGTCATGATGGCCCTGGCTGACGCTCTCCTGCGCTGTTACGTCACAGCCGCTGTGCGGCGACGCCTGACGGACGTGCCCGGAACGGGCTGGTACGGATTCACCGCGCTGTACGGGCGGCGCCCCGGGGACGTACCGACGGGCCTTCCTCCAAGCACCGAGGAGGAGGCCCGGGAGATCGACAGCGGAATCGCGGTCAACGGCCGGACCGTCCCGGTCGGCGGTTGTGCCTCGGCGGGTTACCGCAAGCTCTACGCCCCGACGCGGAGCGCTCTGCCCATGAAGCCGCCCGGCCTGGGTGGCCGGGCGGCTTGTCGGGGTTTGGCGCTGGGTTGGTCAGATGAGGTGGCTCATGCCGCCCCAGCCCTGGCCGATCTTGACGCCGGCCTTGAGGCTGTTGCTCATGCTGGCGTAGTGGTACAGGTCGCCGCTGGAAGCGATGGTGGCGACGACGTCGGCGCGGCCGTCGCTGTCGATGTCGGCCAGGGTGAGCTTGTCGATGCCGGCCCAGTTCTGGCCGATCTGGATCGCTGAGCCGATGCCGGTGCTGGTGCCGACGTAGAGGTTCAGAGCGGCGGTGGAGTTGACCTGCGCCACCAGGTCGGCGCGGCCGTCGCCGTTGAAGTCACCCGCGGCGAGCTTGGACATACCAGACCAGCCCTGCCCGATCTGCTTGGTGTAGGTCACGTCCGTGCCGGTGCCGGTGTAGAGCTGGAGGGTGGCGTCGTCCTTGCGGACGGCGACGATGTCGGCCTTGCCGTCTCCGGTGAAGTCGCCCGCGGCGAAGTCGGACATGCTGTTCCAGCCGTTGCCGATCTTCGTGGTGGACTTGAAGCCGCCGTTGCCGTTGTCCAGGTAGAGGTCGCCGGTCGATGCGTTGCGGGCGATCAGGTCGCTGTCGCCGTCGTTGTTGAAGTCGGCCGCCCTGATCTTGTCCATGCCGCCCCAGCCGGCGCCGACCTCGTGCGAGGCGAAGTCGCCGTCGCCGTTGCCGGCGTACATGCGCAGCTTGTCGTCGCTCGCGCTCACGCCCAGCAGGTCGTCGTTGAGGTCACCGGTGAAGTCGCGGTCGCCCTTGCTGTACGAGGTCGGGGTCGCGCCGAGCGGGCTGACGTAGGCGCTGATGCGCTGGCCGATGGAGCTGGGTGTGTCGCCCACCTGCTTCTGCGAGGCACTCACCGCGACGTCGGCCACCCGGTCGCTCCAGTTGCCGTGGGTGGTCAGGATCGAGCCGTCCGAGTTGACGGCGGTGACCATACCGACGTGCTGGGCCCAGCCGCCCGAGTACTCGAAGACCACGGCGTCTCCGACCTGCGGCTGGTACGAGGACGAGGTGTGCAGGGTGCCGTTCGCCTGGCCGTAGGAGTAGAACGAAGAGGCCCGTGCGTCCGTCCCGTTGACGTTGAAGCCCGAGTTCTTCCAGACCCACTTCACGAAGTCCGCGCACCAGGGCTCCGCCTCGGTGCCGGTGGAGGTGTTGCAGCTCGTCAGGAAGCCTCGGCCGCCCAGGCTGTTGGTCGAGCAGGCGTTGTCACCGACCTGGGCCCGGGCCAGGGAAGCGGCCTGGCTGGTGGTGTCGGCGAAGGCGGGGGCAGCGGCCATGGTGAAGGCGTAGCCCATGGCGGCGAGGGTGACACCGGCGGCGGAGAGGGTACGGCGGGCAGGCGAAGACATGGACATGACAGATCCTTGGGTCAGGTACTGCTGGAGAGAGGTTGGCGGGCCCCGCGTGGTTCGTGCGACTGCTGCCCTGCAGGAGCAGCGGTCGGGGGTGTGAACCGAGGCGGAAGAAGAGGTGGAGCTGGAACGAGCCGGGTCGGACTGAGGACCCGGAGGGGCTTACTGCCAGATCATGTCGTCGGTGGTGGCGACGACCGGCTTCTCGCCCAAGGGGGCGGCCGCGGCGAAGTTCGTGGTGGCCGCGCCGGCGGCGGAGTCTGCGGCCAGGGCGGCGGCGGGAGCGGCGAGAGCGAGGGAGGCGACCGCGGCGGCCAGGGCGATACGGGTGCGGATCACGGCAGAAGTCCTTTGCTGAGCTGGAGCATTCGGGTGGCCCGAACCGGTCGACATCCCGCGGTGATGCGTTCTCGGTTCTTGCCCGCCGGTCGGTGTTCCCTTCCGGCGATCACTACTTTCGTCGCTGGTCAGAGGCGTTGGAAGAGCTTTCGGGTGGACCAAATGGGCCGTGGCCCTTTCCGTCCATCGCTTCCTGTGGCGGGGTCCGGAACCACAGGTCATCTACTCGAAGGCGGGGGCGAGCAGGGGGGCTTGGGCCTCGAGGAGGGTCCAGCCACTGAGTTCGGGACAGTTCAGGAGGGCGCGCAGGCACACCTTTCGCGCCGCCGCCTCCGCCTCGAGCAGCCGGTCCGACAGGAGGTACAGCCCGAGGACGGGATGGGGCAGCACGTGTTCGTGGACGGACACGTGCTCGACACGCTCCTCGGGCGGGGCCTGGCCCAGGACGAGAGCACGGGTGTCAGGGGGAAGGACTGCGGCGCCACCGAGCGCCTTCAGGCTCGCGTGGATGAGATACATGCGTCGACTCAAACAGGTTTGCCGGCCTCGCGGCACTGCGGAACGCAGGCCTCTTTGGGCCCTGGACCCTTTCGGCCAAGGCCTGGTGGGAGGGTGACCGCTCACGAACCGCTATGGCTTGATCACGACGCCTGCACGGGGGTTGCTGGTGAAGTCTCTTACGGGGGGTTGGAGATGCTGGCCCCACTGGGTCTCGACACACATGCGGAATCCGTCTACCGCGCCATGCTGGCGGCTCCGCAGGACGGCGTGGCCGCTCTGGCCCAGTCCACGGGTCTCCACGAGGCACAGGTGCGGGACGCGCTCGACCTGCTGAGCGAGCTGGCCCTCGTACGGCCGTCGGCCGAACAGGAGGGCTGGCTGCGGGCCGTCTCGCCGGACATCGGCATGGAGATCCTGATGGCCCGCCAGCAAGCCGAACTCGCCGCCCAGCAGCAGCGGGTGGAGACCTCGCGAGCCGCCGCGGCGCAGCTGATCGCCGAGTTCGCCGATCTGCGGCCTCAGGCGCCGAGCCCCGGCGTGCAGCAGCTGGTCGGCCTGGACCAGATCCGCGAATGCCTGGCCCGCCTCACCCGGGAGATGACCACCGAGGTAATGACCTTCGCACCCGACGGAGCCCACACCCCGGAGTCCATCGCGGCGGCCCGTCCGCTCAACGAGGAGCTACTGGAGCGGGGGATCCGGATGCGGACGATCTACCTCGACAGCGCCCGCAACAGCACGCACACCGTCGAGTACGTGAATTGGCTGTCGGAGCGGGGCGCGCAGATCCGCACCGTGCCCGTCCTGCCCACCCGGATGATCATCACGGACCGTACGGCCGTCGTCATTCCCGTCAACAGCGACGACACGGCCGCCGGGGCCGTGGTCCTGACCGGGCAGGGCACCCTCACCGCGCTGTGCGCGCTTTTCGAGACCACCTGGGCGGCCGCACAGCCACTGGGACAGGCGGAGGTCCGCAACTCCCAGGGTCTGACCGGCCCGGAAGCCACCACCATCCGACTGCTCTCCGAAGGCTTCACAGACGAGGCGATAGCCAAGCGACTCGGGGTCTCCCAGCGGACGGCCCGACGGATCGCCACCGACCTGATGGAACGGCTGGGAGCGCGCAGCCGCTTCGAGGCAGGGGTACGAGCGGTGCAGCACGGGTGGCTGCCGACACAACCCGTCTGAGACGGAGATCAAGTGCACCACCACGCCTGTGCGCTCAGCGGCCGGCTTCCGCCCTGCGGTAAGGGCGGGATTGGGGGCGGTGTCCGCGTTGGTCTTCCTTGCGCGCACCGGCCGCGGCGCGGTGGCGTCCTTCGGGTCGACGTACCGGTCCATCCTTCGACGTGGTGCGCCACCTCTTCAGGACCCGCACCGCCGTCATGTCGCACCGGCTTGCCGTCCAGGCGGTCCGGCTCGACATCGGGCTCGGGGCCGGGAACGGGACGAGGAGTTGCTCAGGCATCGCGGCCTCCCCCCTGGTGGGCGGTGACGTTGTACATCGCGCATAAGTCCTGGCGGCAGGCTTCGGCCCCCGGGCGTGCTGATGGACGGCGCCGACCTCGGACGGGGGCTCCAGCAGCAGAAGCAGCCGACCCCCTGGACCCGGCTCCTGCCCGGACAGCAGAAACGGCTGACCGCGCTGGGTGTGCATCCCAACCAGGCGCCGTTCCCGTTCCTGCGGCCGGCCGCGGGGCGAAGGGCCCGAGCGAGGCGCAGCAGGCGTTCCAGCGAGGCATGACCGCCCTCGCGCAGTGGGTCGCGCGGGAAGGCGCCCACCGGCCCGGGGCCACAGCGAGGAGATCGCGGGCGATGGCGAGGCAGAACGGGTGGTCGTGAAGCCCGGCGTGTGGGTCTCCAACGCCAAGAGCCGGCGCGACAAGCTCACTCAGGACCAGCTGGACGCGCCGCTCGGGCTCGGCATGCACTGGGCGCCGTAGCGAGTCTCGCCCTGCCGGAAAATGCGCGGGAAAGGTACCTCAGGCCCGGCCGGGAACGCCTCACGTGCGCCTTGTGCGGGACCTTCGCGCTGCTCCGCTTCCCGTGGTGGCCCCCCAGGACGGCGTGCTCTGCAAAGCCGTGTACGCGACCACCCGCGAGTTCCTCTACATAGGGCCTGACCTGCATATTTACCCTCAGATACCTAGGATGGACCTGCACTGGTGACGGCGTGGAAGCAGCTTCGGCTGCTTCGTCGGCATCCGCTCACAGACATGCTCAGGACGGCCCAGGGAGGGTGCTTCATGACCGAGTCCGGCAACCCCAGTCAGCCCCCGAACGTGCAGGAGTGCACCAGCAGTCACATCCAAGTGCTCGAGGGCCGCGAGGCGGTGCGCAGGCGCCCCGGCATGTACATCGGCTCCACCGGTGAGCGCGGCCTGCATCAACTCGTGTACGAGGTGGTCTCGTACGGTGTCGACGAGCACCTGGCCGGCCACGCCGACAACATCGACGTCACGATCACTGCGGACGGCGGCATTCGGGTCGCGGACAACGGGCGGGCCCTGCCCCTCGATACGGAGGAACCTACCGGCAAGCCGACTGTCGAACGCGAACTGTCGGAGCTGTCCTTCGGCTCCAAGACCCGTACCGGCTACTGGGTATCCGGCGGCCTCAGTGGCCTGGGCCTGTGCGTGGTCAACGCGCTGTCGAGCCGCCTCACGGTCGAGATACACCGAGACGGCCAGCGCTGGACGCAGGCATACGAGGAGGGCACCCCGATCACTCCCCTCATGAGGAACGAGGAGACCAGCGGACACGGCACCGCGATCACGTTCCTGCCCGACGCCGGCATCTTCGAGACCACCCGTTACTCGTTCGCCACTCTGTCGGAGCGCCTCCGGGAACTGGCCTTCCTCAACGGGGGCCTGGCCGTCTCACTCACCGACGAGCGTCCGGAGCGTCCGGAGCGATCGGTCCGCTACCACTACACGGACGGTCTTCGGGCCTACGTCGCCCATCTCAACCCCTCCCCTCGCAGTCTCGTCCACTCCCCCGCCATCGCCTTCCAGTCGGAGAACCAGGACGAGACGATCTCCGTACAGGTCGCCATGCAATGGAACGCCTGCTCCACGGGAGGGTTCCACTCCTTCGCAAACAGCACCCGCACCCATGAGGGCGGCGCCCACGAAGAAGGTTTCCGTACCTCGCTCACGAGCCTGGTCAACGACTACGCGCGCCGTCAGGGGGCGCTCTCCGCGGACGACGAGGCCATCACGGCCGAAGCCGTCCACAAGGGCCTGACCGCGGCCGTCTCCGTAAAACTCACCCATCCCGTCTTCGAAGGCTCCACCAGAACCAGGCTCAGCCATCCCGAAGCGGGCGCCTACGTACAAGAGGTCGTCCGCCGACACCTCACCGACTGGCTTGACCGCAACCAGAACGAAGCCGCAGCCATCATCCGCCACATCCTCAGTACCTCCACCGGACGAGGGAAGTGGTGACGAAGGCCTTTTACCGCCACGGGAACTCCCCGGTTTCCCGGGCGAAGTCCTTCCGCCTGCTCAAGCAGACCCTGGGCTGGAACCGCCCCGCCTGCTGATTTTCAGCGGCATGCTGGAGCACCTCGCCCGTCTGGGTCTGTGGCGGGGTCAACACCGTTGGGCCTCTCGCAGTCGTTGTTCTGAGCCCGGCGTGGGCGGCGCGGACGGCGCCGGCCACGCCGGGTCTACGAACGGTCAGCCATCGCCACGGCCCTGCCAGGCGGCGCGCTGGCGCAGCGAGATCCGGTTGCCGTCGGGGTCCACGGCCTCGACGCGGACCCCGTACCCGTAGTCCTCCGGTTCGGGCTGGTCGAACGTCACACCGCGGTCGCGGAGCATACCGCCCCGGACGCGGCGACGGCTGCCTCACCTGCACGGCCTCACCCTGGAAGCTCACCGCACGGGCGCAGGATCATGAGCGAGTCCTCCAACGTCGCAACCATGGCAAAGGGGAACCGGTCGAGTTCCAGGCAAAGTGCGACGTCATCTGGATGGACTCCTTGGCGCATCCCTTCCGCCAGTTCGGCGGCGGCGCGCGACTCGCCGGCGCGACGGAGGAACCCGGCTGCGTCCGCTCCTGCCGCAGTGGCTCTGCGAGCGATGTATTGAGCGCATGCCAGGTCCTCGTCGGCCTGGCCGTCCTCGCCAGTGACCACGAACGTGACACTGTCACACCCGTGCGTTCGCAACAGGCGAGCCGTTGCCCCCGCCACCACGAAGCTGGCGCACAGCACCAGCGACGCCTCCTTGACCGCAAGGGCGCCGACCGTCCCGGCGGTGGTCTTCTGCACAACGGTCCGTCCACCAAGGTCAACAGACCTCAGCAGACCCGGGGAGTTGACCATGTCGAACCCGGGCGCGGGCGGGCCGTCTTTGAGCGCCACCCAATCCGGGTGGCGCTCCTTGAGCTCCAGGGCTTCGTCCAGCGACTCAGCCAGAACGATCTTCTCCGCTCCCTGGGCAAAGACCCAGGCGGCCACCGTGAAAGCACGCATCACGTCGACCACGACCGCCACGGAAGGGGCTTCAGCCAGCTCAGCGATCCCAAGGAAACGAGTGTCCATCCCGTCATGATCGCGCATACCCGTTCCGCGGCACTGCACATGGCCCCTGCGGGCATACGAGGTACACGAAGACGGGTTGGAGACCGAGGACGCAGCGCCGGCACGGGCGCAGGTTGCGATTGACGCGGCCGGAGTCACGGGGCGCGCGCCCGACGCCGACGAGGCCGGCCAGGCGGTCCGGGCAGTCCGGGCGGCCGCAATGGCTCAGATCGCCAGGGGAGGGGGCGAGGAGATCCGCGCTCAGCAGCGGGCCGACGCCGGGCGTGCTGTCGCTCACTGCGCCAAGGTCGTGGTCGCGGAACCTGAACGACATTACGCCTTCCAGTTCGGAGACCCAACCACCGAACTGGCCTGACTGCGCGGGCTGCACATGCGCATGGGGCGCCTGCTCAGCGTCACCGCGACCGAGGCAGGCATGGGCCTGTGGATTCCCGTGGACGAGCGGAACCCCAGTCATGACCAGGCGGCGACCCCGTCCTGGCGAGCCGAGGCGGGCCCCGTCGCCCTCGACACGTTCGGACACCACATGGACCTGGGCTACCTCGGCGGCATGCACTTCTTGTTTGACGCACCTGCCCGGACACTCCGTGCACCCATCGCTGCGACTGCTGAACCCCTGTGCTGTCAGGCGGAGCAGGCCAAGTCACGCTCGGCTACTGGTCGGAGAGCCCCTTGGCGGGGCGCTCAAGCCTGCTACAGTCTCCATACAAAACAGTATGGTATGGAGTGGGCGATGACGGACACCGGTAAGGAACCCTGGCTGACGGAGGGCCTCGCCCTGCTCGCGGAACAGGGCGCCCAAGCACTGACGCTCGAACGGCTCTGCGAGCGCCTCGGCAAGACCAAAGGCTCCTTCTACCACCACTTCGGCTCGATGCCGAAGTACCGGACGAGCCTGCTCGCTTACTTCGAAGCCGGGTTCACCGCCGCGATCATCGACGCCGTCGAGCGGTCCGACGCCGGATCCGGGCGAGAAAAGCTGGAACGGCTGCTGCTGAAGGTGGCCTTGCGGGATGGCCCGGAGCTGGAGATCGCCATGCGGGCCTGGGCCAAGCAGGACCCTGAAGCCAAAGCCGTCCAGGCGCGCGTCGACGAGACCAGGACCGCGTACCTGCGGACCTTGTGCGGGCAGGCCGGCTTCGCCGATCCGGACCGCATGGCGAAGTTGCTGTACGTGGTGCTCATCGGGGCCGGGCACCTGACGCCGCCGCTCCCGTCGGCCGAGGTCGTCGGCTTGTACGAACTCTTGTTGTCGTCCGACCAAACGGTAATTGGCTGATACGCAGGATCCCTTGAAAGGAACCAGCATGGCTCTCTCGATCCCTTCGCAATCCCCGATCCCAGCTGCGAACGGCCTGCTGAGGTGGGTTCCGAGACTCCTGCTCTTCGCCGCCGGGATGCACTCGATCGTCGCCGTCGTCGGCGCGTTCAGCGTCTGGGGCGACATCACGAAGGCCGGCGTCATCGACGCGGTCGGCTCCTACGACGACCGGGCCTTGGTGCTGTGGTTCACGGTCTGCGGGCTGGCGCTCGCCGCGTTGGGCACGCTCACCCAGTGGATCTTGCGGACGGTTGGCAGGCTTCCGCGTCAACTCGGCTTTTGGCTACTGGCGATGGGCGCACTGATAACCGCGCTCCAACCGGTGTCCGGCGGATGGCTCGTCATCGGGATCGGCGGGCTCGCGCTGGTCGCAGCTCGGCAGAGTGGGGAGAAGGCCGATGCGGCATGAGGTCGTGGGTGCGATCTCCGCGGTGACTCGCTAGCCTGCGGGATCAGATTGACAATCCCAGCGATCGCGACAGTGGACGACGGGCTCGATCTGCTGCACGCGCTGATGGCCACCAACGTCGCCAAGCTCAAGGCCCTGCCGCAGCTGCGGCCGGCGGTGAAGAAGGTCGCCTCGGCGGTCGACGAGCTGATGACGGCGCCGCCAGCGACCGAGTCCGGCGAGATGGTCTCCGTGGTGGACACGCTGTCAGCGATCGATCGCCCGCCTCTCTCCGCTCCAATTCGACCACATCAACTTCCTGGGCCGGTATGCCTTCACCCGGCCGCCAGTGCCGCGCCTGCGGCAGCTTCGCGACCCGCACAGCGACGAGGAGGACGGGTAGGCGCGGGGCCCGTGGAGTCCTGGGCGGGCCGGCGGAGTCACCTGCCGATGACTCCGTCGGCCCGCCCTTTTGTCGGCCTGGGGTCGAGTTCACCGACCCACGCGGTACGGGTCGCTGCGTGCGGAGCTGTGTGTTGCCCGGTCGCGCGCTCGGCGAGGCTGGTGGGCGATGGGTGGGCGCGGACGTCGGCGGCGGGCGGTCCCGCGCCTCGTTGATGACGAGGGAGGGATGTGAAGCCTGGCTAGGCTTCGGTCCGCCTCTCCAGGCGACTACCGCGCGGCAGGGTCACGGACATGATGTCGCTGGGGCGGTCCAGTGCGATGCGGTGCCATCGCCCGCGCGGGACGATGGCCGCCGTTCCGGCCGCCAGCTTGATCTCCTCCTCCTTCCCTCCCGGCTGCTCCGGGCGGAAGCAGAGACGTATCCCGCCGGTGAGGCAGGACACGAGTTCGTCCGCGGCCAAGTGGACTTCCCAATGGTCGCCGTGGACGTCCGCGTCGGTCTCCACATGGAAGGTCATCAGCTGCCAGCCGTCCCGCTCGGAGTCGAACACGGGTTCCTCGGCGCGCACTTGACCATCGTGGTCAAAGCGAATGAAGGAGGAGAAGAGATCGATCGGGGCAACAGTCATGCCGAGACATCCATTCTGCGAGTTCATCTGGTGGGTTGTGTGCATGGGCGCTGCCTGGTCGGCCGTGGCCGTCTCACTCGGCCAGGGCGCGGCGCAGGGCGGCGGTGAATGCGGCGAGCTGCCGCTGAGACACGTCGGCGGACACGACCGCCAGTGAGCCGCGGAAGGTGCCCGGCCACTGGTGCGGTTCGACCAAGACGCCTGTCTGCAGCATGCGGCGCGCGTAGGTGATGCCCTCGCCGCGGAGCGGGTCGAACTCGGCGGTGGCGGTGTAGGCCGGGGCGAGTTTGGGCAGGCCGTCGGGACCCCGGCCGGGGCGGCGTACGGTGCCCTCCCCCGGCTTCTGGCAGACACCCTCCAGCCCGGTCAGCCGTACATCGCCACGCGGTAGAGAGCCGCAAGCGCGTCGTCGATGGGATGGGGCTGCGGCTTGCCGGAGGAGTCGAGCCTGTTCCATCTCTGCAGGTTCACCGCGATGGACATCTGCCGCCGACCGTCGGCACGGGTCATGGCCAGCGCTCCACCACCCCAGACCGTGCCGCCATTGCCCCAGAAGGTGCCCTGACCGGGAGCCTCCATCGGCAGCAGTCCGAGGCCGTATTCGATCGTCTTCCCCTCCTGGGAGACGACCGGGACGGTGCGTTGCATCTGCGCCAGCGACGACGGGCTGACGATCTCGCCGGCCAGTAGCATCCCGAAGAAGCGGTTGAGGTCCGTGACGGTCGATATCAGCGAGCCCGCCAGCCCCGTCCACGACATGTCGAAGACGCTGTAGTCGCGCGGCGGGTCGATCATGCCGAACCACGCCTCGTAGAGCTGCGAGTGCGGGCCGCTGATGTGCGGTTCGGTCGGGAGTTCGGTGTGCCGGAGTCCGGCGCGCTCGATGACGTTCCGGGTGATGTACTGCTCGGCCGTCGTGCCCGTCACCTGTTCCAGGAGTTCGCCGAGGAGCAGGTAGTTGGTGTTGGAGTACACCCCCAACGGGCCGCCCGGGGCGCCGACGGCGGGTGCGGTGACCCCCATCTCGATCAGTTCGGTGCGATGGAACCGCGTGAACCGGTTGTCGTCCATGCTCTGAGGCCCGGTGTCCGCGAGGACGGGCAGCGCCTTGAGGGAGGGGTACGCGTACGGGAGGTACTCGGCGAGACCGCTGGTGTGGTTGATCAGCATGCGGACCGTGATCGCGTCACCGCGTTCTTTGGGAACCAGCCTCGGAAGGTACCGGCCGATCGGCGTGTCGAGACCGATCTCACCGCTCTCGACCTGCTGCAGAACCGCCGCGGCGGTGAAGGTCTTGGTGATGCTGCCGACGCGGTGCCGCATGTCGGCGGTGACGGGGCGACCGGTGGCGACATCGGCGACCCCGGCGGCGCCGCGCCAGACCTGGTCGCCATCACGCACCTCGGCGAACAGGCCCGGCATCCCGGCGCGATGGACGTTTTCCATGGCGGTGTTCAGCTCCGCGGGATCCAGCGGGTTCCTCACAGCATGCGTCCTTTCGTATTCCCCGGGGTGAGCTCCATGTCGGTCGCCCGCCCCGGCTGACGGGGCACGAGTGGCACGCCGACCCGCTTGCTGCCGGGTCGCCCGGCGCGCCCATGTCCTCATTATGCACGCGGTGCGTGCAACACCAAGTGCATGGGTTAGACTGAGTCCGACGAGAGGGGTGAAATGGCAGGTCGCAGGCGTTGGTCGACCGAGGAAATCCTGGATGCGGCAGCGGAGTTGCTGCGCACCGGTGACGCCGAGTCCTTCAGCGTGCGCAAGCTCGCCGCGGTGCTCGGGACCGATTCCTCCAGCCTTTACCGGCACTTCCGCAGCAAGACCGAGCTGCTGCGCGCGGTCGCCGACCGGATCCTCCTGGCCTCCATGGATGGCTACCGCGCCGAGGGCGACTGGAAGCAGCGCATCACCGCCCTGGCCCTGCGCGTCAGAGAGGCGTTCGGCCAGCAGCCGCAGCTTGCCGCGGTCTGGGGACGGTACGCGTCAGGCGGCGCCGGTTCCCGGCTGGTCGTGGAAGAGGTGCTGCAGGCTCTGCGCGCGTCGGGGCTGCCCGATGAGGAGATCCCCGCGCGCTACCACCGGATCGCGGTCCTCATCGCCGCGTTGATCGCCTCCGAGGCCGGGGTGAGCACCATCACCCCGGAAGAGTACGAGCAGGGCATGGAGCTGTTCCGCGTCGCGGTACTCGGCGCCGACCCCGAACGCTTCCCCGCCCTGGCCCACTTCGCACGCGACGTCCGCCCCCTCGGGGTGGATCGCCGCGCCGCGTTCGAAGAGATCCTCGCCGCCCAACTCGACCACATCGAGGCCGCAATCTCCCGGGCCGGCTGACCGGCTCGTGAGTGTCGGCAAACGACCGCCTGCCGGCACTCAGGCCCGTGATCACGAACCCGCAGGTGGGCGCTGCCGGCAACTCGCGTCGCAACTCAACGTCGGTGAATGGTGCGGCCCATAGATTCCGATACATGCTCGTCGGCTACGCGCGCCGGTCTCGGCCGCCGACCAGAACCCCGATCATCAGATCGACGCCCTGCTGCGGGCCGGGGTCGACGCAACCACATGCGCGTCGACACCGCGAGCGGCGCGAAGGCGCCCCGGCCGGTGCTCGACCTCGTGACGAAGAACCCCGACCTCCTGGACGAGGTGCCCGAGCTCCAGGACCACGCCCGCGAGCTGGTCCGCTCCCGCCAGCACCCCGGCCACCCGCTCGGCACCGGTGGCCGTCGCCACGACGAACTCCCATCGCCAGGTTTGAGCAGGCGGGGACGGCCTCCCGCCCACCGAGGGTCCGTCCAAGCAGTTCAGGCCGATGTTGTTGAACCGGCGGATAACGTCCCAGGATGGTGTCCTCGTAGCGGCCCGCCGCATCTTGATCATCACGCGGCGGTTCTACCGGCCACCCCGCGCCGGAGACAGGGCCCGGAGCAGCAGTCCACTCCCCCGGGCCCTGTCATTCACCGCCGAAACGCCACTGCACCTCCGCAGTGGGCCCCGGAGTCGAACTGCTCGTCGTCAGTCGGCCATGGGGTCCTCGTACGCCCTATTGGCGGGGTTGAGAGCGAAGGGGTGGTTGCAGTGTCCCGGCGGCAGGTCGATGTCGTAGACGGTGCCCGGAGGGCAGTCGTAGTCGGCGCGGAGCATGATGCCGTCCTCCTCGTAGCACCGGTAGAACTTCTTGACGTCATTTTGGTGGGGGAAGTAGCCCTCCTCGACGCAGCCGGAGCTCTGCATGACGGGCGCGGCGAGCGCTGTCTGCCCCACCGCTGGGGCGAGGACGGCGGTGAGGGCCAGCGCGGCACACGTGGCGAAGCGGGAGATGAACGAGGTCACAGGAAGCCTCCATCGTCAGGCAATGGTGATCACCAACCCAACGAAGCACCCACCCGGGGAGATACGGACCGGCGGCCCGCCCGGCACAGCCGCGGTCAGCCGACTTGCGCGGCCTCGGCACGGCGGGGGTGCAGCGCCTCGCAGCTGATGCCGCCGCGGGGGTACCGCTCCATCACCGGCACGACAGCCCGATCGTGCTCGGCGCACCAGTCGACCGGGACCAGGCTCCCGCAGTCACACCGGCGGCACGCGCACCCCTGCGCCGAGCCGGCGGACGGCCCCCAGGTCGGACCACCCCGCCCGCCGTCCCCCGGGCCGGGTCCGTTGATCTGGCACGCGGCCGCCGAGCCCAGGCGCCCAGAGACTGGCCCGCTTTCCTGAGGGACCAGACCAACGAGGAGGACGGCAGGGTGCCTGCCCGACTGACCCCCGCGTCACGTACGGCCCCATGGTCAGCGTGGCCGCCTGTCCAAGTACTTCGGTCGGACAGGCTGACCCCTGGAGAGCCCCTCCGGTTCCCGCTTCGCGCGTCGGACCGGACGGGCGCCAATCACGTGGCGGGTCAGGGGTAGGGGCTCCAGCGTCCGAAGCGGGCCAGCAGCGAACGAGTCTGATCCACGTTGAGCCCGAGCGCCGCGGGCACCTGTTCCGGTTCCTGGGAGCGGGATGGTGCGGCGGGTGACGTCGGCGAGGTGGCTGTCCCAGTCGTCCATGCAGCGGTCGGCGTCCCCGATGCCGGCCTCGCGGAACGGAGGTCGGCGAGCCCGGGCCAGTCCACGGTGTGGCGGTCGCCGGTCCAGCCGCATGAGCACTCGGCGTGCAGCGCCGCCGCGCGGGGGCGCTCCGGCCAGCTGCCGCCGTCGTAGACACTCCAGTGCGCGACATCGTGTCCCGTGCTGGAGGAGCCGTCGAAGTACGCCGGCTTGGGGACGCTCCCGTCGGCCAGGAGCACACCCACCCGGCCACCCCGCACCCCTCCCGCATCCGGTCCGGTCGTTGCCGTTCCCGGGGACGACGATCCCGCACCCAGGGCGGGACAGGTGGAGGAAGGGGAGAAGTCGACCCTGCAGTTCGCCGGGCTCGCCTGGTCGCCGCTGCGGGTCGGGCAAAGACCAGCACCTGGCGTGCACCGCAACCCCGTCGCCTGACCGCGCGTCGCCGGAAACGCTTCGGGCGGGGCTGCCCGAAGCGACGGGGCCGCCGTGCTCGTCGTCACCTTGCGGCCCGGTCGTCGCCGGTGCCTCCGCGGTTTAGGCGACGCCTGTCTTGTCGTTGATCTGGAAGGTGATGACGTCGACTTCGTCGGTTCCCGCCAGATCCGGGTAGTGGCCCTTGAGGCCCTCCCGGAGTTCGGTTGCGGTCGTCAGCCCCTCGGCTTGGGCGTCCTGGTCGGTGAGGTCGCTGACCAGGCAGTGCCTGATGCCGGTCACCTCTGCCGGCAGGACGACTTCGGGGTCGCTCTCAAACACCAGCCGTGCCGGCCCGAGCTGGGCCGGGTCCCGGAAGCGGGTGGTCTTGGTCTTGGCGCCGGAGCGGACGTCTTCGAGGTAGCGGGGGTTGAACCGGATGATCGGGGGACCGGCCGTCTCGGGGTCTTGGTAGAGCGATGGGTCGAGACCGTTCATGCCTTCCGGGGTCCACCGCTGAGTCAGCGGCATCAGGTCGGCGGCGAGAACGGACCTGGGCCCCGCGGGCGTGGGCACGATGACGCGCATGGTGGGGTAGCAGTCCACGAAGACCTGCCGATCGCGCCCGCACGGGCCGATGACCCCGCGCCCGTGGTTTCCCACGGCAACGATGCAGCGCAACTGGCGGGCGCCTTGGGCTCGTGCGGCTCCCAGAGCCACGAGCTCGGCGCAGGGTCCGCCGGTGAAGTGGTAGAGGTTCACGCCGGCGAACATCCGGTAGTCGGCGGCCATGACCGCGGCGCCCATCGTGTGGATCCCGTCTTCGTCGGGCCCGGCGTCGGTATGCGCGTCTATCGTGCGGCGTGCCAGCTCCACGAGCTCACGCTCGTCATCATCGAGAGCTCGTGCAGATGACGGTACGTACATGTTCAGCCTTCCTTCCGGCAGCGGTCGCCGAAGATCATTCCACCCCACGCAGGTGGGCTCCACGGGATTTCGGGTGCCTTGACTGGGCCCCTACGGTGGTCCCGTGGGCAGGGATGGAGCGCCCTGGCTGAGGCTGGTCGTGGTCACGGACGACCATCCCGGGCCGCGGCTCTGCCGTGGCTGTGGTGGCCCATTGATGCCGACGGTTAAGGCGGCGGCGATGGTCTGCGCGTCGGTGTGCCGTCGCGGCACTGGCGGCGGATGCGGCGGGCAGGCGCGAGGGCCCGGGCGGTGCAAGGTGCCGGGGCTGCCACCTGCCCGGGGTGTGGGGTGTCCTGGACCGTTGGCGTCAAACGTGCTTCTTCGGCAGCGTACTGCTCTCCCGCCTGTCGCAAACGGGCCTGGCACAGACGGCGCACGCAGCAGCGTGGGATGGGAGACCGCGCATGTGATGGTCCGTGAGGGCGAGTTGGCGGCCCCCGCCCGCCGGCGTCCGGCGCCACCCGTACGACCTCCTGAGGTTCCGGACCGGGATGGGCTTCCGCCTGACGGAAACGGTAGCGACCTGGCATCGGACCGGGTGCCAACGTTCGGGGTGTCCGGAACGCTCGCAGCCGCTCAGGAGTTGCCATGGCCGACGCCCCCGTCGACACCGTCGCCTCGGTACCCGTAGCCGTCGTCGGCGCCGGGCCCGCCGGCCTGATGCTGGCGCACCGGCTCGGGCGCGCGGGCGTCGAGACGATCGTGCTCGACACCCGCACCCGGCACGAGATCGCGACGACACAGCGGGCCGGGATCCTGGAGGCCGACGTGGCCCGGGACCTGGTCGAGACCGGTGTCTCCGACCGGATCCTGCGGGACGGCCACGAGCACGAGGGCATCGAGCTCCGGTGCGGCGGCCGGGCGCACCGGATCCACTTCAAGGCCCTGGTGGGCGAGTCGGTGTGGCTCTACCCGCAGACCGACGTGTTCATCGACCTGGCCGACGCGCGGGAGCGCGACGGCGGCACGGTCCACTTCGGTGTCAGCGACACAGAGGTCCTCGACATCACCACCGACGCCCCGCGGGTCCGCTACACCGCGCCCGACGGGTCCCGGCACGAGATCCGGGCGCGGTACGTCGTCGGCTCCGACGGCTCGCGGAGCATGTGCCGCGACCTGGTGCCGGAGGACCGGCGGGTGCGGTACGGCAAGGAGTATCCCTTCGCGTGGTTCGGCATCCTCGCCGAGGCGCCGATGAGCGCGCCCGAGCTGGTCTACGCCCACTCCGAGCACGGTTTCGCGCTGATCAGCCAGCGCACGGAGGCCGTGCAGCGGATGTACTTCCAGTGCGCGCCCGACGAGTCCGTGGACGATTGGCCGGACGACCGCATCTGGGAGACCCTCCAGGCGCGGGTGGCCGGTGAGGACGGCTTCCGGCTGAAGGAGGGGCCCGTCATCGAGAAGACGGTGCTGCGGTTCCGGTCGTTCGTGCAGGAGCCGATGCGCTGGGGCTCGATGGCGCTCGCCGGGGACGCCGCGCACACCGTGCCGCCGACCGGTGCCCGCGGGCTCAACCTGGCGCTGCACGACGTGAAGATCCTTGCCGATGTGCTGCTGCGGGCCCTTGCCCGCGAGGGCGAGGCCGCGCTGGACGAGTACCAGCCGCAGGCCCTCCAGCGGGTGTGGCGGGCACAGAACTTCTCGTACTGGATGACTCGGCTGCTCCACACGGCGCCCGGCGCCTCGGCCTTCGACCTGCGGCGCCAGCTCGGCGAGCTCGACAACGTGGTGGGCACGCGCGCCGGACGCGCCTACCTCTCGGAGCAGTACACCGGCTGGCCCCTCAGCTCCCGGGGCTGACCACGTCCCCGGCCCGGCCGGCTCCCGCCCGACACCCCAGGAGACCCCCCGTGATCATCGACTGCCACGGTCACTTCACCACCGCGCCGCCGCAGCTGGCCGAGTGGCGCGACCGCCAGATCGCGGCCGTCGGCTCCCCCGCGGACGCGCCCGCCCCCGACGACCTCGTCATCACCGACGACGACCTGCGCCGGGCCGTGGAGGACAACCAGCTGCGCCTGATGGACGAACGCGGCAGCGACCTGACGGTCTTCTCCCCGCGGGCCAGCTTCATGGCCCACCACATCGGCGGCTTCCAGGTCTCCTCCACCTGGGCACGGATCTGCAACGACCTCGTCCACCGCGTCAGCACGCTCTACCCCGACCGGTTCGCGATGGGCGCGATGCTGCCGCAGTCCCCCGGCGTCGACCCGTCCACCTGCCTGCCCGAGCTGCGCCGCGCGGTCGAGGAGCTCGGCGCGGTGACGGTCAACCTCAACCCGGATCCGTCGGGCGGCCGTTGGACGGCGCCGCCCCTGACGGACCGGAGCTGGTACCCCCTCTACGAGGCGATGGTCACGTACGACATCCCCGCCATGATCCACGTCTCCACGTCCTGCAACCCGGCTTTCCACACCACCGGCGCGCACTACCTGAACGCCGACACCACGGCCTTCATGCAGCTCGTCCAGGGCGATCTGTTTGCCGACTTCCCGACGCTGCGGTTCGTGATCCCGCACGGCGGGGGCGCCGTGCCGTACCACTGGGGCCGGTTCCGCGGACTGGCGATGGCGCTCGGCAAGCCGGATCCGGAGGCACTGCTCGACAACGTCTTCTTCGACACCTGCGTCTACCACCAGCCCGGCATCGACCTGCTGACCCGGGTGATCCCCAGCCGGTCCGTCCTCTTCGCCAGCGAGATGATCGGCGCGGTCCGCGACATCGACCCGCGCACCGGCCACCACTTCGACGACACGAAGCGGTACGTCGACGCCACCCCTCACCTGTCGGACGAGGAACGCGCCGCCGTCTACTCCGGCAACGCCCTGCGCGTCTACCCCCGACTCGCCGCCCGCCTCGCCGCGGCCGGGCGCTGACCCCAGGAGAACACCCATGGAACACACCGAGATCGGCGTCGTCCACACCAAGATCGAACGCGCAGATCCCGAGGCCGTCGCCGAGCTGGCGAAGTACGGCGTCGCGACGATCCACGAGGCCATGGGCCGTGTCGGCCTGATGCGCCCCTACCTGCGCCCCGTCTACCCGAAGGCCCGGATGTGCGGCACCGCCGTCACCGTGCTGCTCCAGCCGGGCGACAACTGGATGCTGCACGTCGCCGCCGAGCAGATCCAGGACGGGGACGTCGTCGTCGCGGCCTGTACGACCGAGAGCGAGGACGGCTTCTTCGGCGAGCTGCTCGCCACCTCCTTCCGCGCCCGGGGTTGCGCCGGCCTCGTCATCGACGGCGGTGTTCGCGACGTCGTCGACCTGGAGGCAATGGACTTCCCCGTCTTCTCCCGCGCGGTCAACGCCAAGGGCACGGTCAAGGCCACCCTCGGCTCGGTCAACGTGCCCGTCGTCTGCGGCAATGCCCTCGTACGGCCCGGCGACGTCATCGTCGCCGACGCCGACGGCGTCGTCGTGGTACCGCGCGAGCGGGCCGCCGAGGTGGCCGCCGCCTCGGCCGCCCGCGAGGCCCGCGAGGAGGGCAAACGCACGCAGTTCCGCGCCGGGAAGCTCGGCCTGGACATGTACGGCATGCGCGGCCCGCTGGCCGAACTCGGCCTGCGCTACGAGGACTGACGAGTACTGACGAGGACGGACCAGAACCCATGACGACCGACTTCGAGAAGACCCCGGGCTGGCTCGACTGGTACGCCGGCCCGAGCCGGCCGCGGTTTCGGCTCCCCGAGGGCGCCGTCGACGCGCACTGCCACGTCTTCGGCCCGGGCGACGAGTTCCCCTACGCCCCCGAACGGAAGTACACGCCCTGCGACGCGTCCAAGGACCAGCTCTTCGCGCTCCGCGACCACCTCGGCTTCACCCGCAACGTCATCGTGCAGGCCACCTGCCACGGCACCGACAACCGCGCCCTGGTCGACGCCCTGCGCGCCTCCGGCGGACTGGCCCGGGGCGTGGCGACGCTCCGGCCCGACGTCACGGACGCCCACGTACGGGAGCTGCACGAGGCGGGCGTCCGCGGGGTGCGGTTCAACTTCGTCAAGCGGCTGGTGGACGCGGCCCCGAAGCAGGACCTGCGGGACATCGTCGAGAAGATCGCGCCGTATGGCTGGCACGTCGTCGTCTACTTCGAGGCGGCCGACCTGCCGGGCCTGCGCGACCTCCTCCTCTCGATACCCGTCCCGCTGGTCATCGACCACATGGGCCGGCCGGACACGGCGAAGGACCCGGAAGGGCCCGACTTCGAGGCGTTCCTGAACCTCATGCGGGCCCGGCCGGACATCTGGTGCAAGGTCACCTGCCCGGAGCGCCTGACGGTGAGCGGCCCGCCGGCCCTCGGCGGGGAGCGGCACGCCTACCGCGACGTCGTCCCCTTCGCCCGGCGTGTGGTCGAGGAGTTCCCCGACCGTGTCCTGTGGGGTACCGACTGGCCGCACCCCAACCTCACCGACCACATGCCCGACGACGGGCTGCTCGTCGACTTCGTCCCGCACATCGCGCCGACACCGGAGCTCCGGCACAAGCTCCTCGTCGGCAACCCGACGCGCCTGTACTGGCACGACGCCGACTGACCCGCCCCACGATTGGAGCCCCAGCATGTCGCTGGACAAGACCTACAAGCTGGTTCCGGGGACGACCGTCTTCGACGCCGAGCAGTCGGCGAAGGGGTACCACCTCAACCAGTTCTGCATGTCGCTGATGACGGCCGAGAACCGTGCGGCCTACCTCGCCGACGAGCGTGCCTACCTGGACGCCTGGCCGCTCCGGGAGGAACAGAAGCGGGCGCTGCTCGACCGCGACCTCAACGCGGCGATGCGCGAAGGCGGCAACATCTACTTCCTCGCCAAGTGGGGCGCGACCCTGGGGTTCTCGTTCCAGCAGATGGCGGGGTCGATGACCGGCATGACCGAGGAGGAGTACCGCGCGATGATGGTCGGCGGCGGCCGCCCGGTAGACGGCAACCGCATCGACCACGCGGTCCTGGAAGCGGCCCACGCCGATCCGGCGCCGCCGGTCGAGCACGCCGTGATCACCGGCGCGGTCTTCACCTCCCATGTGCCGGCGATCGGCGCGGCGATGGACCACGCGAAGACCGAAGAGCCGTACTGGCGACCGGTCTTCGAGGGCTACGCGTTCTCCAGGCAGTGGGAGCGGGAGAACGTCCCCGATGTGATCTTCCTGGTCTACAACGACCACGCCTCCGCCTTCGACCTGTCCCTGATCCCCACCTTCGTCCTCGGGACCGGCGCCGCCTTCCCCACCGCCGACGAGGGTTACGGGCCCCGGCCCGTACCCGGCGTCGAGGGCGACCCGGACCTGGCCGCGCACATCGCGCACTCGCTCATCAGGGACGACTTCGACCTCACGCTCGCGAACGAGCTGACGGTCGACCACGGCCTGACCGTCCCCCTGTCGCTGATGTTCGGCGACGTCGGGAAGTGGCCGTGCAAGGTGATCCCCTTCCACGTCAACGTGGTCCAGTACCCCGTCCCCTCGGGGGCCCGCTGCTTCGCGCTCGGCCGGGCCCTGCGCCGGGCGATCGAGTCGTACGACCGGCCGCTCAAGGTGCAGGTGTGGGGCACCGGCGGCATGAGCCACCAGCTCCAGGGCCCGCGCGCCGGCCTCATCAACCGCGAGTGGGACAACGCCTTCCTGGACCGGCTGGTCACCGACCCCGCCGGGCTGGCCGGGGTACCCCACCTGGAGTACGTCGAGGAGGCCGGCTCGGAAGGCATCGAGCTGGTCATGTGGCTGATCGCCCGCGGCGCGATGAGCGACGTGGACGGCACCGGCGACGTCGAGGTCAAGCACCGCTTTTACCACGTGCCCGCGTCCAACACCGCCGTCGGACATCTGATCCTGGAAAACCACCCCCGGGCCGAGGGGCCCGCCGAAGGAGAGAACTGACATGACCGACGACCGAACCCTGCGGATCGCCCTGGCCGGCGGCGGCGCCTTCGGCGCCAAGCACGCGGCCGCGCTCCGCCGCATCGAGGGCATCGAGGTGGCCGCCGTCGTGAGCAGCAGCCCGGAGCGAGCCCAGAAGTTCGCCGCCGAGCAGGGCGTCGCACGGGCCGCCGCGTCCCTGGACGAGGTACTCGCGATGGACGACGTCGACGCCGTCGTCCTCGCCACCCCGACCCAGCTGCACGCCGCGCAGACCCTGGCTTGCCTGGATGCGGGCAAGCACGTGCAGACCGAGATCCCGCTCGCCGACTCCCTCGCCGACGCCGAGGCGTGCCAGGCCGCACAGGAGCGCACCGGTCTGGTCGCGATGGTGGGCCACACCCGCCGCTTCAACCCGAGCCACCAGTGGGTGCGGCGCCGGATCGAGGCCGGCGACTACGACATCCAGCAGATGGACGTGCAGACGTACTTCTTCCGGCGGGAGAACCTCAACGCGCTCGGGGAGCCGCGCTCCTGGACCGACCACCTGCTGTGGCACCACGCCGCGCACACCGTCGACCTGTTCGCCTACCAGACCGGCTCGCCGATCGTGCAGGCCAACGCGATCCAGGGCCCGGTCCACCCCGAGCTGGGCATCGCGATGGACATGTCGATCCAGCTGCGCGCGGCGAACGGCGCCATCTGCACGCTGTCGCTGTCCTTCAACAACGACGGCCCGCTCGGCACCTTCTTCCGGTACATCGGTGACACCGGCACCTACATCGCCCGGTACGACGACCTGTTCACCGGCAAGGACGAGCCGATCGACGTCAGCGGTGTCGACGTGTCGATGGACGGCATCGAGCTCCAGGACCGCGAGTTCGTCGCGGCGATCCGCGAGGGCCGCGAGCCGAACTCGTCCATCGCCCAGGTCCTTCCCTGCTACCGGACGCTGGCGTCGCTGGAACAGCAGCTCAGCGGCTGAGGGCGGGTCGGGGGGAGCGGTACCGACACGGAGGTGGGTACCGCTCCCCCCGACCCGCCCTCTGGTAGGCGGAGAGTTCCGGTGCCTGCGGGCCTGGAGGGTGGCCCGCGAGCGTGCGTGGGGTGATCCCTACCGCTCCGGCTCACCCGGCGCACGCACTGCCGGTGTGTGTCGCCGGACGCGGCAGGCGACGGGGTCTCGCCTCACGGCACGGGGCTGGTCAGGCGTAGTGGCGGTAGACGGCCTGGGCGACGCAGGCCGGCTTGTCGCTGCCGTCGACCTCGACGGTGAACGTCAGCGGCATCTGGACACCGTTGCCCTTGACCTCCTCCACCGTGCCGACGGTGCCGTGGAGGCGGATCTTCGCCCCGACGGGGACGGGGCTCGGGAAACGGACCTTGTCCAGGCCGTAGTTGACGCTCAGCTTGGTACCGGTGATCGTGAGCAGCTCTCCGAAGAGCGGAATGATCAGGGAGAGGGTGAGGTAGCCGTGGGCGATGGGGCCGCCGAAGGGGCCTTCCTTGGCCTTCTCCGGGTCGGTGTGGATCCACTGGTGGTCGTCGGTGGCGTCGGCGAAGGTGTTCACCCGTTCCTGGGTGATCTCGAGCCATTCGGTACGGCCGAGGTCGGCTCCGGTGAGGGCCTTGAGTCCGTCGAGGCCGTGGGCGGTGGCGGGCATGGAGGATCCTTTCGATGGCAGAGGCGACATGTCAGCGGGGCCTCTGAGAGCGTGCTGCTCAACGTGGGTCACGGGTGGGGGCGCTCGGCGGGACCTGTCGCGTAGGCATCGCGCAGGGCGGGCTTGATGATCTTCCCGGAGGCCGTGCGGGGCAGCGCTTCGGTCACGACGAGGGACTTGGGGATCTTGTACTTGGCGAGCCGGCCGCGGAGGTGGCCGAGGAGGTCGTCCTCGTCGGCGCGGACGCCGGCTTCGAGGACGACGACGGCGCGGCCGACCTCCCCCCAGACCGGGTCGGGCACTGAGATGACCGCGCACTCGGCGATGGCGGGGTGGGTGAGGAGGGCGTCCTCGACCTCGGCCGGGTAGACGTTCTCGCCGCCCGAGACGAACATGTCCTTGACCCGGTCGACGATGTAGGCGTAGCCCTCGGCGTCGGTTCGCGCCACGTCACCCGTGCGCAGCCAGTGGCCGTCGGTGAAGGCGGCCTCCGTGTCCTCGGGCCGTCCCCAGTAGCCGGTCATGACGTTGGGGCCGTGGACGAGGATTTCGCCGGGCTCTCCCGGGCCGGCCTCCCGACCGTCGGGGCCGACGACTCGCGTGTCGGTGAAGAAGTGCGGCACTCCGGCGGAGCCCGCCTTGACCGAGGTCTGCTCCCGGTCCAGGAACAGGACGCCGGGGGACGCTTCGGTCATGCCGTAGCCCTGGCTGAAGGCCAGGCCGCGCTCGAGGTACGCGGCGATGGTGCGGGCGGGCACGGGGGCGCCGCCGCAGTTGAGGGTGCGCAGGCTCGACAGGTCGGCGGTCGCCCAGCGGGACCGGGCGGCCATGGCGTCGTACATGGTGGGGACGCCGAACATGTACGTCACCCGCAGGTCCTCGATGAGCTCCAGGACGCGCTCGGCGTCGAAGGCGCCGAGGAGGACCACGCGGCCGCCCTTGAGGAGGGTCGGCAGGCAGGTCATGTTGAGACCGGCGGTGTGGAACAGCGGGGCGACGACGAGGGTGACCTCGTCCCCGGACAGGTCGGTGTCGACGAGGACGTTGAGGCTGTTCCAGGTGATGTTGGCGTGGGAGAGGACGGCGCCCTTGGGGCGGCCCGTGGTCCCGGAGGTGTACATGATCATGCACGGGTCCTCGGGTGCCACGGCCTCGTCCAGCGGCCCGCTCCGGGCGCCGGCGAGCAGCTCCTCGTAACCGAGGGCGCCGTCCTCGTCGGGGCCGGCCAGCGCGATCCGGTGGCGTGCGTCCGCCTCGGCCGCCGCGGCCCGGGCCGGCCCGTCCTGCTCGGGTCCGTGGACGAGGACGGTGCTGCCCGAGTCGGTCAGGTTGTAGGCCAGTTCCGGGGCGGCGAGCCGGGTGTTGAGGGGGACGAAGACCGCTCCCAGGCTCCCGGCGGCGAACAGGGTCTCCAGGAACGCCGGGTGGTTGGGTCCGAGGTACGCGATCCGGTCCCCCCGCGCCACGCCGAGCGCTCGCAGGGCGTGGGCGAGGCGTTGGACGCGTCCGTGCAGCTCGCGGTAGGTGAGGGTGCGGTCCTCGTGGACGACGGCCACCCGGTCGGGGGTCTTGCGGGCCCGGCGCGCCGGCCAGGAGCCAATGCCTTGGTTCAACACGGCGTCTCCTTCAGTCCGTGGTCAGACCGAGCAGGCGGGCGGCGTTCTCCTTGAGGACCTTCGGCCGGACCTCGGGCTTGATGTCGAGCTTCTCGAAATCCGCGAGCCACCGGTCGGGGGTGATGACGGGGTAGTCGGAGCCGAAGAGGACCTTGTCCTGGAGCAGGGTGTTGGCGTAGCGCACGAGCTGCGGCGGGAAGTACTTCGGTGACCAGCCGGAGAGGTCGATGTACACCTGCGGCTTGTGCGTGGCCACTGCCAGCGCCTCGTCCTGCCAGGGGAAGGACGGGTGGGCCAGGATGATCCGCAGCTCGGGGAAGTCGACGGCCACGTCGTCGACCAACATCGGGTTCGAGTACTTCAGCCGGATGCCGCCGCCGCCCGGGACGCCGGCGCCGATGCCGGTCTGGCCGGTGTGGAAGAGCGCGGGCACGCCGAGCTCCTCGATCGCCTCGTACAGGGGGTAGGCGAGCGGGTCGTTCGGCGAGAACGCCTGGATGCTGGGGTGGAACTTGAAGCCGCGTACGCCGTGTTCCTCGACCAGGCGGCGGGCCTCGCGTACGCCCGCGCGTCCCTTGTGCGGGTCGATGCTCGCGAAGGGGATGAGCGCGTCGGCGTGGGCGGCGCAGCTCTCGGCGATCTCCTCGTTGGAGATCCGCGGATGCCCGGTGGCGTGTTCGGCGTCGACGGTGAACACCACCGCCGCCATCCGGCGCTCGCGGTAGTGGTCGGCCATCTCGTCGATGGTCGGCTGCCGGTGTCCGTGGGCCTTGAAGTATTTCTCGGAGGCGCCGAACAGCTCCGGGCTCAGGGCCCCGTGGCCGTCCTTGGAGATCTCCGCGTGTGTGTGCACGTCGATGGCGGTGAGCCGGTCGAGGTCGAGCGCCAGGTCGCCCATGGTCACGCCGCCGGCGCCTGGGGCGCGGGGATGCCGTAGGTTTCGGGCTCGGAGCCGACACCGTCCGGCCACTCGGCGGCGATGGCGCCTGCGCTCCAGCCGCCCTCGGCGAAGGCGACCGCCTTCTCCTTCGGGTGCGCCCACAGAGCCAGCCGGTCCCCGCCGATGCCTATGGCCTGGCCGGTCACTCCGTCGGAGTCGTCCGAGGCCAGGAAAGTGATCAGGGAGGCGACGTCCTCGGCGGTGCCGAGGCCCTCGTCCTTGCGCAGCCAGTCCGGCAGCGGCTTGCCGGTGCGCTCGGACTCCTCGATGACCGGGGCGAAGGCCGGGATGGTCTTGGTCATCTCGGTGGCGGCGACCGGCACGACGGCGTTGACGGTGATGCCGGCGCGGCCCAGTTCCATGGCCCAGGTGCGGGCCATGGCGACGATGCCGGCCTTGGCGGCGGCGTAGTTGGTCTGGCCGAAGTTGCCGCGCTGGCCGGCCGGGGAGGAGATGAGGATCAGCCGGCCGCCCGTGCCTTGCTCGCGCATGCGGACGGCGGCGGCGCGGGCGCAGGTGAAGGTGCCGCGCAGGTGGACGCGGACCACGTCGTCGAAGTCCTCGTCGGTCATCTTCCACAGGACGCGGTCGCGCAGGATGCCCGCGTTGGTGACGAGCACGTCCAGGCGTCCGAACTCCCGAACCGCCGCGTCCACGAGTTCCTGCGCCGCCGCGCTGTCGCCCACCGCTGCGACGACACCTGTCGCCCTGCCGCCCCCGGACGTGATGGAGGTGACGGCGGCGTCGACAACGGCCTGGTCGACGTCGTTGACGACGACGGAGGCGCCGGCCGCGGCGAGGGCCTGCGCGTACGCCAGTCCCAGACCGCGCCCGCTGCCCGTGACCACGGCGACCTTGCCCTGAAGATCCATGAGAGGTGCCTCTCGTAAGTAGCGTGAGGGAATGCCGAAAACGCCGGCACGAGCCGGGATCGACAGGAATCCTGATAAAGCCAGTCTGGGTATCAACAGGAATCCTGTCAATGTTTTAGGGTGGGAGAGGCGGCCACCCCGGCGGCAGCGATATGCCCCGTCCACGCGGACGATCACCACTGGAGGACGAACGTGAGCACCTCGCTGCTCTACCTGCTCAAGAGGACGGAGCTGGCGGTGCGCGCCCGCCTGGAGGAGCTGCTCAAGCCCACCGGGATCACGGCGTTGCAGTACACCGCCCTCACCGTGCTGGAGCGGCACGACGGCATCTCCGCCGCACAGCTCGCCCGCGACTCCTTCGTCACCGCCCAGACGATGGCCGACATGGTCCGCGCACTGGAGAGCCGCGACCTCATCCGCCGCGAGCCCAATCCCGCCAACCGCCGCGAACGCCTCATCCTGCTCGCCGACCCGGGGCGACGCCTGCTCGCCGAGTACGCCGAGCCGGCCCGCGCCCTGGAGGAGCGCATGGTGGCAGACCTGACCGCCGAGGAGATCGGCGCGCTCCGGCAGGCCCTGGTCAGTGCATGGCGATCCCTGTCGTAGCCAGGGTGGCGGCGGCTGCGCCGTGGCCCGCGGACATCGCACGGGCCACGGCCGGACCACTACTTGAGCGCGTACATGCGAATGATCACGGCATGGTCGCCATCCGGGCGGGCGAGCCCGACGAAGACGGTCTCCGCGAGCCAGCGATGGGCGGGGGCGTCCGTACGGAAGACCGGCGACGTGCGGTAGTAGTGGCCGGCCTCGGAGACCTGCACCTCTCCGTCGAACTGGTCCGGGGTGTCGGCCTTGGGCCGGTAGTAGCCGCGGTTGACGATGTCGATCACGGCTCCGTCCTCCGCCTGAAGCAGGTAGCGGGCCTCCAGCTCACACACCTCCCCGCGCGTACTGCTCCAGTCGCCTCCGCCGGGAAGGACCGTGCCCCGCAAGCGAGGACCGTCCACGACGCCCCCGGTGATGGGGGTGAATTCGGTGACCTCTCCGTCACCGTTGCCGATGTGCAGCGTGTCGGACACCTCAGCACGGATCTCGAACGCGAAGTCGAGGGCGGGCGTGAAGGACATGGCAGTTCTCCGCTTCTGTGAAAGAGGACGGCACGCCCGAAGCCCCGGCGCGATCCGCCCGCGGCCGGCGCGGACGGGACGGGTCACCGGCCTCGCCCGCCGGGCGAACGGGAATCCGGCAGCCATGGGACCGCGAGTCATCGCCGATGGTCAGGTGCGTTCCAGCGCCGGGCTGATCCCGGACGGGTCGAACCCCTGACCCGTGAGATGGTCACGTCTTGCTCTTGACGCCCTAGCTCACCAGATGCAAGCGTGACATGCAACAACGTTATATGACGTTCGTTTACGACGGCTCGTCGGCGTGTGTCCTCTCTCTCCCTGTCGAGCGTCCTCCTTCTCTCCTCACTCCTCTCGACTCCCCTCGGCAAGGAGCATCAGCTATGGCTGCGAAGAAATCGGTGCTGGCGTTGCTCACGAGCGCGGGACTGCTGGCCACCACGGCCTGCACCAGCTCGTCGAACGGAAACGGCACCCTCCCCAGGCCCGGCCGCCTGACCACCACCACCGCACCCGGAACCGCCGAAGTGGACCGGATCACCTGGGCCCTGCCCTACGGTGAACCGACGACCCTCGACCCCGCGAAGATCGGCGACTACTCGCCCCAGACGGTCGAAGCCAACCTCTGCGACACCCTGACCCGGATGAACGCGGACTTCTCCCTGAGCCCCGGCCTCGCCCAGCAGGTCACTTGGGCCGATGACCACACTCTGGTTCTCGACCTCCGCCCCGGCGTGACGTTCTGGGACGGCTCGCCCATGACACCCGAGGACGTGATCCACAGCCTGGAGCGACAGCGGGACCCGAGGACGCAGGCCCTGTACGGGAACTACCTGGCCGCCGTGACCTCGATCAAGGCCACCGGCCCCCACCAGGTGACGCTGGGGACCCAGGGGTACGACCAGACGCTCCCCAAGGCGCTCGCCACGTCGTTCGGTGCGGTCAGCCAGAAGGCGTACACCGAGAAGGCCGGCCCCGCCTACGGGACCGCCAGGGGCGGCTTGATGTGTACGGGGCCGTTCAAGCTGGGCACCTGGAAGTCCGGCAACGGCATCACCTTGGAGCGGAACGACGCCTACTGGGACACCGGCCTCAAGCCGAAGGCGAAGCAGGTCGAGTTCCGGTTCATCACCAACAACAACACACTCACCAGCGCGCTGCTGTCCGGCGAGGTGGACGGCACCTACGAGCTGCCGCCGAGCAGCGCCACCGCGCTCGGCAAGGCCGGCAACGGCGCTGTGCACCTCGGCCCGTCGACCCAGAACGTGCTGCTGATCCCCGCGAACGCCGAGTCGCCTGCGGCCGACCGCACGCTCCTGGACGCCCTGTCCCTGGTCATCGACCGCGACGCGCTGATCCGGAACGTCTTCGGCGGTGACGCCATCATCCTGAAGTCGCTCGTCCCGCCGCTCACCTGGCGCGGGGACAAGGCCGCCGCTCGGTTCGACGCCGCCTACGCGGCACTGCCCGACGCCCCGAAGCCGGACGCGGAGAAGGCGAAGAAGCTGGTCGCGCGGGCCCGCCCCCTCTCACATCCGCTGGTGGCCGCCATCCCCGCCGGGGACCAGCGCGGACTTCAGGCGCTGACGTTCGTCCAGGCCGCAGCCAAGGAGATCGGCGTCGACATCGAGATCAAGCAGCTCCAGCCCACCGAGATGTCCTCGCTCTTCTACGACCCCTCGGTCCGCAAGGGGCTCGACCTCATCCTCACCTTCGGTTACGTCACGATGCCCGACCCGGCCTCCTACGTCGCCGAGAGCGTCACTCCCCGGGGGCTCTTCAACTGGACGGGCTACGACAACCCCGAGGTGACACGGCTGCTCGACCAGGCCCGCACCTCCTCCGACCCCGCGGCCTCGGCCTCGGCGTACGCCGAAGCCCAGGCCCTGTTCACCCCCACCACCCCGGCCGTGTTCCTGGCCGGCACGCACGAGCGGATGTTCATGAACAAGCGCATCAGCGGTGCGCCGACCTCGTTCGCGTACATGGGCATGCCATGGGCCGCCCACCTCGGCGGCACCGCCAAGTGACCACCAGCCCTTCGAATCAGGAGACGACGATGACCGACACCACCGGCGGCAGGCCGTTGTGGGACCACTCGGCTGCCGAACTGGCCGCCGGCATCCGCGCGAAGACGTTCTCCGCGACCGAGGTCGCCCAGGCGTTCCTCTCGCGCATCGAGGAGACCAACCCGGCCCTCAACGCCCTCGTGGACATCCGGCCCGAGGAGGCTCTCGCCCAGGCCGCCGCCGCCGACGCCGCCGTCGCCGCGGGCGGGAAGCTCCCCCCGCTGCTCGGTGTCCCCGTCTCCACGAAGATCAACACCTCGCAGCGCGGACACATCAGCTCGCACGGCGTCTCGGCCTGGGCCGGCGTCGTGGCCGAGGACGACGCCGTCTGCGTCGCCGCCCTGCGCGAGGCCGGTGCGACCCTGATGGGCCGCAGCAACAGCCCGGCCTTCGCCGTGCGCTGGTTCACCGGCAACGATCTGCACGGCACGACGCTCAACCCGTGGGACCCCGGCCGCACCCCGGGCGGGTCCTCCGGGGGCGCCGCCGCGTCGGTCGCCGTCGGCATGACACCCATCGCGCAGGGCAACGACATCGGCGGCTCCGTCCGCTTCCCTGCCTACTGCTGCGGCGCCGTCGGCCTGCGCCCCACCATGGGACTCGTCTCCGGGGTGGAACCCCGTGGCGCCGAGGAGTTCGACAGCCCGTTGTCCTTCCAGACCATGGCGGTCCACGGCCCGCTCGGCTGGACCGTCGACGACGTCCGGCTCGGGCTGCACGCCATGGTGAGCCCCGACCTGACCGACCCGGTGGGACTTCCGGCGCGCCCGCCGCTGGGCGAACCGCGCCGGGTCAAGGTCGCCGTCGTCCGCGACGCCGGCGGCGCCAAGCCGCATCCCGGCGTCAACGCCGCCATCGACGACGCGGCCCGCTGGCTCAGCGAGGCCGGCCACGAGGTGGAGGAGGTCGAACTCCGCCTGCTCGGCGAGGCCGCCCGGCTGTGGTCGCTCCTGCTCTACCAAGAGCTGAAGACGATGATGTCCGAGATCGAGCGGTTCGGTGACGACACCGTACGCATCTCCCTCGCCGCCTCGTTCGCCGCCGCCGCGGAGACCTGGGGCGAGCAGCCCACCCTCACCGACTACATCCGGGGCTACGCCCGCCGCGGCACCCTCATCAGCCGCCTCCAGCAGTTCCTCGGCCAGGACCGGATCGTGCTGACGCCGGTCTGCGCCGAGCCCCCGTTCGAGCAGGACGCCGACCTCGCCGGGGACGCCCGGGTAAGCGAACTCCTGGCCGCGCAGTGGCCGATGCAGGCCGTCCCCGTCCTGGGTTTCCCCGCCATCTCCGTACCCACCGGGCCGCGCGACGGATTGCCCTCCGGCGTACAGCTGATCGGCGGACGCTTCCAGGAGGACCTGCTGCTCCACGTCGCCGCGGCGATCGAGGCCCGCGCCCCGCGTACCCGGCCGACCCTCTCCTGGAGGCAGACCGGCTGACCACCCGATCCCGCACCACACCAACGGCGTGCCCCGGCGGTCTCTGCGTACCGCCGCGGCACGCCGTCTCCGTCACAGCGGGACGAGCGGGGGCGCCGGGGCCTTCACCCGCGGCACCGCGTAGAAGATGCCGACCAATACCCCGGTCGAGGGCGCCTGGACGTACGGCACGGGGTCAGCTTCAGGTGCGCCACAGAGGTACCGTCGCTCCGGGACCCGGATGCGACAAGAGGAGGACGGCTGCCCCGCCCCCTTCCCGGGACAGCCGTCCTCGCTCGGTGAGCCGCGTGATGTGCGGGGCATCAGGCGGCCGCTTTGTTCGCCCTTCTCTGCGGTTTCCAGCCCGGCTTCGGGATGGAGGCGATGAGGCGTTGGGTGTAGGGGTCTTGGGGGTCGCCGAGGACCGATGCGACGGGGCCGCGCTCGACGACTCTGCCTCGCTGCATCACCAGGACGTCGTCGCTGATGTGCCGGACAGCGCCGAGGTCGTGCGTGATGAACAGCAGCGCGGTCCCCGTGTCCGTGCGGATGCGGGTGAGCAGGGCCAGGATCTGCGCCTGGATGGACACGTCCAGAGCCGCGATGGCCTCGTCGAGGATCAGTATCCGTGGTTCGGCGGCCAGGGCGCGGGCGATGGCGACGCGCTGGCGCTGGCCGCCGGAGAGCGCCTTCGGCAGGGATTGTGCCTGCCGGTCGTCCAAGCCGACCATGTCCAGCAGTTCGGCCACGCGGGCGCGCAGCCGGTCCGTCGACAGGTGCTGGTGGAGCCCGACCGCCTCGGCGACGGCGTCGCCGACGCGCTGGCGCCGGTCGAGGGACGAGTAGGGGTCCTGGAACACCATCTGGATCTGCCGGTCGCGGGCACGGCGCTCGCGTGAGCGTGACCGGCCGGGCCTGCGCTCGTCGCCGGCGACGACGATGTGTCCGCCGCTGGGCATCTCGAGTCCGGCGATCATGCGGGCGGTGGTCGTCTTGCCCGATCCCGACTCGCCGACGATGGCCACTGACCCCTGCTCCGGGAGCGAGAACGTCACGTCGTCCACGGCGACGAAGTCACCGAACTCCTTACGGAGGTTGCGTACTTCAAGCATGGCCGAGGGCCTCCTCGGGAGTGAAGGTGTGGGGGAAGTGGCAGGCCGCCGACGCGTCACCGTCGGAGGCGCTGGCCGTGCTCGGTTGTGGCCGGTCGCTTCGGCACAGGTCCTGAACGTGGGGACATCGGTCGCTGAAGGCGCATCCTGTGGGCGCTTCGAAACCCGACAGGGGCCTTCCGGGGATCGAGCGGAGCTCCGCGGCGGCGTCGGAGACCGAGGGGCGGGAGGCGAGCAGGGCGCGCGTGTAGGGATGGGCGGCGTGCCCGCGCAGGCGGTCGGCGGGGAGTTCCTCGACGGTGGTGCCCGCGTACATCACCACGACCCGGTCGCACACGGCCGCCGCCAGTTCCAGGTCGTGGGTGATGAAGAGCATGGCCAGTCCGCGGGCCGCACGGGCTTCTCCGATGATGGCCATCACCTCTTCCTGCGTGGTCACGTCGAGGGCGGTGGTCGGCTCGTCCGCGAGGAGCAGACGTGGCTCGGCGGCCAGCGCCGCGGCGATCATGACGCGTTGCAGCAGGCCGCCCGACAGTTCGTGGGGCCGTTGACGCATGCGCCGGTCGGCGTCGGCGACGCCGACCTCCCGCAGGATCCCCGTGACTTTCCCCACCGCCTCGGCGGCCGGGACACGGCGTGCGGTGGTCAGTCCTTCGACCAGGAAGTCGCCCACACTGCGGGCGGGGTTGATGTGGGCTCGCGGGTCCTGGAACACCATGGCGACCTCGGTCGCCCGGAAGGCGCGCAGGCGCTCGGGCTTCATTCGCGGCACCGACTCCCCCGCGAACAGCACGTCTCCGTGGATCCGGGCGCTGCCCGGGAGCAGCCCCAACGCCGCGCGGGCCGTCAGGGACTTGCCGGAACCGGATTCGCCAACCAGGGCGACGGCCCTGCCTTCGGGGATGGTGACGCCGGCGCGGTGGACGACGGTGCGCGGGGCGCCGTCGAGGAGCAGGTCGATGCCGAGCGCGTCGATCTGGAGCAGGGGCGGTGTGCTCATGCGTTCTCTCCGAGCAGACGTCTGGACAGTGCCGTACCCAGCAGGTTGAACGCGACGACGACGATCAGGATGGCGACGCCCGCGTACAGCGCCTGCTGCGGCCGGCCGGCGAGGATCGAGGGGGCTCCGTTGGCCACCATCAGTCCCCACTCCGGATCCGGCGGCTGGCTGCCGAGTCCGAGGAAGGAAATCGCGGCCACGTCGAGCAGCGCGTAGCCGAAGCCGATGGTGGCCTGGACGAGGACGAGCGGCAGCAGGTTCGGCAGCAGGTGCCTCAGCCAGATGCGGGCGGTGGGCGCGCCGAGGAGCTGGAGCGCCGACACGTACGGCAGGTTGCGTTCCTTGATCGCGGCCGATCGTACGACGCGGGTGATCAGGGGCAGGTAGGCGATCGACAGGGCGACGATCGGTGCGGTGAGTCCGGCGCCGAAGACCGCGGCGACGAGGACGGCCAGGATGAGCCCCGGAAAGCCGAAGACGATGTCGAGGGCCCCGGAGACGAACCGGTCCAGCCAACCCCCGGACCAGGCTGCCGTCAGCGCGAGGAGGGTACCGAGCGTGGTGGACACGGCGATCACGACGGCGGGGGCGGCGAGGCTGGCGGGGGTTCCGGCGATCAGCCGCGAGAGGAGATCGCGTCCGGTGTCGTCCGTCCCGAGGAGGTGGGTGGCGGACGGTCCGAAGTTGACGTTCAGCGGGTCGACGGCGTTTGGGTCGTGCGGGGCGAGCAGCGGTCCGAGCACGGCCAGTACGACGAACAGGGCCACGACGCATCCCGCGCCGAGTGTCAGGTGGTCGCGTGGGCGTCCGGTGCGCCGCTTGGGCAAGGTACGGGTGAACAGGGCGGTCGTCATCGGGCGGCCCCCTTCTGTGCGGTTCGGGGGTCGAAGGCGGCGCTGACGAGGTCGACGGTGGTGTTGAGGACGACGAAGACGATCACGAAGATCAGGGAGACGGCCTGCACAACGGCCATGTCCTGCTTGGACGCGGCCTCGATCATGAGGGCTCCGAGCCCTCCTGTGCCGAACGCCTGCTCGGCGACCGCCGCGGTGGCGATGAGTCCGGCGATGCCGACGCCCGAGACGGCGAAGACGGGGCCGGAGGCGTTGTGCAGGACGTGCCGCCTGATCACCGTCCGCTCGGGCACGCCGCGACTGCGGGCGGTCTCCACGTGCTCGGAGCGCATCTCCGCGCGGACGGCGGTCCGGGTCACCTGGGCGACGTAGCCGATCCAGCTCAGCGCCAGCGCTACGGCCGGAAGCGTCAGGTGCGTCAGTGTGCCCGTGAAGCCCTCGCCGGAGCCGTAGACGGGAAACCACGGGAGCTGGACGGCGAAGAGCCAGATGAGCAGGACCGCCATGACGAAGGTCGGTACCGCCATCGCACCCGCCGTCAGGGTCGTGGTCAGCGTTTCCGTGCGTCCGCCGCGTAGTGCGGCGGCCGTGCCGATGACGGTGCCGCCGATGAGGACGAGGACCGAGGCGTAGGCGACGAGTGCCAGGGTGTCGCCGGCGCGGGCGCCGATGAGGCCGGCGACGGAGTCGCGGTAGACGAGGGACTTGCCGAAGTCCCCTTGGAGGAAGCTGCTCAGCCAGTGCCAGTAGCCTTGGATGAACGGATCATCCAGGTGGTACTCGCGGTGGATCTGTGCCAGCACGGCGGGGTCGGGATTGCGGCTGCCCCCGACGAGCAGCGTGGCGGGGTCCCCGGGAGTGAGGAACATCGCGCCGTAGATGGCCAGGCTGGAGGCGAGTACGGTCAGGACGAGCATGCCGAGCCTGATCGCGACGAATCGGAGGCTCATTTCGGACCGCCTCCTTCACGGCACTGTTCGACGGCCGGGTGGTGCGCTCCTGCGCCGCTTGCCGGAGTCGTGCTGGGGAGATGTCGCAGAGGGAGCATGGGCCCTCCTGGGTGCAGGGGCTATTCGCCGCTTTCGGGCAGGACGGTCAGGCACAGGCGGGAGGGGTGGGCGGTGCCGGTCCGGATCTTCTGCAGACTCGCCTTGGGGGCGGTCGTCAGCCACGGACTCTCCAGGGAGCCGGAGTTGGGCAGGTGGTTCGGGAAGTCGCTGCCGGCGATCATCAGCGCGAGGCGGTGGCCCGGGCGCACCCGGTAGCCGGTGTGTCCCAGGGCGATCTCGATCTCGCCCGGCTTGTCGGCCTGGGCGCAGCCACGCACGATGAGGCGTGCCGTGCCGTCGGGGGCCAGGTCGAGGAGTCGTACGAAGATGTCGAACGTGGGGGCCGTGCTCTCCGCGTGCAGCACCGCTTGGACGGGGCCGGCGAGGTCGAGTGGCCGGTCGGAGGCTGGGCTGGTGAACAGGAGGACGTCGTCCCGGTCGATGGTGCGACGCTCGTCGACGTGGTCGCGCAGTTGCAGGAACGTGTCAGCCGCGGCCGACGGTACGAGATCGTCGGGGTCGTACCGCCACTGCGCCGATTCCGATGTGCCGTCCGGACGCGGGGCCAGCTTCCCACCGGGAACCGTGCCGGTCGCCGCAGCCGGCTCCGTCAGGTACAACTCGGCGGCCCTGGCTTCCGGCAGCGGCCACCTGGCCGAGGTGCGCCAGCCCTCGTGCCCGAGCTTCCAGCGCACCCGGGGCAGCGAGTCGGGATGCGCGGCGCCCTTGAGGAAGACGTCGAAGAACTCGATCGCGGGACCGGTGTAGGAGTCCAGCATGCGTGCGAGGGCGGCGTCGCCGGCCAGGTGGTCGGTCTCCGGGGTCGCCGGGGCGTCCTCGAGGAAGTAGTTCTCGTGGTCGATGGTGTCGGCGATCAGGTACTGGACGGCCGCCCAGCCGGGGCGCTTGGCCAGCTCCGTGTAGTCGCGCATGTGGGCGATGCCGAGGTTGTCGAACCAGCCCACGCAGTGCAGCACGGGGACGGGGCGGGCGTCGTAGGGGTGCGGCCCGTTGTACGGGTCGAGGGGGATGCCGCCGACGATGAGGTCGAAACCGGTGGAGCGCTTCCCGATCGCGGTGAAGGCCTCCTCGTAGGCGTCGATGATCGGGCGCCTGACGAGATCGACGTCGAACGCGTGGATGTCGTTGTCCGTCCACACCTGCGCCTGGTAAGTGGCACCTTCCAGCCACAGGGGCTGTCGCCCGGAGCCCGAGTCGTAGGTGGCGATGCCAGGGGCGTTGGTGGTGCTGGTGACCCGGGGGACGATGGCGCGCAGGGCGGGGTGCTGGCTGGAGACGGCGGACCACTGGGTGAAGCCGTAGTACGAGTCGCCGAACATGCCCACGATCCCGTCGGACCAGGGCTGGCGGGTGATCCACTCGATGGTGTCGTAGCCGTCGTCGACCTCTCCGGTCCAGCCCAGTGTCCTGCCCTGCGAACGGAACTTGCCCCGGACGTCCTGGACCACCACGACGTAGCCACCCGCCGTGAACCTGTCCGCGATCTTGTCGAAGAAGGCATACCGGCTGTTCTTGTCATAGGGCAGGCGGGCCAGGACCGTGGGCGCCGGCGCCTGATCGGCGCCGTACACGTCGGTGGCCAGTTGCACCCCGTCGCGCATGCGCACCATGTGCTGTCGCGCGCACGGAGGGACGGGTTCCGGTGTTACTCGTTGGACGGCAAGGCTCATGAAGCCCCTCCAGGGAAGCAACTTTTACATAACAACGTGATATAACAGCGTTGCATTTAAATGCGTTCAACGTCAACCCCCTCTGAGCTAGGTTGATTCCATGCCGATCGACGTCGACGAAGTCCAGCGCCACAAGGCAATCGCCCAGGCCACCCTCGCTATCGCCGCCCGGGACGGCGCGCGCGCCATCACCATCCGCGCCGTGGCCAAGGAACTCGGCGGCTCCACGGCCATGGTCACCAACTACGTGCCGACCCGCACCGCGCTGATCACCAACGCCGTACGCGCCGCCGAGTCACGGTGGCGGGCCGATCTGGAGGCCCACCTGGGCGACCTGTCCGGCGCGGACCGACTGCGAGCCACGGTGGAGTGGCACCTGACCACGGATCCCGAGGACCTGCTGCTCCGCACGCTCTGGATCGAGATGCTCTCGTCGGCACACTCCGACCCCAACGGGGTCGACCGCCAGGAACCGCGCGAAACACGCGAGGAGTTCCTCGACGCCTCCCTCGCCGCGGGAGCTCGGGACGCCGGCCTCGCCGCCGACGTCCTCTCACTGCTGACCCGCGGCTACTACGTCTCCACGGTGGAAGAGCCCACCTACTGGACACCGGAGCGCGCAAGCCGCGTCGCCAGAGCCGTGGTGGACGCCCTCATCGACAGCTGAAGGAGACGCACCCCCGACCGGCACGAGCCCCGGCACATACCGCGGCCAACAGCCCGATCCACACCTCTTGACATTGCTCCGCCGCCACCCGCCCCGAGCCGTACCGGCCCCCACACTTCCCGCTCAACACCGACGCGCACGTCGCCGCGACCTTTCCGGTCCCCGGCCAGCCCGCCCAGCTCACCGACGCCGACAACGACGACGCACACGCGCTGACCGTCACCGGCGCCGTACGTCATGCGTCATGCGTCACGCCTTCTTCAGTTCCCACTTCTGGGATGCCTCCACCTTGTCCTTCTCTGGGGCCGCTCCCAACACCCACCTATACTCCTCCGGGATTTCGTCGGACGGAGAGAGTCCCAATCTCATGCGAATATCACGCTCGCGTTCTTGATATTGGGCAGCGTAAGTGGCGCAGCTCCCAGCCGTATAAGGGCCGCAGTCATCGACCGAGCTGGCCAGATAACGGTCACGATCCCTGATTTTGATGAAGCCGTCGGTGAACTCCCACCTGGCCCCGTAGAGACTGCCCGTTCCGATCATGGTGACCGAGCCTGAATCAAAGGCTCGCAGGGCGAAGTACCCCCGGCCAGCCGCCTCCTCCACGGCGCTGACCAGGCGGCCTCCATCATCGTAGGACCACACCTCGTCCGTGCTGCTCCTGAGGCCGGTACGCATCTCGGGCGTCGGATTAGACGTGCCGCCAGCTGCATCGTATGGAGCGGACGTATCTACCGAGTGGACACGTCCGCCTCGATTAATGAGGTACCTCTGCGTTTCAACGTGGAAGATGCGGAATTTTCCACCGGGAAATCCATGAGACATTGGAGACCCTCTCTTCGCGCGAAGCCGATCAACCCATCGAGTCACTTTGCCACATGATTTCTGCCCCCTCCAGTGCGCTGGTCCGTCCGAGCGAGTGATTACATCAGAAGCTGCGTCAGGCCTTACGGGTGGACATCGGGGAGCTCGAGCACCCCGCCGAGGCGGACCAAGAGGCCGACCGGATACCCGACCGCGCCGCAGTCACCCCGCGACGGGCCCGTGGATTCGTTGCAGGGTTACGGGTGGGGTGTGGCGAGGTCGCCGATGGTGGCGATGCCGTATCGGGCGAGCGTGCGGGCCGTCTTGGGGCCGAGGCCCGGGAGGGCGGCGGTCGGCCGGGGCCCGGAGGAACGCCGCGATCTCGTAGGGGTGTCGGCGACGATGGTCGCGGCCCCGGGCGGGGTGATGTCGGCGGCCATGGCGGCGATCGACGCGAGCCGTTCGTCGGCCTGGACGGTGAGACGCATCTGCAGGCCGTCGACCCAGGTCAGGTGGGCGCGGTGCTGGACGTCGGCCATGGTGGTGGTTCCCTACGCGGCGGTACAGAGGGTGGCTCGTACCCACGCAGCAGGAGCGGCACGAGCGGCAACTGCTGCGCTCACGCGGGAGAATCCGGCTCCCCGAAGAGGGTCGAAGGGCCACAGCGGCCAGGCGCATCCCCTGACTCAGGGGATGCGCCTGGAAGGCTGCGCCTCGGCTTCAGCACGGGTGCGGGAGTTCCGGCGGCTTCGAAGTTCCGGGCCAGCGGAAGCGTTCGCGGGGCTTCTAGAAGGGTTCGGCGGCCCGAAGGAGGTACTGCGGCAGGTAGGGGGACTCGACGCGGATGGCCCAGCCGCGGCAGCGGGCGTGGCAGGCCAGGGCGAGGACGTCGAGGTTGACCGAGACCTCGGGGCCGTCGGCGCGGTCGGCGACCTGGTAGTAGGCGCGGTGGGCTTCGAGCGCGTCGGCCAGGGCGAGGTTGAAGCTCTCCTCGTCACCGTCCACGAGCTGCGACAGCAGGACCGCCGGCGGCATCGAGAAGCCCCAGTCCTTGGCCTTCTCGGCCTCCTGGAGCGCCCGCTGCGCGGCCGCTTCGGGCTCGGCGCCCTTCAGATAGGCGTGGAGCGCTTCGCGGTACGCCGTGAACGCGGAGCCGTCCGGGCCGGCGAAGGTAGGGCCGGTGAGGACCAGGGGAGCAAGGTCCTCGCGCACACCGGTGATCAGGGCGAAGGCGACGGCCATGTGCCAGTAGCCGGCACCGGCTTCCCTCCCCCGCTTGGCCGGGTAGCGCAGGGTGCGCCCGCCGATGGACACCTCGACCTCGGTGTCCGGCTCCGCCAGTGCGATGCGGAACAGGGCCGCCCCCGCCTGAGAGGCCAGCCGGAGCGTGGCGAGCTGCGCTTCCGCCAGGTCGCCGGGGTTCCCCGACCGCCACTGGAACAGGCGCTTCTGGTCCTCCAGGACGCTGCCCAGACGCCACACAGGAAGGGGCTTGCCGTCGACGGACGTGAACGCCTCCTGGAGGTGTTCCTCGTACATGGCCTCGATCCGCTGGATCCCATCCCGCTCGCAGGCCGGTCGCTCCACCACCAGCGGGCCCGCGGCGAGCGCGGCGACAGCGTCCGGCCGCCGGTCCCGGCCGAACCCCGCGACCCGAGGTCCCCGCGTCTCGAAGCCGGTGACCAGCGCGTGCGGGAGGTAGTCGCTGCGGACGGCCGGCGCCCAGCCCAGCGTCCGGTGCGCGAGCGCGGCGAAGGCGATGGGGACGAGCGGGAGAAGGCTGCCCGGGGAAGCCTTGGGACCGTGCAGGGTGGATTCCCTGGTCAGCAGGCCGGTCAGGCCGCTGTCGAACGCCTCCTTGTCCTCGGCGGCCAGGGCGCGCAGTGTCCGCAGCGCCGCGCTGTTCAGCTGGTCCAGCAGGGGTTCACCGGTCTCCTCGGCGCGGATCCGGATCCGGTCCAGGGCCGCGTCGACGGCGGCGAGCTTGGCCTGCGCGCTCGGCGGGTACTCCTCGTCGTCGCCCGTGTCGTCCAGGACCACGGCCGTCAGGCCTGTGGCGAGCTCGCCAAGCGGCGTTCCCTGCGCCTGCTCGGCGAACTTCTGCCGGGCGAAGTGGAAGGCCTCGCCGTGCCACTTCGCCTTGTCCCGGAGGACCGACAGGCACAGCGCGTCGATCCAGTCCCCCGGTGTGACCCTCTCCTCGGGGGCGTCATCTCCCGGGTCGTAGCTCATGCCGAAGTTCACGTACTCCAGGAAGACGTGGAAGGTGCAGTGCGGGTTGTACGCGGCGTAGGCGACGGCGCCGGCCGCGGCTTCGGAGGCGTCCCTGAGGGCGGCCTTGGCCTCCGGGGTGTCGAGGTCGGGTGTCTCGACGGAGAGGGCGCCCAGGTAGTCGAGGAACTCCTCCGCGATCGACTGCCATTCGTAGGTGGCCATCCGGCCGGCCCTCGACATGGAGTGCACCTGGCGCCCGATCCGGTTCGTGAAGTCCTCGCGCGCTGCCGACACGGCGGCCCCGCCCACCTGGTGACGCTCTATTCGCACTGCTCTACTCCTTGATCGATTTCTGCCCCAGCCTATGTGCGGGGTCTGACAGAGTCGTGATGACCACGGTCCTGGCCGGCGCCGGGGCGCGCAGCGCCGCCCCAGGCGTCCACGGTGGCCGCCACACCCCCACCTCCTCATCCGGGTCCGACACGCATCCCGCGCTGCTGGTCAGCCGGGTACTGCGCGCCGTGCAAGCTGGCGGGGCAGGAAACGCGTAGGAGGGGAGAGTGCACCTCTCACCGCCCGTCGAGCCGATGCCGGCCCGCTCCGTGACGGTTCTGCCGCTACCCGGGTAGTCCGCGTCCCCTGAGATCCGTCGGCCGCCGGGGCGGCGACCGGCCCGGTCGCCCGTAAGGAAACCGTCATAACGGCGGGCATGGCGCCGACGGCGCCGAGGGCATTGACTGTGGGTCACACATTCGATGAGGGAAATGACGAGGGAGTCGACGTGGGATTCGGGAACGGGCGTGGACGGCTGATCGTCGGCGCGCTGATCATGGCCGTGGTGGTGCTGGGCGTCGGCCTATACCTGTTTCAACCATGGAAGCTCTGGCAGAACGAGACGGTCAGCGAGGCCCTTCCGACAGTGCCCACCGCCCCGCCGCCCGGTTCCTCACCGACGGCGGCCCCCACGAACTCCGGTCCCGCCCCTGCCGCCGATCCCGGACCGCAGACCCTCCTCCACGGAACCCTGATCAGCCACGAGCACACCACCACGGGCACGGCCAAGCTCATCCGGCTCTCCGACGGCACGCGCACGCTGCGCCTGGAGAACCTTGACACCAGCAACGGGCCGGACCTGCGCGTCTGGCTGACCGACGCCCCCGTCAAGGAGGGCAAGGACGGCTGGGAGGTCTTCGACGACGGCAAGCACGTCAGCCTGGGCAAGCTCAAGGGGAACAAGGGCGACCAGAACTACGAGATCCCGGCCGATGTGAACCTCGCCGACTACTCCAGCGTCACCATCTGGTGCGACCGCTTCAACGTCTCCTTCGGCGCGGCGGCACTCAGCGCCGCGTAGCCCATGAGCAAGCGGTCCAGTTCGGGTCGTTCCATGGGGCGTCCCCGATCAGTGATTCGGGACCGGCACGTCGCACCCGCTGATCGCGCTTGGCACCGAGGCTGCGATGGCCGGCTACCGAGTGAAGTACGTCCTGGTGACGCAGTACGTGGAAACTCGACCGCCGCGGCACCGAACTCCTCTTCCAGGTCCTGACCGAGCGCGAGGAGAAGAACAGCGTCGGCGGCTCACCCGGAGCCTGCCGCCCTTCGTAACAGAATTGCTTGCCTCCGCCACCCAGCCATTCCACAGGCCTGCTTGGGCAGTATCGCTACTACATGGAGCGAAACTGCGCAGGTCACAAGGGAGTTGAATCTCCGCACGCCCCTTGACGCAGCGTCCCTACTCGCCAGTAGCCTCCTCGTGCGCCGCCCCCCACGGACGCCGATCCCGCGAGGCATTCCATGAAGAAGAGTGTGTTTCCCGCTGCCCTGGTGAGCCTCCTGCTCACCTCCATCGCCGTGTATCCGGCCCACGCGGCCACCGGAACCTTCACCTTCGGTCCCACCAGCAACCCCATTCTGTTCGTTCACGGATACAACTCCTCCGGGTCGTACTGGAACGCCATGGCCGACGAGTTCAGAGCAGACGGCTGGCCGTCCACGCACCTGCGGCAGTGGAGTTACGACACCCGGCAGTCCAACGCCACCACGGCGCAGCAGATCGCCACGGAGGTCGACCGGCTCCTGGCCGCCACGGGAGCGACCAAGGTCGACGTCATCACGCACTCCATGGGCGGGCTGTCGAGCCGCTACTACGCGAAGAACCTGGGCGGCAGCCAGAAGATCGACGCCTGGGTCTCGCTGGGCGGCCCCAACCACGGAACCGACTGGGCGAACGGGTGTTACGACGCCTCCTGCGTGGAGATGCGCATCGGGTCGACCTTCCTCGGCGCACTCAACTCCGGCGACGAGACTCCAGGAAATCCCAGGTACGCCACGTGGTGGTCGCCGTGCGACGCGGTCATCAATCCGGACAGCAGCGTCGCCTTGAGCGGCGCGACGAACACCAAGACCGCCTGCCTCAGCCACAACGCCCTCGGCTCCGACCCAACGGTGTACGGGCAGGTGCGGGACCACGTCAACAGCTGATCACCGCGCGCCTGCCCGAGGACCTCACCATCGAGCGCGGCGGGCAGCACGGTGACCGAGATCCTCTGCAGTGCGGATTGATGCCCCTACACCGCTGTACCGCGTGCTGCGATAGGCGGTGAAGGAGACCTGCTTGACGGTGAGGTGGGCGGTGGTCGGACGCTGGGACTGCGGACGGTCATGCCGGCAACGAGGTTCAGGGTGTCGCCGGAGCAGGAGCTCGGCGTCGATCCGGCCGGGGCTCCCGGGCGTGGGACGGTGCCTCACCGGTGGGCCGGTACGCTCTTCCCGTGAGCGAGATCGTGGTGCTACGTGATGGCTCTGGCCCGGAGGTCCTGCTGGTGCATGGCGGTGCAGGCCCGCGGACGACATGGCGCGCCATCGCTCCACTGGCCGACCGGTGGACGCTGGCATACGTCCATCGCCGTGGTTATCCGCCGAGCCCACCGCCGCACAAGCGTCAGGACTTCGCGGTGGACGCCCTGGACCTGGCACCGCTGCTCATCGGCCGCCCGCACGTGGTCGCCCACTCCTACGGCGCTCTCGGGACGTTGATCGCGGCCGCTGCCGCGCCGGGCAGCGTGCGCTCACTCACCCTGATCGAGCCGCCGCTCAACTACCTTGTCCCCGACGATCCCGAGGTGGCACGGCTCGAACGCCTCGGCGACAAGGTCCTCGCCCAGGGCATGAATACAGCGTCGACCGAACTGCGCGAGTTCCTCCATCTCACGGGAGCCCCCATCGACGACGGCCCGCCCCCCGAGGACGTGGTCGCCGGCGTTCGACGGGCTCACGGCGGCCGGCCGACGAGCGAGGCGCGCCCGCAGCTCGACGCGATCCGCGACGCCGGCGTGCCGGTGCTCGTCGCGTCCGGAGACCACGCGGCCGCGTACGAGCGCATATGCGACGCCCTCGCGGATGCGCTCAGCGGCGAGCGCAGCGTGCATCCGGGCGCCGGTCACTTCGTCGCCGCAGCACCGGGCTTCGCCGAACGGCTGGAGACCTTCCTGTACAAGAACGTCACCGGAACCGGACGAACTTCTCCCACGAGGTGAGGGGAGCGGCGAAGGGGGGAACACGGCGCCGAGTTGGCCGTGCGTCGCCAGCGGCCGGCTGGCCAGGCGGTAGTACGTTCGATCCGCACTGCGGAACCCGGGCCCACCGAGCCGACCATACGGACGCCGCCGCATCGATGGTCGGCGAGGCCGGAGTCGGTGCCGGGGGACCTCATGGTCGCGAGCGCCGCTGCGGGTCGCTGCGCCGACTCCAGGGCGAGCGAGGGCCCAAGCCGCTGGATGACCCGGCAGACCGTGGCCGCGGAGATCCCGAAGAGCGGGGCGAACCGGCGCATCGTGAGGTGCGTGCGGTAAGCACGGCCACCAGCAGCACCCAGTCGGCCAGCGGCAGGCACCACGGGCGCCCGCCACCGGGCCCATTCCAACCCCGCTCCCGCACCACTCTCAGCAGCCGCTCGAACCGGTCCATCCGCAACGTTGCGCGGGGCTGCGTTGAAGAGCGTCAGAGACGGGATCCACGCCTGCCCGCCTAGAAACCCTGAAGCATTCAACTATGACCGCGGTTCTCCTTACCACCGACCCATCGCCCAAGATGCATGAGAATTGCCCCGGTGAGATCCTCATAGTGCACGGCTACATCTAGCCGGTCTTGGGGGTGCCTTTGCGCGTATCGCGAGGTCCCGAAATGAAGCTCGGAAATGTTGCGGCGGCTGCGGTTCTTCTGGCCCCTCTTTCGCTCATGTCCACGGATCCTGCTGCGGCAGCCGGCCTTCACACGGTCACTGTCTCCGGTGTTCTAACCGCCGTCGACGGCGGCGGATTCGGGCAAAGCCAGAAAAAGAGGACCCGCGATATCAGCGGAACTTTCCGCCTGTCCCACACTTCGCCGGGTACTTCGCGGGCTTTTTCAGTGTGTGCTGGCGGGGAGACCCGAGGTGAGGTTCGCATCCAGCTGCGTCTAACTCGCTCTGAAGCGGTCGTCGCGACTACGCGACTACGACTGTACGAGGAGTCTGACTGCGACAATGAGGACCTGGAAGAAACAAAAACAAGCTCGACGGCACTGGCTCCAGGTGCAACACGGAACGTGCAGTTCGGAGCCTATACTCATGAGGCTGGTTCGTACGATTTCGCCTTCGTGAAATTCACGGTGACGCACGATGCGGCAGCTCCGGCGGCACCCTCTAATCTGACCGCCACCCGACTTCAAGGAAGGAAAGTTGATGTGCGGTGGGTCGACAACGCCACCGATGAAACCGGCTACGAGATACGCAACACCGCCATCAGCAGCAATGCAAAACCCTTGCCGGCGAACACCACAAACTACATCTATCACTTCAACCAAGTAGGACCGGCGTACGCGTGCTTCCAAGTCCGGGCGGTCGGCCCCGGTGGTACGTCAGACTGGACACCGACAGATCCCTTCGCGGTGTGCCCATGACGGTGGGAGGTGCGACGGTTGGCGTGCCCCTGCCTCACCGACGGCTGGCGCCTTCCCTTCGTCGAAGCGGCAGGCCGCCGAGGGCAAAATCTTGGTGCAGCCGGGCGTTGCCACTGATGACGCTCCAACCCAGGCCAGCCGAGAAGTACTTCACCCCGGTGATCCCCTCGTCCGGTACCTGGGCGGTGGCGAGAGCGGTCATTCGCCCACGTCACCCAACTCACCATCGCCACGTCCGCCTTCGCGCCAGCCGCGGCTTTCGGAGAGCGGGCGCGACGCAGGCTGCAGCCCGCCGTCCTCAGAGTTTGCGCGGTTCGTGGTTCTTGACCGGCTCCGGGATCGAGATGCCGGCGCGGATGAAGCCGCGCCGCCCCTTGTCGGCCAGTTCCTTCAGGTGCTGCCGGTAGCGTTCGGGAGAAACCACCTTGGCATTGAAGAGCATCCGGGAATGGTCGACGCCGCAGAGCTCGGCGCACTTTCCTCTGAAGGTGCCCTCCTCGGTGGGCGTCACCTCGAAGACATTGACGTTGTGGCCGGGGAAGACGTCCTGCTTCATGAGGAAGGGCAGCACCCAGAAGGAATGGATGACGTCAGTGGACGTGAGGATGAAGCGCACCTTCTCTCCCTTGGGGAGCCACAGGGTCGGGCCGGGGTTGCCGGTCTGGGGGTTTCGCATGCCGGGGACGCCAACGTCGTAGACGCCCTCAGCACCCGCAGGCAGCGCCCGCATGAGCCGGTCGGGAATGACTTCCAGGTTCCGGTCGGCTTTGGGGTCGCCGGTGGTGCTGCTGCCGTCGACGTTCTCGATGTAGTTGAAGCCCCAGCTCCACTGGAAGCCGACCACGTTGATGGTGTGCGCGGGCTTTTTGGAGAGGTCCAGCAGCTTGGCCTCGTCCCGGGCGGTGAAGTAGAAGAGAACCGCGACGATGATCAGAGGAACCACGGTGTACAGCGCCTCGATGGGCATGTTGTACCGGGTCTGCGCGGGAATTTCGATGTTTGTCCTGGTACGCCGGTGGAAGATGACGGCCCAGATGATCAGCCCCCACACCAGCACGCCGACGATCAGAGCCGCCGCCCACGAGCCCTGCCACAGAGAGAGGATCCGTGGCGCCTCTTCCGTGACCGGAGTCGGCATCCCCAGCCGCGGGAAGTCCCGCCACGTACAACCGGAAGCGGCCGCCAGGACTGGAACCACGGTCAGGACACGCACGAATCGCCGCCCTGCCGGACGCCGCGAGGACCGCTCACAGCCGTTCGGATGCACGTAACGTCCTTCCTCATCCATTGGCCACACCCCGACGGCACGCAGCACCCATTTCGAACGCCGGCCGCCGCCCTTTTCGACGGTCAGGCAATACAGTTCTTTATGCGGACAAGACACTATCCAGGGGTATACCAGGGCAGCCGGCCAACGCGCCGTAACTCAGAGGGGGAACCACCGATACTCCGACGCCGGCTCGGGGCAAAGCCGGCCGGTCACTGCAGCGCGCTCGAGAAGGTCGCCGACATATCCACACCGCCCACAAGGACGACCCGCGGCCGACACCTGTCCCCCCGGCCGCTGCGGCCCGGGCCGGCTCACACTGTTCGACAGCTGCCGGGGCTGGGTGATCCACAGGCGCTTGCTCTCGTGCGCTGGCACCAGCCACTGCAAGCACGGGGCTGATCTCAGAGAGTGGTGTGCCGTTCCATGCAGCCAACCCGGGCCCAGGGGACGCACGGCGGAGCTGCCGGCCGGCCTGCCCGTCGGGCCTGCTGACCACGGTTGAAGAGAAGCGGAATGGACAGGCGCAAGGTGCATCCCCCGAAAAATGAAGCAAGGGAGCGCCGTCATGCCTGACCCGAACGACAGCAAATCACCGCTGGAACGCGTGACCGGCGAAAACGATGTGACCCCCGAGGAGGAACGGCAGCACAAAGCGACCCAGCCGGACACCAAGAGCCGCATTCAGGACACGGCACACAAGGTCAAGGACGCGGTGCAAGAGGTCATGGGAACCGGAAAGCGCGAAACGTCACACGGCACTCAAGAGCAACAGGAAACCCTGCGCAAGCTCCGCAAGGGGCCAGACCACTGAACCCTGCCGCGACCTGGCCGGCAAGCGGCCCGTCCGGACGGCTCATGATGCCGCCGCCTTTGCCATGACCGCACCACGCCGCGGGCAAGAGCCCGTCAGTCCGCCCGGCGGGCCAGGCTCGCCATCGGGGAGCGGTGGGTCCAGCCCAGGGCCTCGTACAGGGCCCTGCCGTCGGGAGTGGCCACCAGTACGCCGTCCCGCGCTCCCGCCTCCCACGCGGCGTTCTGCAGTGTGCGCATCACCAGGGCGCCCAGGCCGCGGCGCCGCTGGTCCGGGGCGGTCTCGATCTGGTCCGGCATCGCGGTGCGGCCGGCCACCCCGACCTGGCCCCTCGCGGCCAGCCGCCCGTCCCCGGCACGGACCAGGACCTTGATCACCCCGCCCCGGCTCCAGGACGTCATCGTGTACCCGGCCGGGGGCGGCCCGGCGGGCCCCGGGGCGAGCGGCAGGGTCATCAGGAAACCGGCGATGCCCGTCTCCCAGTCGTCCCCCGCCCAGGGCCGCACCACCTCGTCCGGGGCGAAGAGCTTGAGCCAGGTGGCCGGCGGGGCCGCGGCTGCCAGCTTGCGGACGTCGGCCTCCACGGGCGCGGGCACCACGTGCCGGGAGACCTCCTTGGACAGCCCCACGGCGACGGTCCACCCCCACGGTTCCTCAACCGGGTCGGCCGCGCCCCGCGAGACGACCCAGCCGTCGATCCATTGCTTCACCCAGCTGGTGAGTCTGTCCTCGGACATGATTCCCCCTGCATGTAATGCACCTTTGCCTGTACGGGTCATTACATCATCGGATATCTCGCCTCTCTTAGCCTGTGAGCAGAAGGGACTGCCGGTGATGGGGCTCGGCGTGGGTCATGGCCGCCCAACGCAGTAGCGCCGAGCCGACGTTCATGCCGCCGCCCTGGGGTCTGTACTGCTCCCCGGCCTCCGGCCCATCGGCCACAACACGCCGGACTGCACGCCCGACGCCTTCCACGTCCTGCCGCACCACTTTCAGAGGGGCGGCCTCGGTGAGCCGGTGGAGTGCGGCTGCGGACGGGAAGGACCGGCTCTGCGCGTACGGGGCCAGTCTGGATCGACGCTCGCCTCCGAGGGCGCACCCTCGCGGCCGGGGAGCTGGTCTCACTCGCATGCGCGGAAGACGAGGTGGCGGATGCCCAGACGACCTGGGGGTCCGACTGCTCGGCGTGCCTCTGACGACCCGGTAGGTGCTGCCGACGACGGCGCCGGCTCCGGAAGGTGCACTGGATCGGCCCGCATTGTCGGCACGAGGCGCCTCAGGCGGAGCGGCCCCAGGCGGAGACAAGGGTGTAGCCGAGTTCGTGGGTGCCGGGGGCAGTGAGGTGGTCGATGGCTGCGTCGCACCGCAACATCGTCGCGGCGATGGACACCGACGGCGACGGACGGGTCAGCAGGAAGGAATTCCACGACGGCCTCCACCGCCACGTCGCCGACCTCGGCCTCCTCGACAAGACGTTCCGCCCCGCGCTCGACGCCGAGTTCGACACCGCCCTCGGAGCCTGCGTAACTCACCCCCGCCCTCGGCCGCTCCCCCACTCCGTTGCAGTGGCTCATCGATCTCGCGGAGCCCTAAACAACACCCTTCTGAACGGGGTCCCGGGACTCCGGCTGATCGGGATCATCGGCCGGGGCGGCGGCACGCAGCGCCGCCTCGACCCGGCGGTTGCCGGTCATGGTCGCCGTGACGGCGGTCATGGTGAGGAGGAGGCCGGCGGCGGTGTAGAGCGGGGTGCGTACGTCGTAGGTGGTGGCCAGCCAGCCGCCGAGGAAGGCGCCGAACGGGGCGGCGCACATGGCGAGCATGCGGGAGGTGGAGGCGACCCGGCCCATCAGGTGGGCGGGGACGATCGCCTGTCGCAGGGAGGGGCCGAGCACCATGGTGGCGCCCATGCCCGCTCCGCAGACGGCGAGCGCGAGGCCGGCCACGTACGGGTTCGGGGCGGCGGCAAGGCCCAGGATGGCGAGTCCCTCGACCGCCGCCGTGCAGGTCAGTGCGGTGCCCGTGCCGAGTCGTCGGCCGAGGAAGGAGGCGATGCCCGCGCCGAGCAGACCGCCGGTGGCCTCCGCCGTGAGGAGCAGGCCGAAGCCGAAGGTGTCGATGCCGAGGCGCTCGTGCGCGAAGAGGGCGAGTACGGTCTCCACGGCGAGGAAGGCGATGTTCCCGACGGCCGGACGCAGCGCGAGCCCGAGCAGCAACTGGTCCCGGAAGACGTACGAGGCGCCGGCCCGCGCCTGCCGCAGCAACGACTCACGGGCCTGCGGTACGGGCTGGGGTGCGGCGGGCAGCGACCGTACGAGCAGTGCGGAGAGCGCGAACGACACCGCGTCGGCGAGCAGCGGAAACGCCCGCCCGAGGGCGAGCAGGGCGCTGCCAGCGGGCGGCCCCGCGAAGCCGGACGCGGCGGTCTGGGTGCCGCGCAGGCGGGAGTTGGCGCGCTCCAGGAGGGCGGCGTCGCGGCCGAGCAGATCCGGCAGATAGGCCGTGGCGGCCGTGTCGAAGAAGAGCCCGCCGAGGCCGAGCAGGAAGGCGACGGCCGCGAGCAGTGGAATGCTCAGCACGTCGAGCGCGGCCGCTGCCGCCGGTATGGCGAGCAGCACCGCACGCGCCGCGTCCGTGACCCACATCGTGCGCCGACGGTCCCAGCGGTCCACCAGCGCACCGCCGAGCACCCCGAAGAGCAGCCACGGCAGCGTTCCGGCGGCCGAGACGACGGCGAGCGCCATCGGGTCCCGCGTCAACGTCAACGCGAGCAGCGGCAGCGCGGCATGCGACACCCCGTCACCGAGCGAGGACACCGTCTGCGCGGTCCACAGCCGTCCGAATCCGGTCGGCAACTTGCGTATGGGTGAGGTCACTTGGCGTCCCCTTCGGACTGCGCGCGCCGTGCCGGGTGGAACAGCGCGAAGACGAGTGAGGCGTCCGGCAGTGAGGGATCGGACAGCTCCCGATACTCGTCCGCCAGTGCCTGCAGCCGCGCCCCCAGCTCCGCGAACTGCTCCTCGGTGAGCCGCAGATGCGCCATCCGTACGTGCCGCTCGCCATCCGCCGGCGCTGCCTCCAGGTCCGCCACCGCGTGCCGCATCAGTACATCCGGCCCTCCCTCGCCCGGGTCCGGCAGCACGATCGCCCGCGCGGCCATTGCGTAGTACCGCTCGGTGACCCCGCGGACCTTCCGGGTGCGCACCACCTTCACCAGGCCGGCCCGTTCGAGCAGCCGTACGTGGTAGCTGGAGCTCCCCTTCGCGAGGCCCACTCGCTCGGCGATCTGCGTGATCGTCGCGGGCTCGAAGCGGAGCACGGCCATGATCCGGTGACGCGTGAGGTTGGAGACGGCGCGTAGCTGCTCGTCAGTGGTGACGTGGAACGTCTCGGGTAGATCATCGGTAGGCATGGACCTAATGGTCAAGACTTCTTGACCATTAGGCAAGGGATTTTTACGCCCGGGCGGCGGTGATCACGTCCACCGTGGTCACGACTTCGGCGAAACCGCCCCCGTGCAGGGAGATCGCGGTCGACCGGGCGATCTCATCGGCCGACTGCCGCCAGCCGAAGGGGCCCGTCAGGTCGAAGGTGTGCGTGGCGTCCAGCGGGAGCAGCACCCGGTAGCCGAGGTTCCCGCCCATCCGGGCCGTGGTCTCCACGCACATGTTGGTCTGGATGCCGGCCACCACGAGCTGGGTGATGCCTGCCTCCTCGAACCAGGCGTGCAGGTCGGGTGTCCCGTAGAACGCCGAGTTCACGGTCTTCGTCACGAGCAGCTCCGGCCCCTTGCCGAGCTCCCGGCGCGCCTGCACGTACTCCTTGAAGTCATTGCCCCGATAGCCCCGCCGCAGTGGCGAGTCGGGCTTGGCCGAGTCATGCCGTACGAAGACGACCGGCCGCTCCGTCTCCTGCCAGGCGGTGATGAGTGCCGCGATGTTTTCGTCGGCGGCGGGGTTGTTGCGCGGCCCCCAGAACTCCTCCTCGTCGAATCCCTTCTGTACGTCGATGACGATCAGTGCCGCGTTCCGCGTGATGTCCATGTCGCCCGTGCTCTCTGTGATCGGTGCAGTTCCTGCGCTGTCCATGACCCCATGCTTCCATTCTGGAAGAACGTCCCCCAGACGTACAGAAGTCACCGATCGATGGTTTACTGCCAGAGTGTCGTCTCATCGCATCGCCCTGCTCGCCTTCCCCGGCATCCGCGCCTTCGACGTGACCGTGATCTCGGAGGTGTGGGGCGTGGACCGCACCGACCGCCAGGTGCCCGCCTTCGACCTGCGCAGGGTCGCTGCAAGCCCCGCCCCGGTGCCGATGCGCGGGGGCCTCACCCTCACTCCCGATCGGACCCTTCGCTGGCTCGACCGCGCCGAACTGATCCTCGTCCCCGGACTGGACGTCTGCACAACGCCCGCCCCCGCACCGGTGCTCCAGGCGCTGCGCCGTGCCCACGCACGCGGCACCACCATCGCCGCCCTGTGCGGTGGCGCCTTCACCCTCGCCCAGGCCGGACTCCTCGACGGCCGCCGCGCCCTCACCCACTGGAACCTCGTCGACCTGCTCACCGCACGGCATCCCCGCGTACGGGTCGAGCCCGACGCACTGTTCGTGGAGGACGACAACCTCTGGACGGCCGCGGGGACCGCGGCCGGCATCGACCTCTGCCTGCACCTCGTGCGGATCCGTCACGGCGCCGAAGCCGCCGCGAGCATCGCCCGGTCCATGGTCACCGCACCGTTCCGGACCGGAACGCAGGCCCAGTTCATCGAGCACCCCACCCCGCGGACCGACCGCGACGCCGACACACTGGCGCATGTGCGCGCCTACGCACTCAGTCACCTCCACGAACCTCTGACCGTGCCGGCGCTGGCCGCCCGTGCCGGGATGTCGCCGCGCTCCTTCGCCCGCCACTTCACCGCGGCCACCGGAACCACCCCGCTGCGCTGGATCCTGGACCAGCGCATCGCGGCGGCCCAGAAGCTCCTCGAACGCACCGACCTGCCCATGCCCGAAGTAGCCCGACGGGCCGGCTTCGGCAGCGAGATCACCATGCGCCAACACTTCGCGGCCCGCCTCGCCACCAGCCCGCGCGCCTACCGGGCCTCCTTCGCGGCTCAACCCGCCACCGCACACAGGAAGTGATGAAAGAGCAGTTCGTGTCGTCGTAGGTGAGCGAGGAGCCACCCGCCGGGTCCGCCCTTGGACCGCGTTCGGTTCGGTGCACCAGCCCACCGGGCAGGCCGCCGCCATCGATGGCGTTTGCGCACGCACGCCCGCCCACCCAGGACCGGCATGCGGCCAGTAATGGACCACCCCATCCGCCGGCCCCTCCGCGGCGCCCCTCAGGCCGGCCGGTCACACCGGCGTCTTAGTGTGCGTCCGTGATCATGCATCAGACAAGAGTGCGCAAGAGACATACCGTGCTGCTCTGGGCCGCGCTGGTGGCCCTCTTCGGCTCGACGCTGTCGACGGCGCAGTCAGCCACGGCCGCCGTGGCTCAGCCCGTCACCTCCCAACCGTTCGCGGCCAATTCGGAGGGCTACAAGTGCTTCCGGATCCCCCAGCTCGTCCACACGGCGAAGGGGATCCTGGCGATCGCCGAGGCCAGGGTCGACCACTGCGGCGACGCGGGTGACATAGACCTGGTCGCCAAGTGGTCTGCGGACGGCAAGACCTGGGAATCACTCCAGCTGCTCCGCGGCGCGGACGACGACGGCGGTTACGGCAACCCGGTCCCCGTGGTCATGGACGCCGCCCAGGGCCACGTCAACATCCTCTACGCCCGCAATGACGTCATCAACGGCAAGCGCCAGGCGCGGGAGCTGCGGGTGGTGCAGACCCTCGACGGCGGAAAGACCTGGTCGCCCAAGAAGCGGGTGCTGCCGAACCTGAAGGAGAGCGACTGGAAGTGGCTCTCGATCGGCCCCGGGAAGGCGGTGAAGCTGCCGTCGGGTCCGTTCGTGGTCTCGGGTGAATACCGCAGGGAGGTCGTGGTGAACGGGGTCGCCCAGGCCTACAGCGGTGTCGTCTTCTACTACAGCGACAACGGTCTGGACTGGGCGATCGGCGCCCGGTCCGAGGTCCCGACGGGTCAGGCCGCTCCCACCGAGCCGTCCACGACCGTGTTGCACGACGGCCGGATCTACGTCAACGCGCGTTCGACGCAGGCATGCGGTGTCCGGGACCGCCGCCTGGACGCCACACCGCATCCCAGAGCGTCGACCCGAACGCCCGGGTCACGTTCGCCCCGGTGGAGAAGCTGGAGGGCCCGCCGGTCTCCGGATCCCTGCTGACGCTGCCCGGCGGCCGCGTGCTGTACTCCGCCCCGACCCGCCAGGGCGCCGAGTCCAACGACCGCTTCAAGCTCGCCGTACGGACCGCTCCCGCTCCCGTTTCCGCTCCCGGCAGCGAGGCGAAGCCGATCTGGCCCACGACCGGCGCCGTGATCCACGCCGGGCCCCAGAACCAGGAGTTGAGGGCGGGCTACTCCGACATGGCGCAGCTGCCTAACGGGGTCATCGGCATGCTGTACGAGACGGCCGGCGGCAGCCCGCACGGCTTCGTCAACTTCACGACCTTCACCCCCGAGGCCCTCGGCGCGGCGCAGGAGGACCTGCGGGGCCGGTTCACGATGGACTACAGCGCCAACTCGAACAACGCCATGGTCCAGGGCGGCGCCCAGCTGGGAACGGTCGCGGCCACGGCCAAGTCCGGCAAGACCATGCTCTTCGACGGTGCCGACGACGTGGTCCGCGTGTCCTGCGACGACTCGCTGCGGCTCGGCAAGGACGACTTCACGGTCGCCGGCTGGGTCAAGTACGGCGCGTCCACCGTCGCGCGTCCGATCGTCGTCGGGTACGAGCAGGACAGCGCCGCTTCGTCCTTCAAGCTCACCGCGCAGCCCGACGGATCCGTCAAGGGGTCGATCAAGGGCCGGACCGTCGTGGATGACGTGGACGCCGACGGCAAGCCCATCAAGGCGCTGCGGGACGTGGTGCAGGAGGTGACCACGCCCACTGGGCTGGACAACGACAGCTGGCACCACGTGGTCCTCCAGCGCCAGGGCGCCGCGCTCATGCTGTCCGTGGACGGCCGGGCAAAGACCACGACGACGGCCGGAACCCAGCTGCCCGGGAAGGCGGGAGAGACGCAGAAGCCGGTCTCCGGCCTGCTGCTCGACCTCCGGGTGTCCCCCCAGGAGAACGTCCTGAGCCCCGGTCCCGACGATGCCCCCTTCAGCATCTTGCTCGGCTCGGACCGTGACTACAAGGTCCACTTCGCCGGCGCCGTGGACGAGTTCCAGATGTACCGCAAGGTCTTGGACCAGACGGAGCTGGACCTGCTCCGGTCGGGTGAGTACGTGACGGACAAGGAGCTGATCAGGCTCTCCTTCAACTCCCTCTGGAACCTGTAGCCCCCGGTCCCGCGGCCCGGACCCGACCTACGGTCCGGGCCGCCTTTCTCACCCTCACCGGGCTGAGCAGCTCCTACCGGACACAGTGCGGGCCGATCGAGTCGTCCTCCTGGCTGAGCCGCTGGTCAGGTGATGCGGCGGCCGGCCGCGATGCGTGGCGGGGATCAGTCGGTGGCGCCCGCCGAGCGGAGGGAGCGGCCGAGATCACCGACCAGCAGACGAGGGTGGCGCCGCCACCACCACATGTCGGTGGGGTCGAAACCGCTGATCCGGTGGAACTGTGACAAGGAGATGCCGTCATCGAAGACGGTGGCGGCCCGGAAACGGTCGTCGAGGGCTTTGATCTGCGGGGTCCACAGGACGATCGCGCGCTCCGTGAGGATCGGCCACGCCTCGTGCAGCCAGTTCCGGCTGTAGAGGTCGTTGGTGTACTCGTCCACCAGGTCGTCGTAACCGTGCTCGACTTTGGCCACGAGCCAAGCCCATGTGTCGACCATCTCTTGGACGGTGAATGCCTTGCGCCAGCCGCGTTGATGCAGGACTTCGCCTGCGGCCTGCTCGTCGTGGGGCTCCATATGCCGGAGCTTGGCATGCGGAACGGTCCGGTGACCATGGGTTTCCGCTGGTCACGGGAGTGACCGCGGCCCCAAAGGTTGTTAGCTGGCTCGAAGCTCCGGGTGTCCGATCCGCCGACGGCACGTCGTCAGCAAGTACCCGGGGCGTGGTCAGTCCCGGCGTCTGACCGGTTCTCCGAGCAGGTCGGTCAGCTCCGTTTCGATGGCGGTGAGGAGTGCCGATCCCCAGACGGTGAGGGTCTGCTCCCAGGGGTGGCCGAAGGTGCCAAGGCGTAGGTCCTGGGTGAGGTGGAGGAAGTAGTCACCGTTCGGATAGGTGCCCAGGCCGGGGCGGGGAGGCCGCCCCGGGATGTCAGTGCGGCGGGGGTCGTAGCGGTAGCCGTCGTGCTGCCAGTCCAGCCAGTACACGAACTCCCCGGGCTCGGTCGCGGCGAGCAGCCCGCGCTGGACAATCGCTTCGAGTTCCGCGGGGAGGTCCGCGGCGGGTCGGTGGTGGGAGTGCAGGTTCCAGACGGCCGAGGGGGACGGGTCGGTGATCGCGGGCCGGGAGGTGGTGCTGGGCTTGAAGTCGAAGTCCGCGTAGAAGCGGTCCCACAGCGGCCCGTTGTCGTGGAGCCAGTCGAGGAACTGCGCGGGGCGGGTGGATTCACTGACACCTGGCGGGTGCCAGTGGTAGGAGCGCACGGTGGTGGCCTCGGTGAAGCCGACCTCCAAAAGCCGCATGCGCAGTGGCCCGTCGGCCTCGGCGAGGAGGGGGCACCCGAGCCGGCTGTCGTGACGCCAACGGTCGGTGCAGGCCCGCACGAAGCCCTCATCGTCGCTGGTCAGGCCGCCGACGATCGTGAAAGGCTGCTCGTCGCCGTGGGCCCACGCGACCGCCGTGACCAGACCGTCCTCCAGCAGGACCTGGATGAGGACGTCGCCCTCGTCCGAGGAGCCATCCGCGATCATTTCGGCGTAGGGCACCGCGTGCGGGCCGGGAGATCCGACGGCGACCTTCCAGGTCTGCTCCGCCTGGCCCCGCACCCGGTACAGGTCGTACAGCCCGTCGCTGGGCTCCTGCCGTACGTTCAGAGGCTTCGCTCCCGCGAGTGCGTCGGCGATCAGCACGGAACGCTCCCAGCCGGGGGTGAAACCCGCCCCTGTCAGAGCTGGACCCAGGCCCGGTGAATCATGCCCGTACACCTTCCACTCCACCGGCTCGTCGCGCTCGGCGAACGCCATCTGCTGCCGGCGTACCAGCTCGGTCAGGTCGTCGCCGGATGCGAGGGGGGCGTGCTCGACGGTGCCGTGGGTCCCGTAGTGCCGACGCACGACCGGCCCGTCAGCCTCAACCACCACCCCGACCGGATGCCAGGCGGGAACCCGCCCCCGCAACCTGTTCCACTGCGCCCACTGCTCGCCCATGTCCATGATCCAGAGCCTAGGCGGTCCAGTGGATGCCCGGCAGGGGAGCCGGAAGCCCGTCCAACCACCCACCGCTCCGATCGCCAACCGGCTCTCGACGGTTCGCCTGGTCGCGGCTCGTGACCTGCGGAAATGCCGCTCGTTCCGAAATATGGAGCAATTCCTGCCCGCTGACCTCAAGGGGGTATCGTCGCCCGGTCACGGACGGTATTCGAATCGTCTGTCCAACCCAGGGAACCGACATGACTGATCTGAACTCGCTGCGGGCAAGCCTTGCGTCAGGTGAGCACGAGTTCGCCGACACCCTGGCCTTCGTCGCCGCGCATTACGAGTACCAGCCGCAGGCGTTCCGCAACGGGGAACTGGAAAATGCCGCGGGCGAGAACGAGGGTTCTTGTAAGACGCTGGGACTGGCCCTGCTGGAAGGGCTGAGCGACCAGGAGGCGCTGCTGGCATTCGGCGAGCACTATCGCAGTGTGCTCGCGACGCCGGACGGCACTGATCACGGCAACATTCGCAACCTCATGGCCCATGGCCTGGCAGGCGTGAGCTTCGCCGGGCAGCCGTTGACCCGCAAGAGCTGAAGGGAGGTGGCCGCATCCAGCGGATGCGGCCACCTCGTACGGGCTACTCGCGCGCTAACGGCAGTTGTGTGCTCCGCTGACTGCCGTGCCGACCGTGAGGTCGACGAGGTTGCCGGTCAGGCCAGGCACCACGACGTGCGCGGCGGTGACTTTCAGGCCGGTGTCCGCGCCGGGCGTCGGTGACTGCTCGTTGACGGTGATACGGCCACCGCCCGGCAGCTCGACGGTGCTGTTGGGCGCGGTGGGCACGGTCACGGGGGCACCCGCGACGCGGAGCGTCAAGGTTGCCGATCCGGTCGCGGCGGCGCAGGTGCTCCGGGACTCGGCGGTCACCCCGGAGATCTCGATCACCGGTACGCCCGGCAAGCCGATGCGCACCTTCTCGATCTCCGACGTGGCCCGCGAAGTGCCGGGCGCCAGGCTGGTGGTCACCTCCGGGCACAGGGTGCCGGCGCTCACCAGCAGCGTGCCCGCCGAGGCCGCGCACGGGGTGTCGGTCCGGGAGGCCTTGGCGGTACGGACCGGCCCGGTGTCCGGGGTCGGCGCGATCGACAGGGAGACGAGCGGAAGACGTACGGAGCCGCTCAGACCGGTTGCCTGGCCGGTGTAATGCTCTAGCCGGGCCTCGGCCGCGTCGCGCGAGCCCAGGTAGTAGGCGTCACCGGCGAAGTCCGCCGTCACGGGAACGGTCGCCTCCGCGTTCAGCGGCTGGTCGACCGACGCGATGGTGCAGCGCGCGGTGCCTCGCTCGTCCGTGGCCGCCGTGCACGACTGCCTGGCGGTGCCCTCCCCCAGTGCCAGTTGTACGGTGCGGCCCTGAACGGGGGTCACGCCGGTCTCGCCCTCGGTCAAGTCGGCTGAAAGGAGGCCCGGTTCGGCGTTGGCGACGCGTTTCACGCCCGTATAGCGGAGGTCGGTGGGCAGTTTGAGGATGGTGAAGTCGACTGAGGTGGAACTCGGCTCGTACTTGGCCGTCCCCGAGTAGCTGATCTGCAGGGTCTTCGTGCCGGGCGCGTCCACCGGCGTGAGCTGGCAGGCGGCGTTGCCCGACGATCCGGGGACCGTGGTGCACGAGGCCCCGCCGAGCGTGAACCTGACCGTGCCGCCGGTCACGGCGCCGTCGGCGCTCGTCACGCGTGCCGATGCGGTGAACGGGGCGTGGTAGGGCGCGGAACGCGGTCCCGTGTAGGTGACCGTGGTCGCCTTGGGAGCCGGCGGGTTGGGCCCGGGGTCTTCATCGGGCCGCAGCTGGGGGTCGTACACGTACTCCGTGATGCTGGGGAAGTCCTCCTGCGCGGCGGCACCGGAGCCGGCACCCGCGGTGGCCGCGCCGCCTCCGCCGGGAGCCGGGGTCGGATTGGCCTGAACGACCTTCGCGTGGCAGTCCCGGTCGAGACTCTCGTCGCAGTTCCAGTGGTACTTCTGCTCGAAGGGAACTTCCATGGTCTGCGGACCGCTGTTCAGGTCCCTGCAGTCCTTCGACGAACGGTGCCAGTGGAAGGTGAACGCGTGCTTGTTGACGCCGTACCGGGTCCACACCTTCTGACCCCGCGGGACGATGATGCTGAACGGCAGCGTGACCGACATCGACGACGTCACCGTGGTGCCCTTGCTCAGACCACCCGACGCGGACGCCTTGAATTTGTCGAAGCCGTACTCAATGCTCCAGTTCTGGCTCCATGTCACCGACTCGGACCGTGTCTTGTCCTCGGTGACCGACATGGTCCAACGGCCGCCGATGTCGTCCGGGCTGCCGAAGGTGGGCGTGAAGTCATACCATTTGTCCGGCAGGACTTCGTCGATCACCATGGTCAGCGGGTCCATGGTGCATGCGCCGTCCACCGGGGTGATGGTCCAGCGCTGACGGTCGAAGCCGAGGTAGGCCCCACTGATGACCTGAGGCGGGTCGGCGCTGAGGAAGCGCTCCGTCTTCGGGTTGAAGATGACACGGCGATCGACCGTGGACGACTGCCATTCCTGGTACGGATTCCGCTGGTTGGGGTCGCAGGGCATCGTGTAGATGCGGCCCTCGGCGTTCCCGTCGAGGCAGAGACCGGTCTGCACGTTGACGAGGGTTTTGCCGACTGCCTGCCACTGTTGCGTGTAGTTCTCGCGGTCCGGTGCGCAGGGCCTGGAGTAGACGTGACCCTCGTAGTCACTGTCCAGGCAGTTGTGGAACTCGTGGTCGGCGATGGTTGCGGCGGTGTTCTCGCCTGCGAGCGCGCTCAAGGGCCCCGACTCGGCGGCCACCGCGCTGCTCGGCGGCACGGCGAGCCCCAGGCCCAGAAGTAATGCCAGTACTGCCAACAGGGCGAACAACCTGCCCCGGCTCTCCCCCGTACTCACGGTGTTTGCTCCTTCCTGACGGGAACGGGGATTGTCGCGAACGAACTTCTGCGCCGGCCCGCCTATTCGGAACACAAGCGGACCAGGCATTCTGCCGAAGCCGCAGTGCCATTACGGGCTGCGGCCCGCGTACCCGTTCCCCACCCGCGAGGCCGTTTCGGCCTCCTGAATAAGTGGTCCTCACGCAACCATCGTGGCGAGGGCATGTCAACGCACGAACAGTGGAGCTTTTGGGGAGGCTGGTACTGCAGCCTGAGAAGCCGTATCCCACCGATCGGTGGCCACTGCCAGGCGGGTACGGGCGGCAGTCGGGGGCAGCTGGTGGTCAGGTAGCCGTTCGGGGGTGCAGGGGCCGCTACGGGTGCCCCAGCGGGCCTGATCGCTGCCTGCAGACGCCGTCCGCGGTGTTGAGCGCTTCCCATGCGGCCGTCGAGGTCTGACGCCAAGCAGGCCGGCACTGCCCGCTGGTTTGTCGATTACCGGGTCAGTCCGGCTTTCGCGAGGACTTCCTCGAGAGTCAGCGTCGAAGCCACGTCATGGACCATGGCCTCAGGCGGCGCTGCAAAGACGTCGCCCAAAGCGGCCATGAGCGCCTCGAATTCGTTCCTGAAGTGCCTGTAGACGGCATCCAGGCTGGTCCACTGCTCGATGATCACGAAGGTATTCGGCGCTTCGACATCTTCGGCGATCCGATAACCCTCGCAACCCTCCTCAGTACGGGTCCGAGCTGCGTTGCCGCGAACCACCTCAAGCCAGTGCTCGCGTCGCTCCGGCTTGATCGAGGCTCTGACCACTTGGAGAACCATGCCCTGCTCCCTACCTCGCCCCGCGCCGCGTCTTCTGCGTTCGCTCAGATGTGGTGTCCTGCCCAGTAGACCGCCCCGGGAAGCCGACCACCTGTCGTTGTACGCCGCTCGTGTCAGGTGCCGGGGCAGGCCACCTACCTGCACCCCCGCCGCCGTCCGGAAGGCGCTCTGCTCTGCTCTGCTCAGCCGCGCAGGTGATGTCCGAAGGGCAGCGTGTCCCAGGGCATCGAGCGGACTTCCGCCTCGGGTCCTCTCCCGTCCAGAACTCGGGCAGGGGCCGCCTCGATCACGGGTTGTTCCTCGCCCGCCCGAAGCATGGCCCGTACCAGCGTTTCCCGCAGCTGGTCGGCCACGTCGCGATGCGAGACCAGCCCGGCCAGATTCTCCAGTTCGTAGGGATCAGTCCCCAGGTCGTAGAGCTCCGTCTCGCGGTAGTGCGAAGCGCCGGCGTCCTGCCACGGGTCGGCCTGCGGGGCGCTGACCGCGTACTTCCACCGCGCCGTGCGCACCGCCCGCCCCACGTGGGACTCGCTGATCTGGACGAAGACCTCCTGCGGGCGTTCCGGGTCGTCGCCCCCGCCCAGCAGGGGGAGCAGCGAGCGACCCTGCGTCGCTGCCGGCACGGACAGGCCCGCGGCCTCGATGAGCGTCGGCATCAGGTCGATGGTGCTCACCGGCCGCTCCACGCGCCCACCGCCGGTGAATCCGGACCCCGTCAAAGCCAGCGGCACCCGAATGGAGGCATCGTGCGCGGAACGCTTGTACTCCTCGTTACGGGTACGGAAGTGCGATCCGTGGTCGGCCGTCCAAGCCAGCACCGTGGAGTCGGTGAGGCCAAGGCTGCGCAAGCTGTCCCGGAGCCTTCCGACACCTTCGTCGACCCGCTTGATCTGCCCGAGGTAACCGGCGAGGTGGCGGTGGGCACCGCCCTGCGGGGCCCCGGGAGTGAGGGCCGCGAGGTCCGGCGGCAGCCAGCGGCCTTCGTAGCGTTCGCGGTAGCCGAGCGGGGCCGGGTAGTCGTCGGTGGCGTTCTGGTGGTGTGGTTCCAGGAAGGAGACGAACAGGAGGAAGGGACGGGTGTGGTGGTCAGCGACGAAACGGATGGCGGCGTCGATGAGGGCGTCGGAACGGAAGCCGATCAGGCGTACCGGATCTCCCTGCTCGTCGAAGAGGACCGTGCGGTAGGCATCCGAGGTGAACTCCAGCAGGTCGCTGGCGAGCCACCGCTGGTAGCCGCCGCGCCGTTCGGGGGCTACCGGCCCGGCTTCTGCGGCGTCCGCTCCCCCGAGATGCCACTTCCCGATGTAACCGGTGACGTAGCCGGCCTGTGCGAACACCGAAGCAAGGGTGGGGATGCCGGTGGGAATCGGCACACCGTTGCGGAAGACTCCGGTCGCGGTCGGATAGCGACCGGTCTGCAGAGCGGCGCGGGCGGGGCCGCAGACGGGCTGCGGTGTCAGCGCCTGTGCGAAGTGCGTTCCGCCGCGTGCGATTGCGTCGAACTCCGGTGTGACGTCGGCCGGATTGCCGTGGACACCGGTCGTGTCCCAGCGCTGCTGGTCCGTGAGAACGACGATCACGTTGGGCGGCGGTCTCACGTCGGTGTCCTGCTTCCGTTGCGGGAGGAATGCCGGCGAGGTGCGGGGGGCGGGGGCGCGGCGCCTGTTGGTGTTGAGCATGTCGCCGCGTCCAGAAGACGCTGCAGCATAACCGGCGGGCACGACCGGCGGCTTGGCTTCCGGGGTGGTGGGGCTGTCGATCGCGTTCGCGCTCGCCTCAGCGGCTCCGGAGCTGCGCGTGGTGGTGGCGGGCCGGCTTATGGCCGGGGCGGTGCTCGGCGTCCTCGGAGAGGTGACGGCCGCCTCGGCCGGTTCGCGACGCGGACGGCTGTGCCTGGCCATGGCCGTGGAGGCGGCGCAGCGCTGGCCGGCTTGGCGGGAAGCTGTGAGGGAGGCGGCCGGCGCTGCGGCACCCCCTGTGACGGGTACGCGTACCCGTACGGGTACGGGTACGGGTACGGGTACGGGTACGTTCGTCCTGCTGAACGAGTCTCCAGTCGGATGGACGAGGAATCTCTGGCCGCGCTCGCCGCGGCCGGCCGCGAACATACCCTGCCCCTCGAAGAAGTCGATCCGGCGGCCATACCCGGCCTGCGGCGCCTGCGCCCCTCCGGCCGGCTGCGGGCCGTCGACGCCCGTTACGTACTGTGGAGCGGGGGCTCGGTGACGGCACCTGTGGTGGTGCTGGCTGCCGGAGCATGGACCACCAGCTCCTGGAGGCCCTCGACGGCCACCTCCCGGCCCTGCCGGTGGTCGCCGGCACCGGCACCCCAAGGCAGAGGGGCCGGCGATCACGCGCAGGGCCCTGCGCCGTAGGGAAGGCACCTGCCTGCCGGGCCGGTAACACGTTCCGGGCAAACGTGGGCGCATCGGCCATAACTGGAAACCTGGTGGGGACCCTGCACCCGGACCCCGACCGTGAAGGAGCTCCCGCATGCGCCTGTTCCACACCGACGCCCTCGCCCGCTCGGGGGAGGCGGCGGCTGCGGGCCCGTTTCGCCTCCGACGGTTACCTGCCGCTGCCCTCCCTGCTCACTCCGTACGGGCGCGAGTGCTTGCGCACGGAGGCCCGGCGGCTGGAACGGCTGGCGCGGCGCCGGCAACTTCACCATGGACTGCATGGACGGCTCGCCCCGCCACATGACCACCTCGGCACGCGAGCCGTACACGTAGCGAGGGCATCGAACCGCGCGGCCCCTTCGGCGTCACCTCCAGGCGGGTCGAACCACATCAGCACCGTGTCCAGGGCGGCGGGGCAACGCTGTCACGCGATGGCATGAAGTGGAAGGGCCGGTTGCTCCAGTTCCATTCCCGCGCTCTGGATTCTTCGGAGTCCGGCGTCTACGGATGTCGAGAATGCCTCATCAGCTCCGTCTCAGGGACAGCGACGGCCACCACCGGCCGCACGAAGCAGAAGGAACCAGCATGGCGATTCAGCGGATGGACAACGTCGGCATCGTAGTAGAGGACATGGATGCCGCCATCGCGTTCTTCGTGGAACTCGGAATGGAGCTGGAGGGCAGGGCGGAGGTCGAGGGCCCCTTCGCCGACCAGTGCACCGGACTCGACGGCGTCCGCTGCGACATCGCGATGCTCCGGACCCCGGACGGTCACAGCCGGCTCGAGCTGGCGAAGTACCACAGACCCGCGGTGATCAGCGCGGGGCCGCGCAACAAGCCTCACAACGTTCTGGGCACGCACCGCGTCATGTTCGCGGTCGACGACATCGAGGACACCGTTGCCCGACTGCGCCCTCACGGCGCCGAACTCGTCGGTGAGATCGCCCGGTTCGAGGACAGCTATCTGCTCTGCTACCTCCGCGGCCCAGAAGGCATCATCGTCGGACTGGCCGAGCAGCTGAGCTGAGGAGGAGAACTCGAACCCTGCAGCCGAACGAGAACACCGCGGTAAATCGGGTGCGGGGCGCTGGCCTCGGAATGTTTCCTCACCTCATGCACACGACGAGACTGGTGCGCCTCCACCCCTGGGCGGACAACGACCTGTGGCTACTCCGGCGCCGCAACACGCTGGAGCTGACGACGCGCCTGGGCGGCCCCGAACCGGACACTGCCCTCCTCGCCCGCCACCGCCGCTGGGTGGCCATGAGCGCGGGAGCTCCGCACGAGGGCCGGGTGTTCCGCGTGGAGTCGCCGGCAAACGACACCGTGGGTACGGTCTCCTTCTTCCCGAAGGAACACGACGGAGAGCCGATCTTTGAAGTGGGCTGGGGCATCCTCCCCGAACACCAACGCCAAGGCTGGGCGACGGCCTCCGTCAAAGCCCTCCTTGCCCACCTCGCCGCTCTTCCTTCGGCGCACCGCCGACCCGCGGTCCACGCCTTCCCCCGAGTGGCAAACGCGGCCTCGAACGCGGTCTGCCGCACGGTGGGCTTCACCCTCCTCTCCGAAGTGGTGCTCGAATACCCCCCGGGCCAGCACCACCCCAGCAACAACTGGCGCTTCACCCTCCCCTGAAACCCGGAGGAGGCCTCGGCCCACCGATCACGTTCGGAGCCAGATGGTGAGGGCTGCCGCGGTTGCGGTGCCGAGCAGACCTGGCGGCGCTTGCCGTAGCGGGTGGCCACGGCCCCGTGCTGCTTGAGCTGGTTGATGGCCCGCTCCCGACGATGTCACGCCTCCGACTGGCACCCGCTTCGGCTGCTCCCGACGTGGCTGGAGCCGCAGGGAAGGGGCGCTGACGGGCTATTTTGTGAGGAGGTGGGTCGGGTCAAACACAGGGGGTGTCGGTGTCGAGGCTGAGACTGTCCAGCACGAAGGGCTGGGGCCAGGGAAGTGGCGATGGCGCCGCCGTCGCCCGACAAAGCAGCGGAGGTGTGCGTTGTCTCTTCACCCGCATGCCCCACGGAGCCTGAGGTGACCGATTCGGCTCAGGGTCCCCGTGCCCTTCCGGACCCCTACGCGACTTACGCGGCCACCCGGTCCCTCTGCCCGGTACAGTCCGTGCCCTCCGGTGTCGGAGGGCGTTCCGGCTACCTGGTCACCGGCTACGCGGAGGCCCGTGAGGCCCTCAGGGACTCCCGTCTCTCGAAGGACACCGGCGCCTTCTTCGCGGGCAAGGAATCTCGGCGCCGCCTGCATCCGGCGGTGGCCCACACCATGCTGGCCAGCGACCCGCCCCGGCACACCCGGCTCCGGAGGCTGGTGACCAAGGCGTTCACGACCGGGGCTGTCAAGGAGCTGCGTCCCTTCATCGCCCGAGTCACCGACGAGCTGCTGGACCAGTGGCCCGTCGGCGAACCACTCGACTTCGTGGCCCGCCTGGCGGTGCCACTGCCCGTCATCGTCATCTGCCAGCTGCTCGGAGTGCCGCAGGCCGACCGGTCCGCGGTCCAGCGGTGGTCCGCAGAACTGTTCGCGGCGGGAGAGCCCGAGGTCATCGACGCGGCCTCTCACGCGATGGCCGGTTACATGACGGACCTCATTGCCGCCAAGCGCCTGGACCCCGGCAACTCTCTCTTGGACCGGCTCATCTCGGCGCGGGACGGAGAGGACCGCCTGAGCGAGAAGGAGCTCGTCTCCCTGGCCGTGCTGCTGCTCGCGGCCGGACACGAGACCACCACCAATGCTCTGGGCAACGCCCTCTTGACCCTGCTCCAGCACCCGGCCGCGCTCGATCGCCTCCGCGACGATCCGGACCAGATCCCTGCCGCGCTGGACGAACTGCTCCGCTTCGACTCGGCGGTGAGCATGGCGACCTTCCGGTTCACCACGGAGGCCGTCACGCTCGGCGGTACCGAGATCCCGGCTGGTGTCCCGGTCCTGGTGGCGCTGGGGGCAGCCAACCGGGACCCGGCCCGGTTCCCGGCGCCGGACCACCTCGACCTGGACCGGGACGCGGCTGCTCATCTCGCGTTCGGCCACGGAATCCACCGTTGCATCGGCGCCCCCTTGGCCATGGCGGAGGGGGAGATCGCCTTGCGAGTGGTGCTGACCCGTTTCCCCGGAATCCGCCTCGCCGTGCCGCCCGAACGACTGGAGTGGCGCCGCACCCGTCTCATCCGGGGGCTGGCCTCACTTCCGGTCCTGGTCTAAGAGGTCGTCTCGTTTGGTGCTGAAGTGCCCAGAGTGGAGTTCGGTCGGTTCAGGTATCAGGGGCGGACAGCACCGTTAGGCGGCACTGTGGGCCGGTTCAGCCGCCAGATCACGTCGGTCCCGCTGTCTGAGGGGGCTGCGGGCGGTGTTATCTGTTCACGTCGGACTTCGGTGAAGCCCAATCGGGGTGGTATGGCGCCGCTGGAGATGTTGGCCAGGTCGTGCACAATTTCCAGGTACTCCACGTCCGGCAGGGCGAATGCCTCGGTCACCATGGCCGCCGTCGCTCTTGTGGCGATGCCCTGGCCGGTGGCGGCGGGGTGCAGCCAGTACCCCATGATCCGACCCTGAGGGTCGGTGCCGCGGTAGGTCGAGCACATGCCGATGAGCGTGACATCCCTGGTGATGGCGTAGTTGTACGCGTCACCGCTGTCCCAGCTCGCGTCGGACCTCGCGAGGAAGTTGCGAGTGCTCTCCTCGCTGTGATGGGCGACCCACGGCATCCACGGTCGCAGGTGGTCCAAAGACTCCTCGATCAGCTTGAACGCCGGATCAAAGTCGTTCTCTCCCCTCCAGCGTCGCAGGGTGAAGTCTCCGCACTCGATGACCTGCCTTGGCCGCCTCATGGCGGCCATGATTGCCTCGCCGAGCGATTCGCCGCAATGAGATTTCGAAGCACCGGTAAGCCGTCTACCTCGCCAGGCGGCGGTAGCACATGAGTGCGGAGGCGAGGCCGGCGGAGGCGAGGAAGTGTGCGGCTTTGCGCTCATAGCGGCGGTGCAGGCGACAGCACCCCGCCAGCCACGCCGCTGTCCGCTCCACGGTCCAACGGTGGCGACCCAGTGGCTGGGAGGACTCGATGCCCTTGCGGGCAATGCGTGGGGTGATGTTCCGCGAGCGCAGCCATGATGTGGCCGCCGAAGGTGAGGCGGTCGACGATGGCCGCGAAGAGCCGGGGGCACAGACTCCAGAGACGACCCTCACTTGATCATCACGTCTGGGCCGTGGTCAGCCGCTGAATGGGGTCGAGGTGAGCGGCGTGGGACCATCTCGACATGCGCCTGGTGACTGACGGAGCCACGCCAACCCCGCGGTTGGTACTGGTCAAGGACCTCAAAACTGACGACGGGTACGCCTTCGAGCTGGCGAGCCCGCTTTTCCTGGCTGCCGGTGATCGAATCGCTTTTGAAGACGGCAGCCTTGTCGTTGTGCGTGACGGTGGAGTGCGGCTGTCGGCGGCCGGTGACTGGTCCACTCATTGCGGGCCCCGATCTCTGCGCCGCCGATAGAAGCCGCCCCTCGCACGGCGGTACGTAGTGGATTACTCGGTTCGGGAAGCGCCCACCGGATGCGGCACGCTACGTCCTCGGTGCCACTGCCGCGCGCCGCCCTGCCGTCGAGATCGCGTGCCGGCTGCGGCCCGGCGCCCACACCCTGACCGCACGCCGGTGTCGGACGGTACTCGTCTCCGTAAAGACACCGGGCGTGCGCTGTCAGCGTGCTGTGCATGCACCGCATGCCTACGACGCCATGATCCGCCGGACAGAACCTGGTCGTGTTGGGCGAGCTTGATCGAGGAGGCAAGCACGATCCCGGCCAGGGCGGGTTGAGCACCAGAGCTAGGAACACGCCCAGGGGGCAGGCCGCCGTGGACGGCGCCGGCGAGAGACCCCGCGGCCCGGGTCGCAGTGAAGCGGAGGTTCGCGACGAGGACGGCGAAGCCGCCGTCCCGGCTGTAGGGGGCGGACGCAACCAGTGACGTCGGCAGTGACGCACCCCGACGACCGCCGCCATGGACCGTAACGGCGATTCAGAACCCCCGTTGAACGCGTTCAATACGATCTGGCACCATGTACCGGAGAACCTGACCGGCAGCGGGAAGACGTACCGCCTACCCGTGCGGCAGGTTGTGGTGGCTGGGAGAGGACTCGCGTCATGATCTTGCCCTACTGGATATTCCTGGGCCTGGTTGCGGCATGCACCCCGGGCGCGCTGCTGGGCTTCGTCGTCATCGCGGACAGCCACGGGCTGCCACGCTGGGCACGGATCACGTTGCTGCTGGCGCTGGGAGCGGCCTGGGCGTCAGCGTGGATGCTGTTGTTCCACAATCCGCACCTGGAACAGGCATTCATGGCTCTGTCATTCGCCTCCACGGCCATCTCGGGATTCACCACCCTGGGAGCCCAGGACCGCAAGAGGCGCACAAGCGGACGCCCCATCACACGTTTTGAGACGCATCATCCGAACCAAGCGTGAGCCCTTCGGATTCAGGCAACGCCCACAGTCGTTGTCCGCTCCGTACAACACCGCCGGGTCACTCCTCATTGAGCCAGCCGCATACGTAGTACTGCTGGTCCGCGTCCCGCTCGATGATCCATTGGTTGAGGACGTCGCCGGCGAGTTGCCCGGTCTCGGGGTCCCGGCGGGTGATCTTCGCTTCCACGCTGAGCGCGTCCATGTTCGCGGGGATCTCGTAGGGCTGGAGTTCCCAGCGGTCCACGAAGTAGCCGTTGAGGGCGAACCCGAGCAGACCCGCGCGTAGCCGGGGGCAGGTGCCTCGACGCAGGGAGGTCATGTCCTGGTCGGCCAGGCCGTTCATGTAGAGCGCGAAGACGCGTTCGATGGCTTGGCGGTCGAGAGGGGTGCGGGTGGGCTTGGGGGTGGGGCTGGGGGTCGAGCTGGGGGTCGGACTGGCAGTGGTCGGGGTGGACTTGGTGGGTGGGGCAGGGGACGGCGACGGGGAGGGGGCGTGGTCGGTGGACGCCGTGGAGGCGCTCGCGCGGGTGCGGCCCGTGTCGTCGTCGTGGGCTCCGGACTCCGGTAGCCACCAGGGCATCGCGATCAGGGCGGCCGCGACGGCCGCCGCCAGGCCGCCCAGCAGGTACCTCCGCTGCCGGGCAGGACGGGCGGGGCCCGGCGTCGACGGGGTCGGCCGTCCCGTGCCGGGGCCGGGGCCGGGGCCCGGCGTCGCACCCAGCCGCAGCGTGGACGCGGATGTCGGCGTGGCGTCCGGCCGGGAGGGCTCCGCTTCGCCCGCCAGGCCGGCGAGCCGGTCGTACGCCTCCTCGGCGGTGAGGCGCTGCGCCGGGTCCTTGCGGAGGAGGCCCGTCAGTACCGGGGCGAGTTCCCCGGCGCGGACGGCGGTGGCGGGTTCCTCGGTGGCGACGGCGACGAAGACGGCCCAGGAACCGGAGCCACTGAACGGAGGGTGTCCCTCCACGGCGGTGAACAGCGTGGCGCCCAGGGACCACAGGTCGGATTCGGCGGTCGCCTGGAGACCGCGCACCTGCTCGGGAGACATGTAGACCGGGGTCCCCATGAGCGCCCCCGACCGGGTCAGAGCGGGATCGCCCTCCACGGCGGCGATCCCGAAGTCGGTCAGCACCACCCGGTTACCTTCGAGCAGCACGTTGGCGGGCTTGATGTCCCGGTGGGTAACGCCCGTGGCGTGCACGGCGCGCAGCGCGTCGAGGACCTGCCGGCCGATCATGGCCACGCGGGCGGGCGGAAGCGGGCCGTCCTCCTTGATCAGGTCGTCCAGGGAGCGGCCGCGGACGAGTTCCATCACGATCCACGGGCGGCCGTTGTCGTCGGCTATCCGGTCGTGGACGGTGATGACCCCGGGATGTTTCAGCCTGGCGGCCGCGCGCGCCTCGCGGTCCAGGCGGCCGATCCAGGCCCCTTGCTGGGAGGCGTCGAGGTCGTCGGGGAGCCGGAGTTCCTTGAGGGCGACCTCCCGGTCGAGTTGCTCGTCGTGGGCACGCCAGACGGTCCCCATGCCGCCCTGGCCGAGCAGTTCGGCCAGCCGGTACCGGCCGGCCAGCAGTCGTCCGAGATCGTGAGTCACGACCGCGAACCTAACCCAGCACGCCCGGTCGTGAGAACGCCCCCCCGCTCATCTGCGGGGCAGGGCGGCCCGGTTCGGCTTCGGGCCGAGCCGGCCTCCACCACCCGCGCGGTGACCGGCGGCTACTGGCCGACGCCACGCCCGTTCAATCGGAAGGCCCGGTGGCCGGTCCGGCCGCCCTCGCGGTCTCGACGTCCGGGTGGAGGGGGAAGACCTGGTCGAGGCCGACGATGCGCAGGGTGCGGAGCGTGTTGTCAGGTACGCCGGCCAGACCGATGCCTGCTCCTGCGGCCGTAGCGAGGTTGCGGGCGACGATGAGGGCGGTGATGCCGCTGGAGTCGCAGAACCGGATGCGGGAGAGGTCCATGACGAGCCGTTGGCCCGCTCGCAGGCTCAGGGTCTCCAGGGCCTGTCGCAGGCGGGGGGCCTGGTCGTAGTCGAGGTCGCCCGCGAGTTCCAGTACGGGACCGGTCGTGGTGTCTCTGATGGTGACCGTCAGGGCGTTCATGTCAGATCGTGCTCTCGCGAAACGGGAACGGGAACGGGAACGGGAACGGGAACGGAACGGGGCACGCCGAGGGCGAGCAGGGCGGTGTCGTCGTCGAGACCTTCGCCGAAGCCGTCCAGGAGCCCGGTGAGGGCGGTGATCAGCTCTTGCGGCCCGCAGTGGGTGCGGTCGGCGGCGAAGGCGCGCAGGGCGTCTTCCCCGTAGAGCGCGCGCTCCGCTCCGATACGGGCTTCGGTGAGGCCGTCGGTGTAGAGGAGGAGGGTGTCGCCGGGGCCGAGCGTGGTCTCGGCGGAGGTGAAATGGGGGTGGGGCAGGATGCCGATGAGCAGACCGCCGGGTGTGGGAAGGTAGTCGGCCCCTCCCCCGGCACGCAGGACCAGAGCGGAGGGATGGCCGCCGGACGCGAGGCGCACGGCTGTCGTACCGGTGGCGACGTCGGGCTCCATCACCCCGAAGATCGCGGTGCAGTAGCGCGGGTCACCCCCGGTGAACCGCTCGTGGAGCACGGTGTTCAGGGTGGTCAGTGCGGCCGCCGGATCGGGATCGTGGAGGGCCGCGGCGCGCAGGGTGTAGCGGGTCAGGGAGGTCACCGCCGCGGCCTGGGGGCCTTTGCCGCAGACGTCTCCCAGGAAGAACCCCCAGCGTTTGCCGTCCAGGGGGAAAAGGTCGTAGAAGTCTCCGCCGAGCCGGTCGACGGAGGCCGTGTGGTAGTACGAGGCCGCCTCCATGCCCGGCACGGGAGGAAGGGTGGCGGGCAGCAGGCTCTGCTGCAGTACCGCGAGGGCCTCCCGTAGCCGTTCCCGGTCGGCTTCGGCCTGGCGGCGTGCCTCTTCCGCCGCTTCGCGCTCGCGGAGCAGTTCGTTCTCGTAGGCGCGGCGCTGTCGGGCGTCGAAGACGGTGGTGCGGATCAGCATCGGCTCGCCGTCGGTGCTCGTCTTCACCGTGGCGGAGATGAGGACGGGAAGCCGTCTGCCGTCGTGCGCCCTGAGCTCCAGCGCGATCTCGCTGATCTTCCCCTGCATGCGCAGCAGCGGCGCGAAATGCGTTTCGTGGTACAGCTTGCCGCCGACGGTCAGCAGGTCGGTGAAGCGCTTGCGGCCGACGACCGCCTCGCGCGTGAGGCCGAGCCATTCCAGGAGCGTGTCGTTGATTTTGGCGATGGTGCCGTCCATCAGGGTGGACAGGTAGCCGCAGGGCGCCGACTCGTAGAGTTCCTCGGCCGTGTCCTCCAGCAGGGTGGAGAACGCGGCGTTCGTAGCCTCCTTCTCGCCCTCCGGCCGCTCCGGGTCCCGGGCTGTGCGGCACATCACCGCAGGTTCCGGACGAAAGCCCCGATGGCCGACGCGGTGGCCTCGGGGGCGCTCAGCTGAGGGCAGTGGCCCGTTGCGTCAAGGGTGATCAGGCGGCTTCCGGGGATCGCGGCGTGGACGTACGCGCCCACCTCGCGCGGTGCGATCACGTCCTCCGTGCACTCCAGCACCAGCGTCGGTACGTCAACCGACTTGAGGTCGGCGCGGCTGTCGGAGAGGAAGGTGGTGCGGGCGAAGACGCGGGCCTTGGCCGGGTCGGTGGCGCAGAAGCTGTTGGTCAGCTCCTCCCCCAGTTCCGGCCGCTCCGGATTGCCCATGATCACGGGCGCCATGGCGGCCGACCAGCCGAGGTAGTTGGACTCGAGCGACTGCAGCAACTCGTCGATGTCCTCGGCGCTGAAGCCGCCGCGATAGGTGTCGTCGTCGATGTAGCACGGAGAAGGGCCGACCATGACCAGGGAAGACAGCCGCTCAGGGGCGGCGGCTGTCGCGAGGACGCCCACCATCGCGCTGACGGAATGCCCGACGAAGGCCGCGTCCCGCAGGTCCAGCGCCTCGCAGACCTCGATCACGTCGCGGGCGTAGCCGTCCAGCGAAGCGTACCGTTCGTCGTCCCAAGCAGAGGGATCGGAGCCGCCCGAACCGACGTAGTCGAACAGCACCAGCTGGAACTCCTCGGCCAGAGCGGGCACGACGAGGCGCCACATGTTCTGATCGCAGCCGAACCCGTGCGCCAGCATGATCACCGGCCTGCCGGGTGATCCGACGATCTTTACGTTGTTCCTGCGGAGGATGTCCATCCGGCCATCCTGCCATCCTGATCTCCCGCCCCCGCCGCCCGCCGGGAGGAAGTGCTGTCACCCTGCTGCGCCGTGACCCCGTGCCGGGCCAGGTGCCGCGAACGCCTCGGGGGGCCGCCTCCACACCCAACGGAACGCAAGCTGCCTGCCGCCGCTCAAACCCGCGACGGCAGGCTGCCTTGTGCACGTCCGGCCCTGATTGCTGCTCCGTCCGTGAGCCGGGACCGAGTGGTCAGACGCTGCCGCGCCAGGCGCCGGTCTCGGCGCCGCGGTCCTCGATGAAGTGCTTGAACCGCTTCAGGTCGCCCTTGACCTGCCGGTCGACGAAGCCGAGCTTGTCACCGATGCTCTCCGCCATCCCCTCGGGATCGAAGTCCATCATCAATGTCACCTCGGTATGCGCCGGGTCGATCGGCCGGAACGTGACCAGCCCGGACTGCTCCGTCTGACCGCCCACCGTCACCCACGCGACCTTGTGGTCGGGAACCTGCTCGGTGATCTCCGCGTCGAACTCCCGTTCCACGCCGCCGACCTTCGTCACCCAGTGCGTGAGCGTGTCCGTCCGCTGCTCGATCCGTTCCACGCCCTCCATGAACTGCGGGAAGGACTCGAACTGCGTCCACTGGTTGTACGCCGTCGTCACCGGCACATCAACCTCGATCGACTCCTTGACCTGCGACATCGCCAAAGCTCCTTCCGGGTTCACGTCACCGCCGGCAGCCGCCGACGGCCAGGGCATCCCTGCCCCGCCGCCTCGTCTGCCCCCCGCCCCGCCCGCCGACACCACCCGCGCGGGGACCGATCGCTGGCGTGTCCGCGGCAACCGGCCCACCGAGCCGTTCCCGGCCAAGCGCGGCGGCCGGGCCCGCCCGACGTTGTCAGTGCCGGCCGGCAGTATTCCCGAGCACGCCATCTGGAGGAGAACCATGGGCACCTGGGACGTCGGCCCCTTCGACAACGACACGGCCGCCGACTTCTGCGGCGACCTTGACGAGGCCGCCGAGGCCGACCGGCCCCAGCTCGTGCGGGGCGCGCTCCTGCGCGTCCTCGACGCCGACGACCCCCTCGACCAGCGCCTGGCCGTCGAAGCGGTGGCCGCGGCAGCGCTCGTCGCCGCACAATGTCCCGGAGGCCGCCCCGTCACCAGTGCGTACGGTCCGGACCTGTTCGTTCCGACGCTGCCGGGCGACCTGCGGGACATGGCCGTCCGCGCCTTGCACCGGGTCGAAGCCGAGCCCTCTGAGCTCCGCGAACTCTGGGCTGAGACCGACCAGTACCTCTCCTGGCTCCACAGCCTGCACCTCCTACGGGGGGTGCTCACCTTCCCCGCGCCGCAGCCGGTGGCCGGCTCCTGGGCGAGGATCGACGCCTGGATGCAGCGGCGCGCCCCCGCGTCGTACGCGCTCCTCGCGCCGCCGGCCGAACCCGCCGAAGTGGAAGCCGCGCAGAAGGCAATGGGGCTGCGCTTCCCCACCGACCTGCTTGAGTCGCTGGCCTGCCACAACGGGATCACCGAGTGGGCCAACCTGATACCCGGGCAGCCGCCCATGTCCGTCGCCGAGATCCTCGATCACTGGAAGATGTGCGTGGAGATCGCCGGTGACGACCCCGACCTGACCGAAGCAGATGAGGACGGCGAACCCTGGTGGCACCCGAAGTGGGTCCCCTGGGCGCAGAGCGACGGCGACTCCCAGGTCATCGACATGCGCGAAGGACCCCACCACGGCCGTCTGGGAAGCGCGGCGCACGACGACGTCGGCTCCTTCGACGACGGCTGGCCCTCCCTGGCCGTATACCTGACCGCCGTGGCCGACGCACTCGACCACGGCGGAGAAGTCGACGGAAGCACTCCCTACCTCACCCCGGAGGGAGAGCTTTGGTGGGCCTCCCCTAACCAGACCGAGCTGAACGGCGCCCCTCTCACCCCCGCTCCGCGCACGGACGAAACCGCCGCGCTGCCCTGATCCCCGTACGGGGTCCGCGAGGGTGCTCGTCGGGTTGCCCGCGTCGGTGCGAGGGAGGTGGTCCTACGAGTCCCCGGACGCCCGGAGCTTCGCGGATTTCGCGGACTTCGGGGACTTCGGGGACTTCGCGGACTTCGCCGTACGGCACTTCAGCCCGGTCGGTCCGGCCGGAGGGGGATCCGTTCCGCTGAGCCGCCTCGCACCACGCCCGTGACAGGCCCCCGACCAGCGGTACGAACCCCTCGGCAGCCGTTCGAGCGGTTCCGCCGTCCGGCCCTTGCGCGATGCGGCACGTGCGTGAAGAAACGATCACCTCCCACCACCGGGGCATCGGCTCTGCTGGGCTGGGCTGGCTCAGCCGTACAGGACCGAGCAATCCCCATGCCGGAGGAACCATGGCGCCCCAACAGCACGACGACCGCCCTCCGGGCCTAGCGGGCAATGCCGCCGGCGCAGCAGTTCGCAAAGCCGGAAGCGACGTCGCCAGTCCGCAGGAGTCGAGGGGGAAAGTACAACCCGAGCCGACAGCTTCGAAGACGCCGGCCGCGGCAACGAGTCGAACGTCCGAACCCCGTGCCCGCCACGTCCCTGCCCGGGGAGTTCCGTGGCCGGTGCCCGATTCGGCTCCGCCGCTCCGTCCCCTCCGTGGTCCGCGTGGCCTGCCGCTGCTGGGGAACCTTCTCGCCTTCGGACGTGATCCGCTGGCCTTTCTCACCCGCCTGCGCGATGAGTTCGGCGACGCTGTGACCTGGTCGCTCGGTCCTCGCAGCAGTCTGTTCGTCTTCCACCCCCGGCACATCGCCGAGTTGCTGGCCGCGCGGGAGGGCGCGTACGAACTCCTGGAGATCGGCTGGGCCTTCCGGCAGATCGTCGGGCGGAGCGTCATCCTCAGCAGAGGCGGTGACTGGCGGCGCAAGCGCGCCCTGGTTCAGCCCGTCGTCCGGCCCCGCCAGGTCCGCTCTTACGCCCCGGCCATGGTCCGCTGCGCCGCGGCGGCGGCCGACGGGTGGCGAGACGGTGAGCGGATCGATGTCCGTGCGGAGATGGCCCTCATCACCCAACGGATCGTGCTGCGCTCGCTGTTCGGCAACGACCTCGGGCCCCGGGCCCGGACGCTGGGCAGTGCGATGGATGCGGCGGAACAGGCCGTGGCGGCGGAACTGCGCGGGATCGGCCTGTTCCTGCCCGGCTGGGTGCGCACGCCGTCCCGGCGCCGACTGCTGGCGGCCCTGGGCGTCATCGACACCGAGATCTACCGGCTCATCGAAGAACGGCGTGGCCGGGAGCAGGCGGCGGGGCAGGACGGGGACCTGCTCAGCCGGCTGATGGCGGCGCGGGACGAGGCAGGCAGGCCCCTGTCCCCCTCCGAAGTGCGCGACGAAGCCGTCACCCTGTGGGCCGCCGGGCATGAAACCACCTCCACGGCCCTGACCTGGTCCTTGTACCTGCTCTCCGGCGCGCCGGAGGCCCGAGCGCGGCTGGAAGCAGAGGTCGAGGAGATCCTGGGGGACCGGGACGCCACCGTGGACGACTACGAGCGTCTGGTCTGGACACGGCAGATCGTCAAGGAGGCCCTGCGCCTGTACCCGCCGGTGTGGCTCATTCCGGCCGTGGCCCGGGAAGGTGCCGCGCTGGGCGGCCGGCGGGTGCGGCCCGGCACCATCGTGTGGTGCAGCCCGTGGGCCACCCACCGAGACCCCCGATGGTTCCCCGATCCCGACCGGTTCCGTCCCGAACGCTGGTCCCCCCACGCCCGCCGGGCCGTGCCCGACCACGCCTGGTTTCCCTTCGGCAGCGGCCCCCGGGCCTGCCTGGGCGCCCGATTCGCCCAGGTGGAGGCCGCCTTGGTGCTCGCCACTCTCGCCCAGCGCTGCCGTCTGGACCTTCCGGCCCACGAAGCGGTCCCGCGGGCGGGACTGCTCGTGCAGCCGGCCGCACCGCTGCGCGCGACGGTCCGCAAACGGCAGTGACAGGGGCGGCGCCTCGGTGCTCGTGCCCGAAGTCGGCCAGTTCGCCCCGGCCGCGCGGGTCGGATTCCAGGTGTTCTTCGCCGAGCGCGAGCCCGACATGATGGCGATCGATGGCCGGCTGCTGGCGGACGCGGAGACGGGTCCGGGCGCCGACGCGATGGTGATCGATGTGACGGTCATGGACGGCGACTGGCGTCAGGAAGTCCGCACCGAGGTCATCGAGCGCGTCCTGGCCGCGATGGCCGACGCCTGCGCTGTGGCGGAGCCGTCACCGGCCTGGTGGGTGACCTTCCGCGTGATCGACGAAGGCCTGGGGCTCACGCGGCACCGTTCTGTCCGCGCTCTCCCTCCTCGACAGCGGGCGTGTTCACCGAGTAGAAGGCCGAGGCCGTTCGCACCGCGCTCGGCGCCTGAAAGGCGTCCGGCCGTCGCCCCAGCGCTCACCTTGGTTCTAGTGGTCAGCGCAACACCTCGGATGAAGGGGTGCGATGCACTTCGAGATCCTGGAGGCCGAGCGGGAAGAGGCTGGTCCGGGAACGGGCCGCACACTCCCATCTCATGGGGCAGGGCTACAGCACGCGGGGCAGATCGCCGCGGAGCTGGGCCACAGCCCCTCCACATGAGCCGTGACATCCGCCAGAACCGGCGACCCATGCCAGTGTCGCTGGGCCTACCAGCCGTTCCACGCCCACCGCCGGGGCGAAAGATGCCGAGCCCGGCCCAAGCCCGGCAAGATCGGCCAGAACCCCGCGCTGCGGGACTTCGCACAAGACCGCCCCACGAAGCGGTGGGGCCCCGAACAATCTGCCAGGCTCTGCGGGCACGCTTCCCCGACCGGCCGGAGATGCACGTGACCCACGAGACGATCCACCCAACCCTCTAAGAATATGGTCATGATCAGCGACCGGCCGGCCGAGGCCGCGGACCGCGCCGTCCCCGGGCACTGGGAAGGCGACCCCATCATCGGCAAGGACGGGCAGCCCGCCATCGGCAAGCTCGTCGAGCGGTCCACCCGATATGCGATGCTCGTGCACCTGCCGCACGGGCACAGTGCCACCGCGACCCGCGACGCCCTCACCGCGACTGTCCGGAGCCTTCCAGCGCACCTGTGGCGGTCTCTGACCTGGGACCAAGGTTCGGAGATGGCCGCTCACCCGGGCGTTCACCGTTGCCACCAACGTCCCGGTCTACTTCTGCAACCCGGCCAGCCCATGGCAGCGCGGTTCGATCGAGAACACGAACGGTCTGCTGCGGCAGCACTTCCCCAAGGGCACTGACCTGTCGGCCCACCCTCGTGAGCACCTCGACGCGGTCGCGGCCGAGCCGAACAGCCGGCCCCGCAAGACGCTCGCCGGGGCGACCCCCGCCGCACGTCTGCACGAGCTGACAGCTCTGCTGAGCTGATCTCGGTGGCTACTTGGGATCGTCACTGTCCCAGGGATAGACAAAGTGCCGGGGCCGGACGCCCCAGGCGCTGAGCACGATGACCAGCTCGGACTCGTCGGTGGCGTCAGCAGATTGGATGAGGACTGCGCCAATGTCGTAGTCGAATCCATCGATGCGCTCGCGCTCGTACTCCCAGTGCTCCAACCGGAAGCTGCGTTTGACATCGCTGCGAACCCATCCCTCGTCACGCGCCTGGGCGTCAGGCTCGCTCTGCGTGGGTCGGATGTCTACGAATGCGCGGCGATCCGGCCGTGATGCCGGGACCTCCGCAACCAGCCTCCTGCCGAGGCGGAGCGCAGTCAGTTTGTCCGCCGACCAGTCAAATCCGTCATTCATGAGGCCTCATTCTGGTCCTGCGTCTTCGTACGCGACCTCACACCGGCCCCGCGCTGACCTGTCCGTCGCCGGCTGCGGTACGTGGCCTTGCGGTGGGTGATGAACACCGGCCCCGAACAGTTCCCTTCAGAAGGCGGGCAGGAGACGGGCGGTTCCGGCGTCCCGATAGACACAACGTCCGGCGCCAGCCAGTGCGGCCCCTGTCGGGGGCGAGGTCGACGGCTTCGACAATACGTCGGCTGCGTGCGGCTGCGTCGCGCTTCCGCCTCCCGTCCGTCGCCAAGCCTGACCTGGACCTGGCGGAGTGGGATTCGTCGTCGGTCTGATCATCACCCGTATCCAGACAACCGTGCCGTACTAGTGGGTGTCGAAGCGGTCCTGGGAGGCAAGGACGGTGTCGGCGTAGCGGGCTGCCCACGTGCCCATCGCCCAGATGGGGACCAGCAGGCCTGCGCCTGCCTCGGTGAGGAGGTAGTCGACGCGCGGCGGCGCCTCGGCGTAACGGCGGCGCTCCACCAGGCCGTTGTACTCCAGCCGTCGCAGCGCGTCGTTGAGGACCTTGGGGCTGATGCCGCCGATCCGGTCCAGCAGGGCGCGCGGGCGCCTCGGGCCCCCCTCGCCGAGGATGAAGACGACCACGCTGTCCCATCGGTTGGCCAGCACCTCGAAGGCGACCCGGGCCCGGCAGTCCGCCGCGAACCCGTCCCCCGCCAGCTCCTCAAGCTCTCCCATGCGCCCATCCTGCCCTGCTGATGCACACCGAGCGGTATGCATCGACCCGCCTAGCGTCCCTGACATCACATCCCACGACGCAGCAGCAAAAGGGAGCAGCATCATGCGCATCGGCATTCTCGGTACCGGCTCGATGGCCACGACCCTGGGCGGAGCCTGGGTACGGGCCGGACACCAGGTCCTGGTGGGTGGGCGGAACGAGGCGGCCGCCGCCGCGACGGCGGCCCGGATCGGAGCGGCTGGGCACGGCGGCCTGACGGAGGCGGCTGCCTACGGAGAGGCCGTCTTGATGGCCGTACCTGCGGACAGTGCCCCGCAGTTGGCGCAGGAGCTCGCCCCTGCTCTGGCCGGGCGGACGGTCCTCGACTGCACGGTGCCCATGGCCACCCGCCCGGACGGGCCGCCCTCGCTGACCACCGCCGGCGGCACGGACTCCGTCGCCGTACGCATCGCGGCCGCCGCCCCGGACGCCAAGGTCGCCAAGGTCTTCGGCATCTGCCACGAGAGCATCTGGACCCTGCCGCGGCCCGTCTTCGAGGCCGCGCCCCTGGCTGTGCCATTCTGTGCCGACGCCCCTGCCGCGGTCGCCCTGACGTCGGAGCTGATCACCACGATGGGCTGCTCCCCGCTGCCCTGCGGCGGACTGTCCCGCGCGGCGCTGCTGGAGGCAGCCGCAGTCCTCGCCATCGGCGTGTGGTGGTCCGGCGGCGAAGCACGCCACGCCTTTCCCTCCCCCGCCCTTGCTCCCGGCGCGGTCGACGACGAGCCGTAGGAAATGGCGGGACGGAGCCGTACGACAGGTGGAGAGTCGTGCCCGCACTGCACGCTGGCCCGGCGGAGCCGCGGTCACGCGCCGACCCCCGCGGGCGCGGGCTGGGTGGCGGGGGCGGTGGTGGTGAGGACGGCGGCGAGGCGGTCCAGCGCGGCGGGCAGCACCCCGTAGTGGACCCAGGTACCGCGGCGTTCGCAGTCGACCTTCTCTGCACTAAATCGATGAGTGAGAGGCGACGACGTCTACTCGCTCTTCAGACGACGACTTGAACGGAATCTGGCTTGGGGAAGGGCATCATCTCCCAGCCTGAGGGCCAGCCTCGTTCACAGGGGTCTCCAGCTTCAGCCTCAAGTAGCCGAGGGATGCGCCACTTCCACCAATGTCCCTCATCGTCGCCTCGGCCGGGCCACTGGATCGTTGCCGCGCGGAACCGCCCATCGAGCTCATGGAGCCTTGGTTGCCAAACGGACTGGACGCGTGGGGGCAAGAGGGGCCAGATGCGCGCCAGCGCGCTCCGGCACCAGATGTCGTTGGCCAGCTCTGGCGCGCACCACGAATAGCCCTCTTCCACCCCTGCCACTTCGCCGGCCCAACGCGCGAGCAGCGAGTGGAACGTGCATGGCTGTCCCCCAGCCCAGCGATCGGCGCCGGCAGAGACCAGAGCAGCGTGTACAGCCTCCTGCTCCTCTGCTGTCAGGAGCACCCCGCTGACGGGTCCATGCGTTCGATCCATGCCTTGACTATCGCAGCGCAAGCAGCTCTTGCGCTGGCCTATTCAATCGCGGGTTTCTGATGAAGAACGGCAGGAGGGAGCCCTCGGAGTGAACGAACCACCGAGTTGGTGCAGTTAACAGACCAGGCCGGCCAGCCGCAGCAGCTTGAGGTGGTGGGAGATCGTCGGCTGCGACAGCTCGAACGCCGGGGTCAGCTCGCATACGCACGCTCTCCGCCGGAGCGGAGGCGATCAGCGACAGCAGGCCGGGGCGGAGTCGGAGGCGGACCGGGTCGCCCAGGGCTGTGAACACCTTGGCGAGGTCGGCGGCCTCGTCCTCGTCCAGGGTGCCGCGGCCGGCTGCCCGCAGCACCCCTCGGCGCCGCCGTCGTCCTCGCCAAGGATCACAGGCGCTTGTTTCGACATGCTTCTATGTTGACGCTCTTCGATCCAGGGTGCAAGCTGACATAGAAGAACATCAATACACCCCGCCCGGGGCTCCTCTGCCGTGGAGTGCGTCATGAGCGACCAGACGAGCGACATGCGCGAAACCGTCCGCCGGCGCTACGCCGCCGCCGCAACGGCCGTCACCGAGGGCGGGAGCGCCTGCTGCGGCCCCTCCCCCGTCGAGGTGGACGACAACTTCGGCTCCACCCTCTACACCGCCGACGACCGCGACACGCTGCCCCCCGAGGCCGTCGCGGCGTCGCTGGGCTGTGGCAACCCCACGGCGGTGGCCGACCTGAACGAGGGCGAGCGCGTCCTGGACCTCGGCTCAGGCGGCGGTATCGACGTACTGCTGTCCGCGCGCCGGGTCGGGCCGGCGGGAAAGGCGTACGGGCTGGACATGACCGAGGAGATGCTGGCCCTGGCCTTGGCCAACGCCGCCAAGGCGGGCGCGGGCAACGTGGAGTTCCTCAAGGGCACGATCGAGGCCATCCCGCTCCCGGCCGCGACGATCGACGTGGTGATCTCCAACTGCGTGATCAATTTGTCCACCGACAAGACGGCCGTCTTTGCCGAGACCTTCCGCGTCCTGCGGCCAGGTGGCCGGATCGGCGTCTCCGACGTCGTCGCGGACGACCAGCTCACCACCGAGGAGCGGGCCGAGCGCGGCGACTACGTCGGCTGCATCGCCGGAGCCCTGTCCTTCACGGAGTACCGCAGGGGCCTGGAAGCAGCCGGGTTCACGGACATCGAGATCACCCCGACCCACGCGGTCGGAGACGGCATGCACTCCGCCCTCGTCCGCGCCGTCAAGCCGCGCACCACGGCGGCCGCCGCCTCCCCTCCAGGCGGCACCTGCTGCGGGGTCAACGCCTGCTGTACCCCGGACGAGGAAGCGACCGACCCGGGCACTACGGCCGGCGAGGCGAAGGCCGCAGCCGGTTGCGGCTGCGCGGGCTGAACTCACGACTACACCCCCGCCGTGATCCACGGCCCGGCCGGTCGGCGCTGGCTCCGGCCACCAGGTCGGGGCGGACCGTGACCACGTTCAGGAGGTCGCGACTGCCCCACGACGTTGCAGCGGACCGCACACCGCACCCCCCCCTCGAAAGGGCGGCCAGGGCCGGCCTCGGCCAGGTGCCCTCGGGTGCGACGCCAGCGCAAGGGAGCAGCTCCGGCCGCCGGGCGAGTGACCGGCCACGGCCCGACGGGCGTGCACAACAGCCGGATGCCGATGGCGACGTGAAGATGCCGGTGCCCTCGCCCTTGCCCTTCCCACCGCTGGAGCCCGTCCGTGCTCGAACGCAAACCGCTCAAGGCCCGTACCCAGGTCACCTTCGTCCTTCCCGAGGACGACCCCGCCGGGCCGGTCAGCGTCGTCGGCGACTTCAATCACTGGAACCCGGCCGCCCACCCGCTGCAGTCCCGGGGAGACGGCACCCGTGCTGTCACCGTCACCCTGCCCTCCCACAGCGCCCACGCCTTCCGCTACCTCGCCTCGGGCGACTACTGGTTCAACGACGAGCACGCCGACAGCCACGACGGCACCAACAGCCGCCACCACACGTGACCACACCCCATACCCGGCGCGCCGGCAACTGATCACGTAGCGGCGGGTCACCTGCCGAATCCCGGCTGGGCCGTGACTCCAGCTGCGGCAACCCCGCGCGCCGGGCTCGATGAGGCTGAACATCCGTGCCCGGGGGTCCGTCGGACTTCCCCGGGAGGCAGGCACGGGCTCGGCAGCCGGGGCTGCATCGGCTCCACCTGCGGCCGCACACCATCCCGTCTCCTCACACTCAAGCGGCCCCTCAAGTCCGGGATGCCCCCCCCGCACGCGCTCCCGTCCGCCGGGCAGGGCACCCGACGGACGGGCTGGCTCCGCCTGTGACCAAGCGCGCCAGTCGGCCCGCCCCCCCCAGAGCTCGCTCCCAGGAAGAGGCGAGGAGGCGATCAGCCAGAGCTACGCCTCTGCCGCACCGGCAGGAGCCCACTCCGTTGGTGGGCCGACCGGATCGCTGCCCCGCCTGTCGTTCCTCCGGCAGCACGGTCCTGTACCCCCGCATACACGTTCGGTTAGGCTAACCTTGCCTGTTGGCGGGCTGTTTCGGGTTACGGTGCCGCAGGTGGCAACCCTCAGGACGGAACGGGCGGAGGCAGGGCGCAGGTGAGAGACGATGACCGGGCTTGTGCGCGTCGGGCGCCCGTGCGGGTGACGGCCGGCGCGAGTCCCGGCCCGGGTCTGGGGACGAGGCGTCGTGGATGAGATCGCGCTCACGGCCGGAGCCCTGTACGCCATCGTCCTGCTCCGTGCCGGAGGGACGTTCGCCGTCGGGTGGCTCGCCGGCGCCGGTGCCCGGCGCAGCAGGTTCGCCGAACGGATCTCCTCGGCGAAGTTCCGACGCGCCGAGCGGGCGATCCAGCGGTGGGGCGCGCCGGTGGTGGCCGTCTCCTTCCTGACCGTCGGTTTCCAGACGGCCGCCAACTTCCTCGCGGGCAGCATGCGCATGCCGCTGCCGCGCTACCTCCCCGCCCTGCTCCTGGGCGGAGCGGCCTGGGCGCTGATCTACGCGACCGCAGGGCTCGGCGTGCTCGAAGTGCTGGGAAGGCTCTTCGCCGAGCAGACGGCCCTCGGGGTGTCCGCTGTGGCCGTCCTCCTCCTCTCGGTGTGCGGGGTGGTTGTGTACCGCAGAAGAAGGACGGCCAGGTCCTCCGATGGCACCGTGGCCGAGGAGTCGTGAGCCCGTCCCGTGAGAGCGGGCGGAATGGACACGCGTCCGCCGCTTTCCTCGGATGGGTTCCGTGGAGCGAGGTCTGGCGCTCCCTGTACGTGCCAGGAGCAACCGGCCGCCGCACGCGAGATGCTCCTGCCGTGCGCCGTTGGTAACGATGAGGACCTTCGCGGTCGTAGGCACGCTCGGCAGGCAGTCACGGGACAGAGCCGGCTGCCATCGACTTACTGCTGAATCTGCTGGAAGCCCCCACGCGCAGGTGAAAACCTCCGCCCTGAGCTCCCCCGGCTTCCTTCAGCAACCCAGACGTAACCCTGCGGAAGATCCGTTTGCTCGCGAACGATGGCAACCCCCGCGTTCGAGCTTGGGTCGGGGTCTCCTTGGGCCACCTTCCCGCCCTATGAGCTCATAACAGGATCTTGGGTAGATGTGTCCTGGTAGGGCGCGGCTGGTGTGATGATCCGGCCGGTCTTGGTGTGTGAGCACTCGGCCGTGGATCGTGGACGACGACTTGTGGATGCCGATCGAGCCGCTGCTGCCGGCCTGGCCTGAGAAGTCGCCGGGACCACAGCCGGTGGATGACCGGCTGTGCCTGCAGGGCATCCTGTACGTGCTCCACAACGACAGAGCCTGCCAACTCCTGCCGCTCGAGCTGGGGGGTTCGGCTCCGGGCAAACCTGCTGGCGGCGCCTGGACCGCTGGCAGAAGGTTGGGATCTTCGACCGACTGCACCGCCTCCTGCTCGCCGAGCCGAATGCAGCCGGTGAACTCGACTGGACCCGCACGCGTGGACAACTCCCACGTTCGCGCGAAAGAGGGGAGCCGCGACCGGTCCGTCGCCGGTCGACCGGCGGAAACGGGCAGCAAGCACCACTCGATCTGTGACGGACGCGGCACTCCGCTGCACGTCATCCCCGGCGGCCGGACGCCCGGGCGCCCGCCCCCGCGCAGGCGCCCCCGAGTGCGTCCTGGACGACGAGGCGTACGACTCCCGGGCCGTACTACGAGAACTGCGGCGCCGCCGGATCATGCCGGTGAGCTCCCGCAAAGGCGCCCCGAACATCAAGGGGCTGGGAAAGCTGCGCTATGTCGCGGGGCCGCAGCCTCATCTGCTGGCGGCGCCTCAAGAGGGTCGCATCGTGATCCGTAGGTGAGATGATCCCCTCCTCAGGGGGCAGCCGAACAGGATCGGGGGGATGGGGTGAGTGCGACGGGGCGGCAAGGAGCCGAGGGGAAGCCAGTACGCGGGGAACGTATTGGTCCCTACGTGATCGAGCGCCGGCTCGGTGAGGGTGGCATGGGGACTGTGTATCTGGCCCGGTCTCGCGGGGGACGTGCAGTAGCGGTCAAGGTCGCGCGGGCCGAGCTGGCCACCGATGTTCACTTCCGTGCCCGGTTCCGTGCTGAGGTGGCCGCGGCGCGGGCTGTCGGCGGCTTCCACACGGCGCCAGTCGTCGACGCGAACCCGGATGCGGACCCTCCCTGGCTGGCCACCGCGTATGTGCCAGGACCGACACTCGCTGAACGCATTCAGTCTCAAGGCCTCATGAATGCAGAGGAGTTACGGGCGCTCGGTGCAGCACTCGCAGAGGCCCTGGCATCGATCCATGACTGCGGCCTGGTCCATCGCGATTTGAAACCCGGCAACATCATCATGGCTGCGGATGGGCCCCGTGTCCTCGACTTTGGGATCGCGCGGGCGGTGGAGTCCACGCGTCTGACGGCGACGGGCCACGCCATCGGAACGCCGGGGTTCCTTGCGCCCGAGCAGGCGATGGGCGCCGATGTCACGGGCGCGGCCGACGTGTTCGCGCTGGGCGCGGTCCTGGTGGCCGCAGCAGGCGGCAGCGCCTTCGGCGAAGGAACGCCGATGGGGCTGATGTACCGCTCCGTGCACGAGGCACCCGACGTGAGCACCGTCCCGCCCTTGCTCCGGGAATTGGTGGCGTCCTGCCTGGAGAAGAAGCCCGGTGATCGGCCAGATCTCTCGCAACTGCTAGACAGGTTCGCCGAGTTGGCGAAATCGGCAACGGCATACCGACTCGCGCCCCCACATCCGCCCATGCCCCCGTACGTGCCCACCGCGTCCGAGGCGGTGACGGATCGAGGCTCCGGAGAAGTGCCCGTCTCGAACGACGAGGCGTTCATCGCGGCGGACACGGATTCCAGCATCGTGGTCGATGCCGACGGGGTACTACTGACACTCCATGGGCGCGGGCTACCGTTGGACCAGATCGAGACCGATGAGGACCTCGACCTGGGAGGCGTGGAGACCCAGTTGCCCTGGTCAGAGATCGCCGATGTCACGCATGGCATCGTCCCCAGGTCCCGGCTGCATGTCACAGTCACGCTGCACAACGGCTCGACCTTCGAGGGCGAGGTGAACGCCCGCCGAAGCTCCCGCGTTCAGCAGTGGCATCACGACCTGAAAAAGGCGGTCATGCAGTACCTGATCCGCTGACGCCCTAGCCACCACGGCACGGCACGATCGCTCCGCGAGCTCTAAGGGCTGTCCCGCAATCGATCTTGCAGGGTGCTGGGTGTGCAGAACCGGCCAGTCGGCGGTCTGACTACCCGGCCGGATCTCTGTGAGCCGAGGCGTCAGAGCTTGATCTGCCCCGTCAGCCACCACTCAAGGTACTTCGCCAGGCTCGGTGCCACCCAGGTACGGCTGTCGTCCTCGTGGTTCCAGACGAAGACATCGGGCCGCCGCAGGCCGGGCAGGAGAGCGAACAGATCACCGTTCCCGGCGTCCGCGAAGAAGAGGAGCGGATCGAACGGCATGTAGAGCGTGGCGAGCTCAACGTCATCGCGAAGGGTCCGGTTCTCGGAAGCGATCCGTTCGACAGACCAGATGAGCCCGTCTCCATACTCACCCTCGATGCCGTCGCTCTCGCGGAGCAGCGAGACCAGGTCTGCGGGCAGCGACGCATGCCCGAGGGACGAGGCACAGCGGAGCAGCGCTGACTCTGACACCGGGGGCTGGAAGACCACGGGCCCGGGAAGCGCTTCGACAAGTTCTATCCACACGAATGATCCAACCTCCACGAGATGCGCCGGTGATCAAGCCGGCACGGCATTTCGTCGAGGTAGGTCTCCGCCGACCACTCGCCGGAACGCGTCCGATCACCGAGCGAAGAGTACGGCCCGCCCTTAGAGCCCGCATAACCCCGGAACCTCGGCCATGCTCGACCAGATGGCAAGCGACGCCGCCCGTGCGCTCCTGATAAGGGAGCTGAGCCCCGTCCGCGCAAGCCCGTCCGCAGCTAACGATCGCGGTGCCCGGCCTCCGGCCCAGACGGATGGTGTCGTCTGCCGCACGCCGGCAGGCCTGGAACTTGACGGGACACCTATCGCGGTGAGCCTGGACGACACAGGCCGAGCCCGTGTGCGGCTGGATGACGACTGGCCCCCTTCGTTGGCGCAGGACGCCATGCGACAGCTTATTGGAGGGCATGAAATCCACTCAGTCGCAAGCCTCCGGAAGGGATGAAGGCCTTCAGTTCGCAAATTCGCCAGAGGGCACAAAATCGTCCTGTCCGCAAATCCAGCAGAGGGCATATAGTCCCTTCAGCCGCAACAGTATTGACGAGAAATTCTAAGCTTGACGGCGTCGTGGAATTTCCTTATGGTCCAGTCGTTCAGCTCCCCCGCCGATCGACATCGAAGGTGTTCATGACCGCGCCTCCAACGTTGCCGAAGTTCAGGCAGCAGTTGATTCTTGCCGTTCTTATGTTGTGTTCGCTGCTGATTTGGCTGGACAATACTGTCCTGAGTACCACGCTGGAGAGCCTTGCAGACCCGGTCCGTGGACTGGGGGCCAATCCCGGTCAGCTGCAATGGGCGACCGGTTCGTACACCCTTGCCTTCGCCACATTGATGTTCACTGCAGGCGCCTTGGGCGATCGGTTCGGTCATCGGACCGTGTTTTCCAGTGGATTGGCGATCTTCGCCGGCTCCTCGCTCTGGGCGGCGTGCGCAAGCGATGCGGGCCAGCTGATTGCAGCTCGGGCTGCTATGGGCGTGGGCAGCGCGCTGATCACGCCCGCCAATTTGGCTATTCTCATGTGGACCTTTACCGGCCCCGCACGGGCGGCCGCGATCGGCATTTTCTCGACGTCGGCCGGTATCGGAATGGCCGCCGGCCCAGTGCTGGCAGGGTTCCTGCTCGATCATTTCTGGTGGGGCTCGGTCTTTCTGATCAATGTCCCGGTCGCAGCATTGGCGTTCGTCGGACTCGCGGTACTGGTTCCGAATTTTCGCAGCCCCACTCCGCGACCACTCGACCCCGCTGGAATGTTGCTGTCGATCGCTGGGCTCGTGGCTCTGGCCTACGGGTTGATCCGGGCGGGGCAAGTGACTTCGTGGAGTCGTCCCGACGTCTGGGCGCCGATCGTTGTCGGTCTGGTTCTGCTGGCTGCTTTCGTGCTCGTCGAACTGCGTGCCAAGATGCCCAGCTTTGATCCGCGGCTGCTCGCGCAACGCACGTTCGGTGGCGGAAATGCGGCGCTCGGATTGCTGCTCTTTTCTGTGGCCGCCATCACCTTTTACAACGCGTTCTATCTGCAGGGCGCGCTTGGATTTTCTCCGATGAAGGCGGGTTTGGCCAATATCCCGACCGCACTCGGCGCGTTCGCGGGGGCGCCCATTGCCTCGCGCCTGGTTCGCTGCCTGTCGGTTCGCCTTGTCGCCGTGCCGGCGCTCACCGTGGCTGCGCTGACCATGGGCGGGTACGGGTTCCTGGGACTCCACACCCCACTCGTCTGGATCGAGATCCTGTCGTTGGTCCAGGGTCTCTCGATCGGCATGGTGATCGGCCCCGTCACGGCCGCATTGATCAGCAACCTGCCGTTGGAACAGGCCGGTGCAGGCTCGGCCGTGACCAACACCGTGCGACAGACCGGCAGTGTGATCGGAATCGCGGTAGGCGGCACGATCATGTCGATCACGTACCGACGTGCGATCGAACCTTCGTTGGAGGGTGCACCCGGTCCCGTGCAGGATCAGGCGCGAATTTCCGCCGAACAGGCACGCCACGTCGCCACCGCTATCCACCGGCCCACTCTTGCTCAGGCTGCGGACAATGCGTTCATCCATGCCATGCACGTCGGCGCGGGCTGGATCGCGGGCATCGCCCTCCTCGGAGCAGCTGTGCTGCTGATTACCTTGCCTGTTGTCGCGAAGAAGAAGGGTGCGATACAGGAGCCGGACTACGAAGAGGCCCCCAGTCCCGTCTGAGTGTGCGGGGGCAGAACCCAGGGGACGCTGGTTCCACGTACCGTGCCCCGGCTCACGAACGTGCCGGGTCCGCTCTGCTCACCCAGACCAACCAGAGTGCCCGCGCGGCGACGCACAGGTGGACGAGACCCAACCGAACAGCTCCAAGGCCGCCTCCCTCGCCATCTTCCGACGAGGGGTGGCCCGGGGACAGCTCAGGGCTTGAGGTGGCTCTCACTTAGGCGACCACACATCGCAGGCATGCGTCGCCGTGGGTGTGGTGGATGTCGGCGGCAAAGCATCGAAGCCCTCGGCCTATCAAGTGCGCTTCCGCAAAAGGACATCTCCTGACGGAGTGGCAGCTTCGATGAAACCTGTTCGACCGTGACGCGCCGTGAAGGCAATCATGGGCGAATGACGTCGACCGCAGCAGCAATCGCCCTACAGGACCATGCCGCTCTCTGGAGTGTGGGGGAAGTCAGTGCGAGCGATGTCGTCAATGCGGCCTGTGATGCGCTCGTCGCGGGACTCGATACCCCCGGCCTTCGCATCCTCGCGGCCTGCACCCGCGCCGAGGCGGACTACGACGTCCACGACTTGCTTCCCCAGCACTAGACGAACTCGGCCTCACCTTCCATCCAGTCGCCAGCGAGAGTGGCCAAGAAGCCGCCGCGCGAGCGCTCGCACGGCGCATGCTCGCCGGCGAGCTGAAACCTTGGGAGCTGACCTTCCGAATTCATCGGCTCTACGGACATGAGCTGCCCGTGACAGAACGGCTTGCCGAGCTCTATGACGAGTACGCCATTCTCGAATACGGCGACAGAACCGTGGACCAGCTCGATGCCGAGGTCACAGCCGAAGCCCGCCGCCTCACAGCCCGCCCGAGCGTTCCCACCGAACCTACGGATGCCCCCAGCTGATGCACACGGACTGACCCGCGAGTTCCCACTGAACGAGCTTCAGCCCCTGAGGGCGGTATGACGGAAACCTGGTCGCCACCGAGCAAGGTTCCTGAAACCCTGATCACCATGAACGCGGACCCCGTCGACCAAGCCCAACGCCTCGTGCGTGACCGTTTCCCCCACGCGCTTGCCGCGGTCCTTGGCGGGTCGGTGGCTGCGGGGCGAGCCACTGCCAGCAGTGACCTGGACATCGCGGTGCTCATCGAGGAGGGCGGCGAGACCTGCCGGGAGACGATCCGGTTTGAGGGACGTGTAGTGGAGCTGTTCATCCACACCCGTGCCGGTCTCGCGGATCTCTTCGCTGCGGACATTGCTGCGCGTCGTGCGGTCCTGCAGACCTTGTACGCCACGGGGATCATCCTGGTCGATGCCGCTGGGGAGGCCGGCTGCGTCCGTGCCCGTGCTGAGGCGGACCTCCGCGATGGTCCTCCGGCGCTGGCACCAGAGGTGGTCGAGACGAAGAGGTATGGGCTCACGGATGCTCTGGACGATCTCGCCGATGCCGGTGATCGGATCGAGCGTCTGGCGGTGGCCGGGTTCGTACTCAGTGCGGCGGCAGATCTGCTCTGCGACTACCACCAGGCGTGGATCGGCAGCGGGAAGTGGCTGCCGCGGCGCCTTCTGGAAGCGGACGGGGAACGTGGGGCCGCCCTGCTCGAAGGACACCTGCGGCTGTGCACGTCGGGTGACCCGAGGCCCATGATCGACGCTGCATCAGAGATCCTCGCCCTGGTCGGCGGGCCTCTTCGCGAAGGCTATCGCCGGACTTGGCGCGGTGTCATTGAATCGGTCGCTGCGGCGTCTGGGCGCTGACGGAAGTTCATGACCGCGTGTTGCCGACTCGACATGCTGGTCGTCGTGGACGACGTCATCGGTGACCAGGCGGCCGATGCGGCTGGTGGGCTGGGTGAACAGCAGGCCAGACAAGCGGCGAGTGACTCTCGGCGAGGTGCTGTCGTCGGCGAGGACACGCTGCAGAGCGGTAATGCGCTGGTGTAGGCCCATCGGCTGGGGTTGGTGGTCGGGCGGTTCGGGATCGTCAGCCGCGGAGATCCGGCTGGCGGCCCGGCTCGACCACGAGGCCCTGTCCCGAAGACGTCGACCGATGCTGGCAGGCGTTCCTGCGACGGCTCGATGTCGCCCAGGCTCCGGGACTCCGGAGCCGGCCGGCCGCTGGACCTGTCTCTCTTGGCCGCGCACGCCCCAACTCGCCCTCGCCAGCCCCTCGCAGGGGATCTGCGCCGGCCATGGGAGCAGCCAGTGGAAGAGACTCACCCCAGCCCGCGTCCGGCGCGGGTTCAGGAACCTGCGCGCGAAGGCGAGCACGCCCCTCGGTGCACCGAAACCCACCCGCCCCGGTCTTCCCGCAAGTAGGGGACGAAGCCGCGGCGAACGACCGATGATGGCCGTCGATAGGCTGCTCGGTTCGCAGCCTCAGCTGCAGGTCTACAGGGGGCTACTTCATGGAGCACAGTTCTGGGCGGGAGAACGACCAAAGCCCACCTCGTTCTCGGTACACCCAAGACATGCAGGACGAAAGAAGCTCTGTGCGCGAGGCACTGCGCTCAGATCTGCCCGCCGCCCACTTGGGCTTGGGCGTGACTGTCACCGCCTTGATCGTGGTGGCCAGTTTCTCGGGCCCTCGATGGGTTTTTGTAGTTGGCGGAGCCTTCGGGGCCTGGTTCCTTCTCGCGCTGGCAGTCATTCACATCGGCAGCGGCCGTGGCTGGGACGCCGTCCGACGGGCCTATATCGCAACGTTCGGCTGGGCCAACTGGATCTGAACGCCCTTCGCTGCCCGTCCTCCACCGAAGCCGGATGATAGACACGAAGCTGAGCAATTGTTCGGGCCAGCCTCCTCGGCAGTACAGAGGAATTCGCCGTACATGAGACGATCTCAGACGCAGAGGGTCCGTGCGCTATCGAACGGGACCGCATTCATCGACCAGCACGGTCGGCTCCGACAGGAACACATCCGGGTCAGCGAGCCCGTAGGCGACGTTGAACGTGTCGAGCCAGTACGACCAGTCCGCGCGCCCGACGCCACTGAACCGGTAGTTCAACTGCCAACGGGCCCACTGGCCTGGGCTCAGGCGGATTGCTGGGTGCCTGCGCGGCCGGGACGGCATGCCGTACAGCTGATGCTCACGTGCCAGGACCCAGAGCCGGTCGCCCTCGTCGCGCAGGTTGAGACCGACTTCGTGGAGATCCACAACCCTCTCGTAGGGAACGAAGCCATCGTCCTCCGACGCCTCGACGAAATGCGCGAAGGACGGAGGCACCCTCGGCATCGAGAAGCCAGTAGGCACCGCGTTCCGTTGGGCAGCAGCCTCCCCGCCCCGCGAATGCTTCGTCCAAGACGTCCTGATCCACTGCACCGTGATCTCCACTGCAACCGCCTTTCGCCCCGGAACTACGTTCTCCTCCGCCTGATCGTCATCACGGTTGCGACACGACCGCCGCTCTCAGTTCGCAGCAGACGCTGCCGTCGGCGCCGCGGCTCGCCGGCCGCGCAGAACCTTGCAGGTGCGTTGCAACAGCTCCTCCTCCGTCCAGCTCCACCACGCCGAACGCAACGGAGTACGCCAGCCACCGTGCGGCCGCTCGGCGCCGCTGCGGAGCGGCGTGTGCGTCTCGACAGGCAGTGCTGCTCACTCTCGCGCAAGATGAATGCGTGTACCGCATGCGCTCGACCGTGCAGCAGCCGAGGGTCCCGGTCCGGTTGCCCCGGGCTCAGGCACCGTTTCGGGAATTACGCCGCTCCTGTCGTGGCCGACTCGCTCTCCTTCGACGACGCCATGCGGCTTGCGGTGCCTGCATGCCTATCTGCCCGGCCAGCCGACTCCGCCGCCCCGGAGGGAAGATCGTTTCATCCCGTGCGTGACAGGGGTGCTGCTCACTGGACTGCGGGGATGCCCCGCGAGGTACCACCACGAGGCGGGGTGGCAGAAGCCATGACGTGAGGACCGGAGGCGATTGCGGTCGAAGAATCCAACGTCGAAAACGGTAAACCGAAGGGATGAGCCGTGGATGCCACGACCCTCGAGCAGCTGAAGAGCGAATACCGCAAGAGCGGTGCCAGGACGGGCATCAAGCTTGACGACGACGATATGCGGAAGGCCCTCTCGCTCCTCTCGTATCAGGGAGGACCGGTAGTTGCGACTCCCGCCACGGAACTCCGCTACATCGAGGGCCTGCTGAGGCTTCCACTTGATTCCATCGGCGAATTCTCGGTCATCCCCGCCTCCGGCCAGGAACGATGTCGGTGCGGCCGCATACCGACCGCGCTGGACATCGTCGCCTACGCAGTCAGCCACAAGGTGCACGACGAACAGCTCCTGCGTGACACGGTGATCGGCGTGTACAACGTGTTCGAGTTCGCCGACGAGGGGCGCACGGCTCCGTGTCACCGGTGCGGACGGGAGTTCACGACCAGCAGCTACTGGACCCACAGCTACATGTATGCCTGACACGGCCGGCCGCGGCCGCCCCCTGGGCTGGCAGCTCTTGCCCGTCCGCTGTAGGACGTCGAACGCCACGAAAAGGCGGTTGCGGATCGCCGGGGCGCCCACGGCGCGGAGCTCGGGGCCGTCCCACCCCTTCGCGTAGGCCAAGCCTGTGTTCTTGGGCCGGGCCGTTTTTGGTTCCCCTTCGATCCACCGGCCGGATCCGCCGCCCCCCGGGGCATCGGCTACGGTCCTTGGTGTGAACCGTATCGAGCGTCTGTACGCCCTGGTGGAGGAGTTACGTGCGGTCTCGCCCCGGCCGCGCAGCGCCCGGTGGCTCGCCGAGCGGTTCGGTGTGAGCACCCGCACCATCGAGCGCGATCTCAGCGCCCTGCAGCAGTCCGGTGTGCCGCTCTACGCCGAACCGGGGCGCAGCGGCGGGTACGTGGTCGACAAGGACCACACCCTGCCGCCCCTGGCCATCACCCCGGCCGAGGCGGCGGCCCTGGCCGTCGCCCTGCACGGGCTGTCCGGGACGCCGTTCGCCGCGGACGCCCGCTCGGCGCTGCACAAGGTGTTCGCCGTCATGCCTCAGCATGAGCGTCAGGCCGCGCGTGAGCTCGCGGCTCGGGTACGGCTCGCCGCGAACCCCGTTCAGCCGCCCGCGCTTCCGCACACCCTGCGCGAGGCGCTCTCGACCCGCAGGCTGCTGCAGCTGTGCTACGCCGGCACGCAGGGCGCGGTCACCGAACACACCGTCGAACCCATGGGCTTCCTCGAGGGCGACCCCTGGTACCTCATCGGCTGGTGCCGGCCGAGCTCCGCCGTGCGCGGCTTCCGTCTCGACCGCATCCGTGAGGCGCGGGCACTGGAGGAGACGGTGGAGCCGCGTCCGATGGACGTCTCCGAACTGGAGGAGGGCCTTGGATCGGATTTCGTCGCACTCGATGAGCTCTATGGTTTCGCTTGAGCCGCCGCCCTGAGGGCTAAACACCGACAGGGGGTTGTCGCCACCGGCCCGGAGGCTGGGTGACCACGAACCGACCTTGGAAGGCACCCATGTCTGTGACGACGACCGCCACCACCGACTCCGCACCGCTGACCCGGGAGACCGGCACCCGCCTCGTAGAGGGCTGGGGAGCGCTTTGGAACGGAGATGTCGCCCTCGCCGAGCAGATCCTCGCCCCCGGCTTCCGGTTGTACTTCGCGGACGACTTCGGCGGTACCGGCTCCGCCGCCACCTTCGGCCGGGACGAGCTGACGGCGTTCATATCGGCCAACGGCCACGCCCTCACCGGTCTGACGTTCTCCGCCGACGCCGCACCGCTGGTCGACTCCGAGCGCGGCGAGATGGCCTGCCGGTGGAGCGAGAGCCACGCCGACGGCGGCGGAGACGTCGTGGTCAAGAGCGGCATCGACATGTTCGCCGTCACGGACGGCCGGATCTCCGCCGTGTGGTCGCTCACCGGCAACCGCCGCTTCGCGGTCTGACCGGCACGGCAAAGTCCGGGCCGGGCACCGGCCTCCGCTCGGGGACGGGTGCACCTTCCCTTCGGTTCACCCCTGCCCGTCGGCCACCGTCCCGGTGACCGCGGCGCCGGAGGCGCCTCCGTCGAGGCCCTTCGAGACGGTCACACGTCGGGTACAACGGCGCGGGCCGCCTCGGAAAGCGGACCACCGCTCGGTCGCCTCGTCTTGTGCCATGCTGCTCTGCACTGTGCGCGCGGAGGATGGCTGTCGCGGTGAGGACGTCCGCGTCGACTTGAGGGCCGGTGCGGGTCTCCTCGGTGGCGACCCTGACGCCGCCCGGGATCTACTTTGCCGGCCGCAGCGAACCGATCACCGACCTCGTCCGGGACGCCACCGGAGCATCGCCGACACGCTCGGCGCGGCCTCCGCCGCCAGCGCGCCGACCTGACCGGGCTGGCACGCGTCCGAGGCCACCACCGCCATCTCCGCCGAGAGCATGAACACCCTCCTCGACGCGTGCGCGGCTCCCTCCTCCCCGGCGCCCGTGACGCCGTTCACCGCCCACCTGGCGGAGCACCGCGCCTGGGCGGAGGGCCATCCCACCCCGCCCCAGGCCCCTCCACCGCTTCCTGGCCATGGCACGCGCCGGCCACTTCGCCGCCCCCCTGTGGTCGACGCCGGGGCGCTTCGGTGCCTGGCCCACCCACAAGCCGGCTCCCCGGTGGCGCTCGCAACCGCCCGCCGACTGCCGGTGTTCCGGGCGTGCTCACCCTTTGTGTTTACCGCTGCGATTTTTGGTAACAGGATGTAGTGACAGTCACTCAATACCCGGCGGAAGGCAGGAACATGGATCTCGTTGCCGGTCTCATCCTCGTCGCGGTCGTCGCCCTCATCGTCCTGCTGGTCGTGGCCCCCTCGGCGCCGTCACGGCGCAACCCCTTCCCCGGCCGCCGGCGTTCCGGCACGCGCAGGCTGAACACCGTCCCCCGGCAGCACCGCGCCGGCCATCACCACACCCCGCGGTGACCCTCACGGGGCGGCTGGGTCGCCTCACCTGCGTGCCAGGGCGCGGTCGAGAAGGGGCAGCAGGCGGTCCCAGTGGCGTTTCAGTCCGGCGGGGTCGAAGGCGTCGGTGTCGGCCATGGTGAAGCCGTGGACGGTTCCGGGGTAGATCTCCGACGTGTAGTCGGTACCTGCGGCGTCCAAGGCGCTGTTGAGCTCGGACAGTGCCTGAGGCGTCAGGTCGCTCGCGGCATGGCCGAAGTGGACCTGGGCGGCGATCTCGGCGAGAGCGTCGGGCCCGTCCACGCCCACGGGACCGTGGAACGCGGCGACGGCCGCCACCCGGCCCGGGTGGGCCGCGGCGGTGCGCGTCGCCAGGAGGCCGCCTATGCAGTAGCCGGTCACCGCGACCGGTCCAGCGGCGACCTCGGGTCGGGTGGTGAGGAACCTGAGGTAGGCGTCGGCATCGCTCAGGACCCGTTCACAGGTGTGCGCCTCGATCAAGGGCATCAGTTGCGCGAAGATCGCGGACCGCGCCTCTTCTCCGATGTGCTCGGGAAGCTCGATCACCGGTGCCGGGCCGTGCCGGTAGAAGAAGTTGGGGACGAGCACGTAATACCCGTGGCGGGCGAGTTCGCGGGCCATGTTCCGCAGCACGGGCCGGATGCCGAAGCCGTCCGCGTACATCAGCACCCCTGGGTGCCGCTCGCCGTCGTCGGGGAAAGCGGCGAAAGCGTCGGCCTGGCCGTCCGCCGTGGAAATGTGCAGCGTCTTGGTGGGCATGGGTTCTGTTCTCCTGTCGTGGTTGACGTATCGAACGTGGTCAACACGACAGGAGGCGGAGCCCGTGCGCCGGTGCCGGTGCCTCGACCCAACAGCGGGCCGGCATCGGCCCGTACGGCGCTCAGAGCAGCGCCGGGTCAGCAATCCGTGTGTGGCACAAGGCCGTCCCGGTGATCATCCCGTCAACCTAGCCCACCTGCCAGGTGCGACGCCAGAGCCCCTAAGGTCCCGGATCGCTCCCCGGACTGTGGATCGGCTTCAACAGCGGGCGACCGTGCCGCTGTCCAGGCTGGATTTGTCACCGAACACCCAGCCTTCGGTATTCGTGCCTGCGATGCGGGCGTAGATCCACTTGTTGGCATGGGCATTGGTGACGTAGCAGTGGTAGTAGACCTTCGTGCCGGACTTGACCTCGGTCACGTAGGAGCACTCCGCGTACGGCCCGGTGTAGAGGTGGGTCTCCTGGGTGGCGTGGCCGGATCCGTCGCTGCGGTTCAAGTGCGCCCAGCCGGTGCACGCCGTCGACACCGGGGTGGGTTCCTTCACCGTGGAACCGGGCGTCGCCTTCGAAGACGCTGACGGGGCCCCGGTCGGCTTGCCACCTCCGCCGCTGGGCGTGGACGTGGGGTCTGTCTTCCGGTCCTCACCCTTCTTCGACGGGGTGTTGGACGCCCTCTGGCCCGGGCTGAGGGACTTCAGGTGCCCGGGGCCGCCGGTCGTGCTCGTCGCGGGAAGCGCCGCGTTCGACCCGCCGCCGCCCTCGACGCCTCGCGTATCCATCAGGGCGTAGGCGACTCCGCCGCCGGTGAGGACGGTCGCGGCCGCCACCGCGACGATCGTACGGGTGCGGCGGCGCCGCGTGCGGTCCGTCGTGGTACGGGTCTCGGAACGGCCGTCGTAGCCGGCGGGGATGCCAGGCAGCACGCCGGGCTGCGCGGCGGCCGCCGGCGGAGGGGCGGCGTACGCGCCGGCCGAGTAGGCAGCGACGGGCTGGGCTGCGGGCGGGGAGAGCGGCGTGCCGACGGCGGGACCGAAGCCCGGAGAAGCGGCCGGCTGGGGAGCGGGCGGGGAGAGCGGCGCGGCGAGCGCGGGACCGAAGCCGGGTTGGGTGACGGGCTGCGTGACGGGCTGGGGCGCCGGCGGCGCCGTGAGGTCCGCCGTCCCGCCTCCGGCCACCGCCTCCAGCATCCGGCGCGCCTGCCCGGCATCGGGCCGCTGCATCGGGTCCTTGGCCATCAGCGCCTGCAGCACCGGGGTGAGCGGTCCGGCGCGCCGCGGCGCCGGCAGCGGTTCGCCGACGATCGCCGCCAGCGTGGACCACACCGACGTACGGCGGAAGGGCGCGGCGCCCTCCACGGCCGCGTACAGCGTCATGCCGAGCGCCCAGATGTCCGACGCGGCACCCGGTACCTGGCCTTGTGCGCGCTCCGGTGGCAGATAGTCCAGTGAGCCGACGATCTGACCGCTCTGGGTCAGCTTGGCGAGGGCATCGTCGCCCGACGTCTCCATGCTGGCGATGCCGAAGTCGGTGAGCACGACCCGACCGCTGCGCTCGAGCAGTACGTTGCCCGGCTTGACGTCCCGGTGGAGGACTCCGGCCCGGTGTGCCGCGTCGAGCGCGTCCATCAGCTTGGCGCCGATCGCGGCCGCTTCGCGCGGATCCAGGGCGCCGCGCTCCGCCAGTACGGCGTCGAGGGAGGGCCCGTCGACCAACTCCATGACGATGACCGGCAGCCCCTTTTCCTCGACCACGTCGTGCACCGTGACCACGCCGCTGTGCCGGATGCGGGCGGCGGCCTGCGCCTCCCTCTGCATCCGGACGCGCAGATCGGCCAGTTCGGCCGGGGAGGCGTCGGTGTAGGCCCGCAGGACCTTGACGGCGACCTCGCGGTTCAGCAGCTGGTCCACCGCCCGGGCGACCACACCCATGCCACCGCGGCCGATCGTGGCGGTCACGCGGTATCGCCCGCCCAGAACCTCGCCGACCAGATCCGCGCCGTTCGCCCCCGTCACCTGTCACATCCCGTTCGTCGCACTGTTCGAAATCCGCCACTGGCGGTCCAGGGTAGGCGTTCGCGTATGTGCGCATGCGCACGGCCCGGCCCTCGGCGCGGGGGTTGCTCCTGCCAACAGCCGTGATCACCAAGACATCTCACCTGAGATCAGGAGGGATCGAGCACGTGGAGCGCCCTCACGCCGCGATGCGGCCCGCTTCACGGCACTCGCTCGGCGCGGCCGGCACCGATATTCGCATGCGTACGACCGACCGGAGTCGGCTGCTTCTGAACGAGCCGGGCTCGGCCCGGCGCCAACTGCGGCACCAGCAAGAGGTGCCCTTGGCCCCGACGTCCCCGACGCCCGCCAGTGCAATGACCCCGCCACCGCCATCGCCCGGGCCGGCGGAGACCGTACGCGAGCGTCCTGAGCTACGTCCTGCACCAGCAACTGGCCCTGCCGCGCGGCGACGCCGCAGAACTGTGCGAGGAAATGTGGCGCGACCTCGACCGTGCGCCGGACAATCCGCTGCTGCTGTCGCTGCGCGCGGGCGCTGCTCCTCGCCGGGCGGCCGGACGAGGCGCGGGACGTCTACTCCCGGCTCCGCCCGCTGCTGCCGATTCCCACGTCGAACCCGCCGTGGCCCGCGGTGCTGCTGAATCTGGTCGACCTGATCGAGCTGACCGGTGACGCTGAGGCTGCTCGGCTGGTGTACGACCAACTCGCGCCCTTTCGCCAGTATCCGGGAGCGCTCGGCACGTCCACCGCGTACTTCTGCGGCACCGTCAGTCGCGACCTCGGCCGTCTCGCCCGGACCGCCGGCCGGCCGGCAAGAGCCGCTGAACTGCTCCTCAAGGCGCCGGCCCGGGACCGGGCCTTGGATCGAACTTGCCGCACGGTGGGAGCACCACTGAGTCGGGCCGCAGCCGAGGGGGCGCGGCCGAGACGGCGGGGGTAGCCTCGAAAGGGGCAGGTGGCGCGGGAGATGGTGTCCATGAGGCTGCGAGCACGGTATCTGATGGTCGGCGCCCTGGCGATGATCATGCTCGCCCCGTGGGCACCGAATTCATATGCGGCACCCGACGCCTTTCCAGGCCGGAACGGAAAGATCGTCTTTGTGAGCAACCGCGACGGTAACGACGAAATCTACACCGTTAACGCGGGCAGAACGCGTGAAGATGTCGCCTCGCTGAGGAGACTGACCAACAACTCAGTACCCGATCGGGATCCCGTCTTCTCGTCCGACGGCAGCAAGATCGCTTTCGCCAGCCTCCGCGATGACAACTGGGACATCTTCACCATGAACGCCGACGGCACCGACGAGATGAGGATCACGGAAGAAGCGTCGGGTGAATTCCAGCCTTCCTTCGCTCCAGGGTTTTCCCGGCCGCGGCAGACCATCGCCTTCACCAGCACCCGAGACGTATCCGCGGGGCAGCCCTTCAACCACGAGATCTACCGGCTCGACCCCGAGAGCGCCCGGCTCGCCATGCAGCTCACCTTCGATCCCGAACTGGACACGGAGCCTGCCTGGTCTCCGATCGACTGCAAGATCGCCTTCTCCAGCAAACGTGCCGGCGGAAACCGCGACATCTACATCATGGGATGCAGTGGTCTGGATCTGCGGCGGCTCACCACGGACCCGGCAGGCGACTCCTGGCCCGCTTTCTCTCCCGACGGAAAGAAGATCGCCTTTCAGAGCAATCGGAGCGGAAACGCCGATATTTACCTGATGAACATCGACGGAACCGGGCAGCAACAAATCACAACCGACGTGTCGGACGATTGGCAGCCGGCCTTCTCACCGGACGGCACATCGATCGTCTACACCTCGTGGAACAGACTGGGGAACGCCGACATCTACACCAAGAAGCTGGACGGAACGGCAGAAGAGAGGATCACCAGCGGGCCCGCCGACGGAGTGCGCAACACCCAGCCCGACTGGCAGCCGGCCCCTTGATCCAAGTTCTGCGATCTCCTCTCAGGATGCGCAAGAAGGCACGCGTCGCCTCTGACTCGCGCGTGTACGACTGGCGGCTGCCGTCCGCCCGGTGGGAGTCAGCACCAGGCCCCACGATGGGCTGCCCACGACGGCCGGGCCCGAGTGAGGCGGATCCTTTCCCCAGTACGACTGATCCCTCCGTGCGGGTGGTACCACCGTGCTGACCCAGCTCGCTGCTGCGGCGCACCCCTATAACGAGACCCATCACGTTGATCGACTGATGGGTCCTCACCATGCCGCTCAAGTCCGCCGTGCGGATGCTGGCCACGCTCGGCCTGCTCTCCGCCGCCGCCATCGCCCCCGCCGCGGCCGCCGCCCCTGCCGGCCACCCTCCCCTCACCGTCCACACCTCCGAGCGCGCCGGGGCGCCGGCGGTCCGGGCCGCCGAGGACGATCTCACCACCCCCTGCGGACCGACCGTCGAATACCGGGCCTGGGACTGGTGGCGCACCACCACCAACCCGGCCATCGCCCGCCCCGTCGCCGCCGCGGCCGCGGACGAGCGCTGGCAATGGCGCACCGATGTGAACACCTTGTGGCGCGGCGACACCCGGGAGACCGTCGAGGACATCTTCCAGACCGGCTTCACCCCCCGGGGTGAGCGGGTGACGCCGCTGGCCGAGTACATCGTCAAGGGCGGCGGCCAGGACAGCGCACACCTCAGCACCAGTTGCGAGCAGTGGGTCGCCCAGAAGTTCGCCACCTACGGCAGCGCGAAGACCGGCTGGGTGTACGAGATCCACGCGCCAGGCGGCATCGACGTGAACGCCACGGCCCACCTGAACGACTACAGCTCGCCCTACCTGTGGAACAAGGAGATCGACTTCCCGGGCGGGGTCCAGGGCCGCTACATCAAGGGCGCCTGCAAGTACCGCCTCGTGCGCACCGACCCGCAGACCAAGGTCAACACGTACGACGGGCTCGGCTGCAAGACCAACGCCGACTTCGCCCCGTACGCCACCGACGCGGCCGCCCTCGCCGCGACCCGCTGAACCCTCCAGTCCCACCACTGCCGGAGCAACGGGCCCGGGGCGCGTACAACGGCCCCGGTTCGCGCCGCCGCGCCTGACGGCCGGTCGCGGGCGCCGCGCGAGGATGGAGGGATGAACGACACCTTCACCACGCGGACCATCGACGTCACCACCGGCTCCGACGAGACCGTCCACGACCTGACGGCCGCCTGCGCCGGCTTCCTGCGCGACGTCGCGCGGGGGCGCGACGGGCTCCTCAACGTGTTCACCCCGCACGCCACGGCCGGTCTCGCCGTCATCGAGACGGGAGCCGGCAGCGACGACGACCTGCTGGACGCCCTGCGCACGCTGCTGCCCGCCGACGACCGCTGGCGCCACCGGCACGGCTCCCCCGGCCACGGACGCGACCACGTACTCCCGGCGCTCGTGCCACCGCACGCCACCCTGCCCGTCATCGACGGCGAACTCGCCCTGGGCACCTGGCAGTCGATCGTCCTGGTGGACACCAACACGGACAACCCCCGGCGCACCGTACGTCTGTCCTTCCTCGGCTGAGACAGGGGCAGGTGGAACAGGCCGTCGGCGCGGTCTCACCGGTCGGGGGAAGTCCGGATCAGGAGGAGGGCGATGTCGTCGTGGCGGGGCGCGGAGGCCGTGGCGTACGCGATGAGATCGTCCGCGACATCGTCCATGGTCCGGGTTTCGGCCCGGGCGAGCCGACGGGCGAGGTCTGCTGTGGTGCTGTCGATGTCGAGGCCGGGGATTTCGACGAGTCCATCGGTGTACAGGGCGAGGACCGTGCCGGGAAGCAGGGGGATCTCGGTGGTCGGGTAGCCGGCGTCGGCCTCGATGCCCAGCAGCAGGCCAGGGGGCACGTGCAGGACGTCGGTGCGTCCGTCGGGGTGGCGCAGGATCGGTGGTGGGTGTCCGGCGGTGGCGAGGTGCGCCCGGTGCTGCGCGAGGTCGATGTGGGCTATCAGGCAACTGGTGAACAGGCCCGGGTCCAGGTCGATCAGGAGGCGGTTGGTGCGGGCGAGGGCCTCTCCGGGGGGCGTGCCGGCGGTGGCGTGGGCGTGGACGGCGGTACGGACCTGTCCCATGAGGGCGGCCGCGGTGATGCTGTGGCCCTGGACGTCGCCGATGGCAACGGTGACGGTGGTGGCGTCGTGGCGGATGAGGTCGTAGAAGTCTCCGCCGATGTCCATGCCGCGGCCCGCGGGGAGGTAGCGCGCGGCCACGTCCAGGCCCGGGACGCGGGGAAGGGTGTGCGGGAGCAGGACCGATTGCAGGGTGTGGGCCAGTTCGTGCTTGGTGTCGTAGAGGCGCGCGCGGTCCAGTGCCTGGGCGATGAGGCCCGCCAGCGAGGTCAGCACGGCGCGTTCGGCCGAGGTGAAGGGGTGGGGCTGGTCGTAGGCGAGGACGAGGGAGCCGACGATGCGGTCGGAGGCGATCAGAGGCAGAAACGCCCATGAGGCCATGCCGTCCAGATGGACGGCTGAGGGGTACTCCTGCTTCAAGTCAGCGAAGCCGGCGAAGAAGCGGGGCACACCGGTGATCAGGACCTGTGCCGTCGGCGTGTCGGAGGTGAGCGGCATGGCATCGAAGCGGTCCATGAGCTCGGCGGTGTATCCGCGGTAGCCGATGATGTGCAGTCGGCCCTCGTGTGCCGTCATCACGGCCAGGGCCTGCGGGCCGAAGGCGGGCACGATCTGGTCCGCGACGAGATCGACGACCTCGTTCACCCCGACGGCTTCCGTCAGAGCGGCGGCCAGGTGCATCAGATGGTAGAGGGACGCGACGCCGGCCAGCTCAGTGGAAGGTGGTGGAGACCGGCGGGCCCCCGACGCCTCAGGGGCGGTCCCAGAGGTGATGTGGACGCTGATGCCGGAGGCGTCGGGGTAGAGCCGGAACGACAGCCACTGGTCGGGTGGACGCAGGGCGGTGAAGGACGTGGGCTGGCGGCTGACCACCGCGGCACGGTAGTGCTCTTCGAAGACGGGCTCGCGCATCCATGGCAGCACTTCCCAAGGCCGTGCACCCCGGAGGACCGCGGCGCCGGCCCCGACGAGGTCGGTCACGGCGGAGTTGAGGTACGTGATGCGGCCGTCCAGGTCCATGGCGCAGCACCCCACGGGCAGGCGCTCGGCGAAGTCGACCACCGCCTGTGCCTCGTCGCGCTCGGGGGTGGCGGAACCGGGCGGAGGAAGCACCCGGGGCTCGTCCGCCGCCCGCGCCGGATCCCCGCTGACGTCGGCCTGCTGCAGGAGTGCTCCCGCCGTGCGGCAGAAGACACCCATCGCCTCGCGCTCGGCCGGGCTCAGCTCCGGCGGGCGAAAGACGGGCCAGAGCAGCACGAGGCCGCCCGTCGGAGTGGTCGCGTCCGTGATCGCGGCGGCGGCGAGCATGAAGTCGTAGGGCAATACGAGTCCGAGCCTCGGGTAGCGTCGCGCGACCTCCTCGCGGCCGCCCAGCCACACCAGGCGCTGCTCCCGTATGGCGTCCGCGACCGGGATCCGTGCGCCCAGGTCGATCCGCGCCCACGGAGCAGTGATCTGCCCGGGGGCTCCCGACACCACCGCCAGGTGCAGAACCCTTTCACCTGCAGGAAGCCGGTAGACAAGGGCCACGGAAGCCCCGGTGGCCCGGACCAGCTCTGCCACGGCGGCATCGAGCCTCTCCACGGGTGACCCTCCGGCGGAGGCGGTCGGCGGCCGCACGCCCTCTCAGCGCCCTTCGTCATCGGTCGGCGAGGGCCGGGCGCGACCGAGTGGTGCCCGGCGGTACCGCCGGCGGCGGGCAGATCCGGGATGCTCCGGCAGCCGGGCTCCGCGCCCGTCACACCGGCCGTCACCCATAGGGCGACCATATGCCCGCCGTGCGGTGACGGCACCCCGGATCGAGTCAGGGGCCGAGCGTGGTGAAGCCTCCGACGATGGTGCCGTAGCCGATGTGGGCGAGGACGGTGACGACGGGAGTGCTCGGTCCGTAGTTGAGCATCAGGAAGCCGGGGGGTTCCAGAAGGGCCACCTCGGGGGCGCTGGTGAGCGGGCTTCCCATCCGGGGGTGGACGAGCGGCAGGAGAACGCTGACCAGTGCGGTGCCGGCGAACAGGCCGTGAAGGAGGCCGAACAGGGCGCCGAGCCACCATCCGGCCGTGCCGATCGCGAGGAAGACGGCGTAGTACGCGAAGGCGAAGATCTCGCCGTTGAGGAAGTGCATGAGGTAGCCGACGGCCTTGGCGCGCGTGCGGTCGACGGTCACCGCCGTGCCGAGCAGGAAGGGCAGGTCCATGCGCGTCAGGCGCATCTCTCCGGCGGCGCGTAATGCGGTGGTCAGCACCAGTGTGCCGACGAACGCCCCGGCGGCCGTGCCCCACGCGTTCACCCGCTCGCCTCCTCGGAAGCGGCGTCGATGGCGTGGGCGGCACTGATCAGCGCCAGGTGACTGAGCCCCTGGGGCAGGTTGCCGAGGAAGTCTCCGGTGGCCGCGTCGATCTCCTCGCTGTAGAGACCGACGTCGTTGGCCAGTCGAACCAGGTCGTCCATCAGTTCGGTGGCCTGGGCGAGACGTCCGGTGCCGGCGAGGGCCTCGGCGAGCCAGAAGGAGCAGGCGAGGAAGGCGCCCTCTGATCCGCTCAGACCGTCTTCGCCCGAGTAGCGGTCGACGTACGGCCCGTGCCGCAGCTCTTGCCCGACGGCCGTGATCGTGGCCCGCATCCGCTGGAGGTCGCCGTCGTAGCCGTAGAGGTGGCCGAGGAGGACGGCGGCGTCCAGGTCCTCGGTGCCGGCGGAGCGCACGTAGCAGTTGCGGCGCGGGGAGACGCAGCGCGTCTCGATGAACGCGGTGATCTCCTGGCGGGCGGACTGCCAGCGGGCGAGGTGGCCGTCGGGAATCGAACGGTGCGCGGCGAGGCGGGCCGCGCGGTCGAGCGCCACCCAGCACATCATCTTCGACTGGGTGAAGTGGCGCGGTGCGCTGCGTACTTCCCAGATGCCGGAGTCGGGTTCCCGCCACGTGGCGCAGACGAGGTCGGCGAGTTCGGCGAGGCGCCGGGCGATGTCCGCGTCCAGCCTTCCTGCGGCCCGGGCGTACAGCCAGGCGGTCTGCATCAGCTCGCCGTAGGTGTCGAGCTGGACCTGATCGGCGGCCGCGTTGCCGATGCGGACCGGCGCCGAGCCGCGGTAGCCCTGCCAGGGGAGCACCTCCTCCGTGGTGTGGGCCCCGCCGTCCAGCCGGTAGAGGACCTGCAGGCGGGGGTGGGTGAGGTGGGAGGCGTGCATCAGCCACCAGAAGTACGCGTGCGCTTCCGCGGGGCAGCCGAGCTGGAGGAAGGCGGCCACGGTGAAGGCGGAGTCGCGGACCCACGAGAAGCGGTAGTCCCAGTTGCGGGCGCCTCCGACGTGTTCCGGCAGCGAGGTCGTCACCGCTGCCGCGACCGCGCCCGACGGGGCGAAGACCAGCAGTTTCAACGTGAGCAGGCTGCGCATCACCGCCGCGTGCCACCTGCCGGTGTAGATCCGGTCGTCGGCCCAGCGCCGCCAGGCCGCGCAGGTGCGCTGCAGGCGGGCCTCGCACTCGACGCGAGCCGGCAGGACCAGCGGCTCCTGACGGGCGAAGGGCACGGCGATCAGTGCGCTCCCGCCCGGGGAGGTGAAGAAGCCGCCCGTGATGGCCTCCCCCTCGCACCTGGGCTCGCCGGCCTCCCAGGCGCAGACGGCGAGCGCGTCGGCACCGGCTGTCGCCACCGGCACTCCTGCGCGCCGGACGAACCGCGTGGTGCGGGTGCCGTAGCCGAATCGGGGCTCCACGCTCCACCGCATCGGCACGGCCCCGGATACGCCGTCGATGCGCCGCAGCAGCTCGCGCATCGGGGCGAGCGCGGCCTCGTCGTGGAGGGTCAGAGCGTCGGTCGTCCGTACAGTGCCCCGTGGGGTGACGAACGTCGTCTCCAGCACGTTCGTGCCGGGCAGATAGCGGCGCTCGCTGCGGTACGGAACCGTTGGTTCCAGGAGGAACCGGCCGCCGCGGTCGACGTCGAGGACAGCGCCGAACACGGCGGGCGAGTCCAGATCCGGCAGCCCCAGCCAGTCCACCGACCCGTCGCGGGCGACCAGGGCGGCTGACCGGCCATCGCCGATCACGGCGTAGTCGCGCAGGGGAACGTAGCCGCCGGTCCGCGAGACCGTGCTCGGCCGCCGGCGATCGGTTCCGGCAGAACCAGGGACGGCTCCATGGATGCCTCCCATGCCTTCACCATCCCATCGGCTCCGTCCCACCGCTCGCGCGTGGCGCTGATGACGGTTCCCGGACGACCCGGGGAGCAGGGCGGTGGTGGGTGGTGCCGCGGGGCACCACCCACCGGAGGGGCTCGGCGGACTCGGGGCTGTTCACCGCTTGACGTGGTAACGCCGGGCGAGCCGGGCGAGCGCCACGGCACCGAGGAGCAGACCGAAGTCACGCAGCGCGATGTCGTAGTAGCCGGGGATGGTCAGCAGGTTGACGATGATCCCCGCCAGCCACCCGGCCACCAGCCAGCCCCCGAAGCGCGGAGCCAGCGCCACGGCGATGCCGGCCACGATCTCGACCACACCGACCGCGTACATGGCCGCCTGGGCGCTGCCGGGAACGAGGTCGTCGATCCACGGCGCGAGGTAGGTGGGCCAGTCCACGAGCAGGTTGGCGAACTTGTCCAGACCGAACAGGATCGGCGCCACCGTGAATCCGGTACGGAGAATCACGAACGCCTGGTACCCGGGGTCGGCGAGCGCCGCCCGCCGCCAGGCCGCGAAAGTGGTGCTTGTGGTTACGGACGACATGACCCTCTCCTTCTAACGGCAAGGTTCATTTCCTATAGAAGCTCCCTTCTGCTCTTTAGTCAATGGCTGTGGGTTTTACACTGGGGGGCGTGGACACCCCGAAGGAAGTACGTGACCCAGACGTCTCCGCTGTTGCCGCTCTCGATGAGCCGACCCGCAGGAGGCTGTACGACCACGTGGTGCGCCAGCCGAGCGCCGTCAGCCGTGACGAGGCGGCCGCGGCCCTCGGGCTCGCCCGGAAGACGGCTGCGTTCCACCTGGACCGCCTGGCTGACGAATCGCTGCTCGACGTCGTCTACGAGCGCCGCAGCGGACGCTCCGGACCGGGCGCGGGCAGGCCGGCGAAGCTCTACCGCCGGTCGGCGAGGGAGGTCGTCGTCCACTTGCCGGACCGCCGCTACGAGCTGGCCGGACGACTGCTCGCCCAAGCGGTGGAGGAATCCGACGCGACCGGTGAGCCGGTGCGCCAGGTGTTGCACCGGAAGGCCGAAGAACTCGGCACTCAGCTGGGCGAGCAGAACGGGACGAACGTCTGCGAACTGCTGGAACGGTACGGCTTCGAGCCACGCCGCGATGACGATGCCGGTGTCGGTGCCGGTGCCGGTGCCATCGTCCTGGCCAACTGCCCCTTCCACGCGCTGGCGCAGGCACACACCCAGACGGTGTGCGGCATGAACCTCCACCTGCTTCGCGGCATCCTCCGCGGCCTGGGCACGTCCGGGCTCGAGGCGTCCCTGGCGCCGAGCCCCGACCGCTGCTGCGTACGCCTGCAGCCGACCGCCTGAGGGACCTGCGGCCGTCGGGCCTGCCGAACTCCCCCACGCCGTCAGCCTCCTCGGCCAACCGGGAGACCGACAAGGCACCGTACGGCGTACGGCTGCCTTGTGGTTTGGGGTGTCCGGCGGCGGGCAACAGCGCGTGCATGGCTGAGCTTGGGTACCGCTCCGGGAGCAGGGATACGGGGACCGTCACCACGCAGGTGCCTGCGCGGCTGGACCGGCTGCCGTGGTCCCGGTGGCACTGGATGATCGTGGTCGGCCTCGGGACCGTGTGGATCCTCGACGGCCTCGAAGTCACCATCGTCGGCAACATCGCCGGACGCCTCTCGGAGGACGGCAGCGGCCTGTCGATCACCGACGCGCAGGTCACCGGCGTCGCCGCCGCCCTCTATGTGGCGGGGGCGTGCTCGGGGGCGTTGTTCTTCGGCCGGTTGACCGATCTCTACGGCCGCAAGAAGCTATTCCTCGTCACCCTCGGGCTCTACCTCGCCGCGACCGCCCTGACCGCCGTCTCCTTCTCGCCCTGGTGGTTCTTCCTCTTCCGCTTCTTCACCGGTTTCGGGATCGGCGGCGAGTACGCGGCCATCAACTCCGCCATCGACGAGCTGATCCCCGGCAAGTACCGGGGCCGGGTCGACCTGATCATCAACGGCAGTTTCTGGCTCGGGGCCGTCGCCGGCGCCCTGCTGTCCGTGGTCGCATTGGACACCGACGTGTTCCCGGCCTGGCTCGGCTGGCGGCTGACCTTCGCCCTCGGTGTCGTCCTGGGCCTGGTGATCCTTCTCGTCCGTCGCCACGTGCCCGAAAGTCCCCGCTGGATGTTCATCCACGGCAAGGCCCACGACGCCGAGGAGTTGGTCACCGAAGTCGAACGGCAGGTGGAGGCGGAGAAGGGTGTCCGGCTGCCCGAACCGGACGAGGCCATCACCGTCACCCAGCACCACAGCATCGGCTTCGGCGCGATCGCCCGGACCGTCTTTCGCTCCTACCCGCGACGCGCCGTCCTCGGCCTGTCCCTCTTCATCGGACAGGCGTTCCTCTACAACGCCATCACGTTCGGTTTCGGGACCATCCTGATCCGGTTCTTCGACGTCTCCAGCGGCGTCACCGGCTACTACTTCGCCGTCATCGCCTTCGGCAACTTCCTCGGACCGCTCCTGCTCGGCCGGTACTTCGACACCCTCGGCCGCCGCCCGATGATCGCCGGTACGTACGTGCTCTCGGGGCTGCTGCTGTTCGGCACGGCCTGGCTCTTCGGCGCGGGCGAACTCACCGCGCTCACCATGACCGCCTGCTGGTGCGCGGTGCTCTTCTTCGCGTCGGCCGGGGCGAGTTCGGCGTACCTGACGGTGAGCGAGATCTTCCCCATGGAGACCCGGGCCATGGCCATCGCGTTCTTCTACGCGATCGGCACCGCCGCCGGCGGCATCTCCGGTCCGATGGTCTTCGCCGACCTCACCTCCAGCGGCGTCCGGGCCGACACCGTCCTCGCCTTCTGCATCGGGGCCGGGCTGATGGTCTGCGCGGGCGTGGTCGCCGTCTTCTACGCGGTGGCGGCCGAGGGACGCTCACTCGAGCAGATCGCCACCCCTCTTTCTGCACGCTCCCCCTCCGACACCGATTGAGAACGCCGGTCAGGGATCCGCCCGTACGGCCCTCCCTGCAGCGGTCTGGGGATCCGCGCTGACCGACCCGAAGGTCACCGGGATCCGGACCGGGCCCGGCCGCTCACGGCCCAAGCCCGGGCGGTGAGCGCAATGGAACCGTCCGGTCTCCTGGGCACGGCCGAACCGAGCGCGTCACGGACCCGGTCCCGGTCGGGCGGGGCAAGTGAGGCCACGTAGCCGGGTGCGGGGCCCTGCCCCGCCAGGAAGGGCTCCCACAGATCGGCGATATCGGCGAATACGGTGGGCACCTCGATCGGGGTGGTGGACACGTCGACGAGCCCCGCGTCGGCCCACACCTCGCGCAACCGCTCCGGGCGGCACGCGCGGAACCGACGGCCCTCGTCCAGTGCAGTTGCGGAGGGGTCCACCTCGACCGCCGCGTCCCAGAACCGGCACAGGAAACCCATGCCGTCGGCGTAGTCCCACACGTACGCGGCAACCAGGCCGCCCGGCCGGACCACCCGGGCCATCCCGGCCACTGCCGTGGTGGGCTCGGGCAGGAAGTTCAGCGTGAGACCGCTGACGGCGACGTCCATCGTTGCCTCACGCACCGGAAGCGCCATCGCATCCGCCACGACGAAGTGCGACGAGGCCGCGGCGGCGGCCCGGGCCGAGCCCACGAACCCCTCCGACCGGTCGATTCCCACCACCCCCCGAGGCCGGCACCGGGCGGCCACCACCGCCGACAGCACGCCAGGACCACACCCCACGTCCAGCCACCGCAGACCGTCGGCACAGTCGAGCCACGCCACGAACTCCTTCGCCACGAGACGACTCCACCGCCCCATGTACCGCTCGTAGGCGACCCCGGCCGCCCACACGTCGAACCGCTGCTCTCTCATGCCATCACGATCACCATGAGCAGCCCTTCGAGACCCGCCGCCACACCGCCCCCACACCTCGATGGATCTCAGGCGGATACGGAGGGCAGCCCGTTCGTCCGCGAACTCGGGGCTGGGCGTTATCGGGTGGATTCAGCAAGTGTGGAACCCGAGGACCTCACCTCCTTTCGCGTCCACCGATCCGTGGAGCTGGCCTGATCCGGCGTTGGCACAGGTTCTGGGGAGCCGTTGCTGAGGGAATTCCGTCCCGAGGTAAGGCCGGCTGTCACGGCGTCGTGGTCCCGGAAAGGGGTGGAGTGCAAAGCCGGTGCGACCGGTTACTGAGGTTTTCGGGTCGTTGTCGGGCGGTGACGGTTCATGATCCCTGCGGTATGCCGGTGGGGTGAGGTATCCGGAGGGTGGGGGCCTGACTGCTGAGCGTCGGGCGTTTCGTGAGGGGATTCGGCTTCAGACCGGTGAGAGGGTTCGCAGCGGGTGAGAAGACCGTGGTGATCGCGAAAGATCTGCGGGTGAGTGTGCGGTCGGTGGAAAGCTGGCGTCGTGCCTGGCGCGAGGGTGGCATGGAGGCCTTGCGTTCCGCGGGTCCGGCGAACTCCCCCACCGTCACCGATGCCCAGTTCGCCGTGCTGGAGGAGGAACTAGGCAAGGGGCCTGCAGCTCATGGCTTCGACGACGAACGCTGGACCCTGGTCCGGGTCCAGGCCGTGATCAGCCGGCGTCTGAGGCTGAGCCTGTCGGTGGCGACGGTGTCGCGGCTGCTGAAACGGCACGGCTGGTCCTGGCCACGTGGGACGTACCTGCCACCTCGCCCACACACACCGCACCCCCGCGACACAGACCAGCCGACGTCCCGGTGCCTGTCACGTACGTCCTCGTCCCACCAGGCACGGCCGCCAAGACGCTGGCGGCGCAATTCGCCCGCTACCTCGGCAACCGGCACCCCTTCAGCGACACCGTCACCGAACTCGAAAACGCCCTCGACCTCCACCACCACCAGCCCGGCACCCTCCCCCAGCACGCCACTTACCTCCACCAACGCCCGCCGGCCGCATCAGCAGCCACACCCAGGAACAGGAAATGGTGCCTCAGTCCTTTAAGACCCGGGCACCATCTGCAACACCAGCAAGGTTCTCAACCAACCTGGAAGAACCTGAGGTCAATCCGTTCCCACCTGGTACACACCCCTTCTCAACCCAACCTGCAACACCCCACCTCACCGCCCCCAACACCCCAACTGCCCTCCCCTCAACGACACGAGGTAAGCGGCTGGTGGCGCCGTGGCCCCACCAGGTCTCAGAGGTGAATGGGCACCGTCGGGGCCCAGCGCTGTGCGTAGGCGTAATCGCCGTTGCTGCCGTGGTGGAGGATGTGGTACGCGGCGGTGCGATGGTCCGCGTCGGCCACCTAAGCTCCGGATCGCCAAGGTCGCGTCGATGCACCTACGCTGTTAGGGGGAGACGGCGAACTGACGAACACTTCGTGGATGAGCTGAAGCTGACGACGACAGCACCGCTCCGCCTCGTTTTTCCTTGGCCCGACCGCGACTCTGCCGTCCCAGTACCAAACCTCTGCGGTCTCGGGCCACGAATGCGTACTTCGATGAGGAGACCTCAGAGGTTGAGTTGATTCGCAAGCGCCCATCACGCAGGAGGTGTTCTGATGGATATCGTCACTCTGCGCGCCGCGAAACCCATCAACGCCCGCCAGGCAGTCCGGACCACAGGATCCCCTACTACCGTCACTCCAGCAGTAGAGCCAGAACGCTGGCATACTAGCCCGTTTTTCGGTGTCGCGCTCGAGTCGGCAAATATCGGGCAAAACGTTAAGGTGCAAATTGGAGGAATTTTTGGCGGTCTAGGTAATGGCCTCGCTACTGCAGTTGGTATCAACGATTCGGGACAACTCGTCCGCGCCTCGGATCCGCAGTGCACCAGCGCGCCAAACTGGATAGGCGATTGCGACGATTCAGGTACGGTGACAATCAGACCGCACCTCAATACCCGCTTGAGCGTGCTGGACTTCGGTGCTGTCGGAGACGGCAAGGCCAACGACACGGGAGCGATCCAGCAAGCCTTGGATTGCGCAGCGCGAACTGGACAAGGCGAGCCGCAATCCTTCGGAAGAATCGTCTACCTGCCTCCCGGCGACTACCGCATCAAAAAGCCTCTCATCGTCTCAAACGGCAGCATTCTGGAAGGTGCGGGCGCTGGACTTACCGCGCTTAATTTCGGCGGCACCACCCGCATACTGGCAGATGTTAAAGGTGGGGATTTCAGCCTTTCCAACGCTACCGGAATCGGGCAGGTTGGAGGGGAATTGGTCTATTGCGCTATAGCCATGACGGGTTACTGGACGGGCGCCGAGATGACGCCCGCTCGCGGCCGAGCGGACTGGGGCATACTCCGCCAATTCGGCCTACAATCGGTCCCCGCGCAAGGAATGTTGGCAGCCGAGCATTACCAGACTCCCAACATGGACGGCGTGCGCGTCATGGCACATGGCCCTTTGATTGAAAATGTGGCCGTTCGCGGCTTCAGGCGCAATGGGATTACAATCTACGCGAGCGACGCACCCTATTTCAACCCTCAAGTAAATGCGAACAACACACAAATATACGGCTGCCACCTGTATGAGAACGGGCAGCATGGCCTGGATATCGGCAGCAATGGGAACATGGAAACAAATGCGATGCTCATCATGGGTGTCGACGCCTCGAGCAATGGCCGCGATGGAATTCATGACCATTCATTCTTGGGTTGCACCTTTGTCGCCTGCCACACCCAGGCAAACAACCGGCGAAATTTCAGCTGCGATCTTTCGGGCAGCCCTGCATGCGCCACGTACATCGGGTGCTACGGAGAAGCAGACGCACCTTCACTCTTCAGGGGATTGCATGTAGCCGTAGTGGGGGGCGACATAGCAATTTCCCGGAACTCGTGGTACTGGGGATACGGGCCGATGGGTCAAGGCCCCCCTACTATGGGTGTCACAAATGGATTCTCTACCGTACCTCCCTACCCTGGTGAAGGCGCAGGCCTCGGGATCCACATTGAACTAGATGAACTATGTGAGCCCGGAAATGGCTACCAGTATCGGGCAATTAGCGCAGGGCGCACCTATGGAAGTCATCGTATACCCGCGGAAACCTCTCCCGCCTGGCCGACCTCAACCGGGGAAACCGTTGCAGAATTCGAAGGCTTGGCCTGGAGATGCGAAGGCCCCTACATCAAGCGACCCTCGACATTCAACTGGCTCGGAGGCAGGGGAGACCCGCCAGGACCGGCCATTATTCAGGATTTCGGCTACAAGAAGCCGGATAGTACATCAATCCCCTTCTTCCGTACTGAAATTTCACCCCATACGCTCGCCGAGGGACGACTGCAAACGGGACTCACGAGTGGGGCATCACTCCTGCCCGCATATTGGCATACCATGTACGAGAATGGCCCCGCCCCAGGCGCTCTGATGTTTCCAGATATCTGGATAGGATCCATCTACTACGGCGAACGACGCATCGGTGTCTCCCATACGGGGAGTCCCCTCATCGCCAATATCGGTAGATGCAACTTCTATACCCCGGGCGACTTGATCCTTAACGGCACCGGTAGCTCGACGCGCCAGGGAGGTATCGGGTGGGCAGTGAAGGCAGCATGCGGGAGAAGGTCAGCTGCTAGCCCATGGACGAATGGAAAGCACTACGCCATCGGGCACACAGTCAAGCCAACGCATGCTAATGATCGTGTCTACCGGCTGGTCTCATACAAAACAGGCCCGCCATCGTATCCCCTGGTCAAGGTGTCCGGCCAGACAGAGCCGTCTTGGAATCCAAGTATCGGCGGCATCACCATGGATAACCATCTGAAATGGCAAACACTCTACGACCTGGATGTCCCTAATAACTCCTGGGCTATAGAGCCATTGCCGCAACGCGCGAAAGGACAAGCTGATTCTACAGCGACGAACATCGACGGTTTGAAGGCGGACTTCAACGCACTTCTCGCAAGCATGAGAGCAGCGAACCTGTTGGAGCCCTAAGGGCTGCCCGTAACTGTTGGCCGCAGACTTGGTCCGAGTGTGCAAACTGCGTAACTGCTGAGTCTGCGGCGACAGTCTCGTCCAGTCTCCCGAGCCGCCGTACCGGCGGTCTGCGTTCGGAGAGCGATGCAGATGACCAGCCAGCAAGCAACGACAACTTGGCGCCCCACCGGCCCCAAGGAGCTTGATCTGCTTCGGGAGCTGAACTGCCGTGCCTGGCCGCCCCCGGCTGCCCGAGCAGCTGATCTTCCACTCGGTCCTCAGCGAGGGCTAGGCGGTCAGGATCACGCCAGACTGGAACGTGAAGCACGAATGGCGCCGGTTTCGTCACTCGTTTTGAGGTTGAGTCGGAGCTTTTGAGCCGGTATCCCATCCAGCAGGCTGGCGGGCAGACGACCTCGAGCTCTGGGTTACGGCCGAGGAGCTGGACGAGTTCAACGCCCACGTGGTCGGTGAGCTCCAGGTGGTACACGAGTTCCGCTGAGGCGAGGGAGCTAGCTGACGGGGCGGGCTGGCCCGGTGCGATGATCTTGGTGCGGCTGGTGTGATCACGGCGTCGGAGCCGTCTGGATAGCCCCGTTCACTGTGTTGAGCCCACGGCAGTTCGCCGGCCCTGGAGCCTGCCGTTGGAGGATCGGGCCTTGCTGGTCGCGGCCTACTGGCGCACGAACCTACTGAGGTTTTCAGGGCGGAGGCGGAGGGTTGATAGCCAGGTTTGTGGCGGTGAGGCAGCCGTCGATCAGGTGGGGCCGGAGCTGGGTCCTGCGTAGCTCGTGGCGGAGCTTGCGGTCGCGGTCGTCGGGGGTGGCGAAGGCGGTGTTGGCCATCGCTCTGCGCACGAGTGACCAGATGGCCTCGACGGGATTCAAGTCGGGCGCGTACGGCGGAAGCCTGACGGTGGTGAGCCAGTCATGCTCGGCCTCGTACCGCTTCAGTCCGGCGGCCAGATGGGTGTTGAGGTTGTCCCAGACCACCACAATCGGGCCGTCGAGCTGGATGTGTGCCCGCACCAGGAGGTCGCGGTGGTCCTTCCAAGAGAAGCTCTTGCGTGCGCCCTGGAGCTGTAAATGGGTGCGGGGGCGGTGGATGAGACGGCTCTTCTCGCCGGATTTGTAGCAGCACAGCGCGGCGACTGAGGTCCGGCGGCGGCACCTGCCACGCACGCGAATGAGGGGTATCTGCTCGCGTCGGCCCCAAGTGCGGGCGCGAGGCAGCGTCATGGAGAATCCGGCCTCGTGCTCGAAGACGATCCAGGCCCCGCATGCCGCCGCGAGGCTGTTACCCGGGGCCACACCTCCTTCTTCCATAGCTCCACCGCGTGCTCGTCACGCTCCAGCGCTCTGCGGGCGGGTACCTGCCAGGACCAGCCGTGCCGTTTCAGCAGCCGCGACACCGTCGCCACCGACAGGCTCAGCCTCAGACGCCGGCTGATCACGGCCTGGACCCGGACCAGGGTCCAGCGTTCGTCGTCGAAGCCATGAGCTGCAGGCCCCTTGCCGAGTTCCTCCTCCAGCACGGCGAACTGGGCATCGGTGACGGTTGGGGAGTTCGCCGGACCCGCGGAACGCAACGCCTCCATGCCACCCTCGCGCCAGGCACGACGCCAGCGTTCCACCGACCGCACACTCACCCGCAGATCTTTCGCGATCACCACGGTCTTCTCACCCGCTGCGAACCTCTCACCGGTCTGAAGCCGAATCCCCTCACGAAACGCCCGACGCTCAGCAGTCAGGCCCCCACCCTCCGGATACCTCACCCCACGGGCATACCGCAGGGATCATGAACCGTCACCGCCCGCCGACGACCCGAAAACCTCAGTAGTTGGCTGGCGTCGACTGCGTCGATCCACGCAGGGAGCGTCGTGCTGAGGCGGCTGGTGAGTACCTCGCCGAAGTCGCGGACATGCCTGGTGGTCCTCGCCCAGCGCGGTGGGTGTCGCGTAAGCCAGCCGGTCACTTGCCGCACCATCGGAGGCCGAGGCGGGGTGTCGGCCGGAGTCCCGTGGAAGGTGGCGATGTGGGCGCGGACCATATGGTGACCGCTCCCCAAGGTCTCTCCCAGAACCGAGACTTACTGTCACACGCCTGTGCCGCCAGGCCCTGGTCCGCCGACCGACGGGCTGGTCAGATCGGACTGGGACCGGTCGGGCCCGGGGCGGCCGTATTCGAGTACCTGCGGCAGGGTCACGGAACGTCGCAAGTCGTGATCCCGGTGAGTCGGACGGAGTCTTTCGGGCGGACGGCCTCGCCGGCGTTGTCGTACTCCGCGATCTACTCGCACCTCGTGCAAAGAGCGGCCGGTCGCCGGCGGGGTGTCGGGCGGCCGAGTCTGTTCAGCCGGGCCCATCGCGCACCGCGCACCGTGCAGAACCGGGAGACGGGCCTTGCTGCTGGCTCCGCACGTCCTCGTACTCCGCTTCAAGCGGCGGGGGCGGTGGCCTCGGCGGTGGTTCGCCGGAACAGGGGGGTGGGCGGCTTGTAGTCCGGCGGTGCTCGCAGGGGCACACCAACGCGCCTGGAGCAGATCGGCCTGTCCGGGCGGTCGCAGCAAGGAACATGCCACGCCCGCCCTGGGGCAGGTCATCCCTCCGCGGCGTCCTCGGACTCCCAGCGCAGCAGGTCGCCCGGCTGGCACTCGAGTGCCTCGCAGAGCGCGGCGAGCGTCGCGAAGCGGACCGCCTTGGCGCGGCCGTTCTTGAGTACCGCCAGGTTGGCGGGCGTGATCCCCACGCGATCCGCGAGCTCGCCCACGGACATCTTCCGCCTGGCCAGCATCACGTCGATGTCCACGGCGATCGGCATCAGATCACCTCGTCCAACTCGGCCTGCATCTGCGCCGCTTCGACGTCGCGCGCGACCGCCTGGGCGAGCAGCATCCGCAGCACGAGCACGATGAGTGCGACCCCGAGGATGGCCACGCCGATCCCGCCCATGATGAGGGTGACGCCCGGGTCCTCCCGCTGGCCCGGCGCATTGATGGCCGTGACCGCGAACCACACGAGGGCAGCCGCCACGATCGCGCCGATCACGCCGTCCACGTAGCGGAAGGCGGCATGGGAGAAGACGGTTCCGCGTCGCACCATCGTCACCAGCCGCCACACGCAGACCAGCGCGACCTGGGCCGACACCATGCCCAGGATCGTGATCAGGCGCAGCGGAGTCAGAGGGAGCGACCCGTCCTCCGGGTCGGTGGCCAATGCCCACACCATCATCACCTGTACGAACACGGTGCCCGCGAGCACCACCACGAGCACGGCGCGCAGCGCACCGACTGTCAGCTTCCCCATGACCCAGCCTTCCATCGAGCTACGATGGGAATCTATCGAGTTTCGATAGGTGAGGCAAGGGGGAGGGAGGCACGCGTAGGCCTGGCCCGGCGGGCAGGAGCCGGCTGCGCAGCCCGTGGACCAGGAGTGGCCCGGTCAGCGCACGACGTCAAAGACCTGCTTCTGCAGGCCGTTGGCGTAGGCCTCGTGCTCGACGAGCTTCAGGTGCTGGGTGTCCTTGTCCGTGCTGCTGAACAGGCGCTTGCCCGCACCGAGCAGGAGGGGGAAGACGAGGAGGTGGTAGCGGTCGATCAGCCCGGCGTCCGACAGGGCCTGGTTCAGGGCGGCACTGCCGTGGACGATGATCGGGCCGCCCTCGGTCTCCTTCAGTGCGGCGACCTCGTCGAGCGTGCGCAGGATCGTGGTCTCGCCCCAGTTCGACACCAGGCCGTCCTCGGTGAGCGTGGTGGAGACGACGTACTTCGGCATCACCTTGTAGTCGGCGAAGTCCGCCATGTCCGGCCACACCGAGCTGAACGCCTCGTAGCTGGTCCGGCCCAGCAGCATCGCGGTGGCCTCCTGCTGCTCCCGGCCCTTGATCTCGAAGGCCTCGGGGAGGAACTCGATGTCCTTGAAGGTCCAACCGGCGTTGCGGTAGCCGGGTTCACCGCCGGGGCCCTCCACGACGCCGTCGAGCGAGATGAAGGCAGTGCTGATGAGCGTGCGCATGAAGGGCTCCTTGGATGTGCCGCGTGGGTGTGCGAAACGCGGGTGGATGGGGTTCGCGTGCATGCCGTGACTCGCCCGCGCTCCCGGAGGGGCGGGGGCTGAGGCCGCTCGGGCCGGTCAGCTGGTGCGTTCGTGGCGCAGCAGGACGACCTGGGAGTCGAAGGTCCTGGTCTCGGTGAGGGTCAGGTCGAAGCGCTGCTGCGGGGTGGCGAAGACGGGCTTGCCCGCGCCGAGGACGACGGGGTGGACGAAGATCTGGTACTCGTCGATCAGCCGGTGCTCGGTGAGGAAGCCCGCCAGCGTGGAGCCCCCGAAGAGCAGCAGGTGGGCGCCGCCGTCCTTCAGGGCGGTGAGCTGCTCGACGACGTCGGTGTTGATGACGCGGGTGTTCCAGCCGGCCTCGGTCAGGGTGGAGGAGACGACGACCTTCGAGGCCTTGCGCCACACGGGCGCGAACGCGAGGTCGTGTTCGTGGGTGGAGAGCTCCTCGGCGCGCGGCCAGAAGCCGGACATCATGTCCCACACCACGCGGCCGTACAGGAAGATGTCAGCGCCGCCGGCGAGGGCCTGCGAGTAGGCGGACAGTTCGGCGCCCATGCGGGGCCAGTCGAACTCGCCGTTCGGGCCCTCGATGAAGCCGTCCAGCGACTGGTGGACGAAGTGCGTGATCTTGCCCATGAGCATCTCCCGGTGACCGGCCGGGCCGACACGATCGACCCTTGTGTACGATGTCCACATGTGGAGGGCGTGGGATCCGCACCCCCGTGATCACTGACTCTAGACGAGCTAAGTGGATGCTGTCCACATTGGAGGCGGAACTCATGTCCTCACCCCAGGACGCCACCCCGAAGCGGAAGCGGGACACCTACCGCCATGGCGACCTGCGCAACGCACTGATCCGGGCCGGCCTCGAACTCGCCCGCAGGGGCGGCCCCGAAGCAGTCGTCCTGCGAGCCGTCACCCGGGAGGCCGGTGTCGCCCCCAATGCCGCCTACCGGCACTTCGCCGACCGTGGAGCCCTTCTGCACGCCGTCTCGCAGAAGGCGATGGCCGAAGTCGCCCGGACCATGGAGTCGGAGCAGGCCGCCCTGCCGCCGGCCTCGGACGAGGCGGGCGCCGCGCGTGGCCGCTTCCGTGCCGTGGGCACCGGATACCTGCGCTTCGCACAGGAAGAACCCGGCCTCTTCCGCACGGCCTTCCACGTCCCCGGCGACATGACACACGCCAACGACGAAGACGCCGCAGGATCCGGCGGCAGATCACCCTTCGAGCTCCTCGGTACCGCACTCGACGACCTCGTCGACACCGGCCTCCTGCCCGAAGACCGGCGCCCCGGAGCGGAGTTCCTCGCCTGGTCCGCCGTCCACGGCCTCGCCATGCTCGTCATCGACGGCCCCCTGCGGGGCTTGCACCCCACCCAGGTCCACGACGCCGGCCAGCTCCTCATCGACATGATCGAACGCGGCCTCTGAACTCCCTCCCCACCCGGCGCCCGCCTCCGGGTGAGACCGCCGCAGGCTGGTCGGTGGATCGTTCGCGGAGGCATGACGGCAGGTCATCGTCCCCTTCTGTGAGCGGCGTTGTCAGTGGTGGCGGTTACGTTCGGGGTGTTGCCAGGGCCGATTCCCGACAGGAGTGGACGATGACCGAGAGCAGTGTGCAGCCCGCGCTCAGGGTGGTGCTGGCAGACGTGAACGAGCGCGTGGTGGAGGCGTGGCGGGCGGCGTTCGCGGACACCTCGGGCATCGAGATCCGCAGGGGCTCGATCCTCGACGAAGACGTCGACGCCTGGGTCACTCCGACGAACTCCCGGGGCCGGATGGACGGCGGGGTCGACGCCGTGATCAAGCGGCACCTCGGATCGGGCATCCAGCTGCGTGTGCAGCGGGCGATCCGCGACCGGTTCTCCGGAACCCTCCCGGTGGGCAGCGCGGTGTGCGTCCCGTCCGGGGCGACCGTCCCGCGGTACCTGATATCGACGCCGACCATGGTGCAGTCCTCGCAGAACGTGAGTGCCACGCTGAACGTGGCCCTGGCGTGCGCCGCCGCGTTCCAGGCCGTCCACCGGCAGAACCGGAAGGCGCCGGGCAGCATCCGCTCCGTGGCGCTCGTCGGGATGGGCGCCCAGACCGGTCGGGTCCCGGCCAGGGTGTGCGCCAACCTGATGTGGACCGGCTACACGCTCTTCCACGACCACTGGTTCGAGGACGACGACGAGCTGCGCGCCACGATCGTCACGCAGCTCAACGGCATCGAGAACGCCCCCCTCGAGGAGCGGGTACGCATCGTGCCGCCGAAGGGCGCTGCCTCTGCCCCTTCCTCTGCCTCTGCCTCCGCCCCGACGCCTGCCTTTGGTGGCCAGATCGATCCCTCGACCACGACGAACGAGAGCTCCTCCCCCATGGCTGATGCGACCAACGACCCTGCGCCGGCCCAGCCCGACGTGAGCGACCCCCTGGCTCTCACCGAACTCTTCAACGGCGGCGGTGAGCCCTGGCTCCCGCTCCTCAAGCCCGTCATCGAGGCGCAGCCGGACGCCGCCCGGTTCATCGGCAAGGGCCGCAGCCCCGAGGTCGTCCCGGTCCGTGAGCTGACCTTCCAGGCTCTCAAGCCCCACCCTCCGCACAAGTGGAAGGTCGTCGCCTTCGGCCAGAATCCGTATCCGCGGCCGGAGAGCGCGACCGGCATAGCCATGTTCGACAACACCTTCAACGACTGGAAGGACAGCCAGTTCGGCAGGGTCGTCAGCAGCCGCTGCATCATCAAGGCGGCGGCGATGTGGAAGTACGGCATCGCCAAGAAGACGCCCATCGCCGACGTTCGCGCGCTGTTGAAGGAGCGGGACGCGGTCCAGCCGCCGGAGTGGTTCCAGGCGATGCTCACGCAGGGCGTGTTGTTGCTGAACGCCTCGCTCACCGCGAGCGGCGACGGGGCGATGGGGGCCGACCAGCACACGGCCTTCTGGCGGCCCGTCGCCGAACGGATCGTCGAGGAGATCCTCAAGGCGAAGCAGGACGCCGACGAGGAGGACCGCGGGGTCGTGTTCGCCTGGTGGGGCGCGCACGCCCGGAACCTGAAGAGGGTCGTCCTGCGGCTCCAGGAGAAGTACCCGGACGTCGAGGTCCGGCACATCGACCACGCGAACCCGGCGGCGCAGGGCGACATCTTCTGCGAGGGCGACCACTTCTCCATGGTGAACGAGGCCCTGGCATCGCTGGGTGCCGACGGGATCGACTGGCTGCCGAGCAGGGGCTGGGACAAGGGAGCGGGCGGTGCGGACGGGGGTGTCGCGGCACGCATGGGCGCCTTCATCGAGTCGACCATGAACCTGCACCAGCTCTACCTGGAGCGGCTCACCAGCGTCAAGGACGAGGGGCTGGTCCTGCCGGCGATCACCGGCGTGTTCGACACCCCGCTGATGGACTTCCAGGACGCCGTCGCACCGGTCGCCGAGTCGCTGTCCGGGCTCGCCGGACACATCGAGCGGTCGCGTGACTTCGGCAAGCGGCGCGCGGACGAGATGTCCGGCAGCCTGTCCGCCGACGCGGTCGCCGCGCTCTACCTCTACACCTGCGAGTCCGCCTTCTACCGCGAGATCAACGCCGTCCTCCGCTCCCCGGACCGCACCAGGCTCAAGCCTTACCTGGCGTACCTGCGGCTGCTGTTCTCGGCGGTCTCGGGGCTGCCGGCCCACACCCAGCCCCTGTGGCGCGGTGTGGCGCTGGACCTGCGGGCGCAGTACCCGGTGGGTCGGACGGTGACCTGGTGGGGCGTCTCCTCGTGCACCTCCGAGCTGAACGTGGCCCGGTCCTTCCTCGGCAGCCGCGGCAAGCGGACGCTCTTCGAGGTGACGCCCGCCCAGGCGGTCGGGATCAGGAGCTTCTCCGCCTTCACCGGGGAGGAGGAGTACATCCTCACGCCGGGCACGCAGCTCAAGGTGACGGACGTGAAGAGCGAGCGGGGCGGACTGTGCACGGTCAGGCTGACCGAGGTGGAGGGCTCTGCCATGGTGTCCTGAGGGGGCCGGCCCGCCGTCCACTCGTCGTATCACGTGCCGCTGTCAGCCCGCTCCCCCGCGTCTTGGCCGGAGTTCGTCCGACGCGAGCCGTGAAATACCTGTCCATGACCCGTGTGACTGTCCTAGGATCCGGCCGATGATGATCACTTATGAAGAGGCCGGCAGTGGCCCGGCCGTGGTGTTGCTGCACTCCTCGGTCTGCGACCGCCGTATGTGGGACGGGCAGTGGAAGGCCCTGCAGGAGTCCGGATACCGCGTGGTGCGATGCGACTTCCGCGGCTTCGGTCAGACGGCGGCTCCAGACGGGCCGTACTCGCCCTGGGCCGACGTCCAAGAGCTCCTCGACGCCCTCGGGATCGAACGGGCGGCCCTGGTCGGATCGTCCTTCGGCGGCCGCGTGGCCCTGCAGTTGGCGGCACTTCGGCCGGACCGGGTCGGGGCGATGGTGCTGCTCTGTCCGGCTCGACCGGGTCATGAGCCGAGCGCGGAGCTCGAGGCGCTCGACGAGCAGGAGATCGGGCTGATCGAGTCGGGCGATCTGGACGGCGCGGTGGAGCTGAACGTCCGAACCTGGCTGGGCCCGGAGGCGGACGCCCAGGCTCGGGCGAAGGTGCGGCAGATGCAGCGTCACGCCTTCGACGTGCAGTTGGCGGCCGAGGAGGAGTTCGGTTCGATCCCCGTCGAGGTGGACCTGCGGGACGCCGTCGCGCCGACGCTGGTCTTCTCCGGCGGCCACGACCTGCAGGACTTCCGCCACATCGCGGCCGGGCTGCCCGAGGTCCTGCCGAATGCGGAGCATCGTGAGGTGCCGTGGGCGGGCCATCTGCCCTCTGTGGAGCGTCCTGAGGAGACTGCGGAACTGCTGGTCGCCGCCCTGAATGAGGTGTGGAAGCCCTGACACCCTCCGGGTCGCCGCCCGGAGTTCGCGCCACCGGTGGCGGGTCTCGTTCGTACGGGCGGAGCGGCGTCCTGGTTCGATCCGGCTTTCGCGCGCCGGCACCGTCGCGTGCCTCGCCGTCCGCCCCAGTCACCGCCGAAACCGACTACCCGAGAGGAACCAGCACCTGATGTCCCTATGGCCTTCGGTCGTCGCCGTACTCGGGACCCTCGCCGGCGCCCTGACCGCCGGACTCCTCCAGCACCGTTCGGCACGCACCGCACGTGCCGAGGAGCGGGCGGACAGCCACCGCCAGGATCAGCTCGGAGCCGTCACCGACTTCGCGGCCGCCCTGGACGCCCACCGCTCGGCGATGTTCCACCGGGAGCGCCTGGCCCTGACCGAGGCGGGCACCGAGCACCAGCTGGAGGCCCAGACGAGATCCCACGACACGCGGGCGGCCATCACCGCACCCCACATCCGCCTTCAGGTCCTGGTTCCGGAGCTGGCCGGCCCCGCCCAGCAGGCCGCAGATGCCACCTTCGCGCTGCGCAAGGCCCTCGACCGGGCCGAGCTGGACGCCCGGCGGCATGCGGCCAAGGAAGCATCCGCCGCCTTCATCGCCGCGGCCGCCGCGCTGCTGGCCCCCACGACCGCTGACTGAGGGCAACCACTGCCGCCACTGGCCGTCCGGTCTCGCATGCCCCGTACGCTTCCCCCACTCGTGGGGCCGCCGGGCAGCCACTCATCGCTAATCCTTTGATTACTCTCAGTAGTAATGCCAGCCGGTCCGGGCCGCTGCCCCCCCCTCCGGCCCCGCCCTGGCGCGCCGCTGTCAAGTCCCGAATGTCCGGGCGATGACCCCGGCCCCGCCCCGGGGGCGTAATGGAGACACGGACTACGGCAGGACGCGGACCCACCGCCTGCCTCATCCGAACCCTCGTCCTCGGACCCCCAAAGGAACCCCTTCCCATGACCATCACCCGGACCCGACGCCTCGTCCCCCTCCTGATCGCGACGACCTTCGCAGTCGGAGGCATCTCGCTCACCACCACCTCCGCCTTCGCCGCCCCGGCCGCCACCGCCGGCGTCACGACCGACGACGACCACCCCGGCAGCAGCCTCATCACGGCCTACAGCAAGAGCGGAAACCTCAGCAAGATCAACTCGAACGCCGGCACCGGCAGCTACAACAACCCGCTCCTCGACAAGTTCAGCAGGGTCAACTTCAATAACTGGGATTACCCGGGGAGAGACGACGGCAGCGGCGGCGGCGTCGTGTGGAGGACCGACGATCCCAACACCGCCCCCGTGGGCTTCCCTCCCTACGCCGTCGACGAGAGTCGAACCGACGACGCGCGCCCGGGCCCCATCTTCACCGACGAGGACAACAGCAGTGGCAAGGGCAGCCCCGGCGATGCCGCCGGCGGTGATACCGAGCCGCCGTCCGGCAGCACCGGTGCCATCGACGCCGGCCCCGTCGTCAACTGAACCCCCACCACCGCCGCAATCAGTCGGCGGGGGTGGGAACCCGCCGGAAAACTCGGATGCGGGTACCGGACGGCCACCCTAGGCTGCGCTGACGGGACGGGCGAGACGCCGTATGGCCCCTCCCGTCAGCGATCGGAGAATCCACGGGTATGACCAGTCAACTGTTCGCAATCTGCTTCAACGCGACCCGGCCCGCAGACCTGGCGAGCTTCTGGTCCGGCCTCCTGGGTTGGGAGTTGACCGACGGTCCGGACGACGATGTCGCGATCCTGCCTCCTGATGCCGCCGGATTCCGCATCCGGTTCCTGCCGAGCCAGGAACCGAAGATCGGTCAGAACCGCGCGCACTTCGATCTGACGAGCACCTCGCCGGAGGGCCAGCGGCAGACCGTGGCCCGGGCGCTGGAACTCGGCGGGAACCACGTCGACGTGGGCCAACTCCCGGAAGAGGGGCACGTGGTGCTCGCCGATCCGGACGGCAACGAGTTCTGCGTCATCGAGGCGGGCAACAAGTTCCTCGCCGACACCGGTTTCATCGGAGCGCTGGCCTGTGACGGTACGCAGGAGGTCGGCTACTTCTGGAGCGAGGCTCTGCGGTGGCCGCTGGTCTGGGACCAGGACCAGGAGACCGCGATCCAATCACCGGACGGCGGTACGAAGATCACCTGGGGTGGCCCTCCGGTGGCACCGAAGACGGGCACGAACAGGCTGTACTTCGAGCTGGCGCTGCCCGACGACGCCGACTGGAGGGCGGAGGTCGACCGCCTGGTCTCGCTCGGCGCGACCCGCACCGACTCCGGCGCGGGGGACGAGGGCCGGGTGTTGCTGCTCGACCCCGACGGCAATGAGTTCTCCGTACAGAGGCCCCGGTAGCGGCCCCTGTTGTCGGACGGTATGTAGCGATCGGACGGGATCCCGAAGACCTCATGGGCCGCCGCGGTGCTCGCCCGGGGGCCGGCTCGTCACTTCAGACGTCGCTTCCGACCCCGCGACCGGGTGCGCTCATGTCCCCGGTGGCGGGCGTGCCGTCGGCGAGCCCGTAACGCAGGTACACGGTGCCCTTCGGCCCGGCTGCCGGGGGTTCGAGGAGCGTGACGTTGGTGGGCACCGCGCCGTCCTCGAACACCTTCTTCCCGACCCCGAGCACGATCGGGTGCAGCCAGAGGTCGAGACGGTCGAAGAGCTTTTCGCGCAGCAGGGTCTGCACGAGGTTCAGGCTCCCGACGACCTTCACGTTCTCGTGGCGGTCGCGGATCTCACGCACCGCCTCGGGCAGGTTCGGGCCGAGCTGCGTGGAACCGGCCCACGAGAGGTCGGGCCGGCCGCGGGAGGCCACGTACTTCGGGACGCTGTTGAAGAGCGTGGCGATCTCGTTGTCCTCGCCGCCCTCGTGGTGCGGCCAGTAGGCGGCGAAGATGTCGTACGTCCGCCGGCCGAGCAGGAGGGCGTCCGTGCCCTCGTACGCGGCACCGACCTGCGCCCCGGCGACCTCGTCCAGCAGGGGCGCCTGCCAGCCGCCGAACGGGAAGCCCACCGGGTCCTCGTCCGGGCCGCCGGGCGCCTGCCCGACGAGGTCGAGGGTCGCGAACAGTTCGATGTGGATGAGTCCCATGGCCTTCTCCCGATGAGTCGGTTGTCTCGTCAAGAGATAGACCTGCGGCGGCCCGCGAACTCATCGCCGCGCCGAAAATTGGCGGAACCACACGCTGCACGCCAATCCGGGCGGACACCTCGGCACCCCGTGGTTCAAGGTGGAGGACGGCAACCGGTTCTTCGGCCGTCACCTGAGGTGAGGCCGGGCCGGCAGCAGACGGTAGGTGGGAGCCCTGCCGGGCGGGTGGGGCCGGCCGCGGTCCGGTGCGGCAGTGGGCCCCGCCCCTTCGGCGGGGCCCACTGGCCGGTCACGGCGTGAGTCGGTAGGCGTCAGTGATCGTCTCGCGGACCGTGTTGCCGTCCCTGTCCCTCAGGTCGACCTGGAAGGACGCGGTGCGGGCCGTCGCCGGGTGCCTGACGGTCACCGAGCGGCCTCCCTTGGCGTCGGTGGTGACCGTGAGCGGCTTCCAGGTGCTGCCGCCGTCGTAGGAGACCTTCACGGTCAGCGAGGCGACGTGCCCGGTCGCGGCGGCCGTGCCGCCCACGTGGAGAGGCACCTTGAGGTCGCTGCCCCGGGGTGCCGTCCCGTCCAGGTTGAGCTTCGGGGAGAGCCGTACCGTCGACAGCGGAAGCCGGACCGGCTCGTCCGTGGTGGTCCGGGCCGAGGTGAACGTCCAGACCGCGGCGACCTTCGTACTGGTGGACGTGTCCTCGGGTGCCCGGGTCGCCTCCGTGCTGAGCCGGTACTTGGCGGAACCGGCCGGGACCTCCGCGTGGATCCAGCCGCCGGACGACTCTTCGGCGATGACCTGGCCGCCGGACTCCAGCCGGGTGTATCCGCCGCTGAGGAAGGTGGAGCCGAAGTGGCCGCTGCCGTCGTCGAAGAGCGGGAGGTTGGCGTCGATGGTGTCCCCGGAACGGGTGGCGCCCCTCTCCTCGGACGATTCCAGATCGGGGCCGACCACTCCCGTGTTGAAGTTCAGGACGTGGCGGCGGCCCGCCGTGTAGGCGATCTCGCCGGTCGTGTAGCCGATGCGCGCCTCGCCTTCGGCATTGAGCTGGTACGCGTCCCAGGTCCACCGGAATCCGTTGGCGCTCAGGTACTGCGTGCCGGACAGCGGCGCGCTCTGCTCGATCGGGTCGCGGGTGCCGATGGCGTAGCCGCTCTCCGCGTCGTACGGCACCGGCCAGAGCTGGGCCCTCGCCCCGGTGACGGATGCGCCGAAGCCGAGCTTGATCTCGGCGACGTCGGACCGGCGCACGGTGCGGTTGAGCCCGGTGAACCAGCTGTCGTTGCGCTGGAAGGCGAGCCGGTACTCGGTGTTCTCCCCCGCGGCGCCCGGAGTCTTCCACACGCCGTTGTACTGGGCGCGCAGTCCCGGGGCCTTGGCTCCGAGCGCGGCGGTGCGGACCTGGGTCTGCCCGTCGAAGGCCCAGGAGCTCGACACCCTGGCGTTCGGGTCCGTGTATCCGACGTTGGCACCGACGAGCCGTGCGGCCGGATCCGGTGCGGTGACCGCGAACGGCCTGGCCTTGCGGGAGTCGAGCGCGATCGTCGTCTCCGCGGTTGCCTTCACGACCGGCTGGACGAAGACGGCCGTTGTCCCGTCCGGACTGGTGACGAGGGATTCCAGGTGGTACTCGCCCTTGCGCAGCCGCTGGACCACCGTGCCGTTGGCGCTGCGCGGGACGTCGATGCGCCCGGGATCGTCGCCCATCCTGAAGAGGACGGTCGTGTGGTCCGAGGTGCCCGCGCCGGCCGTGTCCGTGTGCTTCAGGGTGACGTCGTACGACTCCACCTCGCGGACGACGAGGAGGGCGGTGCGCACCGACTGGCCGTCCCCGGCGGCCAGTACGCTGCCGCCGTACGTGCCGTCGGCCGCGCCCTGGCGGGTGTCGGCGGTGACGGTGGTCGTCGCGCTCCCGCCGGCGGGGACGGTGAGGACGGGGTCCTTGACGGTGAAGGTCCCGGCCGGGGCCGGGCCCCCGTCCGGGCCGGTCCCGGAGGTGCTCAGCCGGAGGGTGACGGGTGCGGTGCCGTGGTTGCGGTAGGTGAGGGTTTTGCCGACGGGCTCGTCGTCGGTGTGCGGCCAGAGCTGGGTGCCGAAGTCGACCGGCCCGGACTCGCAGACGACGACGGCCGTCGCGGCCCGCGCCAGGTCGATGCGGCCGGCGCCCTGCTGGTGGGGGTTGAGGGCCGGGTCGGGGGTGGCGGATCCGGTCAGCAGTGCCTTGAGCTGGGCGCCGGTGCGGTCGGGGTGCTGCTGGAGCAGCAGGGCGGCGGCGCCGGCGACGTGCGGGGTGGCCATCGACGTACCCGACTTGCCGACGTAGGGCTCCGGCGAGGGCTCCCAAGCCTGCGTGCTCCGTGCGGCGGTGATGTCGACGCCCGGGGCGGTGACGTCCGGTTTGGACGCTCCGTCGGCCGTCGGGCCGCGGCTGGAGAAGTCCGCGAGGCGGTCCTGCTTGTCGACGGCGCCGACGGTGAGCGCGGCCGCGGCGGCCCCGGGTGAGGCGATGGTCCCGGGCCGGTCGCCGTCGTTGCCCGCGGCGACCACGAACAGGGCCCGGTCGGAGAGGCGGGCGACCGCCTCCTCCTTGGGGTCGAGGCCGGGTTCGTCGCGGCCTCCCAGGCTCATGCTGACGATCTTCGCGCCTTCGTCGACGGCCCACTGCATCCCGCTGACGATTTCCGAGTCGGTCCCCCAGCCATCGTCGCTGAGTACCTTGCCGTCCAGGAGCTCCACGTCCGGCGCCACGCCCTTGTACCGGCCGCCCGACTGGGCTCCGGTGCCGGCGAGGATGGAGGCGACGTGCGTGCCGTGACCGTGGCGGTCCGCCGAGTCCGGGGATTCGCTGAAGTTCCGCTCCGCGACCTCGACGTCCTTCAGGTCGGGGTGGTTCTGGTCGACGCCCGTGTCCAGGACCGCCACCTTGACGCCCTTGCCCGTGTAGCCCGCCTGCCACATCGCGGGGGCGCCGATCTGTGGAACGCTCGTGTCGAGGGCGGCACGGACCTTGCCGTCCAGCCACACCCGGGCGATGGACGTCTTCGGGGTGGGTCCCGCCCTTCGCGTGTCGGCCCTGCCGGTGATCGCCGACCACAGGGCCGCCGTGGCGGCCTTGGGCGCGGTGAACGCCTCGCCGCCGACGGCGGGGAGCGGGCGGCGCTCGCGCGCGACGCCGCCGAGCGCATCGGGGGCGGTGGCGAAGGCGCCCGGGGCGGCCGCTTCCGTGCCGTAGCCGACGATCAGGGGCAGCGTGCTGCGGTGTGCGTCGTCATAGCCGTCCTCGACGAGCCGGGCGACGTCGAACAGCCGCCGGTCCAGGACCCCGTCGGCGACGAGGCGCTGAGCGTCCTGCGGGATGACGTAGGTGTGACCCGGCTCGCGCCGTACGGAGAAGGCGGTCTTCTCCCGGCCGTCACCGTGCCGGAGCCGGACGACGCCACCGTCCCTGCCGACGACGACGCGGTCTCCCGTGATCAGCGTGACGGTCGCCTCCGCCCCGGGTTTCGCCCCGGCCGCCGCAGCAGTCTTCGTCGTGTCCTGGGCGGCGGGGTTCGCGGCCCGTGCCGGCTGGACACCGGCTGCAGTGCCCCCTGCCCCTACGGTGGCGGCCACCGCGGCAGCGAGTACCGCCCTTCTCACCCTTGCTGTCGATGTCACTCGATTCCCCCAACCTGACGTGCGCGCCAGCGCGTTCCCAGGGAGTACGCGTGGCGGGCACCTCCGGTTCTCGACGGACGCAAGAGAGAGGGCGTCTTCCGCAGAAATACACCCCTGGGGGTAGGCGGGCACCACCCCTGGTGGGAGGACGGACGGCTTCCGCCGGGCTGGCTACGCCCGCGGTCCGGTCAGAGCCCGCGTGATGTGGTCGGCGAGGTGGGGCAGCCAGTCGGTTCGTGCATTGCCCAGGAGGTGGTCGCCGTGCGGGACGGACAGGTAGGACCCGTGGGGTGCCAGACGGGCCAGGGGCTCGCCGTTCGTGACGCCGGGGATGACGTCCTCCTCTCCGTCCACGACCAGCAGCGGGGCCGTGATCCGGGGTGCGAGAGCGGCAAGGTCCACGTGTCGTACGAAATCGCGGGCGGCTTCCGCGCTTCCGGTGCGCCGGGCCATCATGTCCCGCACCGGTGCGGGCAGTTCCTCCCAGTCGAGGCGGAAAGGGCCGCTGACGGTGGCGACTGCGCTCACCCGTGGTTCCAGTGCCGCGGTGCGGGCGGCGAAGTAGCCGCCCAGGCTGAGGCCGACGAGGCCGATGCATGCGACGCCGAGGGCGTCGATGACCCGGCCCACGACCTGCTCGTAGTCCGGCTGGAGGGTCGTCGTGCCCGCGAGGACGCCCTGTCCCGGGCCGTCCATCGCGAACACGGCCAGGCCCCTGGCCAGCAGCGCGGCCGCCAGGTCGAGGAACTCCTCCTTGGCCGAGTCCAGGCCGGGGACGAGGACCACGGTGGCGGGTGCGTCACTCGGGCCGCGCAGCCAGCCGGTGAAGCCGTCGCCGCTGACGCGTCGCGCCCCGGGCTCCAGTACGGTCAGGGCCCGGCTCAGGGCGTGGTCCGCACCGGCGGCGGCACGGGGGTCCTGGGCACGGGGCGCGAGCGTGGCCAGGTGGAACCACCGGGCGGCCATCAGCAGGTGTTCACCCGCCGACAGGGACGATCCGGCCTGGTCGGCGCGCGTGAGGTAGGCGTGTGCGGTGCGGACGAAGGACGGGCCCCAGTCGTCGACGGACGTGAGGCCGGCGGTGACCCGCCGGTACTCGTGGGGATCGACTCCCGCGCCGGTGGCGCGTGTCCACTGCGCGGCTGCCAGGTCGTGGGCCTTCATGGCGTGGTTCCTCCGGTGAGCAGGACGGCCTTGCCACGGATGCGGCGCTCTCGCGGGTCGACCAGGGTGTCGGCGGTCTGCGTCCCGTCCGCGATGCGGCCGGTCTCCGGGTGCAGCCGGTCCTGTTGCAGCAGGCGCACCAGTGCCGCGAGGTGCGGGCCGTAGGGGGATGCAACACCAATGGCCGGCCGTTGATCCAACAACCGGCACACGAGGTCGACAACCGATGGTTGTCGCCTATGGTGAGAGGCGTGGATCTCGATGTGGCGCAGGTACGTGCCTTCGTGTGCGCCGCAGAGCAACTGCACTTCGGGCGGGCCGCCCGGACGCTCGCCATCTCCCAGCAGGCACTGTCCAAACGGATCGCGCGACTGGAATCCCTGCTCGGCATCCGGCTGTTCCACCGCGACGGCACCGGTGTCCGGCTCACCGAGGCCGGACAGCGCTTCCTCCCACCGGCCCGCCACACCGTGGCCGCCTCCGACGCCGCCGTCGCGGCGGCAGCGGGGACCGACCGGCCCCTGCGCGTGGACGTCTGGGGGCACCTGTACGCCCCGCTGCGGACGCTGGCGCAGGTGGCAGCGCAGGCCGGGGAACTGGTGCTGGGGCACGGCCGCGATCTGCCCTCGGTCGCGGCGGCTCTGCTGCACGGGGATATCGACGCGGCCTTCGGCCGGGTTCACCCTCCGCTGGACACCGGACTGTCCCACCGACTCATCCGCCTCGAACCGGTGGACGCCGTCCTGAGCACCGGCCATCCGCTCGCATCCGAACGCGAACTGCGACCCGACCAGCTGCGCGGCAGCGTGCTGTGGGCGCCCGGCGCGCTGGACCGCCTCGACTTCCTCCACCACTTCGCCGACCGGTTCGGCATCCGAAGCACGGCCGGCAGCCTCAATCTCGGACTCCCCCACTTCCTCACGGAGATAGCCGAAGACCCGCAACGCTTCTCCCTCCTGCCCGCCGATGTCCCCCTCCCGGACGTTCCCGGACTGTGCTCGGTCCCGCTGGCCAACCCCACGCCGCTGTACGCCTGGTCGCTGCTGTGGCGCACCGGCAGTGAGCACCCGGGGCTCAGCCGCCTCACCGCGGCCTGCGCCGCGCAAGCAGGGCGAAGCCGTTGGCTGGAGTACGACCCGGCGCGCGACTGGATGCCGGAACCGCCGGCACCGACTTCCGCGTGGGCGCCCACCACGCTCCTCCCCAGCCACCTTCCGATGAGCTGACGTGACTCAAGCCGATGAGGAACGGCTGACCAGGCGTCCGTTGAGGACGACCTCCAGCCAGGTGTAGCAGTCCCCGATCCACACCCCGACCTCCGCCCCACACGCCGCGCAGGCCAGATTCGGCCCCTCGTTCCCGGCCGGCCCACAGCAGCCGCCCCAGCGGCCCAGGATCTTGGTGGTACCGACCAGGTCGCCCGGGCTCAACAGCAGGTCCACCCCCGGCGCGTGCCCCGCCCGGGACATCCCGAAGCCTTTGGGCGACGAGCCCCAGGTGATGCGTCCCGGCTCCGGGTCCCGCGCATAGGTGCCTGCCGCCATCCTGGGCGGGCAGGGCTCCACAGGAGAGTCGAGCGGCGTCCAGACCTCGCCCTCCGCCGGCGGGCACACCTCGCGCACCGGCACGGACAGCCGGGCACCGCATACGGCGCAAGAGAAGACCTCGGCACCATCCATCTGCATATCGTCTTGCTCCTCCTCCGGCGCTGACGACGCTACCCCACGGGGGCCGCGCGGCCAGGACCTGGATCACGCGCAGAGCCCGGCGGGGATGCCCCCGCAGCTCCCGTGGATCATTGGCGCATGTCAAACGCTTCTCGACGCAATGTCCTCGCCGTCTTCGCCACCGCGGCCGCCTCCATACCATTCGGCACCGCCAGTGCCACGGCCTCGCCCAGAACCTCCGCCCCGGCCGCTCCCGCACGCGTGGCCTCCCTCTCGGCCGTGGCCGCGGCTCCCGGGTCGCTGACCTCTCCCCGGTCTTCCGTCACCATCGGCTCGCTGGATCCCGCCTACTTCACCCAGGTCTCCCTCGGCTCCTTCGCCACGAGTGTGCTGCCCGGCACGCCCGAGCGCCTGGAGGTCTCCTGCGGCGGCAAGCGCGTGGCGGTCCTGACCAAGGGGGCCCGCACGGTCGTCCTGACGGGCCCCGAGCGCACCTTCACCGAGAACAAGAAGCCCTTCACGGACGACTTCCAGCGCACCCTCCCGGACCTGACGCTGCCGGTCGCGGACCGCAAGTACTGGGGGACCTCGCCCGCCGGTGGCAGCTGGTCCACGGTGGGGCCCGTCGACACCGACTACTCGGTGGTTCCGGGCAGCGCCACCCTTGCGCTCAGCACCGACTACGCGAGCCGCCACGCCACTCTTCGGGACGACGACATCACCGACGTCGACGTACGGTCGGTCGCGAAGTTCGACAAGGTCCCCACCGGCCAGGCCTGCTCGTACGCGCTGTCCTTCGGCTACCAGGACACCCACAACAACTACCGGGCCAGGCTCTCCTTCCTGACCTCCGGCGCGGTCGAGCTGCGCGTCGAAAAGGAGGTCGCCGACACGGTCACCCAGTTGACCCCGGCCACCACCCTCGCCACCGCCGTGCCCGCGGGCACGAACTGGACGATCCGCGTCCGCCGGGAGGGCGCCCGCATCCAGGTCAAGGCGTGGCGCACCGATTCCGCCGAGCCGACGGCCTGGGCCGCGGACCTCACCGACTCCACCTTCACCAAGGGACGCGTGGGTCTGCGCGCACTGGCCAATCAGGGCTGCACGAACCTGCCGGTCAAGCTGGTGGTGAGCCGCTTCCAGGTGGACGCCGCGACCTGGCAGCAGCCGCCGACCGTCACGCACAACGCCTGGGTACGTGTCCTGCCCGAGCCGTTCGACGGAAACTGGGACTCGGCGCTGGAACAGACCATCCGCGCCTGGGCCGGATCCCCCAGCCCCGACGTCCTGGCCCACGCGGCGATGTACCTGGCCGGGGCACCCGCCGTCACGACCGCCGCGGCCCCGGCGGCAGGCAAGCAGGTCATGGGCGCTGCCGGTTACGGCTTCCTGGACCAGCAGGGATACCGCTACGAGGGCGCCGACTTCCACGAGTACATGAACCTCGGCTGGACCTTCCCCGACGGCACCTACACCGGACCGTCGAGCAAGCAGGTCGGCAACCTCGACTGCTCGGGCTACACGCGCATGGTCTACGGCTACCACATGGGCGTCCCCCTCGCCGCCGGCGAGGACACCTCCAAGACCCGGATCCCTCGCAAGTCCCGCCACATGGTGGACTACGCCCCCGGTACCCGGATCGACCAGACCGACGGCACGAACCCGCCCGCCGCACAGCAGCTCCAGCCCGGCGACCTGCTCCTGTTCAACGCCGACTCCGGCGACGACACCGTGACGGTGACCGTCGACCACGTCGGCATCTACCTGGGCTTGGACACCGAGGGCAAGCGCCGCTTCCTCTCCAGCCGCAAGACCGGCAACGGTCCGACCATGTCGGATCTGGGCGGTGCCTCGCTCCTCGACGGAGCCGGTACGTACGCCGAGAAGCTCCACACGGTCCACCGCATCTGACGTGCCGCGGGTCCACCGGCGCCCGCCAGGCCGGCGCCGGTGGACCGTCTGACCACGTGCCGCAGGGCCCCGGGGCCGGGGCCGGTGTCAGAGGCCGGGACCGTAGCCCGGGTCCGGGTCCTGGCGGGGGGTCCACCATTCGGTGAGTCCCCATACTCCGAGAGCGAGGGCGAGCAGGGCCGCGAGCAGCGCCACCCAGGGGCGGGGCACCCGTTTCGCGGTCAGCGTCCACGCGAAGAGCGGGAGCAGGGCGCCACCGAGAAGGATGAGCGGCAGGTCCACGAAGACCACGCTCAGGTCGCGGGCATGGCCCTCGAACCCGCCGTCGATGCTGAACGCGGCTCGCGGTGCCCAGATGAGCACCCCGATCGTCGCACCGAGGGCAGCGAGGCACCGTCCGGTGGTGACCCTGGCCCTCGGACTCCCAGCCGTGGCCGGTCTCGCAGTTCTCTCGTTCATGATGCGACGGACGCTGTCGCTCGGCACGTGGTTCCCGGGATCCCGTACGGCTGCGGGATGGCGCCGGGCGGTGACCTCGCCGTGTTCCGTCAGCCCTTGAAGCGCCGGCACAGCTGAAGGAACAGATCCAGGTTGGCGATGTTCTCCATGGGAGCGCTGTCCACGGTCGTGCGCTTCTGGGATCCGTTGAAGATCAGCGTGCCGCTGAAGGAGGAGATCTCGGTGATGGCCGACCAGGGGGCGGAGTGCTTGCGGCCCGCCAGGACGTGCCGGTCGACCTTGTACGCTCCAAAGTTCACCGTCTCGCCGCGTTCGATGGCTCCGAGGACCTTGGGCAGTTGCGTCCGCGTGACGGCTTGCATCATGTGCTCTCCCCACACGTTCGGCCACAGGAAGAGGGCACCCTGGACCACCGATGTGATGCCCAGGGACTGCTTCTCCTCCTTGAGGAACACCCGGGTGCCCGGGCCGATGTTCACCGCGGCGCCGTGCGGGTCCAGCAGGGTGTACCGGGCGTCCCACGGCACGCCGTTGCGCGTGCTGAGGTACCGCAGGATCCGCACGGTCTCCCAGTCGTACGCGGCCCGGAATCCCTCGGGGCCCGTCACCACCGCGCCGTTGGCGTGGATGTAGAGCCGCGACGCGTTGTGCTTGCCGAACAGGCGGCTCTGCTTCATCCGGAAGGTGCGCGACCACGGACCGAGGCCGCGTTCGGCCGCGAGCGCGGCGGCCTCGCCGGTCGGCTGCTCGTAGGTGTCCTTCTCTTCCATCTGTTCCTCTTCTCCTCACAGGGCCGAGCGGCGAAGGGGCCGGTCAGCCCGCCGCGGCGAAGGCGGCTTCGAGGCGCGGGACGTAGTCGGCGAAAGCGGGGGCCCAGCAGCCGTAGTTGTGGCCGCCGTCGCAGCTCGGGGCCAGCGACGCACCGTTGCCGTAGTTGACGAGGCGGCTGGGGATGCCCAGCTGGTCCAGGCGGGCCTTGACGGTGTTCGAGGCCGCTTCGGTGTGGACGTCGATGAGGTCGTTGTTGCCGGTGTAGAGCGTGACGCCGGTGCCGGACAGTTTGGCGAGGTTGGCCGGCGCGGCCGGGTCGACGGCCTTCCACACGCGGTCGGCGTCGAAGAACGGGTACGGGGAGCCGAAGATCGCGTCGCTGTCGACGACGGGGCCGAAGCCGGTGCACTGGCCGGAGCCGGGCGAACCGGAGGTGCTGCTCGCGCACCAGGCACCCGTGACGTTGAGTTCGGTCCCCAGGACGGCCGCGCGGACCTGCCACATGCCGAAGTCGATGCCTCCCGACAGGGCGGCCACGTGTCCGAACAGATCGGGGCGGGCCTGGGCGTAGTGCAGGGAGCCGAAGCCGCCCATGGACAGTCCGACGACCGCTCGGTGGGCCCGGTCGTTGCGGGTACGGAGGTTGGCGTCGATGAACGGGACGACCTGGGTGAGGTGGAAGGTCTCCCAGCTCGCAGCTCCTTCGGCGGTGTTCTGCATCACCCAGTCGGCGTACCAGCCCTTCAGCCCGCCGTCCGGTACCACGGTGATCATCGAGTCCGAATGGAGTGCCGGCGCGGCCGCGACGTCGTTCACGTTGCCGCTGCCGCCGTGCAGGAAATAGGTGACCGGCCAGCGCCGGCCGGGGTCGGTGTCGTACGCGGTGGGGAGGAGGATGCGGATCCTGTGCTTCCCCGAGAGCTGCTTGGTGGTGACGGTGATGGTGAAGTCGGTGGGGCTGTGCACCTGCGTGTCTTCGCGGACCAGGGTCAGACCGTAGCCGTCGTTGAAGGCGGGCACTGCGGCGGAAGCCGAGGGGGCGGCGGCGGTGACCGCCTGCGTGCTGGTCGGTACTGCGGCCTGCGCGGCGCCGGTGCCCATCAGGGCGGTGAGCGTGAGAGCCGCGCCGAGTGCGGTGATGCGACGGGACGTCATCGGGAACCTTCCCTCGAGGGGGCTCGCGGCGTGGTGGGCTGCCGCGAGCCGGACGTCCCCGATGCTGGTGCCCCGTACCGTCGGGCGGACAGGCCAAACGACCGGCCATTGGTGACCGGCCGCCCACGAGGCCGCGAGGCCTGCGGCCCGTGCCGGCGGCGGAGCACTCGGCGTGATGCTCGCGCCGTTACGGGCCGCCGGTCGAAGGGGGCGTGAACGTGGCCGGTGCGAAGTCCCGGTGGCGGCCGCGGTAGGTGCGTCCGAGGTGGTGCTGCAGCCGGACGTGGCGGAACTGGTACACCGCTCCGGTCTGGCGCAGTACCCCTCGGTGGTAGGCGTCGTCCAGGAACGCGGCGGGGTTCCAGGGAAGCCGTCCGGTCAAGGGCAGCCAGACGCGTGCGAGCACGATCCACTGGCCCCAGGCGGTGAAGGTGAGCACGTAGGAGGCCGCGCCGCCCAGGCCGCCGACCGCGCCGATGAACAGGCTGTCCAAGACTTCCCAGTTGAGCGGTCCCATCACGCCCCGGAGCAGGTGGACGATGAGGTACCCGCCGAACGCGATGGCCAGGGTGAGCGCCGGAGCGAGGATGAGGAACTGCCGGGCGGCCGTCGTACGGTTCGAAGTCAGCAGACTGACCGGGGTGGCCGCCGCGGTGACGTCCACGGGTGCTTCGAGCACGGTCATGAGCCCGAAGACGAGACCGGCGGCCGAGCCGAAGATCAGCCCGAGGACCAGCATGTTGATCAGGGTGCCGGCCACGACGTGTGGGTCGGTGAGCCGGATCCCGAAGACCAGCGCGCGTTGCAGGGTGAGGGCGCAGGCGCATCCGATGCCCATGACGGTTCCGCCGATCAGACCCTGCCCGATCCGGGAGGTGAAGGTGCGCAGGGGTCGGCGGCCGAGCGTGTCGTGCGCGGCGCGCAGGGTCAGCCGGACACGGGCCGGTTCGAAGGCCGCTCCGCCGCCGGACCGGTCCGCCATCGCGTAGACGGCTCCGAAGCCGAGCCCCACGGCGGGTCCCATGAAGCTGCCCTGCAGGAGGAGTTCGGCGAGGGAGAGCGGGGTGAGCAGCAGGCCCACCAGCCAGTCGGCCAGGGTGATGCTCACGGCGGTGGCCAGGACGAAGGCCAGGGTCCGCGCCGGACGTGACAGTGAATCGCCGAGCTGCCACCACGCGATGTCCTGGCGCTCCCGGTCGAGGCGGACCAGGTGGTGGGCGAGGTGGCCGAGCCGGCGTTCGGCCCGGACGGGGTCCGCGTACGGTGCCCTGGGCTGCCGGCCGACCGCGTCACGCTCCGGGGCGCGGCGCCGGTAGACCGCGGGCACGAAGCCCGCCAGGAGGTGTTCGTCCAGGCTCTTCACCGAGGGGAACCGGGTGGCGTCGAGGAGCTCGGCGGGGTCCCGGCCGGGCGTCTCGCTGTACAGGGTGCGGGCGAGGATGACCATGAGCGGGGTGGACAGCACGGTGGCGAGGTTCGTGTGCACCGGGTCCTGGCGCGTACGCAGTTGGGTGAGGACCGCGTCCCATGCCGAGCCGGTGCCGTGGGCGGCGCTCGCGCCGGACGGGACGGTGCGGGTGGTGCGGGGCAGGTAGTCGGCGAGGTCGTCGAGGGTGAGGTCGGTGAGTTCGATGCCGTGCGCCCAGACGAGCGGCGTGTGCGCGGCCCGGACCGCTTCGGCGTACTCGTCGCGCCGACTGGTGAGGACGAGCGGTGAGGAGGTCGCGTTGAGTGCGTCCAGGGCGTCGCGCCGCAGTCCTTCGGCGATCTCGTCGAACCCGTCCAGGACCGGCAGGACGAGGTCGCTGTCGACCAGCACGGCGGCCAGGGTCGCCCCGCCGGAGCTGCGGCGGGCCAGATGGGGGTGGTCGCGCAGCAGCCGGCCGATCAGCCAGTCCCGCAGTGCGGTGGTCGACGGGTCCCAGGAGCCGATGCTGAAGAGGACCGGCACACGGTGGTGCGGGGCCCGCGCTTCCCGGTGGTCCAGAAGGTCCAGGAGGTCCAGGACGAGCCGGATCGTGAGGATGGATTTGCCCGAGCCGGCCCGGCCGAGGATCACCAGTCGTCCGGAGGGGATCCGGAGGTAGACCTCGGCCATGCTCCGCAGGTCGCCGTCGAGATCCACCTCACGCGGCGTCTCACCCGGCCCGAGGCGCTGGATGTTCTCCGCCCGGTCGGTCAGGACGGCGGGCGCCGGCTTCCACCGTACGGGCAGGGGGAACGGGTCGTGGACGCGGCGTTGCGCCTCCTCGCGGCGCCATCGGCGCCGGACTTCCGTCGCCAGCTCTCGCGCGGCGTCGGCGAGCGCCTCGTGGACGGGCGACCGGGCGGGCGGGGCGGGTGCCGGTGCGGGTGCCGGCAGTCCGTGGCCGGGGCGGACGGCACCGGCGTCGTGGCCTGCCGACGCGGGTTCCCGGCTTGGCGGGGGGAAGCCCTCGGGTGGGGGTTCGGGCGGCGATCCCGGATCGGTTCCCGCCGGGGCGGCAGCGGGGCGGGACGAGCCGGCGAGGGCGGCCGCCAGGCGCAGCCGGTCGTGTTCTTCCAGGCCGAGCGCGTCCGCGAGCAGATTCACCGTGCCCATCCGGTGGTTGGTGGAGCTGCCGCTCTCCAGTCGGCGAATGGTGCGCACGCTGACCCCGGAGCGTTCGGCCACCTGCTCCTGCGTCAGGTCGGCTCCGTCGCGCAGCTTGCGTAACAACGTGCCGAGGTCCTCTGTCATCCGGCATCCCCCCTGACCCGCCAGTACGGACGGCGGTGAGCCTACCCGTGGCCGCCGGTCACGAATGGCCGGGCCCCTGACCTGGGCAGCAAACATGACCAAGGTCACCGTCGGGGTCGGTGCCCCTACCCCGACGGAAGGCAAGGAGCCGACGTGGCCAACCGCTACTGGTGCGGAGAGTGCAGCTTCAAGACGCCCTGGCTGGATACCTCCGAGGGGCTGCGCCGGCAGATCGAGCACTACGCCCGCAAACACCCCGGCATTGCCCCGGGCGGCCAGATCGAGACCCGAAGGCGCGGCCCGGGCGCGCGCAGTGCATGCCTCCTGCTCGCGGCCGCCGCGCTCGTCCTGCTCACCGTCGTGGCCACCTGGCGCCGTTGAACACCGGCGGGCCCCGAGCGAACAGTCAATGCCCGCGTGGCCCGTGCGTTTCCGCCAGGTCCTTCACCGCGTCGGCCTCGATGATGCCGGGGCGACGGTGTCGACGGCGGCTTCGGCCATGGCATCTCCTGAGCGGCTGCGAGCGTTCCGGACACCCCGAACGTTGGCACCCGGGAACCTGACCCGGCGCCGCCGTTTCCGTCCGGCGGAAGCCCGCTCGCCGCGTCAGGCCGTCGTGCGCGTACGGCGGCCGAGCTCGTCGGAGATCCCGTACACGGCCCTCAGGAGCGGCTCGCGCAGCCCGCGGGCACGGCTCGCGTCGCCGCGTGCGGCGACCACGATCCCCAAGGCGGCGCTGACGGCCCCGGTCCGGCCGATCCGCACGGGGGCGGCCACCGCGACCGTGTTCTCCGAGAGCTGCCGGTCGCTGACGAAGACCTGTTCGCGGCGGATGCGGTCCAACTGCATGCGCAGCGTCCTCGGGTCGGTCACGGTGTGCGCCGTCCAGGACCGCAGCGGCGCGTGGAGGACCTCCTCCTGGAGGTCCCGCGGTGCGTGGGCCAGCAGCACCCGGCCCATCCCGGTGGCGCCGATGGGGAAACGGGTCCCGACCATCGTCAGCAGCTCCACCGACCGGTGGCCGGCGATCCGTTCGACGAAGACGAGTTCCGTGCCCTCGCGGACCGCGAGCTGGATGTTCTCGTGGGTCGCCTCGTAGAGGTCCTGCATGAACGGCAGAGCCACGTCACGCAGGATCCGGGTGCGGGGACATCCCGAGGTGATCTCCCAGAGCCTCAGCCCCACGTGCCACGACCCGTCTTCGTCGCGTTCCAGCGCTCCCCATCCGGCCAGTTCCGCGACGACCCTGTGCGTGGTGCTCAGGGCCAGGCCCGTACGCTGAGCGATCTCCGACAGCGTCTGCGAGGGGTGTTCACGGTCAAAGGCCGAGAGGACCTGGAGGACCTTTCCTGCCGCCGTGCTCCGGGGGGGTGTGCTCACGCGGCCAGTCTGGCAGACGGGCATTGAGCCGCCCGGCCGGGCACCGTACGATCTGCCGGACACCAAGGAGGCGACGTGGACCAGGAGATTTCCGGGCTGTCCTCGATGGCCACGCGGCCGGTGCTCGCCGAGCTCTCCGATCTCCTCCGGCGCGCTCACGGGATCCCGGTGCGGTTCGAATCGGCCGGCGGGGTCGCGATCGCACGGCGGGTGCGCGAGGGCGCTGAGGCCGACCTGCTCGTGCTCGCCGACGGCGCCCTGGCCGAGCTGGAGAACGCGGGCCACCTCGTACCGGGTACGGCGCGCCCGCTGTGGGTCTCACAGGTCGTCGCCGCCGTCCCGCTGGGAACGCCCGCTCCCGTACTCGACTCGGAGTCCGACCTGCGCGTGGCCCTTCTGTCCGCACGGAGGATCGCCTACTCCACGGGCCCCAGCGGAACGGCACTCGTCGGCCTGATCAACCGGCTGGGACTTGCCGCCGCCCTCACGGACCGGCTCGTCCAGGCACCGCCGGGTGTACCTGCCGGCAGCCTGCTTTCGTCCGGAGGGGCCGACCTCGCCTTCCAGCAGCACAGCGAGCTGATGGACCTGCCGGGCGTCGTCGTGGTCGGCCCGCTCCCGGGCGGGACCGCGATCAGCTCCACCTTCAGCGGCGGCGTACTGACCGCCTCCACCCAGCCGGACCGGGCCGCCGAGGTCCTCGACTTCCTGGGCACCGATGCGGCGGCGGGGGCCGCCCTGGCCAGGGGGATGCGGATGCCCGGGGCACGGTGACCGGCGCATCGAGCACCGTCGCGACGCCGGGGCGAAAGCCCGCTCATCGGAAGGTGACGCGCATCCCGCCCTCGCCCAGGATGTCGAGCGCCGTGGCGACCAGGTCGTACGACTCGCCGTCCGGCGTCAGAACGTGGGACAGGTGCTCGTGCGCGGTTGCGGGGTCCCGCCAGAGCAGGGTTGAGGGGGCGGTGTAGCCGAAGTCGCCGCGCAGGCAGTCCACCAGGGCGTCCAGACAGCCCCCGAAATAGCCGCCCGGCCCGTTGACCGCCTCGCCGAGTGCGAGGTAGAGACCCGGGACGTCCGTCATGTGTCGGCCGTCGAGCTCGTACGCGTGGCCCGAGGGGCGGTCGTGGAGCGTGCGCAGGCAGGCCCGTTCCCGGACGTGGTCCAGCCAGGCCCAGCGCTGCCGGGTGTCGAGGTCGACCCAGCCGCCTGGCGTCCGCGGCGGTCCGGTGAGCCATCGCTCCCACACCGGCTGGGCGTGCGCCGGAGCGGGTGAGGAAAGCTTTCCTTCCAGTTCCAAGTCGATCAGACCAGCGCCGCGGGGGGACGGGTGCCAGGCGGTGATGGTGACCCACAGCGGCAGTTCGGCGAACGGCTCGCCCTTGTCGTCCCGTATGTTCAAGGAGGCTTCCCCCAGGTCCAGCGGCCGCCGGGTGGCCGTCATCAGCGCCCGTCGCAGCTCATCGGCTGGGGCGAGCCCTCGCAGGACGAGCGGGGGATCCACTCGCGCGGGCGGCAGGATGCGGGCGAATTCGCGGCAGGAGCCCAGCCATCGCCGGCCGTCGTGCAACCGGACGGGGCCCCGGTAACCCTCGGGTGGACCCTCGTAGTCGTCGAGACCGGTGAGGACCAGGCTGTCGGTTCCGGGGTGCGGACCGAGGCTCTCGGCATCTTCGAGAAGCCAGGCGTCGAGCATCCCGTTCTCCGGGACCAAACACACCCTGCGGCCGACCCAGCCGCGCACTTCGGTGCCTTCCGGAACCCAGCCGAAGAGTTCGTACGTTTCACGCCAGGGTTCCCCGAACAGCCCCTCGACTTCGGCACAGGAGCCCCAATCGTGGCCGTGCTCCGTATTGGTCAGCGTGTACCGCGTTCGCTCTCGACGGTCCTCGTTTTGCTGCACGGTGGGAATCATGCCCGGGCCGGATGAGGCCGGCGAAGCCGATTTTTCGCGGCCCGGCGGAGAGAGGTCGTGTACGAGGCGTCATGTGAACCCGCAGCCGGGGAACCCTCTCGAAGGACTGGTTTCGTCCCCTGACCTCCGCGGGCACTGCCAAGATGGGACAGAGCTACGCGCATCTGCGCTGTCGGGAGGACGAGTTGACCGCTCCAGAGGCCAAGGGGCCCAAGGTTCCGCCGTCATATCCGCCGAAGTCGCCGCCCCCGCAGAAGAAGCCGGTGGAAGCTCCCAGGCCGCAGCCGGCCACGAAGCCTGCGACGCAGCTGAGCCTGCCCCGGCCGCGGATGCAGATCCGGAACCGGCAGACCGCGGCCCTGACCTATCGGGCGGATCAGTGGGCCGCGAAGAAGGCTGCCGACCAGGCCCTGACAGCGGTGCGCGGTTGGGGATACCCGGGACTGGACGAGCCCGATCTGCGGGCCGCCGTGCGGCTGCTGGTCGACGCGGCCGTGCGGGACGGCGGACGCCGCGTGAGCGTGCACCTCGGGGACCAGGCGGACAAGATCCTCGTGGTCGCGCTCAGCCACCAGGCCGGGTCCCTCCCGGAGGGCAACGTCTTCGCCGAGCTCCAGGCCCTGGCCACCGTGGAGAGCTGCGGCGACGACCTCGCCGACGACGGCCGCCGCGTCTGGGCCCTCCTCGACGCCGCGCCCCGCCGCCGGAACCCGGCGGCGTAGCAACACCACGGCGTAGCAACACCCGCGCGCGTGGGCCCGGCGCCGCCGTCAGCGGACGACGGGAAGGAGCGCGCCGGCCGGACCGGCGGCCGGGACGCGTTCCAGGACGCCGCCCGCGAACACGTCGTACAGCGGCAGCGTTTCCAGGTGGACGTACCCGATGTGGCAGTCGCAGACGGCCAGCGGGCAGGGGCGCGGCGCGAGGGCCGCCCGGTAGGAGCCGTCGTAGAGGTTGCCCAGCTCCGTACGGACGAAGTGACAGCGGCGGACCGTGCCCCCGCCGTCCACCGAGATGACCGACTCGCCCGTCCGGCACGGCAGGCCGGCCGAGCGGTGCGGGTGGCGGCTGTACGGGAAGAGCGGGTCCAGGGCGGTCCAGGCCGCGGCTTCCTCGTCGGTGTAGGCATGCCCCTCGGCCGCGTTGGCCCAGAGGTAGACGTGGCCGGGCAGGGCGGCGCGCAGCCGGCGGGCGTGCTCCAGGTTCCCGGGCAGACCGACGATGCCGACGCTGTGCCGGATGCCACGGTCGGCGAGGTCGCGCACCTTCCCCAGGAAGCGTTCGTACGGTGTCTCGCCGGGGTGGTAGGTACACCACAGGGCCACGGTGGCGGGATCCGCGTCCGCGAGCCAGTCGGTGCGGCAACTGAGGTTGGTCTGGATGGCGACGCGTTCGACGTGCGGCCGGTGCGAGAGGTCGACCAGGGCCCGCCGGTACCAGGAGCGGACCAGTCCCTCGCCCCAGGGGGTGAAGAGGACGGAGAGCCGGCCTTCGGTGTGGGCGGCCGCCCAGCCCGTGAAGCGTTCGAGGGCCGCCCGGTCCGCCCGCAGCTGCTCCGGGGTGTCGCGCCGCTTGGCGAACGGGCAGTACGGGCACGCGTAATCGCAGGAGGCGAGCGGGCCGCGGTAGAGGACGGTCAGGTGCCCGCTGGGGTTCCGGAGGGGGCCCGGGGGCGGCTGGTGGTGGTCCACGGGCGCCTACTTGGGTTCGTAGGCGGTCATGGCCGCTCGTACGGCGGGTGAGAACAGCTCGGGACCGAGGGCGTCGGAGTGGGCGAGCCCTTCGGGGGTGAGGCGCAGCAACGTTTCTGCGTTGTCGTCCTCGAGCCAGCCGCGGGCGGCGAAGGAGTTGAGCTCGGCGGGGAAGTCCTCGAACGGGTCGGTGCCGAACCGGGCGCGGTAGTCGGCGACCGGCATGCCCTGGGCCTGGAGCAGGGACTGCAGGAGGTGGCGACGGCGCGCCTCACCACCGTCGACGTACCGACCGTGCACGGCGCGGCCGAAATCCTCGGTGGCCGTGTAGTCGTCGATGATCGCGCGGATCTCGCCCATGTCGACCGCGTAGTCGAAGGAGTAGTGGAGGGAGGAGGTGTACGAGCGTGCGCCGCAGCCGAGGCCGATCATGCCGTCGGTCTGGCAGGCGTGGTCGTCAGGTCCCTGTGCAGCGGCGCCCGCGCGACGGAACATCCGCATCGACACCTGCTCGTAGCCCTGTGCGAGGAGGTGGTCGCGGCCCTGCCGGTAGAGGTTCAGGCGCTGTTCGTCCCACTCGTGGTCGGTGTGCGCGGTGCGTCGGGCGAGGCCGGTGAGCGGGCGGACGTAGAGGGGGTAGAGGTACAACTCTTCGGGCTGCCATGCGAGGGCGGCGTCCAGGGAGGCGCGCCAGGTGGCGGCGGTCTGGCCGTCTATGCCGTAGATGAGGTCGATGTTGAGGACGGGGATGCCGGCGTCCCGGATCCGGCCGAGCGCGGCGTCCACGTCGGCGCGGCGCTGGGGGCGGACCGCGGCGCGTGCCTCCTCGTCCACGAAGCTCTGCACGCCGAGGCTGAGGCGGGTGGCGCCGCGCTCGGCGAGGACGGCGAGGCGGTCGGCGGTCGCGGTGGCGGGCGAGGCCTCGACGGAGAGGGGGACCGCCCGGAGGTCTGCGCCCATGCGCCGTTCGGCGATGTCGCAGAGCCGGTCCAGCTCGTCCGCCGTCAGGAAGGTCGGGGTGCCACCCCCGAAGGCGGCGTTCGCGAAGCGCACCGGCCCGTCGTCACCGAGGGCCTCGCGGACGGCCGCGGCCTGGCGGTCGAGGGCGTCGAGGTAGCGGCCGGTCAGGTCCTCGGGGGCGCCGATCCGGGTGAAGAGGTTGCAGAACCCGCAGCGGACCTCGCAGAACGGTATGTGGAGGTAGAGCGAGAGGGCGTCCTTGCGTTCGCCGCGCCACAGGTCGCCCAGCGCCGGGCGGCCGGGCAGCGGGCGGTACGCCGTCTTGTGCGGGTAGGCGTACACGTAGCTCTGGTACGGCCGCACCCGGGTGAGGGCGGCGGGTGCGGGGAGAGTGGTCGCGGGGGCGGTCATGCGGACGGCTCCAGGAAGAAGTGGGCGTACGGCACGGTCCACACGGCCTCGTGGGCGAGGCGGTGGCCGGTGTAGCCGTCGTCGCCGTAGGTGGTGCCGTGATCGGAGCACACGATGGCGAAGCAGCGGCGGCGGGAGCTCATCGCGCGGAAGAGGCGCCCGATGTGCCGGTCGATGTACTCCAGGGCGGCGGCGTGGGTGGCGCGGGTGTCCCCGGCCTCGCGGGTGGCCCCGGGCGCATGGAACCAGTTGGGCTGGTGGAGGGCGGAGGCATTGAGGAAGAGGAACAGCCGCCGGTCCGCCGGCAGGTCGGCGAGGATCTGCTCGGCCCGCTCGACCTGCGCCTCGAAGGAGGTGGGGGACGCCACGCCGAATTCCGGTTCCCAGTGGCTGTCCTGGAACATGCCCGGGAGCACGTCCCCCAGTGCCCCCTGTTTGTTGAAGAAGCCGACACCGCCGATGCACACGGTCCGGTACCCGGCCGCGGCCAGGCCGGACACCAGGTCCGGGGTGTCGAAGACGAAGGTCCGGCCGGCGGTGGACTCGCTGCCCGCGAAGCGCGCGGCGAACAGCCGCGGGTGCGGGCCGGGCGCGGCCGGCGTGGGCAGGAACCCGGCGAACATCGCCTGGTGGGAGGCGTAGGTGAAGCTGCCGGGGGCGTGCCGCCGCTCCCAGACACCGCCCGGGAGGTGACGGGCCAGGTTCGGGATGCGGCCGGCGGCGGCCAGCTCGACGGCGACGTCGTACCGGAGGGTGTCCAGGGTGAGGAGGAGCAGGTCGTCGCGACCGACGACCTCGTTCATGTCCGGGAGCGGCGCACGTTCGGGTGCGGGCGGCGTCGTGCCGTCCCGGCGCGTCGCCTCGGGCCGGCGCGTTGCCTCGTCCCGGGGCGTCGTGTCGTGCTCGGGCAGCGGCCGGTCGGTCTCAGGCGGGTGCACAGTGGTTCCTCGTGTGGTGGTGCTGGACGTACGCGGGGGCGGCGGCCACCTGGGCGGCATAGGTGTCGAGGCCCTCGGCGCCGCTGCCGGGCAGGCCGGTGAGGCCGGGCAGCAGATCCCCGAAGGCGTTGACCTCGGCGACGGCGAACCGCCGCCAGCCGACGGCGGGGAGCAGGTCCACACCGACGCACAGGGTGCCGGGGAAGCAGGCCGCGGCGCGTTCGCAGATCCGCAGGGCCTCGGCCCAGTGCGGGCCCGCGGCCAGGGTGGCGGCCGTCAGGTCGCCGCGCCGTCCGCCGAGGTGCAGGTTGGTCATGGGCGAGCGGCTGGTGCGGACCACCGCGTGGGTGGCCCGGCCGGCCACCACGACCACGCGCAGGTCGGCCGTCCTGCCGTCGAGCGAGGCCTTGGGCCACCAGCGCTCCAGGTGCAGTCCGTCCGGGGCCAGGGCGTCGACCAGGGCGGCCACCTCCCGCTCGCTCGTCAGGCGGCGCAGCCGCAGGGAGTTGTGCAGGTGTCCGTCGTCGGCCGTCTCCACGGACGTGGTGGCCCGGATCCGGCCCCGCCCGGCGGCCTCGACGGCGACCACGCCGGACGCGGAGGACCCGTGGGCCGGCTTCACGAACGCGCGCGGCATGCCGTGCGCGTCCATGAGGGCCCGTACGTCGTCCCAGCCGCGCACCGGGGTGCCGCCGCCGGAGGTGGGCGAGTGCGGGACGGGCACGCCGGCGAGCTGGAGGGCGCGGTGGCACAGCCGTTTGTCGAAGAGGACAGCCAGCTCGTCGGGGTCGTCCACGCGAATGCCGCCGGTGAGGGTGCGGACGGCCCCGGTGAACCGCGCGTACCAACGGGCGCCGCCTTCGACCCGGGTGGGGTCGTCCAGACCGCGCAGGACCCGGTCGGCCTCGGCGTTCTCCCCCGGCGAATCCAGCCGTACGAACTCGTCGGCGGCGAACTCGGCGCCTCCCGCGTGCAGCACGTCCGTCCAGGGCACGACGCGCGGTTCGGGCAGCCCGGCTTCGCGGACGGCCTGGGTGAACAGGCCGACGCGGCGGTTCTCCGGGTTGCCGACGACCGCCCATCGCGCCGGGCCCCGCTGCGGCGGTGGGTTGTCCGTCATGGCCGCCGCGCTACTCGCCGACCGCGACGAAGCGCCAGGTGCGGCCGTCCCAGTCGTCCTCCTCGGCGTGCCCGCGGTGCAGGTCGAGGGCGACCCCGGCCGGCTCGAGGACGTCCCGGAAGCGCTGCTTCAGCGGCTCGGTCAGGTAGTTGTGGTGGAGGTCGAGCTTCTTGAGGTGGGTGAGCGGCTGGCCGCCGAGCAGTGCGGTGCCGCCCTGGTCCGTGAGGACGCCCATGGACAGGTCGAGGGTCTTCAGGCGGGCCACAACGGGCGCTGCGGCCGCCGCGGCGGCGATCTCGTCCTGTATGTCGGAGTTCCGCAGGGCCAGGTGACGCAGGTTGGGCAGTCGGTCCCCGCCGAGGATGGGCTCCACGTCGGTGAGCTCGCAGTCCCCGCCGTACTCGGCCGTGCCAAGCCAGAGGTCGAGGTGTTCCAGCGCGGGCAGCGCGCTGGCGGCCACGTTCCGGACGGCCGCGGCGGGCATGCCGCCCGTCTCCACGGTGAGGGACCTCAGCCGCTGGTGGGTGAAGGGCGGGATGACGAGGTCGGTGCCGCCGCGGACGCCGAACTCCTCCAGCTCCGGGAAGCCCTCGAGGAGGGGGCCGACATCCCCCTGGTTGATCCAGGAGATCTCGCACTCCTCGGACTCCATGTCGCCGAGGAACAGGGCGCGCAGGGCCGGTAGCCGAGTGCGCGTGGCCAGGAGCGCCTCGATGATCTCCTGGGGGCCGCTGTCGTAGGCGTCCTCCCAGGGCCCGACCACGATCGCGCGGACCCGGGTGGTGTCCACGGCGGCGGCGAACCGCTGGAAGGCCGCGGTCCAGGTCTCGTCCGCGTCGTAGGTGTCGGAGGAAACCCGCCACGCGACGGCGTCCGGCTCGGGCAGGGAGGTCTTCGCCTGCTCCTCCGGGCCGGGGAAGTTGAAGACGGGCAGCCCGTACGACTCCTTCAGGTGGCTCGCATAGCTCATGGGTCCCCGCCGTTCCTCGCCTGTCACGTCCGTGTCGATGTGCTGCAAGTTGTAGCAAGCGCCACTGACAACGCCCGAGGCAGGGCGGTCGAACGGCCGTTGTCAGACCCCCTCCCTATCGTCGGTGGAGACGTGGCGCACCGGGCGGCGCGTCGGGAGGGGGACACAGGTGTACCGGCAAGGGGATGTGCTCATCGCGCCGATCGACGAATCGGAGCTGCCGCCGCGGGTGGAGGACGCGCCGGGGGAACCGCGCGACGGGCGGGGCCGGATGGTGCTGGCGCTGGGCGAGGTGACCGGGCACGCGCACGCCGTCCTCGGGCCGGGCCGGCTGCTGCGGGAGCCGGGCACGTTCGGTCCGTTGCTGCTGCACCTTCCGGACGGGGGGCGCGTGGTGCACGAGGAACACGCCGCGATACCGCTGCCCAAAGGCTGGTACCGGGTGGTGCGCCAGCGGGAGTACGTGCCGGGATCGGTACGGCTCGTGGCGGACTGAGGGCAACGAAGAACGAGCCGTCGCCGGATCGAGGGGGAGAACAGGAATGAACGAGAACGAGAACAGCATCGACGTGTGGCGGGCGGCCGCGGCGGCCACCGCGCCGGCGAACCGCCCCGAGGCGGAGGCGGGCGTACGCCTGGCCTACCGCACGGCGGGGCTGCCGGAACCGGAACTGATCGTCTGGGCGGATTCGCCCCGGGCGGCGCTGCGACTGCTCGTCGACGCCGAAGGCCCCTGGGGCGTGCAGGCGCGCGGCCGCAGCGTACGGGAGGCTGTGCGCACCGCCCCCTGGGCGGCCGAGCGGGACCGGCTGCAAGGCCGGCTCGGCCCGCAGGGCTGGGGGCGGAGATGGAACGCCACGGGCGGCCGCCTGTGGACGAACACGGAGCGGCTGACGGACCGCATCCGAGCCGGGTTGGTGGACTTGGCGGAGGACCGCGCCGAGGAGGCGGAGGTACGGCTGTTGCTCCTCGACGCGGTGCTCGGCCAGCACGACGCGGCCTGGCTGAGCGCGTTCGACACCGAGGCGGGGTCACCGCTGCACGGACTCGCCGAGGTAGCCCGTTCGGCGGGGTGGTGGTGGCCGTACGAGCGGCTGGCCGTGGTGTGCGAGCGGCCGGTGGAGCTGCACCGGGACGAGGCGGGCCGACTGGACCGCGGCGACGGTCCGGCCCTCGCCTTCCGGGACGGCTTCGCACTGCACGCGTGGCGCGGCATGCCCGTACCGGCCGAGTTCCTCAACGGGTTGTCCACGCTGACGCCGGAACGGATCCGGGACGAGGAGAACGCCGAGCTGCGGCGGGTGATGCTGGAGCACTACGGCTACGACCGCTACCTGAGCGAGTCTGCGGCCGAGCCGGTGCACCGGGACGAGACGGGTGTGCTGTGGCGCATACCCCTGCCCGACGACGAGGACGTGGTCATGGTGGAGGTCGTCAACTCCACCCCGGAACCGGACGGCACCAGTCGCACGTACTGGCTCCGCGTCCCGCCGGAAACCCGCACCGCCAAGCAGGGCGTGGCCTGGACCTTCGGCCTCGCCGCGGAGGCGTACGCACCCCTGCGCCAGACATGAAGCACCCACCGTTGTCTGGCAGTCCACGTCTCGACGTCTTCCGCGTTACCCGTGACTCCGATCCGGCCGAGCCTCCAGACTCCCCTCCCGAGCGTGGTGCCTGCGCTGGTTCGCCCTCCAAGACCACCGGACGCACAGGGACCGGGTCACGGCAGGTCAGCCGTGGTCACCCGCCGCGAGAGCGTCAGCCGGCGCCCTGCCTGGTCGATTCCGCTGACGACGACCGTGACCTCATCCCCGACCTGCACGACGTCCTCCGGGGTCTCGTCGGGTGTCCGGGCGAGGTCCCGAAGGTGAACCAGCCCCTCGACGCCGTCTGCGACCCGGACGAAGGCGCCGAACGGCACCAGTTTGGTCACCTGGCCCCTCAAGCTCCGGCCCACCGCAGTACGTTCGGCGAACGTCACGAACGGGTCCGGCTGCAGCGCTCTCAGGGAGAGCCGGGCCTCGACATTCCAGTCGTCGAAGTGCAGGAACTCGCACGAGACGCGTTGACCGACGTGGACGACGTCCGAGGCCGCATCCACGCGGCGCCACGTCAGTTCGGGAATGGAGATGAATCCGACGCCGGGGAAGACCGGGTGATCGGGGCCGTCATCCAGTGAAACGAACACCCCGAACCGCTCGATCGCCGCGACGGTGCCGGAAAGGATCTCGCCGCGGTGACGTGACTGCAGGAACGCCCAGAGCTCCGGGTTCTCGGTGGCGGTCGTCGCCAGCCCACGGATCCCTGCCAGAGCCTCCCGGGCACTTTTCTCGTCAGATGCCGTCCCCATGCCTACAGACTCCCACCGGCCGCCGCGTACGGCAGTCGTCGCGGTCGTCCCACGGTAGCTCCGGGTCACCGGTGGCGGGACTGAGCACATGGTGGCGGGCGAGCACGCGTCGCTTGGCCTCGACCTCCGGAGAACCCGAGCCGGGTCGTGCAGCGCCAGGTGCAGGGCGATGGCGGGATGGAAGCCGGCGAGCTTTCCGGAGCCGGGGGCGCGTCGGACCGGCGCTGTCGTGTGTGCCCTCGTCGTGCCCGTGGGCACGCCGGGGTTGCGACCTGGTTCCGCGGCGTGGCCGACCTGGTTGGCTGGCCGGCGCAGACCGAGACGCAGGGTGAGACGGGCCTAGATGACCGGCGGCCGGCCCAGCCATGCCATCCGTACGACGGTGCGCCACCGCATGGGCTTGCGCGGTCCGCCGCTGGTCCGCACCCCTTCGGCGAACCCGCCGAACCAGGCCCGCAGTCCGGCCGTCGACCGTGTCCGGGCCGTGGTGAGCACTATCCACACGCCGAGGTAGCGGGGACGAGGGGGGCAGGAAGGTGACGCGAGCCAGACGCGATTGCGGGCGGTCATCCGGTAGTAGCCGGCGTGCCGCGCGGGAGAGGTCCGGGGGTGCTGGAGCACGAGTTGAGGCTCGTAGAGGACGTCCCAGCCGACGTCGGTCGCCCGCCAGGCGAGGTCGGTCTCCTCGTGAGTGAAGAAGAACGCGTCCGGCCAGCCGCCCGTCTCCTCCAGCATCGGCATCGACAGGGCGTGACCGCCGCCGAGGAACGTCGTGACGAGCCCGCGCCGCATCGGGTCCTTGGCCCGCAGGCGCGGAATGTGGCGGCGCTGGGTCTCCCCCGTCTCGTCGGCGATCCGGAAGCTGACGATTCCGAGCCGCGCTTGAGCCTTGTAAAGGTCGGCGATACGTCGCACGACATCGGCATCGACGAGCAGCCCGTCGTCATCCAGGTCCACCAGAACGTCGACGTCCCCGAACTCCCGCAGCCGCCGCCAGGCAACATTGCGTCCGCCGGACACACCCAGATTCGCCTCCAGCTCCACTCTGGTCACGCCCTCCGGCAGACCGGGCAGCACGCAACCATTGCCGACGACGACGACCCGGGCGGCGGGCTCGTCCTGCTAGGCGACCGAGGCCAGCAGGGCCCTCAGCTCGGGCATCCGGTCGCCCATCGTCAGCACGGCCACGCCCACCTGCGGTCGGGTCACACCCATCACGTCCTTCTTCCCGGCACCAGGCGAACGGCGAGCGTACCGCTCACCCGAGCCGTGCCCAGGCCACACGAAAGGCGCCACCGCTCGTACTCGGCGACTACCTCTCGGCCCAAGCCTGCGCCCATGCCACCCCGCATCACACATGGTTGATGTTCCGTCAGAAAAGGTTGCATCAGGGACAATGCGGTGTGCGAGGCTAGGCAAATGACGTTCGAATTCGAAGCAGAATGGACGCAGGCGAAGGGCGAGGCAGCCATGCGTCTCGCTTCCGCCGGGCCGTTACCCGCACCGACTCCGCAGCCGAGTCCCTCCGCGTCCCCCTCCCCCGCCCCGGGGCAAGCCGACCTCGGCCTCATCAACGGCCCCGTGCACTCCAAGGCCTCCGGCATCCGTACGGTCAACGCCGAGGCCCGGGGCAAGTCCACGCTCGACGACGCCGAGGCCGTGGGCCGCAGCCACGCCGGGTGGGTGGCCGGAGCGGCCAGCAACGACTGCGTGGGCGCCTGGCAGCGCAGGCTGCGGGAGCTCGCGGACCTGGTCGACGCCGCGGCGGACGCCCTGACCACCGGCACGAACGCCATCACCACCGAGGACCAGGCGATAGCCGACGGCCTGCGCGCGGCCGGCGGTGTACTGGAGGACGCCTGATGGTTTCCGTACCCGAGCTGAAGCAGGCCGACCCGCAGAAGTGGCGTGCCGCGGCCGACGACGCGGTGGCCGTGGCCAAGCAGTGCGACGGCCTGGCCTCCTACGCCCGCGAGGACGTGGCCCGTACGGTCAGCCGGTGCTGGGTCGGCGAAGCCGGCCGCGCCGCCACGGAACGGTTCGTGAAGCACGCCGACGACTACGAGACCTCCGCTCTGGCCCTGCGCGCGATGGCCAAGGTCTACGACGACCTGGCCGCGGCGATCGAGGCGGCACAGCGGGACCTGAACAGCGCCCTGGACTATGCCCGCACCCGCGACCTGAAGGTCGACGACAGCGGCCGGGTCCAGCTGTCCCACCCGGTGATGGTGCCGCAGGGCAGTACCGAGCACCTCGAACCGGTCAACCACGCCCAGGGGATCATCGTCGAGGCCCTGCGCAAGGCGACGCAGGCCGATGTGGAGGCGGCACGCGCGCTCCGCACGGTCGAGGGCCTCACCGCCATCTCCGATCCGAAGCTGGCCAAGGAGGCCTTGGTTCCCGGGTCCCCGCTCGCCGTCGCCCTGGCTCTTGCGGGCGGTACCGACGGCCTGCACCCCATCAACGTCTCCCCTGCCCAGTTCGCCGCACTGAACCGGGCCGCGGCCGAGACGGGCATCAGCCGCAAGCTGCTGCTGGCGATCCTGTGGCAGGAGCAGCAGTGGTACCAGAACTTCAGCCCCGGCCTGAACGGTCCCCTGGCCCAGGCGGGCCGGATCTTCAACTGGACGTTGCAGCAGTCCCTCAAGCCCGACAAGTCCCTCGGCATCACCCATATGAAGCCGGACACCGCGCGAGAGGTGATGAAACAAACCCTGAGGCGTTCACCCTCCGCGACGGCACCTTCCTCGGGGATCTCGACGACGCCCAGCTCACCAAGTACATCGAGGAGAACCCTGACGAGAACATCCGCATGAGCGCCTACCACCTCAAGGGCATACAGGAGGACCCCTACGGGGCGAAGACCGACAAGCAGCTCTTCACCCTGTACGCGGCCGACACCCCGGGCGTTCGGGAGCTGAACGAGCAGTACGGTGACGAGTCGGGCAATCGGGCCAATGACATCAGGACCCGGGGCGAGAACTGGGACAAGGTGGAACCGCACCTGGACGACGCGATGGCCTGGTATGCCCTCACGGACGAGCAGCGGGCCACCGCCGTACGCCAGCTCGAGTCGCAGACCCCGGCCGGACACCACGTCTCCGTCGACCCGATCTACCATGAGGGCGGCGGCCCGCACACCGGAACGGGAACCGGTCCCGCGGAACCCGGCACCCCTTCCCCGAGTCCGGGTCCGGCCCCTCGGCCGCCCAGGAGCAACTGACCGATGCGCACACGAAAGTCCATCCCGCTGCTGCTCGGGCTCCTGCTGACGCTGAGCGGCTGCGGCCTCGTCGGCGGCGACCGGGGTCCCAAGCCGTTGACACCGATGCCGAGCCAGGTTCCGATCGGCCCCGAATACGCAACCGCCGACGACGTGATCGCCGCTCTGGCGAAGGGTGGTTTCGACTGCAAGGTGACCGTGCGCAACGACTACCCGCACGGGTCCAACGCCACCTGCGAGGTGCAGCACCGCGGAACCACCGTGGTGAACGAGATCTCCGTGCTGAGCACGGCCCGGTTCAGCCGGGACGAGGTCGGCGATTCGATTGCGACAGGGCGTCGGGCCTACCGGCACACCATCGTCGCCGCCGGCAACTGGTTCATCTGGGTACGGCCGGGGATCTACGCCTACGACATGGCCGCGGCGCTGCCCGGTTCCGTGGTCCTGGAACCGCTCGTGGAGAAGTAGGGATCCCGTCGCCGCGACCTGCGCACGCTGGACGCCTCGTCAGTGCTCCAGCCGTAGATCGTGTTCTTCATTTCTGATTCGCAGCTTGTCGACCGTAATGGCTTGCCCGGGCTGGGACGTGATGCGCCGCCAGGCGGACCGTGGAGCTGGTGGGCCACGTCGTGTACCGGCCTGACGACCAGCGTTGTAAACAGTCGCTGGATCTCGTTTCACGCCATGAGGTGAAGCGACGGGCCTGGGGCTCGTCCAATCCGGCTAAGCCCTTTCCGGATTGGACGGTCGCTTCCACCCGCCACCGTGATCGAGCAACGCGGGCCAGCGTGGCCAGGGGCATGAGGGTGGGCGAGAAGCTGCGGTAGCAGGCGAGTTCAGCGGGGTGCGGTTGCGGCGGCCCGGCAGCTGGAGACTGCCGGGCCGGGGCTCGGCCAGGGCGATACCAGTCCTGGAAGCGGTAACCCTTGGCGCCGACACCTGCCGACAGCTTCTGCCCGGCCCGCTTTGGCACCTTCGCGGCTAGGGCATCCGCGGGAACTTTCCCGCGCCGGTTGCGACTTCGGCTGAGCAGGCGATGGCGAGCACGTAGCCGACCGTGCGTTCTTCCCGCGCTGACCGCAGCTTCGGGTTGCCGCCATAGGCCTCGTCGCCGGCGACCCAGCCCACGCCGTGCCCAGCGTCCGGCAACCGGCCGATCATGCGGGCGGCCAGTTCCGGCTTGGTCGCGAAGAGGGTGTCCCTCGCCCCGACCCGCGACCCGGCAGCGGTCATGGTCGCGGGTCGACGAGCGCGGGATGTACAACTCCCGGTCCACCGCCGCGTGCCCGCGCAGTCCCGCGTAGACAAAGCAGACCGCGACCTGGGCGGTTTCGGTCCTCACGGGGTGGAGGCTCATTGGATTTCCCCACCCGGAGCGCGTGGACCTGCGGACGGATGTCACTCAGGAGGGGCCGCTCGATAACCGGCCCAGCCCGAGCTGCAACGACCGATGCTATGGATGCTCGGTCGCCGTCGGCAGGTTGTGCCATGCATGTCCGCAGGCGCCTTTGCAGTGCCTCTCGCGGCGGCGACTGTCAGCAACGGCGAACACGGAAACGAGGACGCGGAACGCCTTGACGTGTTCGGTGGAGGGCAGGCCCGCGAACCCGTAGCGGGGCGGGTCCATGCAGATCATGACCGAGGGGTTGGCCGTGGGCTTCACACCGGACCGCGCCACCCCCGCACGGCCGTCCGCAGCTGTCATGTGCGCCTGCATCCCATAGCCAGCGACTTCCTGAAGAACCATCCGCTGGCATGTCGGGGTGAGGTCGGAGAACCAGCGCACCCCAGCGTCCAACGTGCGGAGCCCTTGGGCGATCTCGTTGACGACCCGCTCGGTCTCGCGCCGGAAAGTGCGGCCGTCGTCGCTGCTCGGTTCAGTCATCGCTGGATGTTTTCATGAGGCTGATTCCGGACGAGGGCCGGCACCAGCACCCGACAAGGCACGGGCGACCCCGGCGATCATTGCCTCCAGTAATCGAGCGGGGAGGAGCGAAGAGCAGCACTGACCGATTTCACAGTGCTGACCGCGCTTCCTCGGATGACTGCGGCTGTAGGAGGACGACGTGCTCCGCGCCGTTATCGGCTGGGGCGTTGTCACGAGTCGTCAAGCTCGGTCTCCGCTACTTCGGACGGTGCTGCACCGGCGCGTTTCTCGATTCGCGGGTCAGGCACAATCGGGCCCTGTGGCCACACCCCCCGATCCAGCCGTCCTGTATCCCGACGTTGCAGCGCATGGCAGCCTCAGCGCGGCACTCAGGGCCGTGGCAGAAGGTCGTCTCGACTGCGTCCCGATGACGGGCCCGGAGCTCGGTCTGCTCCGGGCTGCCAAGGTCGGCTGCACGCTGCCGCACCGCCGTTCTCTGCAGGTCAGAGCACTACACCACGAACGACGGTGGTCGATCCGTGGTTCCGACTCGTTCGCGAGCATGGCACTCATCGACGGCACTACGGACGATCTGGCAGAGGTCGCCAAGGCCGCGCGGGCCTGGCACGACGGCGCAGGGTTGAGCGATATCCGTCGAGCCGCCCCGTTCGTGCATCTGACCGGCCGCTTCGAGGTGCCCGACCTTGACCCCGCACGTCTAACGCGAAGCGAGTGGCAGTACCTGCGCACAGAGGCGAGCGAGCTGGAGTACCCCTGGCGGCCTGCGTACCAGGCCCTTGTCGAGGCGGCCCATGCCGAACCGGCACTCCGGGCGCTCTTCCCGCTGACCAGCCACGGTGTGCTGAGTTTCTCGACCACGACACGCCCTCGTCTCTCCGTCGTGGGACCGCGCCTGGTCACCCGTGACGCCGACCGGTACTCGGTCGCCATGACCGTCGCCGGCGAGGGTCTGGCGCAATTCGCCACGGCGTCCGAGGCGGTGGCGGCTGCGGTGCGCCGACTGCCTGACGGCCTCGCCTCGGTCGCACTCGGTTGTTGATCCGCCCCGCTCAGAAAGCCCGGCCCGATCGGCGTTCACTCGACGGCTGCCCGGCCTGGCTGCGGCCCGTCCTTCCGGAGCAGCCATCACGGAAGAGCGGTCAGAACCGATTTCACAGATCCTCATCAGCAGTGCCGGTGTCCTGGCACCGACGGTGTGGGTTCCCTTCGCCCTTCTTCAGGTCGCCGGTCTCGTCGACTACGAGGCTGCCTGGTCATCGTGCAGCTGATCCACTACGTCATCACGGACGTTGTCATGTACCACTTCGGCGTCCAGGTGGCCGCGCAGCAGATGCTGCATGCCGTGCGGAGTCGCTTCCCCGGCCCACTCGGCGATCGACCAGCAGTTCTTGCGCGGCAGGTCCCTGTTTCCCCGAAGGCACCGCCAACCGCGCTGTGGATGCCGTCGGCGGCAGGGTTCGGTCAGCCGCTCTACCCGTAGTTCATGAACCAGTGAGTGTCGAAAAAGCGGGCCATCGTGAACGGGTGGTGCGGGTCGATGAGGATGCGGCAGACGAACTCAGCGGCTTGGCAGTCGAAGGGGACGTCCTCACCGTCGAAGGACCGGACCACGACAGGCCAGCGGTCCGGGTCGTCGCCGTCGACCCTCCAGCAATACAGGTTCTCGTGCTCCGTGCCTGCCCAAATGAGCAGGTCGTCCTCCCTGAGATCCGTCCACGGCTCCTGGTTCAGGTCCAGGAATCCGTCGAAGGCGCCCTTGCCGAACGTCTCGACCATGCGCTTGTAGTCGCTCGGCAGCGCGGTGCCCAGCCGGGACTCCATCTCCGCCCAGTCCACGTCCGGCCGCTGGTCGGACTGTGTCCAGCCGGTGAGCAGTCTGAGCCGCTCCATCCAGTCGATGTCCTCGCCCTCGCCCTCGTCCTCGTCCTCGTCCGGAGCGACACCCAAGGGTTCGGGCACTTCTCTGCCAGCGATTACCAGCACCGACCGCTGGGTCCCTTCGGCATCCCGCGCCGTCCCCGCGCCGACCCACTGATCCCCGTACGCCCACGCCCGTAGCGTCACGGCGCGGTCCTCGAAGGGGACGAGGAGAGCCGCGCCCCTGGAATCGTCGACCGTCGGATCGGTGAAGCCGTCGAGGACGAGGGTGCGCGGGGCGCCATACATGCCTGCGAGTAGGTCGATCAGGTCCTGCGGGTCCAGATCGCCGGGCAGGTACATATAGCTGTCCCCCGGGCCGAGCCGGGCCAGTAGGTCGTTGACGGCCGCTTGCGTGAGCTCCATGGCGGACAGTGAAGCGCACCGCACTGACAATGCCGCTCATCGGGGGCTCGAATGCTTCCTGTCGGCAGGCAGGGTCCACGCCGTGACCTGCGACCACCACCCGATCTGATCACGATCTACAGCTGGAGTATTAGGGAACGGATCCCAGGGATTGCCGGAACTGCTCTGTCCGCGCGGAGTTTGACGGGGCGGCGCCGCCGTGGTCCCCGGCGGGACCGGACGGCGGGTATGCCGCGGATGGGCGGCTTGAGGGTGAGGCTTCCGTGCATGTTCGCGCAGGACACGGCAACGGCGAGCGGGATGCCTTGGGTATCGGACAGCACGTGCAGCTTGCTGCCCTTCAACCGCTCTAGTAAGGCTTGATTGGGGCGGCCGACTTGGCGGCCTGCTCGATCTTCGCGCAGTGGGCTGCACGGGCTTCCTCGTCGATCTGCTTCTCGAGTTCGGCACGCAACCCGGTCCGGCCGTCGAGGCCCTCGCGCAGGATATCGGCATGCCCGGCATGCCGGATGGACTCGCCGAGGACATGGACCATGACGGCGAACAGGTTGGTGTCTGCATGAGGCTCCGGCCACCACGGCACGTGGCCGGGGGCGTCGAGGGGAAGCTCGTTGATCGTCGCGTCCGAGTGTTCCCACGTGCGCCGGTAGAACCCGATGATCTGATCGCGGGTCTCGTCCTCGGTCGCCCACAGATCGCTGCCGTTGGAGTCCTGCCACCGGGGCAGCGGTTCCGGGGAAGGGCGGTCGAAGACCTCGCCGAAGTACCTGGCCTCGACGGTGGCCACGTGTTTGACCAGGCCGAGGAGGTTGGTACCGGTCGCTGTCAGAGGTCGGCGGGCGTCGTATTCGGACAAGCCGTCGAGTTTCCAGAGCAGCGCCTTGCGGTCCCGCCGCAGTCTTCCGTGCAGGTTGTCCTTCGCGAATTCGTCGATCATGCGGTACGAGCCTGCCATGGGGCTGCTCGTGGTCTCAAGATCCCGTACCGAGCTGCAGAGCTGAGGCCTGGCCGTGGCCGCCGCCCTGACTCGCCGTCTGGCGACTGCTGGGATATGGGTGAGGAGCCGGTCGCCTCGTGTCACAGGGCCGGTGGGTCTGGGGCGTACGGCGCCACTTCATGGACGTCGCGGTTTCCTCGCGGCCGCGGCGCCATGAGGTCCCTACGCGCCGGCCGCCGGCTTCGTGGAGGCCAGGACGCCGATCTTGTCGATGCGGTGCTCCGGGTTGCCCCGGTCGTCGCGCCAGAAGTTCCCGGCTGCGTTGTCCTCCGGGGTCGCGCAGGTGGAGATCGTGATCATCGCCTTGGTGGGCTTCACGCCCGGCTCGCCAGGGACCGCGGCCCGCTGCTCGGTCAGGGAGCGCTCCGAGCGGAAGGAGGTCTTCCGAGTCCCGGTGATCCGGTACTCGTACACGGCGCCGCCCTCCGTGACGAATACGGAGTCGCCTACGCCCAGGGACGGCAGGTCGCGCAGCGGCCCACCGGCTGAGAGCCGGTGCGCCGTGATCAGGTAGTTGCCGATCTGGCCGGGGCCCACGCCGCCCCTCGCTCCGTACGGGCTGGCGGCGAGTCCCTGGTCCTGGACACGGGTGCCGGGCCGGTCGTCGGTGGTCCCCTCGTACGGAACCAGGGACAGGCCTTCCAGGCCGATCCGTGGGATGGCGAGCGTGGCCGGCTGGGTGCGCGCGCTGCTCGGCGACTCCGGCGACTCCGGCGACGAGGTCGCGACGGCGGACGGCGAGGCCGTCGAAGCAGCCACGGTGGGGGTCGGGGCGGTCGGGAGGCTCGCCACGTCCGCCGACGACGGCACGGCGGAGGCGGCGGTGGGCCGGGCTTCACCGCTCGCGGCGTCGGCAACGGTGGAGCAGCCGGCCAGCGCGAGCGTAAGGAGGGAGGCGAGCACGGTGGGGACGGTTCGCTGGCTCAACATGGCATTCCGGTTCGAGGGCCGGGCGGTCGTACCCGGCATGGGGACGACACCTATCGGGCAAATGACGCTAGCTGAGTGAGAGATTCCGCAACAGGGCTTCCTCGCGTGAGGTGGGCCATTCCGCCTCGCTGCCCATGGCGGAGGATCGCAAGGATCTTGCCAGTGGCATCGAGTCCGGAGGAGCAGTCCCGGCGGACCTGGATGGGAGTCTTGGGCTGACGCTGGTAACCGTGGTTGGCGCCCTGCGAGAGGTGAACCGTACGGGCCCGGTCCGAACCGCTGGGCGGGGTGGCTGTTCGTGCCGGTGCGCTAGCGATCTGCTACTGCCGAGCGGCAGCAGCGTCGCCGTGCCCCCCTGCCGCAAGCAGCAGTCGGGCGGTGTAGCGGGCTCCGAGCGCGTTGAGCCTGCAGGCGCGGCCGCCAGGGGGCGGACACCTGGCAGGTCGCCGGAACGACGCGGCGGGCACCGGAGGCGGGCCGGGTTCGGCCGTAGCCTCCCCTGCGGTTGTAGCCGCAGGCGGGCGCTGCACATCTGGCACGCCAGGCACCTCGGATGCTTCCCGGGTTCCCCATCCCCTCGAGGTGATCGGGATGGGGGCATAGATGGCCCAGACGGTCTCCTGCCGGGCCGGTGCCGGCGAGGCAGGGAACGGGATCGACTCACCGCGCGAGCGGAGCGGCATCACGACGTTCCTGTGCTTCATCCGAGCCCGCCGAGGCCCGGCGCCATGGGCGGAGGGCCTTGTCACACGCCTGTGACAGTCGGCGGACACTCTCGTGAAGCGCCTCAGCCAGTCTCTTAATAAGAGACAAACCGGACATTACGTCCAACTGCTTCCGAGGGTGCGAGCAGCGACGACCGAGCCGAAACCGGCGGAGGAAATCCCATGAGCCTCACCCTCACCATGCCGCACACCCAGACCCCCGCCGTCGCACTGGCCCCGCGTGAGCAGGAAGCACTGCGCCACATCGCCGCCGGCCGCACCTACCTGCAGACCGCCCGCCACATGGGCCTCTCCAAGCACACCGTCGACGCCTACCTCCGCCGCATCCGGGCGAAGCTGAACATTCACAGCACCGCTGAGCTGACCCGAACCGCCATCGCCCTCGGGCTGTGACATCCAGCTACCGCACAAGCCGCCTTGCCGGCAGCAGCGCGGCCGCATGCGCAAAGACGCTCGGCCGGGAGGTGCCGGCCGAGCGTCTTTCGTGTGTCTGCTGTCCGCTGGTGGCTTAGTACCAGTGGTTGTTCTGCCAGAAGTTCCAGGCGCCGACCGGGGAGCCGTAGCGCTCGTTCATATAGTCCAGGCCCCACTTGATCTGGGTGGCGGGGTTGGTCTTCCAGTCCGCGCCGGCGGAGGCCATCTTCGAGCCCGGCAGGGCCTGGACCAGGCCGTAGGCGCCGGAGGAGGCGTTGGTGGCGGTGTAGTCCCAGCCGCTCTCGTGGGAAACGATGTTGTTGAACGCAGCGAACTGGGCCGGGTCCTTGATCATCTGCTGGGCGATCGCCTTGGCGCTCGTCGGGGCGGCCTGCGCCGGGACGGCGGCAAGCATGGAACCGGCGACGCCCAGGGCGAGGACGGAGCCCACGAGGGTCTTCTTGGAAGCGGCGATGCGGCGGATGACGGCGTTGGACACGGATTGACCTTCCGAAGGGGACAAGGGCGGTCGCGGGCATGCCGAAGACATGCGTGAGCCACTCACGCGGAGGAGAGGGGTTCGTCGGCGGGGGTGAAGGACCCCGGCGCCTTGCGACTCATCCAGTTCTACAGACCCCCGGACCCCCTGGCAACGAACCCCCTTACTAACGGGATTCGCAGACGGGGCACACCGGCCCCCCTCGGGCGGGAGCGGCATCCGCGCAGGTGGGAGGCGGCACAACACGGGATATATGGGGCATCGACAGGCCACTATGCCCGTTCGTATGTGACCTGGGTCCTGTGGGGCGGCTCACCGCCTGGAGCCTGCCGTGTGACCCCAAGTCACCGGACGCTACGTGGAGAGGCCGGTCGAATGCCCTGATCGCTCTGAAATTCAAAGGGAAGGTGACGCCCAGAACCGGCTTCCCCATGGCCGCCATGCGCGACGCCCGAAGGGGCGCCCGCACCGGGTGGCGCTGGTCGCCACGCAGGGCGGCTCCGGGATCCGAAGCTTCGGATCCCGGAGCCGCCCTGTACCCCTGCGCTCAGACCCCGTCGGGGACGTCCACGAAGGCGTTCGTCTGGTCGAAGTCGAGGCCGAGGGCATTCGCGGCGGAGCCGTTGTCCCCGTTGACGCAGATCTGCTGGATCTCGTTCGACTGCGCGGTGTTCGTCTGCGTCGTGTTCGACTGCGCCACCACACCGAAGACGGCGACCGCGATGTTCACCGGGACATTGACACTGGTGGACGTGTTACTGGCCTCAGCAGCCTGAGTGCATTCCCGGGCAGCACCGTCCCCGTCCCCGTCGGCGGAGGCGACCCCCGCACCGACCATGCTGAGGCTCCCGATCATGGCGGCCACGAGAGCAGCCTTACGAAGCTTGCGCATTACATCCCTTTCCTGCCTCACCGGCATGTTTCGTTACCGAAACATCACGGTTGCGCACTATATGTGGCCAATGTCCCCTTTGTCCGAAACACGCCGATCTCCACCGGGGTCTCCCGTCGCCGCGGTCTCGCCGTGGCGCTCGATGGCCCCAGACGGGGGGCGAGCGGGAAATCGACGGAACACAACCGTCCGGCGGCGGTCGGTCGCTACCGTCTCCTCAGCGTCGTCACGTGCACGGGGCGCGTGGGCGCCCCTGGCATTTCGCCCTGGCGCCCCCGACGACACGACATCGAGGAGGCCACGATGAGACACCTGCTCTCCACCTTCGCGGTTGCCGCGGCACTCACCGCCACAGGCGTGACCCCGGCGGTCGCCGCCGAGCGGACTCCCGCCGCCACGGCCGTCGCCTCCTGCTACGGCGGAGCCGTCTACTTCGACGCCGTCCTGGGCGCTTGGCCGCGGAACGGCAAGGACTGGGCCTACACCACCAGCCGCTGTGCGGACATCAACGTCAAGCCCAACAAGGGCTCCTGGGCGAGCGTCTGTTTCAAGGCGACCGCCACGTGTAACGGACGGACCTGGGCAGCAGCCGGCCAGTGGACCGTGGTCGCCACGAACGTGAAGGACGGAACCGGCTTCTACCTGGCCTTCCAGACCCCCGTCGACGGGTACGCCGCCTACTGAGACGCGCCCGCGACCCCGGTTGCGGGCCGGCGCGCTTCCCGGCCTTCACCGCCGTAGCCTGCGCCGCCTCTGCTACCGCGGCCTGAAGCTCTGAACGCCGGCCCAGCACAACGCCTGCGGCACTATGGTTCGAGTGAGCGAATCCTCTGAGCAGGCGCGCAGCGCAGCCCGACTCTGGCACGAACACCGCCGTGCACCCTTCCCCGACAGCCTGCGAGGTGCCGAGGGGGGCACGGACATGTGGCTGCTCGACCTGTACACCGCCGGTTGCGTGGTGGCGTGGCTGGCCCATGGCGGCACTCTCGACTCGGAGAACAGCCGCATCCTGCAGAAGTGCCTCGACGAACTACAGCACGTCGTCCCTGAGATCAACGAGCCTGCAGCGGCTCAGTACTACCAGCGGTTGCACCGGCTCGCCCTTCTCGTATCCGGGAACAGTTCCCCGGCCCCGGTTTCGAAGTAGCCGCGTCAGGACGGCAACTGGCGGACGTACTGGGGCAATCGGGGATTGACGGCTCAGACTGGTGATCGATTTTCGGCCGCCGGGTGGGTATGATCGCCGGCAGCAAGGCCGTAGCGCAGAGGTCGTCGCGCCCACGCATCGAGCTGGAGGACGTCGGTTCGAATCCGACCGGTCTTGCGTCTGCTTCTGCATTTCTCGTCTCACGTCATGATGGACGCCGGGCACCGGCGAAGGAACCGGTGGAGTGGTGATGACACAGCCGACACCCGTACGGTGCCCCGCGATCGAGCACCCCGACCTGCCCCCGGCAGACCCGGCCGGCCTCGAGCCGCTGCTCGCCCGGCTCGCCGCGGACCGGCCCGTCGAAGCCGACGAAACCTTCCCGCTCGGCACCCTGCGCACCGACGGCCGCGTCGACCTCTGCAAGCAGGGGCTCGGCCCCCTCGGTGCGGCCCGGCTGCTGCCGGCCGCGGCCGCCTCCGTACACGCGACCCATCTGCTCCTCGGTACCAACGCCATCGGCGACGCGGGTGCCCGCACCCTGGCCGGGGCCCTCACCGGCGGGCATGGGCTGCACACCCTGTACCTCGGCTGCAATCGGATCGGCCCCGACGGAGTGAGCGCCCTCGCCGGCGCGCTCACCGAGGACACCACCGTCCGCGCCCTCTGGCTCAAGCGCAACCCGCTCTTCGGGGACGGCGCCCGCACCCTGGCCGCGCTGCTGCGCCGCAACGGCTCCCTGCGCACGCTCGACCTCGTCAACACGGGGATCGGCGCCGACGGCGTACGCCTGCTGCTCGACGCCCTGCTGGACCGCGCGCATCCCCTGGAACGGCTGTTCCTCGGCGGCAACGGCCTCGGCCCCGACGCCGCCCCGCTGCTCGCCGCCCTGATCCGGGACGCCGGCGTGCGCGAGCTGTACGTCCCGGCCAACCACCTCGGCGACCAGGGCGCCGCGGCCCTCGCCACCGCCGCGGCCGCCTCTGCGCACCCGGTCCGCCTCGGGCTCGGCGGCAACGGCATCGGCGCGGCCGGAGCGCGTTCCCTGGCCTCGTCCCTCGGGAGCATCGAAGCCCTCGACCTCGGACGCACCATGTCCGAGCGCAGCCTCGGAGCCCCCGGCAACCATCCCGGCGACGAAGGGGCGTACGCGTTGGCCGCCGCCCTCCCCGGCAGTCCCCTGCGCCGCCTGGAGCTGCGCCACACCGGCCTCACCGGACGCGGCGCGAAGGGCCTGCTCGCCGCGGTGCCCGCCGACAGCCCCCTGGAGTACGTCGGCCTGGGCCCGGGCCTGCCCCGCCGCGTGAAGCGCTCCTTCACCGAACGGCTCCGCCCCGCCCGGGCCGCCCACCCGGACGTGCGGGCCATCGGCAGCGTGTACCGGTGAGCGTGGTGAAGGCCGAACTGTCCGGCGGTTTCCGGCAGGAGGACGGCCCGGCCTGGCAGCGGATCCGCCGCTACGCGGTGCCCGGCTGGATGATCGAGCAGGCCACCGCGCACCGGCTGGCCGGTGACTGGCGGGCGGCCTGCACGGCCGCCGCCGTGGACGTCGACTTCGAGCTGCCCGAGCTCGAGGCCCGCTACGGCGCCGCCGTCGCCGAGGCAGTGGCCGATGACCTGCGGCACCTCGCCCCGGACCTGCTGCGCTGGCACCTCCCCCGGCTCCTGGGTGGCCGCACCACCATCGCCCCCGACCTGCGGATCCTGCTCGCCTCCTACGGCGGCCCGGGCGGCCCGACCCTGTCGGTCACCACGCCCGTCATGACGGAAGGCTCGCAGCGGCTGCGCCTGCAGTGCGCGCCGGTCGTCGCCAAGAAGTGGAACGTGTACACGGGACAGGGCTTCGTCCCTGAGGACTGGACCGCGGTCCGGCCGTTCTGGGACGCCCGGTGCGCATCCGAGCTGGGCGCGCGCTTCGCCGTCCAGGACGGCCTCGCGGAGCGGATAGCCCGGCTCCGGGACCGCGAGGACGTGGTCGAGGCGTACGCGGCGGCGGGCATCGAGTGCGACCTGACCGTCCCTGCGCCGCAGCCGTACCAGCGCCCGGCCGACCCGAAGGCCCTGCTGGCGCGGATTCCCGTCGACCTCACCCGGCTCGCGCCGGAGGTGGCGCGGCTCGTGGCGGCCGGAGCCGGGAACCGGTACCGGATCGCCGCCGGCTGGCTGTTCCACCTCCTGCTCGAACACGGTCCCGATGGGCTCCGGGCCCGCATCGCCCCACAGGCCGAGGCGCTCGCCGTCCCGTCCCTGCCCCGGTACGCCTGGCAACGGCTCCCCGACCTCGAACTGGTACGGGCCGGCCGGATCACCCCGCGCGAGCTGCACCCGCTGGTGGCCGCCGCGCTGTTCCCCGGTGCCGGACCCGTCGTGGGCCCGCCGGGTCCGGAATCGGGCAGGCCGGTACGGGTGCGCTGCCGCGGCGGGTGGCACGAGGTGCGCTCGCGAGGCGGCGTACTCGATGTGCCGCACACCCCCGAGGAGCAGCAACGCGAACGCGCCATGCGGGCGTTCGGCGGCGCGGTCTCGGGGTGCTTCGCCGTGCAGCAGGCCTGGACGACGGGCGAGGGGCGGCTGCCCCGTGCCCTCCGGGCCCAGCGGCACGAACTCTTCCTGCGCGCTCAGCACGGCGACACCCCCGGTGTGGTGGCCCTGCTGGACGCCGGCGTGGACCCCCGGATCCGGGACGCCCGCGGCCGCGGCCTGCTCCACGTACTGCACCTGCTGGACCACGAGGTGCTGCTGCCCCGGCTGCTGGCCGCCGGACTCGACCTCGAGGCGCGGGACAGGAGCGAGCGCACCCCGCTGCTCTCCGCGGTGCATTGGGGCGGTTCGGCGGATCTGGTCAGGGACCTGCTGGCGGCCGGCTCCCGGATCGACGTCATCGACGAGATGGAACTGTCGCTGTCCCAGGAGATCCGCCGCTACAAGCGAACCGACCTCGCCTTTCTGCGGGACCGCGTCGACGAGGAGTTCCCCGGCATCGGCGCCGACTGGTTCGACGAGCACATGGAGTACCGCGAGGAGGACGCGGACGACGAAGACGCAGACGAGGACGCAGACGAGGACGAGGACGACGACGCATGAGTGCGAACCGGGCGCAGCCCGCACGGGCCCTGGCCGCCGCCGACGCCCTGGGCGCCCGGCTGAGCGCCACCCGCACCGAGCCCGCCACCAACCCCCAACTGGAGGCGCTCGCCCTGGCCGTGACGGCCAATCAGCCCGTCCTCCTGTGGGGTGAGCCCGGCATCGGCAAGTCCGCGGGCATGGAGCAGCTCGCCACCGCGCTCGGCGTACGGCTGGAGACCGTCATCGCCAGCGTTCACGAGCCCTCCGATTTCGCCGGACTTCCCATCGTCGGCGAGGACCCCGCCACCACCGGCGTGCCCATGGCCCCGCCGGACTGGGCGGTACGCCTCGCCCGCACCGGCCACGGGCTGCTGTTCTTCGACGAGCTGTCCTCCGCCCCGCCGGCCGTGCAGGCGGCCCTGCTGCGCGTGGTCCTGGAACGGCGGGTGGGCAGCCTCGAACTCCCGGCGGCGGTACGGATCGTGGCCGCGGCCAATCCGCCCGCCAGCGCCGCGGACGGCTGGCACCTCAGCCCGCCGCTCGCCAACCGCTTCGTCCACCTCGACTGGACGCACAACCCGCGCACCGTGGCCCGTGGCATGGCCGGCACCTGGCCCGAGGTGGCGATCCCGGCCGTCGATCCCGCCAAGGCCTCCTCGGCGGTCGCCCGGGCGCGCGGCGCCGTGTCCGGCTTCCTCACCGCCCGGCCCGGCCTGGTCCACCACATGCCGGCCGACGCGGCCGCACGGGGCCGCGGCTGGCCCTCCCCGCGTACCTGGGAAATGGCCCTGCGGCTGCTGGCCACGGGGTACGCGGCCTCGACGGGCCGGGAGGCACTGGCCGCCGCGCTCACCGGCGCGGTGGGTGAAGCCGCCGGGATCGAACTGCTCTCGTACCTCGAGCACCTCGACCTGCCCGACCCGGACCGGGTGCTGGCCGACCCGGACGCCTTCGCCCTGCCCGAGCGCGGCGACCGGCAGCTGGCCTTCCTCATCGCCGTGGTCGCTGCCGTGCAGAGCGAGCTCACCCGGCCCCGGTGGGAGGCGGGCTGGGCGGTGCTGGCCAAAGCCGTGGACGCGGGCGTGCCCGACGTCGCCGCCCGCGCCGCCGCCGACCTGGCCGCGATGCGCGACCTCGACTGGCCCGTGCCCGCCGGTATCGACGCCTTCGTGGAACTGCTCCAGCTGTCCGGCTCCCTGCCGGGCGGCGGTTGAGCCCCGGGCCCGCCGTGCGCCTGCACCTGGACCGCGCGAAACTGCTGGCAGCCCGTTACAGGGCCGCGGAGAGCCGTCCGTACCTCGCCTCCGCGCTGTACGCCCTGACCGTGGTCCCCTCGGAGGGGGTGCGCACCATGGGCGTCGACCGGGACTGGCGCTGCTACGTCTCCCCCGCCTTCGTCGAGGCGACCCCGGTCGTCGAGCTGGCCGGGGTGTGGATCCACGAGGTGGCGCACCTGCTGCGCGACCACCACGGCCGCGCCGAGCGGCTGCCGGCCGCCGATCAGCGCGATCACGTCCGGGTCAACATCGCCCAGGACTGCGAGATCAACGACGACCTGCTCGCCGACGGGCTGGCGCTGCCCGAGGGACGGATGGAGCCCAGGCTCTACGGGCTGCCCACGGGCGGCCTGTTCGAGAGCTACCTGTCGGCCATCCCCCGCTCACCCCACGGGCCGGACTGCGGCTCCGGCGCGCACGGCACCCCCGCGCCCTGGGAGCTGGGCGAGGACGGTGGCCCCGCCCGGGTGGGCCCGGTGGAGGCAGAGGCGCTGCGCCGGCAGACCGCCCAGGCCGTACGGGCCCACCAGCGCAGCCGGGGCCGGGTCCCCGAGGGCTGGGCCCGGTGGGCGGAGGAGCTGCTGGAGCCCTCCGTCGACTGGCGCCAGGCCCTGTCCGGGGCGGTCCGCGAGGCCGCCGCCTGGGCGGCCGGCGCGGTGGACTACACGTACCGCCGCCCCTCGCGCCGCACTCCCGCGCTCGGCGGCCGGGTGGTGCTGCCCAGCCTGCGCAGGCCGCTGCCGCGGGTGGCCGTCGTCATCGACACGTCGGGTTCGATGGGCCCCGACGACCTGGCGGCCGCGCTGGCCGAAGTCACCGGCGTCCTGCGGGAGGTGGGCGTCGGCGGCAACCGGGTCGCCGTCCTCGCCTGCGACGCGGACGTACACGCCGTGACCCGGGTGCGCCAGGCCGGCGAGGTGACTCTGGCCGGCGGCGGAGGCACGGACATGCGGGTCGGCATCAGCGCGGCGCTGGCCCTGCCCGACCGGCCGAACATCGTGATCGTGCTGACCGACGGGTACACGCCGTGGCCGGAGGAGACACCGTCCTGCCGGCTGATCGCCGCACTGGTGGGTGACGACCCGCCCGCGCCCCCGGCCTGGGTGGAGACCGTGCGGGTCGACGTCACCGCGTGAACGGCGTACGGACCGGGGTGGAGGGCGGTGTCGTCGGCACCCGGCCCGAACGTGAGGGTGTGATCACCGGCCGGCGGAGCCCGGGGAAAGCGGTCACCCAGCGGGCCGGTCAAGGGCGGCTCGATCAGTTGGGTCGTCCCTTGTCCTTCCTGCCCTTCGCCTTCTCGTGGTCGTCCTTGGTCTTCGACGACGGCCGGCTCGCCGGCTGAACGTCCCGCGCGGAAGGCGGGAGTTCGCGGGCGGTGGACGGCGTCGGGGTCGTCAGGCCGGGGCTGGCGGAGGCCGGCGGTACGTACGGTGTGGGAGCGGCCGCCTCGGCATCCTTCGGTGCCGAGGTCTGGCTGGCGGAGGTTTCGGCAGGAGGGGTCTTCTCGCCTGCCGGAAGCCCGCCCACGAGGAGCGCGCAGGCGCCGACGGCACTCACCGCCGCGAGGCCGATCGCGGCCGCCCGCCGGCGAGCCGGGGTCATCGCCGGCGCGCGTGCGTCCGGTCGTGGGGGCTGCGCGGCGGCGCGGGCAGCCGCGAGGGGCGGCAACGGTGAGCGGTGCGTGGGGGTTTCGGTGTGCGGCGCGCTCGCCACGCTGGCGCGGGGCCGCCCGGTGGCGCGGGGCGACCGCGCGGTCGCGATGGCCTGCAGGCGCAAGTGGACCCGGGCGGCGTCGGGACGGGCGTGGGGATCCTGGTCGGTCATCGCTGTGAGCAGTCTGCCGAGGTCGCCTGGCAGACCGTCGGGCAGCCGGGGCGGGTGCAGGAGGTGGGCGGTGCCGACCTCCATGGGTGTCCCCTGGTACGCGCGGTGGCCGGTGAGCGCTTCGAGGAGCGTCAGGCCCAGGGCGTAGACGTCGGCGGCCGTGCTCGCACCTTGGCCGAGGAGCTGCTCGGGGGCCATGTACGCGAGCGTGCCGACCAGTGTGGCCGGATCGCTGTGGGACCGCTCGTGCACGGTCCTGGACAGCCCGAAGTCGGCCAGGTGCGGGAACCCGCTGTCGCTCAGCAGGATGTTGGAGGGCTTCACGTCGTGGTGGATGATTCCGTGCGCGTGGACGTGGTCGAGGGCCGAGGCGATCTCCGTGCCGAGTCGGATGACCTGGACGGGACTCAGAGGACCGGCTTCGATGCGGGTGCGCAAGGTGACGCCGCGGATCAACTCCGTGACCATGAAAGCGCCCTGTCCGTGACGGCCGATGTCGTAGACGGTGACGAGGGCGCGGTGGGAGAGCCGGGCCAGGGTGCGTGCTTCGTCGCAGAAGCGGTCGGCGGTGATCGTGTCCGAGCCGGCGCGGAACACTTTGACGGCTACCTCACGCCCCAACACCTCATCGACGCCCCGGAAGACGTCCGCAGTACCGCCGGAGCCTATGGCGGCATGGAGCCGGTAACGACCGCCGAGCAGCGTGTCGGGTTCGGGCTGCGCTCCGTACGCGGGGACGGTCCGGGCCGACATGCGGGATCCTCTCCACTCGCGGACAGTGTCCCGCGCCTACCCGCCGGGCCTCGCGCTACGCAGCCCCGCCGGACCCACCGTGTCGGACGGCACCCCTCCCCGGCGCCGGCCGGCCACCCCTGCCCATCCCCATCGCCCGGGTACCGCGCGGGGCCAGGGAGGTCGGGACGTCGGCCCTTGGCGGGCGCGGCGCCGGCACGCGGGTGTCCGGCGGGCCGAACTGCCGGCCGGTGTCGGGCCGCGCGGCTGGTGGAGGGTGGCGGGCCGGTCAGGCCGAGGCGTTCCAGGCGGTCGTCAGGCCGTCGAGCCATGCGGGGGGAAGCTCCGCGGCGTCCCACTCCTCCCGCAGCGCCTGCGGCGCGGCGAAGAGCCGTTCCAGCACGGCGATGCTCGTGGCCGAGTGGAGGAGCGAATAGCGGCCGTGCACCGCGATGGTGCTGCCCGGTCCGAAGGCCACGTACAGCTTCTCCAGCCGGGTGCGGTGGGCCGCGGCGAACTCCGTCAGCCGCCCTGCGTACCCGGCCCTCTGCCGGGGGTTCATCGTGCCGAGGACGGCCACGAGCACCTCCTCGGTCACCTCCGGGTCCAGTTCCGAGGCCGCGGTGAACGTGAGATGCAGCGGGGTGACCGCCACCCGCGCCCGCTCCACCTCCATGCGCCCGGCCCGTGGACGCTCCCCGGCCGGGCCCGGCTGCCCGTCATCCGTCTCCAGGGCCCGGAGCAGGGTCTGCTCGGCGATCGAGCCGAGCTCCTCCAACAGGCCCCCGGCACCGTCGAGCCAGCCCGTCTCGTAGGCCGCGCCCTTGTCCCCGGGCGCATTCCGGCCGCCGCTGCTCAGCTCCTTGTGCGCGAGAGCCAGTGCACCTGCTTCCACGAGCCCGATCAGTTCCCGCGCGTCACTCGAAGGGACCCCCGCCCGCGCCAGGAGCTGCAGCAGCGTGGCCCTCGCGTTGTCGACACTGACCTCGTCCAGCCACTGCCGTCCCTCGTCGGCCGCGCTCATCAGATCCTCCTCGTCACTCGGCTAGTGCAGTGTGCACAACAAGATCGCCCTTCGACGGGTCCAACGCCCGACAGCCGGGATGTGCTCCCGGCCCCCGGCTCGATTGACACTCTCACCTTTCCGGTTTACGTTCTGGATATTATTTGAGGACATTAATCATTTAGGACCTCAAGCATCCCGCCCGCCCTCCCGGCGGCCATGGAAAAGGAACACCGGCATGAATCCCGCCCAGCACGGCGCGGCCGTCGCGGCCGAGACCGCCCGATTCGTCGCCGTGGTCAAGGCTGCGGACCTCACCACTCCGGTGCCTTCCTGCCCGGGCTGGACCCTGGCCGACCTGACCCGGCACACCGGGCAGGTGCACCGCTGGTTCACCGACCTGCTGCGCCGGCGCATCCAGCAGCCCCCGACCAGCCGGGAGGTCGACCTGCGCCTTCCCGAGCAGCCCGACGACTACCCGGACTGGCTGTCCGAGAGCGCCGCCGAGGCCGCCGAGATGTTCACCTCCACCGACCCGGACGCGCCCATGTGGGCCTGGGGACCCGATCAGCACGCCCGGTTCTGGATCCGCCGCATGCTCTTCGAGACCCTCGTCCACCGGACCGACGCCGAACTCGCCCTCGGCCGGACACCGCACATCGACCGCGCACTGGCGGCGGACGGCATCGACGAGTTTCTCACCAACCTGCCGTTCGCTTCCCCCTTCGCTCCGCTCACCGCCGAACTCCGGGGCCCCGACCGGACCGTTCGCTTCAGCTGCACCGACGGCGACGACGACTGGCTGGTCCGCCTGCGCCCCGACGGCTTCGCCCTGGTGACCGACACCACCGAAGCGGGCACCACCGAAGCGCGCACCGCCGACGCCACGGTCCGGGGAACGGCAGCGGACCTGCTCCTGCTCCTCTACGGCCGCCTCGACCGCGACAGCGACGCCTTCCACCTGGAGGGCGACCCCGATCTGCTCGCCCACTGGTTCGTCCACTCGGCCTTCTAGGCACCCGGTACGGCAAGGCCCCCCGGGCAGGGTGCGCCCGGGGGGGCCTTCAGGGGTTCGGCCGCGTGGTGGCACCCGCGCCTACCCCGAGGACTACACCGCTTGGTCCGACCGGCGTCAGCCTCCGGGCTCACACCTCGTCAGCGGGCTTCTCGTCGGCCTCCTGTTGCCCCCGCGCCCGTTTGGCAACGACGACGGCTGCCCCGATCGCGCTCGCGGTGAAGGCCAGTGCGAGCATCCACCGCTGGTCGAAGGTGTGGCCGGTGGCGTGGTCGAGGGAGTAGCGGCCCGCGCCGGCGAGGCCGATGGCGGCTGCGGTGAACCCGAGGAACGCGGGGTACTCGTATCCGCCGGCCTGGGCGAAGAATCCGGCCGGGGCGTGGACGGACACGGCGCCCGCCATGGCACCCGCCGCCGCGGCGCCGGCGGCCGGGGTGGCCAGGCCCAGGACCAGCAGGGCCCCGCCGCCGGTCTCGCCGAGTCCTGCGGCCAGGGCGCTGTGCCGGCCGGGGGTGAAGCCCATGTGTTCCATCGCGGCCGCGGTCTTGTCCAGGCCGCCGCCCCCGAACCAGCCGAACAGCTTCTGCGTGCCGTGTGCCATGAGCACGGCCCCGGTTCCGGCGCGGAGGGCCAGCAGCGCGAGGTCGCGTCGGTTGATGCAGCTCATCGGAGTCTCCCTGGGACGGCGGGGGGCGGCGGGTGCCGGGAACATCCGTATCCCCTCCCGGCGGTGCCGCCCCCAGTGCCCCGCTCTACGTCCGCCGAACGGCCGCACCCGGCGGTGGCGGAGCAGAGGGGTCAGGGGCGGGGTCCGCGCGGGTGTGCAGGCGGTGGGCGAGGAAGGAGAGGATCTCGTCGCGGGCCCGGACCGTGGGGTGGCCGGCCTCGTCGACCAGATGGGCGGTGACGACGCTGTGCGGGGTGCCGACCAGGTCGGCGAAGAACGGCGGCGTCGCCGGGTTGGCGGCGCTGTCCGGGAGGACGCGCCCGTCGAAGGCGTCGCCGAGCAGCGCCCGGTAGGCGGCGAAGCGTTGCCCCGTGCACCAGCGGTCGCCCTCGAAGCGGTAGGCGAGGACGGTGAGTCCGTCGCGGTCGAGCCGGTCGCGCACGGCGCGCGCATCCGCCGCGTCGAGTTCGAGTCCGCCGGGGTCGTCGAGCGGTAGCGACGGGTGGTTGACCACGGGGGCGATCACCGCCGGCTCCAGGGCCATCGTGAGGGCGAAGTTGCCGGTGAAGCACAGGCCGATCGCGCCCACCCCGGGCCCCCCGCACGCGGTGTGGGCCTGGCGTGCCAGGCCGCGCAGCCAGAGCGTCACCGGGCTGGTGCCTCCCCCGGCGAAGGCGCGGAACTCCGCGCTGACACAGGCACGGCGGACGACCTCCCGGCCGCCCTCGACGGTGGGGAACGCGCCGTCCGTCCCGAACAGCGAGGGCATGTACACGGTGAAGCCCGCGTCCCGCACCCAGCGTGCGAGCCGCAGCACGTCGGGACTGATGCCCGGCATCTCGGGCAGCACCACGACCGCGGGCCCCGCCCCGGCCACGTACACCGTCTTCGCCACCCCCTCCACGGCCACGCTCCGGCGGGTGAAGTCGGTGATCGGATCGTCGTCGCTCATGGGGGCCAGCCTGGCGCCGGAACCGGCCGTCGGGTGAGGGGCGGGATCGCCGGGGCCGGGGGTAATCTCGCCACACGCGGAGCGGTACGCGGTCGACGACGCGGGACCCGGGACGCGAGGGGGTAGGGGGCGAACATGGCGGACATGGCGCGGCAGGCGGCGGACGGTGTGGCTCCGGGCGCCGGGCCGGGTGCGCTGCGCGTCGGGGTCCTGGCGTATCCGGGCTGCTTCGCGTCCGAAGTGTTCGGCGTCCCCGACCTGTTGACGATGGCCGGGCACGTCGCCGGGCCGGACGCGCCCGGCTACCGGGTCTCGGTTCTCTCGCCCCGCCGCCGGGTCACCGCCTCGGGCGGCGCGGCCCTGGACGTGCGTCCCCTGCGCGAGGTGGACGTCCTCGTGGTACCCGGCTTCGAGCTGGGCCCGGGCACGGACCTCGACGCCCGGCTCGCCCGGCTCACCCCCGAGATCGCGGCGATCCGGGCGCAGGCCGCGGCCGGCACCGCCGTCGTCTCCCTCTGCGTCGGCGCGTTCCTGCTCGCCGAGGCGGGGCTCCTCGACCGGCGCCGGGCCACCACCTCCTGGCTGCACGCCGGCGAACTGGCCCGGCGCTGCCCGGCCGCCGACGTGCGGCCCGAGCACTTGGTGATCACCGACACGGGGGTGACCACCACGGCCGCGTTCAGTGCCATGTACGACTTCGCACTGGACCTGATCCGCCGGCACAACGGCGCCCGGGTGGCCCGGACCACCGCCCGGGTGGCCCTCGTCGACGATGCGCGGACCCACCAGACCCCTTACGTCGACCCGCGGCTCCTCCCGCAGCCGGGACGGGAGTTCTCCCAGCAGGTCATGCGGTGGCTCGACCAGCACCTCGCCGAGCGGTACGACCTCGCCGCGCTCGCAGACACCTTCCGGGTCAGCACCCGCACACTGCTGCGCCGCTTCGCCGAGGAGACGGGGCGCAGCCCGCTGACCCATCTGCAGGCCTCCCGGGTCCGCCGGGCCCGCCATCTCCTGGATACCACCGACCGCACGGTCGCCTCCGTCGCCGCGGCCGTCGGCTACCGCGACCCGGGCACCTTCGCCGCCCTCTTCGCCCGCCACACCGGCCACCGGCCGAGCGCCTACCGGGCCCGGACGGTGCGGGAGGGCGGTTCGGCGTCAGCGCCGGGCGGGCAGCACGGCGCCCGGAGCAGTTCGCGAAGTCGTCGACCGCGGTAGGTCAGCTGCGGTACAGGTCAACTGCGGTACACCTTCACCACCTTGCCGTCGATGCCCGCGTGGACGTAGCCGCCTCCCCCGGTCTCGTCCGTGATGTACGGGCGCATGGACGGGGAGCCGTCCATCAGCCACGGTCCCACCAGCACGTAGCGCATGGCGGGGTGGCCCACGCCCAGGTCCCGCTGCGACTGGTCCATCAGGGCGGGCAGCACGTCCCAGTTCACCTGGGTCATGTCGAAGGGCGGCTGCCCCTGCTGTACCGGCATTCCGCTCGCCCCGAACCGGCTGACCTTGCCGTCGCTGTAACGGTACGAGTGGGTCGCCTTGGCCCCCGGGGTCACGGGGACGTCGGCGAGCACGTAGCTCTCGTAGATCCGCAGGTTGAGGAAGGTGGTGGTGCCGGTCTCCTTGCGCAACGCCTCGACGGCGGCCCGCGCCCCGGCCGGGTTGATCAAGCTGCCCTGGGGTGCGGCGGCCGGGGTCTCCTCGCCGGAGCCGCGCGCGCCGCCCGAGGCGCTGCCGGAGCCCGCCGCGGACGCCGAGCCGGAGGGCGCCGGAGTCGTGCCCCGGGCCTGCTGCCCCGACCCCTTCGCCGACCCCGATCCGGGGCCGTCGGGAAGCCACTGGACGGCCGCCAGGGTGCCGCCCGCGAGGACCACCGCGACGGCCGCGGCGACCAGGCCCGTACGGCGGCCCCTGTTCGGCCGGGGGCCGGCCACCGGGACCGTGGGCGAAGCGGCTGCCATCCCGGCCGGGGGCGTGTGCCCCTGCACCGCGGTGGGCATCGGGGCGGCCGGCCCGAAACTTCCCAGCGCGGCCGCCGGGGCGGGGGCCGGGGTGACCGGCTGGGCCGCCGGCCGGCCGGACTCGAGGGCGGCGCTCGCCTCCCGCAGCAGCTGCTCCAGCTGCGCGGCGTCGGGGCGCGCGGCGGGATCCCGCACGAGCAGCCGCTCCAGTACGGGACCCAGCGGGCCCGAGCGCACCGGCGCCGGGATCGGCTCGTCCAGGACGGCGACGACAGTGGCCAGCCCGGTGGCCCGGCGCAGCGGATGCACACCCTCCGCGGCCACGTACAGGAGCATGCCGAGCGACCACAGGTCGGAGGACGGATTGCCCTCCTGGCCCCGGACCCGCTCGGGCGCGATGTACTCGGGTGAGCCGATGAGGTCGCCGGTGGCGGTGAGGTTGGTCGCCCCGTGCAGGGCCGCGATGCCGAAATCGGTCAGGACGGCGCTGCCGTCGGGCCGCAGCAGGACGTTGGCGGGCTTCACGTCGCGGTGCAGCACTCCCTCCGCGTGCGCGGCCCGCAGCGCGGAGAGCACTTCGAGGCCGAGGCGCAGCACCTGCGCCACCGGCATCGGTCCCTGGGCGATCCGGTCGTGCAAGGAGCCGCCCTTGACCAGCTCCATCACGATCCACGGGTGCGTGTCGGCGTCCCCGGCCGGCTCGACGATGTGGTGGATGGTCACCACGTGCGGATGTGCCAGCCGGGCCAGCGCCCGGGCCTCGCGCACCGCCCGCTCTCGCAGTTGCACGTCCAGACCGGGACGGGCCGCGGCGAGCGCCGGGTCCGGCGGACGCACCTCCTTGAGCGCGACCTCGCGCTGCAGGGCGATGTCACGCGCACGCCATACCGTGCCCATGCCCCCGCTGCCCAACGGGGAGATCAATTCGAAGCGGCCGTCGACCGGCTGTCTGCCGCCCTCACTCGTGTCCATGGCGGGCCATCGTATGAGCCCGTGGGCCTCGGTCCCCCACCTGGGTCGCCTCCGGCCGTTGCTCCCTGCGACTCCGGGCAGCCGGTGGTGCGCGAGCGTGCCGGCGCGCGGTTCCGGCGCACCCCGCCCCGCCGTCCGGTCCGCCCGTGTCGATAGGGTGCGGGCCGAACTGCCGGGAGGGGCTGAGGGATGGGACCGGGACGAGGACTGTGGATCACCGGGCTGGTGCTGATACCGCTCGGCGTGTTGTTGACGGCGGCCACGTGGCTGCTCGGTGACTCCGTCTTCGGCGGCCACAGCGTCGGCTCCGATGGGATGCGGCCGACGTACGAGCAGGGCGACACCGTCTTCACGAAGAAGATCGACGGCAGCGAAGTCCATCGCGGCGACGCGGTCTTCTCCTACCTGCCCGGGCGCTACTCGGACACGGATCTCGTCTTCCAGCGCGTCATCGGCATCGGAGGCGACCGGGTGAGCTGCGACGGCAAGCAGGTGCTGGTGAACGGCGAACCGTTGCGCGAACCGTACGTCGCCGGGGGCGACCCCGTGGGTGACGGCACGACCTATGACGTGAAGGTGCCGGAAGGCCGGCTCTTCATGCTGGGCGACAACCGTGTCACCTCGCGGGACTCCCGCCACTTCCTCGCCGACGGACAGAGCGGCACGATCCCGGCGGATGCGGTCCGTGAGCGGGCGCTCGACGGCCCGGGCGTCGCGATCGCGATGGTCCTCCTCCTGGTCGGCGGCTTCCTCCTCACACTCATCGGACTCGGCTGCGGGCTGGCCGGGTACCTGGTCAAGCGGCGGGCCCCGGGGACGCCCCCGACGCCGGCAACCGCGGCTCGCCTCTGGTCGTGACGCCGCCGCAGGTCCCGTCCGGGCCAGGGGGGCCGGCCAGGCGTGCTCGGCGTGGGGATTCCCGGTCAGTTCGTCGTCAGGATCAGGGGCGCCGGATCGCCGTCGCTCCAGTCGGGAGGCAGCGCCGCGAGCGCGTCGCCCATGGCGGCTCCGCGTAGGAAGGCGGCGCGATGCCCGTCGGCGATGCGGGCTCCGGGGCCGTCCCAGGTGACCGGTACGAGCCGGGTCAGGCCGGCTCTCGGCCGTACCGGACCCGTGACGGGTACCTGCGGGAGTGCGGGAAGGGTACGTCCCGACAGGCCGGCGATCAGGGGGCCGAGCAGCGTGTGGGCGGCGACGAGTGCCGCGTACGGGTTCCCGGGGAGCCCCACGACCCACCGCCCGGCGGGGAGTTCGGCGAGCAGCATCGGGTGTCCGGGGCGGCAGTCGACGGTGTCGACGACCATCCGTGCCCCCGCATCGCCGAGCAGGCGGCGGAGCTGGTCCGTGGCGCCGACGGAGGTGGAGCCCGTCACCACCACGATGTCGACGTCCTGCATGGCGTGCACGGTGTGGGCCAGCAGCCCCGCCGGCTGGTCGGGCACGTGCAGCAGCCGGCCCGTCTCGCCGCCGAGTTGGGCGATCAGGGCGGGGAGGAGCGGTCCGAGGGCGTCGCGCACCCGCCCCGGGCCCGGCCGGCCGGTGTGCTCCAGCTCGTCCCCCGTGATCAGCGCGCCGACGCGGGGGCGCGGCCGTACCACCAGCGAGTCGTGGCCGCAGGACGCGGCGAGGCCGGCCAGCGCCGGACCGATCCGGGTGCCTGCGGGCGCGAGGACGCTTCCCGCGGGGGTGTCCTCCCCGGTGCGCCGGATGTGCCGTCCGGGCGGCAGTACGGGACCGAGCACCCGGTCGCCGTCGACGAGCACCGCCGATTCCAGCGGCAGAACGGCGTACGCCCCGGCTGGGACCTGGGCCCCGGTCGAGATCGCCAGGCACTCCCCCGCCCCCAGCCCACCCGGCCAGGAGATGCCCGCCCGTACGGCCCCCCGGACCCGCCAGGGGCCGGGGCCTGCCACCGCGTAGCCGTCCATGGCGGCGGTGTCGAAGGACGGAAGCGGATGCAGGGCGGCCAGTTCCCCGGCCAGGGTCAGGCCCGGGGCGTCGGCCAGGGGCACGGTACGGGGAGCGAGTGGGCGCGGCGCGTCGTGTGCACGCCTTCGGGCCTGCGCCCAGGACGCCGCGGCGTGCCGGGGTGGCTCGGTCCCCTCGGGTGCGGGGGCCGGAGCGGGGCCGGAGCGGGGCGTGACGGTGACGGGCGCGGCGGACGCAGACATGGGTACGAGTCTCGATCGGGGGCGTTTCCGCCCTTCACCGTGTGGATTGCGGGGGCGCTCCGATCCGCTCACGATCCGCCCACCGCGGCGGTGAGCCCGCCGTCCCGCATGCCGGGGGCCGCGCACCTGCACGGTGCGCGGCCCGGCCGGCGAGGCGGTGATCAACCTAGGCCGGCCAGGTGCCGGTCAGCTTGCGCACCCCGCTGGCGCCGGCGCGGTCCACTGCCGCCTTCACCACGGCGAAGACCGCCCCCTGCAGGGCAGCGGCCGGGAGGACCTCGCCCCACGACCGGCTCTCGTCCAGGGCGTCCGGGGCATCACCCTGGCGCCCGACGACCCGCCACACCTGCTTGAACGCCATCCCGGCCAGCAGGCCGCCGGCCATGCCGAGGCCGAGCCCGACGGGCCTGTATGCCATCTTCATCTTGTTCATGGTTCCTCCCTCTCCGAATCTCTCCGGGTACGGGCGGCCGGCCGGACCGGCCCTGCCCGTCGCCACCCGTACTGTGCACCTGCCCCGGTACGGCACGGCGATGTGTCCGTGACGGGCTCGCGCACCGGCGTCGGAACCGCTCAGATCTGCCGCAGGTGTCGGGTGAACAGGGCGCGGGCCCGGTCGAGGTCTTCGGGGGAGGCCGCGCCGCGTTTGGGCAGGACGAAGAGGAACTCCATGCTGCCGGTGAGGACGAACAGGTCGGGAGTCTCGAACCACCAGGGGTAGGACCGCCACTCGACGGCATCGGTCTCTCCGGATGTGCCGGTGGTGGTCAGCCCGTCCTCTGCGATCGTGGTGAGGCAGGCTCCGTGCGCCGCGTGGACGGCGTACTGGTCCCGTGTCCGGCGCCTGCGGAAGTACTGGCGCACGACGAGCACGGCGATCGCACCGAGCACGGCCGCCACGATGGTCTGCGTCTGGTCCAAGTGCATCCGCCACGCCTTGAAGACGCACGCGACGGCCCCGGCCGCGCCGAGCAGCAGCAGGTACCTGGTGCGGCCGGGCCACGTGTGCAGGGTGTACCGCCACAGGGCCTTGTCGTAGTCCTCGGCGGCCGGGGTGTACGCGAACCGCGCAGCCCGGACCGGGGCCGGAGTTTCGGCCGGCTCGGCTTGATTCATGTCCATGACAGCGGACGGTACGACATCGTCCCTGCACGACCACGCCCCACCCGACCCTCGCCCCGACGGGCGCCCGCGTCACAGCCGCCAGTACGTACCCGCACGGGAATCGACGTGCACGACGTGCCGGCCCACGCGCACCACGTGGTGGTCCGGGCCGGTCCAGGAGCCGGTGACGCCGTCGGCGCCGGGCAGAGGGGTCCAGACCTCCAGGAAGGTGGTGCCGTCCGGGTTGGTGCCCCGCTCGACGAGGTTCGGCCCCTCCCACCGGAAGGTCCCCGCGTCTTCGCCCGGCTCGCCCGTCAGGTGGTGAAAGCGCACCTCGGACCCGTCGAAGGCGGTCGTACCGGCGAAGCCCCGGCTGTCGGCGTAATACGGCCCGGCCTGCAGCCACACCACTTCGCGGTCCTCGAGGAGGGGTCCGCCGTTGCGGCTGATGCCGCGCCGCAGCCAGGCGCCGTGCTCGGGCACCGGGACGCCGGGGCCGCCCGGGACGCCGGCCCCCGGCTCGGGCTCAGGCCCGGTCACCGGTGGCGGGGTCGTCGACGGCCAGGAGCGTCAGCGGTACGTTGCCCCGTACGGCCTGGGAGTACGGGCAGACGGCGTCCGCCCGGTGCAGGAGGGGCTGGAGGTCCGCCGCACGCCATCCCGGCAGGCTGACGGTGAGGGCCACCGCGAGGCCGTAGCCCGCGGGCGTGTCGGTGGTACCGAGTTGGACCTCGCACGCTACGTGCGCGGCGGAGGCGTCCGCCCCGAATTCGGAGGCGACCTCCGCGAGCGCGGAGGTGAAGCAGGCGGCGAAACCGGCCGCGAACAGCTGCTCGGGGTTGGTGGTGCCGGGCACCTTCTTGCGCGGCGGGGCGAGGCGGACCTCCAGGCGCCCGTCGTCCGTGCGTACGGAGCCGGTGCGGCCCCCGGCGGCGTGCGCGGTCGTCCGGTACAGGCTGCGGGTGAGGGGTACGGCCATGGCGTTCGGTCCATCTGCTCGACGAGGACGCTGCCCGGGTACGGACAGCGGACGGCGCTGCTCGTGCAGCACCTCGCGCGTCGTCGTGCGTAACCGGGTACGGCGCATCTCGTCCGGGGCCGTGGATCCGGCCGCCGGACAATCTAGCAACGGCGGCCGCCGCCCGCGGCCTTGCCTGCGGTGACGTTCCTCACCCGCCGCCGGTCCGGCCGCCACCCGGGGACGCGGGCCGGTGCCGGCTGCGGTACGCACCGGGAGGCATGCCCTCCCACCGGGTGAAGGCACGGGCCAGGGCGGTCGCACCGCTCAGGCCGACGAGGGGGGCGATGCGGTCCAGCGGCAGGGCCGTGGTCTCCAGCAGTCGCCGGGCCCGGCTGTGGCGGGCGGTGTCGAGGAGCGCGCGCCATGACGTGCCCTCCGCGTGCAGGGCCCTGCGCAGGGTCCGGACGCTGAGGTTGAGTTCCCTGGCGGGGCCCTCGGGGCCCGCGGCCTCGAGCGTGGCGTGCTCCAGCCACCGCCGCACGCGCTCGGCCGCGGTCGCCGTCCCGGTCGCGGACCCGTTCCCGGTCGCGGACCCGGACCCGGACCCGTTCCCGGCCCCGGCAGTGGACAGCTGGTCCAGGAGCCGGTCGGCGTAGGCCCGGTGGAGGGCGTTGAGCGCCGGGTCGTAGAGGGGGCGGCGCCGGTCGAGGTCCCCGTTGCCGACCGTGATCGCGTTCTCCGGGGCCTCGAAGGTGACGGGGCAGCCGAGGACGCGGGCGTACGGCTCGGCCGCGCCCGCACGCGGATGGGTGAACGACACGGCCAGGGGCGCCCAGTCGTCGCCGGCGATCCAGCGGGCGGCCCGCACCATGCTGCTGACGACCGCCTCCACCTGCTGGGGGTGCATGGCCGCCGGGTCGACGGTCGGCCGGTAGCAGATCCGGCTGTCGCCGCCGCGGCGGTGCAGGGTCACCGTGCCCGCCTGGCTCACCAGGGGGTGGTACCGCTCGGCCGCCCGTGCGGCGTCGGCGAGGCTGGCGCAGGTGAGGACGAGGTGGCCCAGGATGTGCAGGCCCTCGGGCCTGATGCGGTCGCCCACGAGGAGCCCGGTGTGCGGGCCGGTGTCCGGGGCGGCGAGCACCGTGTCCCACAGGGCGCGCATCTCGCCGAACGCCAGCCGGTCGGTGGGCAGGGCCCAGGAACGGGACCCGCCGGCGCCCTCCTCCGTGGCGCTCAGGACGGCGTGGGCGTAGCACGCGGTGACGGACGGCGGCTCGATGGTGGACACGGCCGCCAGTCAATGCGGGCGCACCGCCCCCGTCAACACCGCCCCGTCGGCACCCCCGTCGTCGGGCCGGCCGCCGCGCGCCGGGGTCCGAAGAGTCAAGGGGTTGGCCGCCGGAGTGAATGACGGGGCCGCGGGCCGCTCCTAAGGTCGGCCTTCGAACACCGAGGCGATCAGGGGGTCCACGGAGCCCCGGGGAAGCGTGCTGCCCTGATCGCCACCGCTCAGAGGAGTACGCCGTGATTCTCTTCCTGCTGCCCGCAGGCGACTACGACCCGACCGAGGCGGCGGTGCCCTGGGCCGCACTGCGGGACGCCGGCTTCGAGGTGCGGTTCGCCACCCCCGGCGGGAAGGTCGCGCTCGCCGACCCCCGGCTCACGGACATCGGCTTCTCGTGGCTCTCGCCCTGGCTGATGACCCGTCGCGCCGAGCTGGCGGCGTACCGGCGCCTCACCGAGGACCGCTGGTTCCTCGCCCCCTCCTCGTACGCGGATGTCGACCCGGCCGGCATCACGGGCCTGTTCGTGCCCGGCGGCCACGCCGCGGGCATGCGGACGCTGCTCGAGGACGCCACCGCCCAGCAGCTGTTCGCCCGTGTCTTCCTGCAGGGGCTGCCGGTGGGGGCGGTCTGCCACGGCGTGCTGCTCGCCGCCCGGGCCGAGGATCCCGCCACCGGGCGTTCGGTCCTCCACGGTCGGCGGACGACGGCTCTGACCTCCCTGCTGGAGCTGACGGGGTGGAACCTCACCCGGTGGTGGCTGGGGCGCTACTACCGCACGTACCGCACCACCGTGCAGCAGGAGGTCACCGCGGCGCTCGCCGATCCGAGCCACTTCCTGACCGGCCCGCCGCTGCCCCTCCGCGACTCGGCGACCCGGCCCGGACGCGGTTTCGCCGTCACGGACGGGAACTACGTCTCCGCACGGTGGCCCGGCGACTGCCACCGCCTGGCTGCGGAGTACGTGGCTCTGGTCCGGGCCCGTGCCGCGGGTGCGGTGCACCAGTCGGGCTGAGTCCGGCCGCTTCGAGGCCTCATCGAGCAGGCCGGCCACCGACGTGTCCATCTCCGAAGTGTCGTGAACGCATCGTGAAAGGGATGGGGATGAATCGACGAAGAGCAGCCGGGCGAAGCCGGTACCTCTTGACCGGCCTGGTCCTCGCGCTGGTCACCCTGGTGCTGGGCCCCGCGGCCTCCGGCGCCTCGGCGGGCCCGCAGTGGTGGGAGCCCGTGGCGCGCCCGGCCCCGGATTCGCAGGTCAACGTCACGGGGGAACCGTTCACCGGGACCGACGCCCAGGGCCGGGTCCGCGGATACGTCGACGCGCACGTCCACCTGATGTCCAACGAGGGCTTCGGGGGACGGCTGGTCTGCGGGAAGGTCTTCTCCACGGCGGGGGTGGCGGACGCCCTCAGGGACTGCCCCGAGCACTATCCGAACGGCGTCCTCGCCCTCTTCGACATGATCACCAAGGGCGGCGACGGCAGGCACGACCCCAACGGCTGGCCGACGTTCCGCGACTGGCCGGCCCACGACTCCGCCACCCATCAGCAGACCTACTACGCCTGGGTGGAGCGGGCCTGGCGGGGCGGCCAGCGAATCCTGGTGAACGACATGGTCACCAACGGCGTCATCTGCTCGCTCTACTTCTTCAAGGACCGCGGCTGCGACGAGATGACCGCGATCAGGCTGCAGATCCAGAAGACGTACGAGCTCCAGGACTACGTCGACACCATGTACGGCGGCCCCGGGAAGGGCTGGTTCCGGGTCGTCACCGAGGCCGCCCAGGCGCGCAAGGTGATCGAGGCGGGCAAGCTCGCGGTCGTCCTCGGGGTCGAGACCTCCGAACCGTTCGGCTGCAAGCAGGTCCTCGACCGGGCGCAGTGCACGATGGCCGACATCGACCGCGGCCTCGACGAACTGCACCGCCTCGGCGTGCGCAGCATGTTCCTGTGCCACAAGTTCGACAACGCCCTGTGCGGCGTCCGGTTCGACACGGGCACCACCGGAATGGCCATCAACGCCGGTCAGTTCCTTTCCACCGGCACGTTCTGGAGCACGGAGCCGTGCCCGGGCCCCCAGCACGACAACCCCATCGGCTTCGGACTCGCGGCAGGACTGTCGGCGGAGGGCGCGCAGGAACACGACGCGGCGCAGGCGCCGCAGGATCCCGGCACCTCGCCGGCGGAGGCGGAGGCCAGGATCCGCGCCACGCTGCCGGAAGGGACCGAACTGCCGCAGTACGGCTCCTCGCTCCAGGCGCAGTGCAACCGCCGCGGCCTGACCGCGCTGGGCGAGTACGCGGTGCTGGGCATGACGAAGCGCAACATGATGCTCGAGATCGACCACATGAGCGTCAAGGCGGCGGACCAGGCGCTGCGCGTCCTCGAAGCCGAGCGCTACTCCGGCGTGCTCTCCACCCACGGCTGGATGGACGACGACTGGACCGAGCGGGTCTACCGCCTGGGCGGTTTCATCACCGGGCACATGTACGAGGCACCCGCGTTCACCGCCGACGCGCGCAGACACGCCGCCCTGCGGGCCCGGTACGGAGCCGGGTACGGAATAGGCACCGACATGAACGGCTTCGCCTGGCTCCCCGGCCCCCGGGCCGCGGACGGGAACCCCGTCCGCTACCCCTTCCGCAGCCCCGACGGCGGCTCGGTCCTCGACCGGCAGGTCACCGGCTCGCGCGTCTGGGACGTCAACACGGACGGCGGCGGCACCCACTACGGTCTCGTACCGGACTGGATCGAGGACATCCGGGTGACCGGCGGCCAGGACGTGGTGGACGAGCTCATGCGGGGCGCCGAGGGCTACCTGCGCACGTGGGAGCACTCGCTCGGCCACACCACCCCCTTCGCGCCCCTGGTCCGCGGCTACCGCCCCCACGCCGGACACCTGGCCTCCTCACGCCCCCTGCCCGCCGGCTTCACCCACGAAGGGGTCTGGAAGGTGCTGCGGGATCCCGCGCCCGGGACCGTCCGGCTCTACGAGTGCAAGGTGGCGGACCACTCGCTGCTGACCGCCGACCCGGGCTGCGAGGGCCGGCAGCCGCTCGGCGCGGTCGGGTACGTGTACACCACGGCGGTGCCGGGTTCGGTACCCCTCTACCGGTGCTACATACCGTCGGTGTTCGATCACTTCGTCTCGAGCCGCGCCGACTGCGAGGGGCCTTACACCAGGGAGGGTCTGCTCGGCTACGCCATGCCGGTGACCGCGCGGTAGCGGGATCGCAGGGGTGCCCCGGCCGGTGCGGCCCCGGGGCGCCCCGACCTGGATCCGAGGCCGGCGAATGCTTGCCGATTGCGGGGGCATTCGACTGTGCGGAGGTTGATAATCATGGTTCCCCTTCTTCTGGTTCTTCTGCTCGCCCTGATCCTGTTCGGTGCCGGTTTCGCGGTGAAGGTCCTCTGGTGGGTCGCGATCGCCGTGCTGGTGATCTGGCTCCTGGGGTTCGTCGCCCGTCCCAAGACGGGCAGCGGCCGCTGGTACCGCTGGTAGCCGCACCGAGCTGCTCACCGTAGGCAGCGATGGGGCCCGCCTTCGTCGAAGGCGGGCCCCACGCCCATGCCGTGGGGCCCGCCCGCCCATCTCAACGGCGCAGGGGTGACCATGGACCGGCGGGGAATCCGCTGAGCATGAATTCCACGGAGAAGGACGCCGCCCCGCGCCGGTGGCGCCGGGCGGCCGGCCGGAGCGCCGTCGCCCTCGTCATCACGGCCGCCCTCCTGGTCCTCGCCGTCCGCTTCGTTCCGCTGCCCGGCCTGGGCGGGCTCTTCGGCACGCGCACCCACGACCGGACGGGCCCGGCCGTGCTCAAGTCCCTGCGTGACATGAGCCGGCTCGAAGGCGCGGCGGGCGACTACCAGGTCGTGGTGGACCTCGAACACGACGCGCCCTTCCTCCCGGACGCCATCCGCGGCACCCGCACCCTGTACGTCGGCGCCGGCTCCGTCTCGGCCCACGTCGAGCTGGGCGGACTCGACCAGCGGGCCGTGACGGTCAACGCGGACCGGACCGCGGCCTCCCTGCGGCTGCCGCACGCCACGCTCGGCACTCCGGCGCTGGACCCGGCGCGTTCGTACGCGGTGTCCAAGCAGCGCGGACTGCTGGACCGGCTCGGCGACTTCTTCTCGGACAACCCGGCGGGAGAGCAGGCCGTACAGAACGTCGCGGTGCAGCGCATCGAGGAGGCGGCCAGAGCGAGCGGACTCGCGCAGCGCGCCGAACGCAACACCACCGCGGTGCTCGAGGGCCTGCTGCGCTCCCTGGGCTTCACCGAGGTGACGGTCTCCTACGTCTGACGCGGCTCGCCCGCCAACGGCCCAAGCAGCAGCGGAGGATGACGGATCGCCTCCCTGATGGCCCGCCCTTCCGATTCCGGAAACGACCGTTCCTGGGCCGAGTTGGGCCTGCGGCTGTTTGAGGGCCGCGATCGGGGACACACGCGCTACGACGGTGGTACGTCCTCGCAGACGGACGACCACCGCGGCTGGTGACCGCAGGCGGCATCCCGTCCCCCCGGGTGCCGTCGGCGGGCCGCCCGGCCGTCAACCGATCGATCGTCTCGTCGCACGGCACACCGGCCCCTCAGCCGGCGCCCCGGCCTCCCCGCGGTGCCCCAGCCGGTCAAGCCCCCGGCGGTCACTGTCCACTCAGCGGCCCCCGGGCCGCCGACGAGACGACGACCGGAGACCCCTCCCCCGCCGCACCGGCTCGAACAAGGGGAGATCATCGCCCTCACCTTCTCCTCTGTGCCAGTCGCCTGACGCACAGTCGGATCATTCGCCTACACTCCCGCAAGCCATGGACATGGCGATATCAGGGAGCAATGGATGAGGAAGAGTTACAAGGCGAGGGCGTTGTTGTCGCTGGTGGCGACCATCGCGGCATCGTTGTTGTCGACAGCACCCGCCCAGGCCGCCGGCGACCCCGGTCTCGCACTGGGCAACTTCGAGCTCCGCCCGATCTCCAACCGGGCCCAGCTTCAGGACCGGGTCGCCAGACTGAACGCCGACCTGCCCAACACGGGCGTGAACGCGATCCTGCAGCAGGAGGGCGGCCGTCAGGGCAACTGGAGCTCGGGGGTCTGCAACGGAGCTGCCGTGGAAAGCGGGACGGTCCCCGAGAACTTCTCCCGCAGCTTCTGCTTCGACGGCGACGACAACGGCAGCCCCACGACCTCCGAGTGGTGGCCGCAGGGCGTGACCGGCGTCGCCGATGCCGACGCGGACCAGACCTGGGGTGATCCCTCACCCGGGTGGAATCCCGCGGAGCACAAGCCCTTGATGGTCACCTGGTACAACAAGGACGACTGGAACGACGACGACAAGCCCGACGACATGGACGTCGACGGGCTGCACACCGAACGCAAGGGCGTCCGTGTCTCCTTCATCGACTCCAGCACCGGCAAGTACGCACACGTGCTGCTGGTGTACCCGTTCATCAACGGCTCCGGCAACGCGAGTTACATGAGCGTGCGCACGTCGCAGCGCTACTCGTCGGGTTCGTACTCGTACGGTTCGCTGCACGCCGGCGGCATCGTCTGGTACGGCTACTACCTGTACGTGGCGGACACCAACCGCGGATTCCGGGTCTTCGACCTGCGCAACATCATCGACCTCGGCGCGCTCCCCGCCGGCCAGTGGGGCACGTCCAAGACCGCCATCGGCAGGCAGGACGGCGTGTACCACGCCCACGGATACCGCTACATCCTCCCGCAGAGCGACGGATGGTCCAACTCCGCGTGCGACACGGTGGAGCCGCCGCCCGGCACTCCGTGCGACGTCCAGGACGGCGAAAAGACGTGCACGGCCCAGGACGTCACACCGAAGACCAGCTATGCCAGCCTCGACCGCAGCTCGACCGTGCGGCACATCACCACCGGCGAGTGGTGTGAGAAGGCGCAGGTCACGGATGCGTACACCACGGGCAGAGTCATACGATGGCCTATGGACACCAGCGGAGGAACTCCCGCGACGAACAGTTACGGATACTGGGCGGCCGACGCCGCCTACCGCATTCCGTACGCCGCGGCAGAGCGCGACAACGGCGGGATCCAGGGAGCCGCGGTCATCAACGGAACGTACTACCTCAGCCAGAGCCGGGGTGCGTCGAACGGCAGGGTGATCGTGGCCAGACCCGACGCCGCCACCGGCCGGCTCGTCGAGACGACCGGTCGCCGGAGGTCCGCGATCGGGGTCGAGGACTTCTCCGTCTGGTCCGGAGCCACGAACCAGCTGTGGACCGTCACCGAACACCCCGGACAGCGCATGCTGTTCAGCATCACCCCCTGACAGGGCGTCCGGGCCCCCGGGGGCGCTTCCCCGGGGGCGCGTCCGGGCCTCCTCGGCTCGGACGTCTACGTGCACCAGTCCCGGATCAACGTGAAGCCCGGCTTCGGCGCCCGGGGCTTCTACTGGCACTCCGACTTCGAGACCTGGCACGCGGAGGACGGGCTGCCGCGCATGCGGACCGTATCGGTGTCCATCGCCCTGACGCCGAACCACCCCACCAACGGCGGTCTCATGATCATGCCGGGCTCGCACCGCAGCTTCCTGGGCTGCGCCGGCGCCACGCCGAAGGACAACTACAAGAAGTCCCTGCAGATGCAGGACGCGGGCACGCCCTCGAACGAGGCCCTCTCGAAGTTCGCGGACGCCTGCGGGATCCGGCTCTTCACCGGCCGGGCGGGCTCGGCGACCTGGTTCGACTGCAACGCCATGCACGGATCGGGGGACAACATCACGCCGTATCCGCGCAGCAACGTCTTCTTTGTGTTCAACAGCGTGGACAACGTGCCGGAGGAACCCTTCGCCGCGCCGTTCCGCCGTCCCGAGTTCATCGCCGCGAGGGATTTCACGCCGGTGCGGTGACCCCGCACCAGGGCGTGAACCACGGCCGCGCCCCCGTCCGGGGGCGCGGCCGCACGTCGCCCGGGAGCCGGTCGCGGCGTCTGCCGGCCTCAGGCGTCGGTGCCCCCGGAGCCGGAGCCGGAGCCGGTGCCGGCTCCGGCGAGAGAGCCGGAGGCCGCAGTGGCGATCACCCTCCTCAGCATCACCATCGTCCTGGCGGCCCTGGTGATCAAAACGGCTGTTGCCGAGATCCGCGTACCCGGAAGCGGGCGACGTCAGTGGGCCGCCCTGGCCGACCGGCGCGCCCTGGCCACCGGAGCGGCGGCCGGCCTGGGGCTCGGCCTGCTGGGGTGGATCGCCGCCGGGCCGGCCGCAGTCCCCTGGGCGGCGCTCGCGGGCCTGCTGGTCGCCTTCGTCACCGGAACCGCGGTGAACTCGACCGCCTTGTCAACGACCCCGCGATGCGCGCGGACGAACGGTCGATCGTCGAGCCCGCGTCCGGGGAAGTACGCTCCGTCTTCGAAGTGCACCGGATCAGCGAGGTGTTCGCGCGCCTCGCCGCGGACCCGCGCGTGGTGGGAACGGCGCGGCAGATGTACACATCCACTTCCTCGGGGGTGACGAGCTGTTCGACGGGGAGGAAGCCCTGCTGGTCGAAGCTCTCGAGTTCGTGTCCCCACAGGGGTCCCGGGGTTCCGGGCTCGGACCACACGACGGGGTCCTTGCGGCCGATGAGCACCTCCTCGGGGCCCCGGCTCGGGTATGCGTCCGCAGTGCGCACGGGTGTGGTGGTCATGATGGTGCCTGCCTCTCCTCTCGTCATCCTCAGGCGTCGTGCGGCTCGGTGAGCAGCGGGTAGACGCCGTTCTCGTCGTGGTCCTCGCGCCCGGTGACGGGCGGGTTGAAGACGCACAGGCAGCGGAAGTCGCTCCTGACACGCAGGGTGTGGCGTTCGTGGCCGTCGAGCAGGTACATGGTTCCGGGCGTGATGCGGTGCGTGTCGCCCGTCTCCTCGTCGGTGAGTTCGGCCTCTCCCTCGAGGCACACGACGGCCTCGACGTGGTTCGCGTACCACATCGACGTTTCGGTACCGGAGTACAGCACGGTTTCGTGCAGGGAGAAGCCGACGCGTTCGCGCGCGAGGACGATGCGCTTGCTCTCCCAGGTTCCCGAGGCGGCCTTCACGTGCCGCTCGGTCCCCTCGATGTCCTTGAAAGAACGGACTATCACTCTGGATCTGCCTTTCTTCGGCTCTGGCGCGCCGCGCACGGTGTACGGGGGCGGCGCACCGGCGCAGCCGTGCTCAGCCGTGCTCAGCCGGTCTCGCGGACGGATCGCGTCAGGATCTCCAGGCCCTCTTCCAGCTCGGCCGGGGAGATGGTGAGCGACGGCAACAGCTTGACCACCTCGCCCTCGGGACCGGAGGTTTCGACCAGGAGGCCGTTCTCGAAGGCGCGCCGGGATATCGCGGCCGCTCGCTCCTTGTCCTGGAACTCGAGGCCCCAGACCATGCCACGGCCCCGGTAGCTCGTACCCGCCCCCGGGTCGTCCGAGCAGATGTCGCGCAGCGCCCGCTCGATCCGCCCGCCCTGGATGAGGGTCTGCTCCCGCAGGACCCCGTCGCGCCAGTACGTGTCCAGGGCGGCGGTGGCCGTCACGAAGGCGGGGTTGTTGCCGCGGAAGGTGCCGTTGTGCTCGCCGGGCTCCCAGATGTCCAGCTCCGGCTTGAACAGGCACAGCGACATCGGGAGTCCGTAGCCGCTGATCGACTTGGACAGGGTGACGATGTCCGGGGTGATGCCCGCCTCCTCGAAGGAGAAGAAGCCTCCGGTACGGCCGCAGCCCATCTGGACGTCGTCGACGATGAGGAGCATGTCCCGCCGCCGGCACAGCTCCGCGAGCTGTCGCAGCCATTCGGGCCGTGCGACGTTCACTCCGCCCTCGCCCTGCACGGTCTCGACGATCACGGCGGCGGGCTGGTTGAGCCCCGACCCCTGGTCCTCCAGCAGCCGTTCGAACCAGATGAAGTCCGGTACCCGGCCGCCGAGGTAGTTGTCGAAGGGCATCGGCGTGGTGTGGACGAGCGGCACGCCGGCGCCGGCCCGTTTGAAGGCGTTGCCGGTCACCGCGAGCGAGCCGAGGGACATCCCGTGGAAGGCGTTGGTGAACGAGACCACCGCCTCGCGTCCTTTGGCCTTGCGCGCCAGTTTCAGGGCCGCTTCGACGGCGTTCGTGCCCGTGGGCCCGGGAAACATGACCTTGTAGGGCAGTTCGCGGGGCGCCAGGATGGTGGACTGGAAGGTTTCCAGGAAGGCGCGCTTGGCGGTGGTGGACATGTCCAGGCCGTGCGTGATGCCGTCCTGCTCCAGGTAGTCCAGCAGGGCGCGCTTCAGAACCGGGTTGTTGTGGCCGTAGTTGAGCGATCCGGCTCCGGCGAAGAAGTCGAGGTAGTCGCGGCCTCCCTCGTCGTACAGCCGGCTGCCCCGCGCCCGCTCGAAGACGGTGGGCCAGGCTCGGCAGTAGCTGCGTACTTCGGACTCGACCGTCTCGAAGACGCTCAGGACCGGCTCTGTGATGGTCAATGTATTTCTCCCGATCAGGTGCGGCGTGACGGCGGTCGGCGCCGTCGCCACGTCATGTGGTGCGGTGGTGCGGTGGTGCGTAGAGCTGGTGGGGCTCAGAAGGCCAGCGGCGTGATGCGGTGGAGGACTTCGGCGTCGTGGCCGCCGTCCTCGGGGAAGTGCCCGGGCTTGAACAGGACCTCACGGGTGAGCTGCGCGTCGTGGCGTTCGGCGTACGAGGCGAACAGCCGCTCCGACGCGGAGTTGCCGGGCGTGATGGTGGTCTCCAGGCAGCGCAGCCCGTGGCGCTCCGCCGTTCGGGCGGACAGGCCGTCGAGCAGCGCTCCCGCGACTCCCTGTCCGCGCAGGGACTCGTCGACGGCGATCTGCCATACGAACAGGGTCCCTGGGGCCTCGGGGCGGAGGTACCCGCTGACGAATCCGACGGGTTGTCCGCTCATGTCACGGGCGACCGCCGAGGTGCCGGCGAAGTCACGGCACCAGAGGAGGTAGCTGTAGGAGGAGTTCAGGTCCAGGGCCTTCGCATCACGGGCGATGCGCCAGAGGGAAGCTCCGTCTCCGAGGTTCGGGCTGTCGAGGCGCAACTCCGAGGGAAGTTCCAGAAGGCGGCTTCGGCTGCGGGTGAGGTCTGCGGGTGCAGTGGTCATGCAGAGGGAAGCTACCCAGCGCAAATGAAAATCGCATGGCCGGAGAGGGTTCCGAAATGCACATGCGGATGGTATTGGAGAGTGCTCAACCTCACCCCGTCAACCGGCGCGCCGGCGACCAAACTGGCGCATAAATACCGACATATACACCCAGGTCTTGCAAAGATAACGAGATCATAACTCCTTTGCCTTGTCTCATGGTTGCCCATGCAATCTTTACCGTTTCCTCAAACGGGAGACGGTTTACTCCCGCGAAGACCGGACAGGGGTGGTGGCCGGCGGTGGCCGGAACGGGGTCGCTCAGGCCTCGTTGGTGATCCGTGCGCACTCGGTCACCACACGGGCGAGGGTGCCTTCGCTGTGGAAGAGCCGGCGCTGTACGCGGGCGCCGTTCCCCCGTTCGTGGAGGTGTGCGATTCCCTCGCGGACCCGCTCGTCGTCGCCGTGGTCCACCAAGGCCTCGCGCACGTGCTGGTACAGGGCGTCGACGGCGTGGGCGGCGGAGGTCTCCAGCATCGTCTCGGGGTGCAGCAGGGGGCCGTCCAGTCCCGAGCGTGCCGCCCGCCACGAGGCGAGGCGCAACAGGCTCGTGCCGATCCTCGCCGGCGGCTCGCCGTCCCGCCAGGCGCGGGCGGCGGTTTCCACCAGGCCGCGGATCAGGCAGGCCAGCAGGACGGGTGTCGTCGCGTGCAGGCACACGTCCGCCACCCTCACCTCGACCGTGGGGTACGAGGCCGACAGGCGCGCGTCGAAGTAGATCATGCCCTCGTCCCGCAGCACCCCGGTCTCGATCATGGCTCGGACCTGCTCGTGGTAGCGGTCGGCGGAGCCGAAGACCTTCACCGGACCCGCCGAGGGCCACCGGTTCCACACCCGGCTGCGGTAGCTGCCGTACCCGCTGTCCTCGCCCTGCCAGTACGGCGAATTCGCGCTCATCGCCATCAGGACGGCCAGCCAGGGACGGATCCGGTCGAGGACGGCGACGCCTTCCTCGTCGGAGGCCACCGATACGTGGACGTGCGTACCGCACGTCAGCTGCTCCTGGGCCGTCAGACCGAACTGCTCCCCCAGCCACTGGTAGCGCTTGCCCACGTTCAGCGAGGGCTTCACCGGCAGCGGCGACGTCGCGACGGCCGCCACCACGGCGCCGGCGTCGGCCGCGTGCCGGCTCGCCTCGCCGCGGATCCGGACGATCTCGTCCTGGAGTTCGCCCATCTCGGTCACCGGCTCCGTGGCGAACTCCAGCTGTTCCTTCTGCAGCTCCTCTTCGAACGCGTGGGGCCTGCCGCTCCCGCGGCCCGGTTCCTTCCACGCCAGGCGGTCCGCGGCTGCCAGAACCGCCCCCGAGACGGCGAGGGGCGCTCCACTGCGCGCGTCCACCAACAGCAGTTCCTCTTCCACACCTACGCTGCGCATGTCGCCACCCGGAGAGATCGACTCGTCACGTTCAGCTGTACGCCTGCCCTCCCTGATCTCGCCCATGCGGAGGTCCCCCGCGGCGCGGTGCGCGCACGGACCGGGCAGGGCGGGGCCGGCCGGCTACCCGTCGACCAGTGCGTAGAGGCCGGAGATCGTGGCGCCGCGGCGGCGTTTGGCCTCGATCGTGGTCATGCCCGCGTGCAGGGCGGCCGTGCCATGGGCGTAGGCATCCTCGACGGGCAGGTAGTACATGAGGTTGAAGTAGAGGTGGGGCGCCGGGTGCCGGGGGTCCGTGGCGACCGCGCGGATCCACGTCGTGGCCCCGTAGTGGTAGTACAGGCAGAAGCCGATCATGCGTTGCCCGTCGTAGGCGGCCACCACGCGCGCTTCGGTGCCCATGGCCGCCGCCTGCCGCTTCAGCAGGGCGGTCATCGCGTCGGTACCGTCCAGGTCGTGCCCGTGGTCCTGCTGGTGCCCGGCGAGCAGGACGCCGGCTGCCCCGAAGCAGTCCTCGAGCGTCTGCCGGCGCACGTCGAGTGCGGCCGCGGTGAAGGCGCGGCGTTCGCGGCGGATGCCGACGCGGCGCCGGGAGGGGAGGGAGGCGATGTAGTCGTCCATGCCCGCGCCGGGCAGGGGGATGAGGGCGTCGTCCTCCAGGTGGAGGGGGTGCTCGGGGTAGAGGTGGGCGAGCCGGGTGGTGGCCGGGGCCGTGAGGTAGGGCCACCAGTGCGTCGTGTCGTGCCGGCCGGCGAAGTCGCGTGCGGCGTCCCGCAGGAGCGCGAGGCAGTCGTCCCGCTGTCGCGGCTCGAGGCCGGGGGCGGTGAGCGGGGTGTTGTGGTAGCCGCGCCGTGCTCCGGCGATCACGCGGGGACGCAAGTGAGCGGGCAGCACCGTGCCGGGCTGGTAGGCGTCGTTGGGTTCCTCGCGCACCAGGTAGAGGGGCGCGGCGGCGAGCAGGTCGCCGTTGCGGTCCCGCACGAGCGCGTACGCGGCCGTGGCGGTGGGATCGGCTTCTTCGCCGGCGAGCCACCGGTGGGAGAGGTAGAGGCCGGCCGGCCGGGCGAGGTGCTCCCACTCGGCGGCCGGGACGCCGTGGATGGATGCGATGACGCTCGTGATCAACGGGGTTTCCTCCGGCGGTGGCGGTTGGGGGCTTTGAGGGCGGGCGCGGCGCACATGGCGATCAGGCAGGCGGCGGTTTCGACGCCCCACGGCAGGACGGGCCCGGCATCCAGGAGCAGGGTGAACAGGGCGGGAGCGGCGACCATGCCGATGGCCCAGGAGAACTGGTACAGGCCCTGCGTGAAGCCCCCGGCCGCCTCGGGGGTGAGGCTCACGGACAGTTCGCTCAGTGCCGGGCCGAGGAGGATCTCCGCCACGCTGAACAGGGCGATCGCGACGATGAGCACCGCCCAGGCGGCGAAGGCGATCTGCGGCAGCGCGGGCAGGGCGAAGGCCCCCATTCCGACGGCCATGATCAGGTAACCGGCCGCCACGGCGCGGCGGGGCGCCTTCGGTGCCAGGTGCGCGGTGATGGCCGTCGAACCCGCGGAAACGATGGCGGTGTTGATGAGGAACAGCACGCTCGCCGCCGACGCGGGAAGCCCGAGCGCGCGGGTGGTGTAGACGGCGACGAGCACGGCGAGGATGGCCTGGGCGAGGACGTAGGGGAGGTTCACGGCCACGAGCAGGAGGTAGCGGCGCGTGTGGTCCGCCCGGGTCACCAGCGCGCCCGGCGGTGCGTCCTGCGGTGGCGGTGGAGTGGTGGTGAGGGCGGCGAAGCAGGCGGCGGCCAGCAGGTAGGTCGCGGCGTCGACGGCGATCATCCACCGCAGTGAGCCGTTCCCGAACACCGTCAGGGCCCCCGCCGCGGCGGCGGACCCCGCCGCGAGGCCCACGTTGCGCAACGAGCCGGTGAACGCGAACCACGACCGGCGTTCCCGGGCGCCGGTGACGTGCGTGATCAGGGTCCGCTGCGCGGTGAAGTACATGTTGATCCCGGCCTGCACCAGCAGGTACACGCCGGCGACGTGCCACAGCTCACCGGCGAGCAGGAACAGGGTGAACCCGGCGGCGGAGAGGAGGTTCGCCCACACCACGACCGGTTTCGGCCCGACGCGGTCCATGAGGCGTCCGGCGAGGAACGTGACCGGCAGCGCGAGGGCCTGTCCCACCGTCATGGCCACGCCCACCTGCGCCAGCGGCAGACCCCGCGCGTCGGTGAAGTACAGCAGCCCCAGCGGCAGCAGCATGCCGTTGCCGACGGAGTCGATCAGGTTGCCCGTGACGAAGAGGCCGTGCCCCCGCAGCACGGGCAGGCCGAGGCGGTCCGCGGTGCGGGGGCGGCTGCGGGCATACGTGGCGCTCACGGGGCCAGCAGGGAACTGATCTTGCCCATGACCTCGGCCGCGGGGAAGCCGGTCGCCTCGTGCAGCTCCGTCAGGGTCTTCACCACCCGGCCCTCCTCGCCTTCGGCGACGGTGATCACGACGATGTCGCCGTGGGAGGCGCCGTCGATGACCAGCTCGTGCGCCGTGACCACCTCGACCCGTTGCCGAAGCTCGGCCACGACCGCCGGGGCGATGCGCTCCGGGGCGAGGAATTCGATGGCCCACCCCACCCGTGGCACCATGCCGCCGGTCAGGGGAAGGCCGCGGGCCATGCGGGCGAGGGAGGCGAAGGTGTTCGTGCCCGACGCGGCGCACGACAGCGTCGTGGCACCGCCGATGCGGGGGTTGACCTCCAGGATCACGAACCGGCCGCCGGAGTAGACCATGTCGACGTTGACGGACCCGCACACTCCCAGATCTCCGCACAGGCCGACCAGGGTGCGGGCCACTTCGGCGAACGCGGCATCCGCCTCGGGGCGGGGCCCGCACCAGCGCAGGTCGGCGAAGGTGAACACCGGCTCCGCCCCGGCGCGTCCGGTCCAGCACAACGGCAGGACCCGGTAGGTGCCGGGCCGCCCCACGATGTCCACGCTGCACAGGTCGCCTTCGACCACCTGTTCCACCACCGCCGACACCTGCGGCGGGGGCGCGAGGTAGGCGTCCAGATCGGCGGCGGAGTGCAGGGTGCGGATGCCCATGCTGGTCGAGTCCCACACGGGCTTCGACATCAACGGGTAGCCGATCCGTTCGGCCTGCACGCGCAGCGCGTCCCGGTAGCCGGGCACCGGCAGCCCCCGCCCCGCCAGCAGGTCGGAGTCGGCACGGAACCCGGCCGGCACCTCGAGGCCGGCCCGCTCGCAGAGCTGCTTGGTCTCCCACTTGTCCACCAGAAGCATCGTCGCCGCGAGCGGTGTCATGATCGTCGGGATGCCCGCGGCCTCCAGGAAGGCCTTGGCCGCGGCGTCACGCAGTGCGTTCTCGCACGGCAGCGAGATGGACACCGCAGCGTTCGCCCCCCAGGCGGCGACCGCATCCGCCATCTCCCGCGGCGTCACCCCCCGCTCGAGCCGTTGCCGGTAGCCGGGGAAGTCCTCGTCACCCGCGCTGCCACTGGTGTGGAACAGCCCGGCCTCGATCCCCTCGGCGGCGAGCCCGCGCACGGCCTGCTGGATGAAGGGGTCGGCGCGCCGGATGCCCACCGAGCGTAAGAACGCCATCTTGCGCACCTGTTTCAACCCACTTCCACTCGGGACCGGGCGGCCACCTGATCGGCCAGCCGGCGTGCTTGATCAACCGTTTCCGCGCGGGCCACCACGTGCCCGATCCGGCAGGAGGAATCCGCGGGTTCCGGCACCACGTCCCCCGGCCGGAGGTGGAACTCGCCGTGCGTGCCAGGCATTTCGGGTATGAACGCCTGCCGCAGCACCCCTCCGCGCTCGGGCAGCAGGAAGCGGATCGCCGCCGCGTCCGTACGGGAGGCGGCGGTGTCGGGGACCCGGCCGAGCACGGCCTGGAGGTAGGCCACGGCTTCGTTCACGCCCGTCGCGGCCTCGACGATCTCGCACAGGTTGTCCCCCGGCAGGCGGGCTCCGGTCTCGATCACGTACGGCGTCTGCGTGCCCGGGGGGATCTTCACCTCCGTGTGCGCGATCCCGTTGCGCACGCCGACGGCGAGCGCCGCCCGCGCCGCGATGTGCTGCACCTTCCTGACCAGCGGCGGAGCCAGGCCGGAGGGGCAGGTGTGCCCGGTCTCGATGCGGTACCGGCCCTCGGTGGTGTCCTTCCTGACGACCGGCAGCGGGTAGGCCACCCCGCCCGCCACCACCGTTTCGCACGAGTACTCCTCGCCCGGGATGTACTCCTGCACCAGAGCCCGCGCGTCGAGCTTCAGGCCGTGCGGGTGGGCGTGCGTGTACTGAAGGGCGGCTTCGACCGCGGGGGCGAGCTGTTCGGGGCCGTCCACCACGGACACGCCCCACGAGCCGCCCTGCTCGGCGGGCTTCACCACCAGGGGGCGGCCCAGCTCCCGCGACTGCGCCACCTCGTGCGCCTCGCCGGCCTCGTGCACGACCGCCCAGCGGGGGGCGGGGATGCCGGCCGCGGCGAACGCCTCCCCCATGAGGATCTTGTTCCTCGCCGCCCGCGCGAGAAGAGGATCGTTGCCAGGCAGGCCGAGCCGTTGGGCGAGCAGCGCGGCGAGCGGGGTGAACAGCTCGAAGCAGGCGGCGACACCGGCGATGGCGTGACGCCGGCAGAAGGCCTGCATGTCTGCGAGGGCCGTCGGGGTGTCCGCCAGATCCGTCGCGCACACCCCGGCGAGGGCCGATCGCAGCCGGTCCGGGTATCCGTCGTAGATGTCCTTGCGGGTCGCCGCGTACAAGCGCAACCCCAGTCGGTCAGCCGCCTCGACGAGGAAACGCCCCGCGTTCCCCATCGGCTCGATGACCAGCACTCCCGGCCCGTCCGGGCCCGCCCCGATTGTCATGCGACCAGCAAAGCCGCGGGGTGAGGGTAGCGGCTATGGGCCTGACAGACGAAAACAACTCGCCGCAGATCGTGATGTTTTGGAGCAAAGTCCAGCCAACTCACCAGTACCGGCATGGTATTTGGTGCGCATACCCGATGGAATCACACAAGTGTCCCGTGATCGGATCGCCACGCTAGGTAAACCGCATCCGCGACCCGAACGGGGAGCAACACCGTGACCAGCCTGCACCAGCAGCTCGCCGACCACATCGAGCAGGGCGTCATCCCGCCCTACCAGTACTCCTACCCGCCGCGTTCCACCTACCGCCCCCTCCCGGAGGGCAAGTGGACCGTCCCCGACGTGTGGGCGCTGGACCTGGCCAACTACCAGGTCCCCGAACTCAACCTCTACCTGCACGTCCCTTTCTGCGACCGCAAATGCGGCTTCTGCAACCTCTACACCATCATCAGCACCGACCAGGACGTCTTCGACGCCTACACCGACGCCCTGTGTACCCAGATCCGGGATCACGCCGAGATCATCCAGGCCCGTCGCCTGCGCACCGTCTACATCGGCGGCGGCACTCCCGCCCTGCTCAAGCCCCGCCACTTCGAGCAGATCTTCACCACCATCGGCGAGATCTACCCCAACTGGCGCTCGACCGTCGAAGAAGTCGCCGTCGAAGCCACGCCGTCCTCCATCGCCGACGCACCCGGCGAGTTCAAGGCGCTCATCGACATGGGCCTCACGCGCGCCAACGTCGGCATCCAGTCCCTCGTCCCCCGCGAGATCCGCGAGGCCGGCCGCGGCGGCGAAGACGAGGACGTCATCCGCCGCGCCGTCCACACCGCGCACGAACTCGGCCTGCCGGACCTGTCCACCGACCTGATCATGGGCTTCGCCGGACAGACCACCGAAACCTGGCGCCAGAGCGTGAACGAACTGGCCGCGCTGAAGCCCACCACCATCAGCACCTACTTCCTCACCGTGCGGCCGGACGCCTGGTTCTCCAAGACCGGCGCGTACCAGTACATGTGGCAGCCGGAGCTGTACGACCGCTACGACTACGCCCGTGAGACCTTCCTCGAGCACGGCTACGTCCAGGAGGGCTCCGTCCGTTACAAGACGCCCGGCCGGGGCGGCTACGTCCAGAAGGTGCTCACCTTCCACGGCGTCCCCCTGCTCGGCCTCGGCGTCGGCGCCCGCTCCTACACCAGCGTGCTCGACTACATGAGCGGCAGTGTGAAGCCCTCGACGGCCGAGGTCGCCGACTACATCAAGAAGGCCAGGAACCATGAGCTGGCCCCCGTCACCGGCTTCGAACTGACCGGGGAGGAAATCGTCCGCAAGCGCCTCGTCCTCGACTCCTTCGACCTCGACCTCTCGGAACTCGACCACTTCGGCTACCAGAAGCACGCCGCCGAGTTCGAACCCATCCTCGACGCGGCCGAGTCCAACGGGCTCCTCCACCGCTTCGGCCGCCGCATCCAGCTGACCCCCAAGGGCTTCAAGTACCGCGACATCCTCTCCTGGATGTTCTACTCCGAGCCCGTCAAGGCCCTCGACCGCGAGTACTACGAGAGCCTCCACGCGGCGAACGAGCGCGCCCAGCGGAACATGGGAGCGACGCCCGTCCGCATCACGGGCATCGACCTGCGCGAGCGCGCCTTATGACCGACCTGTACATCGCGGCAGGCGGAGGGGGAGACCCCATCGGCACCCTCATCGCCGCCCGCACCGTCATCGTCGACCCGGCCCCGCCGCTGATCGCCACCTACGCGTGGGAGCGCCCCGAAGTCGACCCCACCTCCAGCCCCCTCGGGAGACGGGACTTCGCCGGGCTCGCCCTCGGTGCCGATGGCACCGCGGCCTTCACGCCCGCCACCCGCGCCCGCTTCCCGGCCGGATCCACCATGCCCGCCCTCGCGAGGGACCTGCCGGCCCGGCTGCTGCTGCTGGACCCCGCCGAGGGGCTCTCCTCCCTGGCACGGCAGGTCGCGTCCATGGCCGAAGCCGCAGGGGGCCGCATCCGCATCGTCGACATCGGCGGCGACGTCCTCACCCACGGCAACGAGCCCACCCTGCGCAGCCCGTTCGGTGACGCGCTGACCCTGGCCGCCTGCCACCTCACCGGCATCCCCACCACCGTCTACGTCGCGGGCCCCGGCCTCGACGGGGAAATAGGTGAACGCGACCTCCTCGAACGCCTCGTCGGCAGCCACCCCCTCGTCCCCGGCCGCGACGCAGCCTCGGCAGCGGCGCCCGCACTGGCCTGGCATCCCTCCGAGGCATCCGCGCTGTGGGCCGCCGCCGTCCACGGCGCCCGCGGCACCGTCCGCACCGTCCACGGCGCCCTCCACCTGACCGATGTCTCCCCACGGCTGTACCACCTGCCGCTCCGGGACGCCATCGGCCACAACCCGGTCGCACGGGCCCTCATCGACGAACGCCCGGCCACCCTGGGCGCGGCAGCCGACCTCTCCCACCGGATCACCGGCATCCACGGGCTGGACAGCGAATCCGACCGGGGACCCCGGCCGGACCCGCCCGCCGGGGGGACCGCCTTCCTCGACCGGGACGAGGTCCTGAAGACCCTCTCCGAAGCGGCCGACGGAGCCCGTTACGTCACCCTCCGGTACGCCGCCCGCACCCTGGGCCTCACCTGGAGGGACATCCCAGCCGTCCGCGGCGTCCTCGACACCGGCACCCCGCTGCTCAGGCTCACCTGAACATTCACGTGTTCCTCCGTCCCCGGCCGTCGCAGGCGTCACTCGCCCGCCCCGTGGCTCAGCCCGGGGTGACTGCCGGGGACGGGGTGTCCTTGCGGTGAGGGTCGAGGCAGTCGAAGAGCACGCGGCCGGACCTGCGGTCCAGGAGGAAGTCGCCGTCGTAACGGCCGCCCGTCACGGCCCGGGTGAGCTTCTCGCTCGACACCCATTCCGCGTCCGGGGGCAGGGAGGCGCCGATCTCGGCGGGGACGTCCTCGGGGGCGCTCGGCGTGAAGGCGTACGAGGGGTCGTCCAGGTACACGCGCACGGTCGCCGGGTCCTGGGGCGTGAGCACGCCGAAGAGCCGTACGTCCGTGGGACCGGGCACGCGGGAATCCTGCGCCGGGACCATCCCGCACCACGTGGTCGACGCGAGCGGCCCGAACTCCGGGAATCTGGCGCCGATCTGGTCGAGCTCCGTACGGGCCTCGCAGACGCCCATCAGCCGGCCGTGGCCCTTCTGCTGTTGCGGGGCGCCCGGAGTCGCGCAGGAGGTGGATGCCGCCAGGACCGCAGCCGTCGCCACCAGCGGCAGCGCGCGGCCGAGCGCCGGCCCGGTGTGGTGCATCGCCGCTCCCCTTTCCGTCAGGATCTACTGGCCGGCCGCTGTTCGGCCGCCCGTGGTCCGGACTGTGTCACTGGCTGAGCAGCGCGTCCAGATGCTCATCGAGTCGTGTGCTCTCGGCGTCGGCCGGCACCACCGCGTACGTACGGCACAAGAAGGCGGCCACGCCCTCGGCGTCCGCGAGGAGCACCGCCCGGCTCTCGCCCGCCGGGGCGGCTGCGCCCAGTTCGATGCGGAGCGCTCGCCGGGCCGGGCCGCCCACCGGGCGGAACCTCACGTCGGCCTCCCCCACCGGCCGGTGGAGTCCGTCGGCCAGCATCTGACGCTCGAAGTGCCAGCACGCCAGGGGCCTGCCGTCGTGGAGGATGACCGCCCGCACGGCGACCGGGTCCGACACGGTGTACGAGAGGTGCACCAGCAGCGGCTCGCCGTCGGCGGTGGCGAGGCGTGCGCTGATCACGGCGGTCATGCGGGACGTCACAGAAGGCCTCCATGAGGACGGGCACCTACCGGCGGGCGCTGGAGGCGCGTGTGCCCGCTCTCGCCCGGACCACACCACCCCATCCGGGTGAACCGGCTTCCGGACGCCGGTCGTGTGCCCGGCCGGTCCCGGAGGTGCCGGTCACCGTCCGCCCCTGCCGAACCGCGCGATCGCCTCCAGGATCTCGTCCTGCATCGAGGGACTGCCCGTGTGCCCGGAGTCGCCGATCACCTTCAGCTCCGCGTCCGGCCACGCCTTGGACAGCTCCCACGCCGTCTTCAGCGGGCTTCCGAGGTCGAGCCGGCCGTGGATCAGCACCGCCGGGATACCGGCCAGGCGGTGCGCGTCACGCAGCAGTTGTCCGTCCTCCAGCCAGGCGTCGTTCGCGAAGTAGTGCGCGCAGATCCGGACGGAGGCCACCAGCGCCTTGTCGGTCTTGTCGCTGTAGGCGCCGGGCCGGCCGAGTGCCTCGTGGGCGATGACAGCGTCCTCCCAGGCGCACCAGTCCCGCGCCGCCTTGAGCCGGACCGCCTCGTCCGGACCGTTCAGCAGCGTGTTGTAGGCGGCGACGAGGTTGCCGCCCCGGTCCGGTTCCGGCAGCGCGTCGCGGAACCTCTCCCACGGGCCCGGCAGGAGGCGTCCGACGCCGTGGTAGAGCCAGTCGGTCTCCTCCGGGCGGGTCATGGTGACGCCGGCGATGACGATCTCGGAGACCCGCTCCGGGTGGCGCTCGGCATAGGCGAGGATCAGCGTCGAACCCCACGAGCCGCCGTAGAGGAGCCAGCGCTCGATGCCCAGGTGCTCGCGGAGCCGCTCCATGTCCGCGATGAGGTGGTCGGTGGTGTTGGCAGCGAGGCTGACGGCCGGGTCCGAGGCGTGAGGCGTGCTCTCACCGCAGCCGCGCTGATCGAACAGGACGATCCGGTAGACCTCGGGATCGAACAGGGTGCGACTGCCGCGGCGCCCTCCGCTGCCGGGCCCGCCGTGCACGCACAGGGCCGCTTTCCCCTCGGGATTCCCGCTGGTCTCCCAGTAGACGCGGTTTCCGTCGCCGACGTCGAGGAGCCCGTGCGCGTACGGTTCGACGGGCGGGAACGGCTGGTTCATTGACGGTCTCCTCCTGAAGACGCGAAGAACACCTCGCGAGGCCGGTGGACGGCTCCGCGGCTGGCGCCGGCTGTGGTCAGTACGCCCCGAACGACCAGAAGACCCCCACCTCCTCGTCGGACACCGCGATCAGGCCCAGGTCCTCGAAGAGGTCGAGGCCGTTGACGTACGCGGACGTGAGGAAGCCGTGGGAGCGGGTGTTCTGGAGGCCCGCCGCGAGGAAGTCCGGGGCCGGACCGGTGGCGGCGGTCGTCGCGTTGGTCCAGAACCGCGCGGCGGGCCCGTACCGGTCGAGCAGGGTCCGGGCATCCGCCAGCAGGGCGTCCCGGTCCGGGCGGGAACGGACCGGGGCGGGTTCCGCCTGCCATTCCTCGGCCATGATGGCGAGCGCGGCGACCGCCGACTCCGCTTCCAGGGGGTACAGGCGTCCGGGCAGCTCTGACGGTGCCGGGGGGTCGAAGGGGTACGCGGGCAGGGTCTCGCGGGCGGCATTGGTGCGGTCCGCGTCCAGTCGGAGCCATCCCCGGGGGTCGGGGACCAGCCGGTTCATCACGGCGTGGACGTCGTACGCCCAGTCCTCGTGCCGGCGGGGGCCGGTAGCCGCGAAAGTGTACGGGTCGTCGAGCAGCCGCAGCGCCGCCGCGTTCCAGGGACAGCGACGGGACCGGAACTCGACGAGAAGACCGCCGACCTGCCGTGCGAAGTCGTCCTTCGGCTCGCCGGGGATGCGCCGGAGCCGGTCGAGGGCCCAGCGCACGAGATCGCCGCCTCCGTCCGCCGCGAGGGGGACCGCCCCTTGAGGGGGCGGCTGGTCCGTCCCGTCCCAGAGCGCCTCCAGGTACGCGTCGAGCATGTCCAGGGCGGTTCGGTCGGCAGGCAGGGGCATCCCGCCACTCTAGGTCTTGCGGATCGGGCCGGGCTCGCGGCGTGCAGGGACGCGGCACCGTGGGGGGTGCCGGCCGCGGCGGCCGCTGTCTCGGAGCCGGTGCACGCAGGGGAAGGCACGGCTCCGAGCGGCCGCCTCGGCCCGACGTGGCCGTCGGCAGTCTCAGCAGCCCATGGCCCAGGTGTGCGAGTCGCCGCTGTCGTTGGCCGCGGGGTTGTGGTTGACCTCCTGGCCGGGGGCGAGGCAGATGGTCATGTGACCTCCCTGATGTGCCCGGGAGTAGACCCGCACGTGATCCTTGATGCCCGGGCCCGAGATGCCGTGGTTGGCCCAGGAGGAGTCCTCGTCGGCGATCCAGCTCTCCCACCAGCCGTCGTCACCCGACCAGTTCGCCCGCTGGCCCCCGAAGTCGGTGTGCTCCCAGGCGCAGAACTGGCCACTGGGGCAGTCGGCCGCGCCGGCCGGAGCGGCCGCGGCGAGGAGGAGGAACGCCGCGGCGGCGGAGGTGAGCAGCCTGCTCGTGTTCATGAGGGGACGTTGCCTTTCATGTGGGGGGTGGGCGGTCGGCCAGGAGGGCCGCCGCGCGGTGCACTGCGCGGTCGCGCAGGCGGTCGTAGGTCTCGATGTCCGCACGGTGCGCGGCGCGGACCTGGGCGAGCCGGACCGGCTCCAGGCGGTTCCGCAGCTGTTCCAGGCCGCTCCCGCGGATACACGGGGTGTCGTTGTCGCCGCACGCGGCCCTGCGGGCCAGAGCGGCCCGGTAGTCGGCGTCCTCGCCGAGGCGGGCCTGGGCCTCGGGGCGCAGGTTGTTGACGGTGACTTCGGCGCGGAACCAGCGGGCCTGGTCTCCGTAGAGGAAGCGGTGCGCTTCGGCCAGGCAGCCGTCGGTGTGCGCGCGGACGGTGTAGCCGGTGGCGAGCGTGAGCGACAGTTCGGCCGGCCCGGCCCCGAACAACGCCTCGTGCCGCGGCGGCGGCCCGACGGCGCCACGAGTCTGCAGGCACCTGTCCACGAGCACCTGCTGAGCGGCCTTGATCAGATCACCACGGCCCTGCTCCGAGGCCGGCAGCGCCGGCCCGGCCGGTGCCGCGCACCCCCAGGCGCAGCACAGCGCGAGGACGACGCCCGACGCCCTGCGGGCGGACGCCCCGAACCGGCCGGCGCTGATCCCCATACCGATGGGAACGATCAAGGACTGTCGAGGTCACGGCGTGGTCGGGGTGCACCCGCACCGGTACGGATCGGCTGTTCGGGTGGCTTCGCCGCTTGCAGAAACGATCTCCGACTCCCTGGCCGTTAGACGAGGCCGCCGGGCGGACACGGTGGGACCTGCCAGGGAACCCGCCATCCTGTGAAGGAGAGTTATGGACATCATGGCTGCCAGGGAACACGTCTTCCGCATGCTCGATGTGGACGGTGACGGTGTGATCTCCCGCCAGGAGTACCTCGCCCGCCCCGGCCGGGCCGCGAGGGAGCTCGGCCGGGACGCCGGCGATCCACTCGTCGCCACTGCCCGCACCCTGCACGAACGCGTCTTCTCCGCCATGGACGCCAACGGGGACGGGCACGTCACCCTCGACGAGTACGCGGCATGGGCCGGCGCGCACACGTTCGACGACGTCTGCCGGGACGCGCTCGGATCGCTCTTCGACCTCGCCGACATCGACGGTGACGGCACCTTGGACCGTGCGGAGTTCTCACGACTCCGCGCGGTGCTCGGCAACTCCGCCGACAACGCCGCCATGGCGTTCGACGCACTCGACACCGACGGCGACGGGCGCGTCGACCGTGACGAGTACCTCACCGCGATCCGCGCCTACGTCAGCGACGGCACGTCCCCGATGTACGACGCGCTGGTCTCCGTCCGCTGACCTCCGGCGACGGAGCACGGAACGGTGAAGGCCCCGGGCTGCGGCTCGGGGCCTTTGTGCCGGTCACACGACGCGTGCTCCACCGCCTCCACCGGACGGGGCGCGTCACCGACCCCGTTTGGACGCGGCGATCCGGACCAGACGAGGAGAGACGTTCCGGGTCCGCCACCGCCCGGGCGGTGTCCGATCGTGTCGGGTGGCGGGGCGCCGCGCCGAGGAGGCGAGGCGCGTGAGTGGGGAGGAGGGGGGCCTGCATGGCGGTGCCGCGAGGGCGACGGCGCGACGGAGGTGACGGCCCGGCGTCAGTAGGGCGTGACCTCGTACTGGCGGTGGGGTTGGTCGGGATCTGCCTGGGCGGGTCGGCCGTGTTCGTCAGGACGGCCGCGGTCGCGGGCGGGGGCATACCGGTGATGCCGATCGTCACGACGGTGGTCCTCGCCGCCGGGGTGGCGCTGGCGAGGTGGAGCGTCGCTCCGGGGCCACGCCGCTCCCCCGCCCGTGCACCGGGCCCTCGAGGACCGGTGGGGTGGGGCGCGCCGTCCGGCTGCTCCGGGCCGGCGGCCGCGGCGCAGACCGTGCCGGAGGTGGCCGTCCTGCCCGAGGTGAGTTCCGACGCCCTGGACCACACGGGGGTGGACGCCGACGGCTTCGAGCACACGGTCGCCGCGTTGTGCGCCCGCGACGGCTGCCCCCAGGTGGAAGTGGTGGGCGGAGCGGGAGATTTGGGGGCCGACGTGATCGCCACGACGGCGGAGGGCCTGCGCGTGGTCATCCAGTGCAAGCACTACGGCGAGGGCAACCGGGTCGGTTCGCAGGACCTCCAGCGCTTCGGCGGCACTTGTTTCGCCGTCCACGAGGCCGATGTGGCGGTCGTCGTGACCACCAGCGCCTTCACCGCTCCGGCCGTGGAGTACGCCGCCGCCTGCGGCATCACCTGCATCGACGGCGACGCCCTGGAGGCGTGGACGGAATCGCGGACGCCGCCTCCGTGGGAGGCCGCCGCAGCGGCCCGCACGGAGGCGGGGGCGGAAGGGGTGGCGGGCGCCGGCGCGTAGAAGCACCCCCAGGCGGTGTCTTACGGATCAGGCCGAGCCCGGCCTGATCCGTAAGACACCCCCCTAGCCGGCGCTGTAGACCCGTTGACCGCCCACGTACGTCTCCGTGGTGCGAAGGGAGTGCAGGTCGGCGGCGGCCACGGCGAAGGGGTCACGGTCCAGGACCGCGAGGTCGGCGAGCCGGCCGGTGGCGATCACGCCGGCGTCGTCCTGGTGGTTCACCCACGCCGAGCCGGCCGTGTACGCGGCGAGGGCGTCGGTGAGGGCGAGCCGCTGCTCGGGCAGGAACGGGGGGCGCAGATCCGGTTCGCCCAGTTCCTCGGCCCACACCTGGCGGTTGACGGCGACGTGGATGCCGTGCCAGGGGTCCGGGCTCGAAACGAACCAGTCGCTGCCCGCCGCCAGCACCGCGCCGGCCGCGTGCAGGGCGCCGAACGGGTACTGGCGCCGCCCGCGTTCTTCGCCGAGGAAGGGCAACGTCAGTTCGTCCATGGCGGGTTCGTGCGCGGCCCACAGCGGCTGCATGTTCGCGGCGGCACGCAGGGTGCGGAAGCGCGGGATGTCCTCGGGGTGCACCACCTGGAGGTGGGCCAGGTGGTGCCGCAGCCCGGTGTGGCCGTGGACGGCCACGGCAGCCTCGAGCGAGTTCAGTGCCTCGCGGACCGCCCGGTCGCCCAGAGCGTGGAAGTGGATCTGGAAGCCGTGCCCGTCGAGGGCGATCACGGCCTCGCGGAGCAGGGCCGGGTCGACCATGGAGATTCCGGCGTTGTCGCCCGGGCAACCGCACGAATCCAGGTAGGGCTCGAGCATGGCGGCGGAGAAGTTCTCCACCACGCCGTCCTGCATGATCTTGACGCTGCCGGCGGTGAAGCGGCGGCCCCGGGCGGCCTTCTCGCGGCGGGCGAGCAGGGAGTCGAGCTGGCCGAGGTCCTGGTCCCGTTCCCACCAGAGCGCTCCGCGCACGCGGGCGGTCAGTGAGCCGTCGGCGTCGCAGGCGAGGTAGGTGTCGAGGGGGTCGGGGAAACCGGCGTAGGCGCCGACGAGCGCGTCCTGCCAGCCGGTGATCCCGAGCGAGTGCAGCAGTTCCTGGGCGGCGAGGAGTCCGGCGCGGGCCTCGGCCGCCGAGGGAGCGGGCGCGAGCGACCCGACCAGCGTCATGGCGCCCTCGTGCAGTACGCCGGTGGGTTCGCCCTCGGCGTCGCGTTCGATGCGGCCGTCCGCGGGATCGGGGGTGTGCCGGTCGAGCCCGGCCAGGGCGAGGGCGCGCGAGTTCACCCACGCCGAATGCCCGTCGCGGACCGGGAAGTAGGCGGGCCGGTCGGGAAGGATGTCGTCGAGCTGGTCCCGGTGCGGCAGACCGCCGGGGAAGGCGTCGAAGGACCAGCCGCTGCCCTGGATCCAGGGGGCCCCGGGATGGGCGGTGGCGTAGGCGGCGATCGTGTCGCGGTACTGGCGGGCCGTACGACCCGGGCTCAGGTCGCAGCCGAGCATTCCGATCCCGGCGATCACCGGATGGACGTGGGCGTCGGTGAAACCGGGCTGTACGAAGCGGCCGCCGAGGTCGGTCACCTCGGTCCGCGGACCGATGAGCTCGCGCATCTCCCGGTCGGTGCCGAGGGCGGTGATCCGCCCGCCGGTGACGGCCAGCGCCGAGATCCGGTGGCGTACCGGGGAGGCGGTCCAGATGGTGCCGTTGAGGAGGACGAGGTCTGCGTGGCGCATGTGCGGGCTCCGGTGGGTGGCGGTTCGGTGAGGGAGGGTGACGGCCGGCAGGGGGCGACGCGTCGAGGGGAGGCGTGGGGGCGGGCGTCAGCGCGTCCGCCCCCGGGGCGAGGCGGTCAGCGGGCGGCCACCGGTGCCGAGGCGGGCGCGAGTGGTGCCGGTGGCTGTGTGAAGTAGGCGGCCCTGCGCCGGTAGCGGGTCCACAGGGCGGCGGGAACGCCGAGGGCGATGACGCTCAGGGGCAGGACGGTGAGGAAGCGCCCGTTCTCGGCGTCGAAGGCCAAGTGGTCCACGGAGGTCCACTGTTGGTGGGCGACCAGACCGCCGAGCAGCAGCAGGGCGACGCCGCCCAGCAGCGGCAGCAGGCCCACCACGAGCGCGTCGCGGATCCGGCCGCGCAGTTCGTGGCGGAAGGTGACGACGCAGGCTATGCCGCCGACCCCGTACATCAGCGACACCAGGATGCCGACCGAGTTGACCACGGCGACGACCACTTCGGACAGCGAGCCGACCGCGAGCCCGGCGAGCGTGATGCCGACGGCGAGCGCCGCGATCCGTACGGTGGAGGTGACGGGCGTGCCCCATGCGGGGTGCAGCCGGGTCCAGCTGGTGCCCAGGACCCCGTCGCGGCCCATGGCGAGTGTGAGGCGGGCGCCGGCGATGACGCTCGACTGCATGCAGGCCACGGTGGCGAAGAGCATCGCGGCGAGGGCGGCGGCCGCGCCGGCGGTCCCGTAGAAGGTGCGGGCCAGTTCGGTGACACCGGACAGCGGATCCGCGAGCTGCTCGGGCTTCAGCGCGTGCAGGAAGCCGGTGGCCGAGAAGAGGAAGAACCCGGTGGTGACCAGGATCGCGATGATTCCGGCACGGCCCGAGGAGCGGGCGGAGGTCGACTCCTCGACCACGGAGAAGGCGCTCTCCCAGCCCCAGAACATGTACGCCGCCATCACGGTCGCCCCGAGCAGCGTGAGGGTGTCGGGGAAGGCGAACGGCGAGAACCACGAGGCGGAGACGGGGGCAGCGTCGCCCCGCGCGAAGGCGGTGATCACGATGGCGGTGACCACGACAGCGGAGACGCCGAGCAGCAGGCTCTGGACGGCGGTGGCTCCCTTCACCCCCCGCAGCGCGCTCAGCACGATCAGGCCGCTCCACACCACACCGGTGAGGGTGACCGCGAGGGGGTCGTCCGGGGAGACGGCCCCGACGCCCGCCTCGGCGAGCAGGCCGAGGGTGAACTGCCCGGTGAGCTGGCCCGCGTACGACAGGAACAGGATGTTGGTGGCGACCGCCGTCCACCCGGTGAGGTAGCCGGTCCAGGGACCGAGCGCCCGGCGTACCCAGACGTACGCCGTACCGCAGTTGGGGTCGCGGGCGGCGAGCCGGGCGTAGCCCCCGGAAACGGCCAGGATCGGCAGGGCCGCGAGCAGGAAGGCGGCGGGCATGGCGGTGCCGGCGAGGGCGGCGAGGAAGGCGAGGCCGATGCCGACGCTCACGGTGGGGCTGATGTTGGCCAGCGCGATGATCACGCCGTGCCGGGTGCTGAGGGTCTTGCGGAACGCGGCGGCGGGCGCCTCGCCGGTGGCGGGTCTTCCCTGGTCCATGAGCAGCACTCCTCGGTTCGGGGTGCCCCGCAGACAACCGTTCGCCGCACTATTTTGTCAACAGTGTGGGTAAAAGATTTCCCGCCGTTCGACAGGGCTTGCGCAAGCGCTGTCCGGCCTGGTCTGATCGCCCCATGGCAGCACGAGGCAGGGGCCGTCCCCCCAAGGTGGAACTGGACCTGCGGATCATCGTGGAGGCCGCGCTCGCGCTCGCCGACGAGGAGGGCGCGGCAGCGCTCAGCGTGCGGCGGCTCGCTGCCCGGCTGGGGGTCGACCCCTCGGCCCTGTACCGGTACGTCAGGGACAAGGACGAGCTCCACCTGGCCTTGGCCGACCGCCTCTTCGAGGAGACCCTGACGGGGTTCGAACCGTCGGAGGGCTGGCGCGAGACGCTGCGCGACCTTGCGGTGCGCACGCGGGAGACCGCCCTTCGCCATCCCGGCGCGGCGGTCCTGGCCACCTACCGCACGACCCGGCGCCCCGGCGAGATGCGGATCGTCGAGCACATCCTGGCGGCTTTCGGCCGGGCCGGGTGCTCCCCCGCGCTGGCTGCCGTCCTGCACCGGGTCTACGGAGACTTCACCCTGGCCTGGGCCGGCATGGACGCGGCGTTCGAGACCCTGGACGGCGCCGCCCGGACGGGAGACGAGCAGGCCTGGACCCGCGAGTACCCCGCGGCGGACCCGGCCGCCTTCCCGGCCATCGCACGCAGTGTGGCCCACATGGCGCGGCTGGACGGGACGACCGTGTTCCTGGCCGCGCTGGAGACCTTGCTGGACGGACTCTCGGCGCGGATCGCGGCGGAGGCCACGGGCGGGCACCTCGACTCGCCGCAGCCGCCGCGGTGACCGGGGATACCGGGCGTCAACGCACCTGGATGCCCGCGCCGTAGGGTTTCCCGCCGCTGTGGCAGATGGCGGTGCTGGTGGTACCGACCCGGCGCCACGTGGGGTCGTAGACGGTGTAGTCCTGCGCCAGGAACCTGTCACACCTGGTGTAGACGCGGAACTCACCGGTGCCGTTGGTGCACGTACCGGCCGCGGTGGTACTGGACTGGTACCACGTACGGCAGTCGTACGGGTCCGCGGCCGCAGGGCCCGCCCCGGCCATCGCCAGGCCGGCGCCCAGAGCCAGAGAGGTCATCAGGTATCCGACGCGCTTCATACACGGCCCCCGGTCGAGAGGTTCGTCTGGGGCGTCGCGTGCTGCCACGTCGAAGACCCCCGAACGGTTCCACTATCCGCGCGCAGGCCCCCCACCACAACCCCGCCTGGGGGCGTTGCAGTCGCGCCCGGTGACGACCGGTCAGCCACTCGGCGACGCTTTCCGGACGTTCGTACCACAGGGGCCTCGCGCCGTGATAACAGGCCGGTGTTCAGGGAACGCGCGGCAGTGGCCGCCACGTTCGGAACGTGCGACCCCACCAGGAACCGGGAGGAACAGCCATGCTGATCACGATCACCCGCTCCGGAGGCTTCGCCGGCCTCGAGAAGACCCGCGCACTCGACACCTCGGACCGCGCGGACGCGGCGGAGCTGGAGGAACTCGCACAACGGGCCGTCGCCCCGGTGGCCGACGGCTATCACTACCGGATCACCGTCGACGACGAGGTACTCGACCTTCAGGACCCGTGCCTCACCGACGACCAGCGGACACTGATCCGTACCGTCCTCGACGAAGGCGCCTGACGTACGGTCAGAAACGCGCCCGCGCACCTCCGTCAGCGCCCGGGGCGGGCTCCGCCATCGGCGGTGAAGGGCATGGCCGTGCGGGCTTCGGCTCCCAGGGCGCGGATCTCGGCCAGCAGCCGGGCGTTGGTGATGCCCTTGACGAGGTATCCCGCGACGCCGACCGCGGCCATCTCGGTGCGCGGGCCCTGGTCGCCGTAGGCGGAGAACGCGAGGACCCGGACCCCGGGGACGGCGCGGATGATCTGCTGGGCCGTGTACGGGCCGCCGCCTGGGAAGCGCACGTCGAGCACCACGACGTGCGGCCGTCGGAGGGTGGCGAGCCGGATCGCCTCGTCGGCGTCGGCGGCGCTGCCGGCCAGGGTGAGGTCGGGCTGGGCCCCGACCACCTCCTCCAGCGCCGCGCGCAGCATGGTGTTGTCGTCGCAGACCAGCACGCGCAGGGGACCACCGGGCGTGGGGAGCGAGGTCACAACGGCTCCTCGAGGACGGTGCGGGAGTCGAAGCTCCTGACGGGCGGCCCGGGCAGCGGTTCGTCCAGTACTCCGGTCGGCAGGTCGGGCACCCAGAACTCCACGGTGGTGCCGGTCCCGGGCTCGCTGCGCAGGGTCCACCAGCCGCCGGCCGTCTCGGCCCGCTCCCGCATCTCCATCAGTCCGAAGTGCTCGTGCAGGCCGCGTGCGACCGCCGGGTTCCCGGTGCCGTCGTCGGCCACTTGGACCAGCAGACCCCCGTTGTCGTTGTGGACGCTGACCCGGACCTTCTGCGCCCGGGCGTGCTTGCGTACGTTCAGCAGCGCCTCTTGCACGATGCGGAAGATGGTGACCGCGGTCTCGGGGGCCGGTTCCCTGGCCAGCTCGTGTTCCAGGGACGGCTCGAGGCCCCAGCTTGCGGCCACCACGTCGTTCAGGTGCTGGGACAGCGACTCGATCAGCCCGTGCCGGTCGATGCCGGGCGGCTGGAGGCGGAACGTGAGGTTGCGCAGGCGACCCACCGCCTCGCGCACCGACTCGTCGAGCCGGGAGAGTTCGCGGGCGTACGGCTCGCCGACCCGGTCGGCGAGGAGCTGGAGCCGCATGCCGACGGCGACCATGGCCTGAATGGAGTCGTCGTGCACGTCCCAGGCGATGCGGCGGCGTTCCAACTCCTGGGCCTGCACGAGATGGGTGAACAGGCGGCGGCGTTGGGTGAGCGCCTGCTCGGCGGCGCGGCGCTCGGTCATGTCCCGGGTGACCTTGCCGAAGCCGCGCAGTTCACCGTTCTCGCCGAAGAGGGGGGTGATCACCACGTTGGCCCAGAAGCGGGAGCCGTCCTTGCGGATGCGCCAGCCCTCGTCCTCCAGCCGGCCGTCGGCGATGGCCGCTTCGAGCTCCAGGTGGGGTTTGCGGGCGGCGATGTCCTCGGGCGGGTAGAAGACCGAGAAGTGTTTGCCGATGATGTCCGTGGCACTGTAGCCCTTGATCCGCTCGGCGCCGGCGTTCCAGCTGGACACGTGGCCCCGGGGGTCGAGCATGAAGATGCCGTAGTCGACGACGCTCGTGACCAGCAAGGTGAACGCCGTCTCGGTCGGAGCGAGGACGCCGCTTTGTTCGGCGGGGCTGTTCCCGGTCATCGCAGCAGACCCTCCCGGCGGGCCACGGCGACCGCCTCGAGCTGGGAGCGGGCGCCGAGCTTCTCCAGGACCCGCTGGACGTGGTTCCTGGCGGTGTTGAGGGCGACGCCGAGCCGCACGCTGATCTCGGCGGCGCCCAGGCCGTCGCCGAGCAGGCCGAGGGTCTCGCGCTCGCGCGGGGTCAGGGTGGTGCCCAGGCTCGTGGTGCGTCCGGTCAGCCGGTCCACCGCTCCGCTGAGCAGCCCCTTGCTGAAGGCCATTTCACCCGCCGCCACCAGGCGTACGCCGTCCTGGAGTTCGCCGAGGTTGCCGACCTTGAGGATGAGTCCGGACCCACCGGCCTCGGCGACGTGGGCGGCCACCGCCGGTGTCCCCTCGCCGGTCAGCACCAGGACGCGGGTGCCCGGGGCGGCGGCCTTGAGCGCGGTGATGGCGGCGATGCCGTCACCGTCGGGCAGTCGCCGGTCCAGTACGACCACGGCGGGGCGCAGCCGGGCGGCGTCGGCCAAGGCCTCCTTCACGGACAGGCTGCGGCCGACCACCTCCAGGTCGTCGGTGCGGTCCAGGGCGAGCCGGATGGCCTCGGCCACCATGTCGTGGTCCTCGACGAGCAGAATGGTGATGCGGCCACCGGCGGTGCGCGGCACGGTATCCGGTGTGGTCTGCGGTGTCGAAGGCATCAGACGGTCCTCGGTGGTAGACGCGGCACGCCGTCGGAGAACAGTTCGTCGACGCCCGTGAGGGCGAACAGTCGGGCCACCTGGCCGCAGGCGCCCTCCATGCGCACCTCGGTGCCGATCCTATCCGCTACGGATCTGGCCTCCAGCAGCACGTTCAGTCCACCGCAGTCACAGAAGCGCAGGTCCCACAGGTCGAGCAGGACACGGGGGGGTCGGCGCGCGAAGCACTCGGCGATGGCGGCACGCAACCGCACGGCGGTGTCCAGGTCCAGCTCGCCGGCGAGCCGGAGAGCGGCCACGTCGGCGTCGAGCGCGGTGGTGACCTGGAACAGCGGGCCGGTCACGTCACGTCTTCTCTCATGCGGCAACTCCCATCCTGGGTAATGGGCACCAGCCCAGAGTAGTGAATCTGCACTAGAAGTGAACCTGTTCTCCCGAGGGATCACTCCCGCACGTGCGGATCGGCGCAAAAGCACAGGAGGGCGGGGGACATGAACAGGGGCATGAACCGATGGACGTTTCGAACGGGCTGGGTACCCTGCTGTGGGTAAAGCCGAAGGGCAGGGCCCCGGCGGGGCTACCGGATCACGGGCAGCGGTGGGGCACCCGAGGGGTGAGGCACTGAGTGGAAAGGGAGTGGGGGATGGAGCTCCCGTCGGCCATTCCGCACGACGCGCCCATGGCAGAGTTGCGCGTGGACTTCGACGGCGGGCCCGGCTGCATCGCCGAAGCGCGGAAAGCCGCCGTCGCGTTCCTGCGCCACCACGCCCTGCCCGCCCGCCACACCTTTCACGACGACGTCCTGCTGGTCGTCTCCGAACTGGTGACCAATGCCGTCCGCCACGCCCCCGGGCCCCTCGTCCTGGGGCTCGGTCTGGTCCCCGACGGCATCGGGATCACCGTACGGGACACCAACTCCAGCCCCCCACGCGCGCGGACTCCCGACCAGACCGGCGGCCGCGGCTGGCCCATCGTCCAGAGCCTCGCACGGCGGGTGCGCGTGGTCCCCCACAGCGACGGCAAGACCGTCCACGCGGAGCTGGCCCGGTAGTCCCGCCCCACAGCCCCCGCCCGTGCGGGCGCAGCGGTGCCACCGGCCCAGCGTTGCCGCACGCCGGCACGGGTCGTTGGTCCGGGCATGATCCGTACCCCGCGCACTCTCCCCGTGCTCACGGCCGCCGTCGGTGTCGCGGCCGCGGCGCTCGCCACCACCGCTTTCACCTCGTCCGCCGGCGCCGCCGCGCCCCGGCCGCCCAAGCCGGCCGACAGGGTCACCATCGGCGTGGCCACGGTCAACGGCTCGGGGTGCCGGCCCGGAAGCGCGTCGGTCGCCGTCGCCCCGGACAACAGCGCCTTCACCGTGACCTACAGCGAGTACCTCGCGCAGACCGGTGGCGCCGCCCGCCCGACGGACACCCGGAAGGACTGCCGGCTCAGCCTGCACATGAACATCCCCAAGGGCTACACCTACGCCGTCGGCCAGGCCGACTACCGCGGCTACGCGCACCTGGCGCAGGGAGCAACGGCCGTCCAGAAGGCCGGCTATTCCTTCCAGGGCATGTCCGGGGCCTCGAGCAGGAGCCACGCTTTCCGCGGAAGTCTCGACGACAACTGGCAGGTGACCGACAGCACGGATGCCACCGCCGTCATGTGGGCCCCCTGCGGCCAGAAGCGGAACTTCACCATCGACACCGAGCTGAGCGTGGACCCCGGAACGTCCGACCCGGCGACCACCAGTTACATCGCCATGGACGCGACCGACGGCAGCGTCAACACCCTGTACCACCTCTCCTGGAAGGAGTGCCCGACCCCCTGAGACCGGTCCGGCCGGCGGCGGTGCGCCGCGCAGGTGACTCGTGCGTTCTGCACGCCCCACTGGTGACAGGCGTGACTGTCGCGGCCCACGCCCCCCGTGACACCGTCGTTCCCGTCACCGACCGAGGGAGCAGAAGTGAACAAGGGGTACGCCGCGTTCTGCGACGCGGACCGCTGGTTCTACGAGGCGCCGTACCGGCGGACCGAGGAGAGCTACCGGGCAGCCCTCGCCCCCGTCCCCGGGGGCTGGCAGTCGCACCGCAGCGGGGACTGGCTCGCACTGCGCCCCCTGGACGCCGAACTCCCCTCGCAGGGCTGGAAGATCCACGTCTCGGCCGGCCTCGACAACGCCGAATCGGTCCTCGACCGGGTCCACGCCTACTGCACCGAGCGGCGGATCGCCTTCAAGTTCGTGCCGGGCCGCCACCTGCTGCACCTGCGCAACGCGAAGTACGCCGACCGGGCGGCCAGCGGGAAGTTCATCACCGTCTACCCCGCCGGCGAAGAGCAGTGCCGGCGCACGGCCGAGGACCTGGACCGGCTGCTGGCGGGCGAGCCCGGCCCCTCGATCCTCAGCGACCTCCGCTGGAACGACGGTCCCGTCCACCTGCGGTACGGCAGCTTCACCCTGCGGCACTGCTACGACGAGCACGGCGATCTGGTCCCGGCCCTGGAGGCACCCGACGGCACCCTGGTGCCGGACGTGCGCGCGCCGGTCTTCCGGCCGCCGGCCTGGCTGGACCTGCCGGACTTCCTCCGCCCCCATCTGGAACGGCGTGCCGCGCTCACCCTCGACGGGATGCCCTGCACGGTGGAGCGGGCCCTGCACTTCTCCAACGGGGGCGGCGTGTACGCCGGACGCGACAACCGCACCGGCGAGCCGGTGGTGCTCAAGGAAGCGCGGCCCTTCGCCGGGCTCGCCGCCGACGGGGCGGACGCGGTGACCCGGCTGCGGCGCGAGCGCAGAGCCCTCGACGCACTGGCCGGCCTGGACTGCGTACCGTCCGTCCACGGCACCTTCACCGTCGGGGACCACCACTTCCTGGTCCTGGAGTACCTGCGCGGCCGCCCCCTCAACAGCTTCTTCGCCCGCCGCCATCCGCTGATCGAGGCCGATCCCGATCCCGCCGAGCTCGTCGCGTACACCGCGTGGGCGATGAAGGTCCACGGGCGCGTGACGCAAGCCGTCGAGGCGGTGCACGCCCGGGGCATCGTCTTCAACGACCTGCACCTGTTCAACATCATGGTCGACGAGGATCCCGACACGGGCGAGCCGACCGTGGCGCTGCTGGACTTCGAGGCCGCCGCGCACGTGGAGGAGGGTCTGCGGCAGACGGTCGCCAACCCGATGTTCGTGGCCCCGCCCGACCGGCGCGGCTTCGCCGTGGACCGGTACGCGCTGGCCTGCCTGCGGCTCGCGCTGTTCCTGCCGCTGACGAGCCTGTTCGCCCTGGACCGCGGTAAGGCCGCACACCTCGCCGACATCGCCGCCGCGCAGTTCCCGGTCCCGCGCGCCTTCCTCGACGAGGCGGTCGCGGAGATAGTCGCCGGGCCGGGGGAGCACGTCCCCCGGCCGCGGCGGACGCCGGCCCCGGCAGCCCGGCCCTACCTGCCGGTGGAACCCGGCGACTGGCCGGCCGCCCGCGCCTCCATGACCGCGGCCCTGCGCGCCAGCGCCGACTTCGGGCGCACGGACCGGCTCTTCCCCGGCGACATCACTCAGTTCACCACCGCAGGCGGCGGGAGCACCTTCGCCGCCGGGGCGGCCGGCGTGCTGTACGCGCTCTCCGAGACGGGCGAGCCCCCATGGCCGCAAGCCGAGGAGTGGCTGCTCGCCCGGGCCGGTGACCTCGCGTCCGGCACCCCGCTCGGCTTCTACGACGGCCTGGCCGGGCTCGCCTGGACCCTGGAACACCTCGGGTACCGCGACCGGGCGCTGGCCCTCACCGACCGGCTGCTGGACCAGCCCTGGCAGTCCGCCGGAGCCGATCTGCACGGCGGCCTGGCCGGGATCGGGCTGGCGCTGGACTCCCTGGGCACCTCCACCGGCGAGGGGCGGCTGCACGCGGCGGCCCTGCGGTGCGCCGAACTCGCGGCTGGCAAACCGCCCGCACCGAAGCGGGCCGGGCTGCTGCACGGCCGCAGCGGATCCGCCCTGCTGTGCCTGCGCCTGTACGAACGCACCGGCGACCGGGCGCTCCTGGCGCAGGCGGCGACCGACCTGCACCACGATCTGGACCGGTGCGTGACCAGCGCGTCCGGCACCCTCCAGGTGGACGAGGGGTGGCGCACCATGCCCTACCTCGGCGCGGGCAGCGTGGGCATCGGCATGGTGCTGGACGACTGGCTGGAGCACGGCGCCGACGAGCGGTTCGAGGAGGCCAGAACCGCGATCGTACGCGCGGCCCAGGCCACCTTCTACGCCCAGCCGGGCCTGTTCCGCGGAGCCGCCGGCATGGTCCTGCACCTGGCACGGACCACCACTCCCCCGGAGGCCACGGACCGCCCGGGCGCCCGCGCCGCGGACGTCGCCCGCCAGACCGAGGCGCTGGCCCGTCACGCGATCGACTACCAAGGCCATCTGGCCTTCCCCGGCGAGCAGTTGATGCGCCTGTCCATGGACCTGTCCACGGGCACGGCCGGCGCGCTCCTCGCCCTCGGCAGCGCCGCGCCCGGCGGGCGCGCGCACCTGCCGTTCCTTCCGCCGCTGCGGACCACCGCGGCGGCCCCAGAGCCGGCACCCGAACCGGGCGCCGTGACCCATCGGTACACCCACTGAGGAAGAGGAATCAGACATGACGCTTCTCGATCTGCAGTCGATGGAAACCCCCAAGGCCGAGGTCACCGAGGCCGGAGAGCTCACGGGTGGCGGAAGCCGCGCCAGCCTGCTCCTCTGCGGCGACAGCAGCCTGAGCGTCACGACCTGTAACTGATCAGGTCTCTTCGGGCCCGGGCGGTTCTCCGCCCGGGCCCGCACCACACCCCGGGAGCCGCTGCCCATGACACCGCCCGCATCCGCCGACGAGGCGTCGATCGCCGTCGTAGCCGACCGGGCGCTCCTGGATGCCGCCCGGCACAGCCGCGGCCGAACGGCCGCCGCCGCCGGCTGCTCCGTGGCCGCTGCCGGCGCGGCCCTCGCCGAACCGGCCGTCCTCGGCCACACCCTCGACCTGCTGCTGCGCGGGGACCCCGCCGGCGGCCGCTGGACCATGTGGTGCGCGCTGCTGATCAGCGCCGAAGTACTCCTGGACGCCGCGGTCGTACGGCTGACGGGCGCCGTCGACGCGCGCTCCACGGCCTGGCTGCGCCGCCGGGGGCTGGCGCGGCTCCTGCGCGCCGCCCCGCACCACGCGGCGCGCCACGCCCCGGGCGAGGTCTCCGCCCGGCTGACCGCCCACGCCACCGAGGCCGGGACGGTGCCCGCGGCCGTCGCGACGGGCGCCGCGACCCTGCTGCCCCCGCTGGGCGGGCTCGTCGCCCTGTTCGTGATCGACGTCTGGACCGCGCTGGCGTTCCTCGCCGGGCTGCCGCTGCTGGCCGTGCTGCTGCGGGTGTTCGCCCGCGACTCCGGTGCCAGCGTCACCCGCTACCAGCAGCTGCAGCTGTCCCTGGCCGGCCGGCTGGTCGAAGCCCTGTCGGGCGCCCGGACGATCGCCGCCGCCGGCACGGCAGACCGCGAACGGCTGCGCATCCTCGCCCCCCTGGCCGAACTGGGCCGGGAGGGACGGGAGATGTGGCGGATCTACGGAGCCACCACGGCCCGTACGGCAGCGCTCGTACCGCTGCTCCTGTACGCGGTCGTCGGGGTGGGCGGTCTGCGGCTCGCGGCGGGGGCACTGAGCGTCGGTGGCCTGCTCGCCGTCCTGCGCTACGCGGGCCTCGCCGCCGGGATCGGCGCGGTGACCGGCCGGCTGGCGGCGGTCGTGCGCGGCCGGACCGCCGCCCGGCGCACGGCGGCCCTCTTCGGCCTGCCCGAACTGACGCAGGGAACGGCCCAACTGCCGCCGGGCGGGCCGGGCACGCTGGAGCTGCGAGGGGTCCGGCTGGTGCGCGAGGGGGCCGTCGTCCTGCACGACGTCGACCTGCGGGTGCCCGGCGGGTCCACCGTCGCCGTCGTGGGCCGTTCCGGTTCCGGGAAGTCACTGCTCGCCGCGGCCGCCGGGCGGCTCACCCCCTGCAACGGCGGCCGGGTGCTGCTGGACGGAGTACCCCTGGAGGAACTTTCGCAGGAGTCGCTGCGCCGCGAGGTCGGATACGCCTTCGGCCGTCCCGCGCTGTTCGGGGAGAGCATCGAGCAGGCCATCGCCTTCGGTCCGGACCCTCGGCCGGCTCCCGCGGCCGTGCGCGAGGCGGCCCGGCAGGCGGCGGCCGATCCGTTCGTACGGCGCCTTCCCGAGGGCTACGGGACGGCGGTGGCGCGCGCCCCCATGTCCGGGGGCGAACGTCAACGCCTGGGCCTGGCCCGGGCGTTCCTGCGGCCGGGACGGCTGCTGGTGCTGGACGACGCCACCTCCGGGCTGGACACCGTCACGGCGGCCGAGGTGGAGCGGGCGCTCGCGCGGGAGGTGCGCCCCGGCACCCGGCTCGTGGTCGCGCACCGGGTGTCGGCCGCCGCCCGCGCCGACCTCGTCGTCTGGCTGGACGCGGGCCGGGTCCGGGCCACGGGCACGCACGCGCAGCTGTGGGCCGACCCCGCGTACCGGGCGGTGTTCGCGGCCGGGGAGGCGGCGGGACGCGGGCCGGAGCGGGATGCCGGGCGGGTGCCGGACGCAGGGTGGATGCCTGGCGGCGGGCAGGTGCCTGGCGGCGGCCGGGCCTTGGACGCCGGCCGGGCCATGGACGCCGGCCGGGAGGTCGAGGACGGGCCGCGGCCGGGCGCCACGCCGGCCCCGGGCGCCGTCGGGCGGGAGGCCGTACGGTGAGCGAGGCGGGAACCTGGCGCCGGGTAGGGGCCGAGGGCCGCCGCTTCCTGCGCGGGCACCTGGCGGCCCTGGGCCGGCTCGCCGTGTGGTCGCTGCTGGAGTCCGCGCACACCTTCCTCGGCGGGTACGCGGTCGCCCGCGCCCTCGACGACGGCTTCCTCGCCGGCCACACCGCCACCGGCCTCGGCTGGCTCGGCGTGGCCGGCGCGGGCGCGCTCGTCGGAGCCCTCGCGCTCCGCGGGGTCTTCGCCGGACTGGCCGGGCTGGTGGAGCCGCTGCGCGACGGGCTGGTCCGGCGGGCGGTGCGCCAGGCGCTGGAGCGGGCGGTGGCCGACCCGGCTTGGGCGGGTGGGTCCGGGGCGGTCTCGCGGCTCACCCAGCAGACCGAGATGGCCCGCGACTCCTTCGCCGGACTCGTCCTGACCGCGCGCTCGTTCGCGTTCACCGCCGTGGGCGCGCTGGCCGGGCTGGCCGTGCTCTCACCTGCGCTGTTGCTGTTCGTGCTGCCCCCTCTGCTGCTGGGGGCCGCCTGCTTCGCGGCCACGCTGCACCCGATGGCTCGGCTCCAGCGCGCCGCCCTCGACACCGACGAGGCGCTGGCCGCGCGCACGGGTGAGCTCGCCGCGGGGCTGCGCGACGTGGTCGCCTGCGGTGGCGCCGGGGCGGCCGGGGGCCGGATCGAGGCGCTCGTGGCCGCGCAGGAACGGCTGACCGGACGGCTGGCCGGCTGGACGGCCCGGCGCACGCTGGCGCTGGGGGCGGCGGGCCGGCTGCCGGTGGTGGCCCTGCTCGCGGGTACGCCGTGGCTGTTGGCGAACGGGGTCAGTACGGGAGCGCTCGCCGGGGCGCTGACGTACCTCGTGCAGTCCCTGCTGCCCGCGCTCGACTCCCTGATGACGGCGGTGGGTTCGGCGGGCACCCGCCTGGTGGTGGTCCTGGACCGCTTCTGCGCACCGGCCCCGAAGCCGGACACGCCGGCTCCGAAGCCGGGCACGCCGGCCGCCGCCGGCCTCGATGCGGCCCCGGACCGGCGCCGGGAACCGGACCCTGTCCCGGGGGCGGCGGTCGAGGTGCGCGGGCTGCGCTTCGCGTACGGGCCCGGGGCCCGGCCCGTGCTCGACGGCCTCGACCTCCTGGTCCGTCCGGGCGAACACCTCGCCGTGGTGGGGCCGAGCGGGATCGGCAAGTCGACGCTCACCAGTCTGCTCGCGGGACTGCTCCCGCCGGACGCCGGCTCGGTGCTGGTGGCCGGGGCTCCCGCCCGGCGAGCGCCGGGGGGACGCCCCGACCCGCGCCGGACCCTGCTGCCCCAGGAGGCGTACGTCTTCACCGGCACGGTCCGGGAGAACCTGGTCCACCTGAGCCCCGACTCGGTCCCCGGCCCCCGCATCGCGCACGCCGTGGCGGCGCTGGGCACCGCACCGCTCGTGGAACGGCTGGGCGGGCTGGACGCCCCGGTCGACCCCGGTCGGCTCTCCCAGGGTGAACGGCAGCAACTCGCGCTCACAGCGGCCTACTTGTCGCCCGCGCCGCTCCTCCTGCTGGACGAGGCGACCTGCCATCTCGACGCCGCGGCCGAGGAGCGCGCCGAACGCGCCCTGGCCGCACGGCCCGGGACCCTGGTGGTGGTCGCGCACCGCATGTCCTCCGCTGCCCGGGCCGACCGGGTCCTCGTCCTCGACGGCACCCACGCGGTGTGCGGCACTCCTGCGGAACTCCCCGCCAGGTCGCCGCTGTACCGGGACCTGGTGGGAGGGTGGCACGCGGAGGGCTGAACGCGGGCGGCCGGACGGCTCAGACCCAGCCCGCCCGCCGAGATATCCGGATCGCGTCGATCCGGTTGCGGGCGCCGGTCTTGCGGGTGACGGCGGCCATGTAGTTCCGGACGGTTCCGCTGGCCAGGTGGAGGGCCCGGGCTATCTCCGCCACCGAGTCGCCCTCGGCGGCCCGGGCCAGCACGCTCAGCTCGCGCGGGCTCAGCGGCACCGGCTCGGACTGGAGGAAGGCCGACGCCAGTGACGCGTCGATGAAGCGCTCCCCCGCCGCGACCTTGCGGACCGCCTGGGTGAGACGCCCGGGCGAGCCGTCCTTGTCGACGAACCCGAGGGCGTGGGTCTGGAACGCGCGGCGCACCGTGCCGGGCGTACCGGACGCGGCGAGCACCAGCAGCGGGGTGGCGGGGTCGAGGACGGCACGGGTGGTCCGGTCATCCGAGAGGGCGGCCGAGGCCCCGGGACAGTCGAGGTCCACCACGGTGACGTCCGGCCGTAAGCTCTCCGCCCGGCGGGCCGCGGTCCGCCAGCCCGCAGATGTGACCTCGAAACTCTCCTCTGACGTCAGCAGGGCGGCCAGTGCGGCGCGCACGAGCCTGACGCTGTGCAGGATCAGGACCTTCGTCATCTCGGCAGTGTCTCCTCGGGTGTTGATCAATCAGCACCAAGCGAGTGCCCCGGCCTCCCCCACGGGGAACGTCCCCGCCCGGGGCGTGCGGGGGCGCATGGCCGAACACCGTGCGCCGTCGACACACGCCCAGAGCGCCGTCCCCGGCGTCAGCCTGCACGGACACCTCGCTCGGCCGGACAAACGCCGTGCCGCGAACCCGCCGGGAGAGGCTGATTCCGTTCGGAACGCACGCGACGTCCGGTCCCCCGCTGCGTCCGAAAAGAAGAGCCTTCCTCTCCGCCGGCGGAGAGGAAGGCTCGTCCCGACGCTCCGAAGGTGCCCGGGCTCCTGCGCCGGGGCGACCTCGGGGCCCGTCAGCGCCTGCGTCGGCGGGTGGCCCAACCGCTGCCGATGCCGGCCACGTGCAGGGCCAGCAGCATCAGGCCCAGGATCATGAAGTTCCCTGATGAGAACACATGGTTCGTCGAAATCTCCGCCGCATTGATCAAGAACGCGATGAAGAACAACACGGCCGCCGCAATACCCAGCATCGCTGCTCCTTCCAGAGGGTGAGAGCCGTATGCCCCCGCATCCCGGTCCGACACCAGCCCCGTCCGGCATGGGCGCACCTGCTGTTTAGGAAGGGCGAATGCGAGCAAGAGCGTCCTCGAGACCAATCCGGTACATCGACGAGGAGGTCCCCATGTCGGGCGAGCAGAAGAGCAAGGCACACGTCGAGCAGGCCAAGGGCAAGGCCAAGGAGGCCATCGGCCGCGTCGTGGGCAACGAGCGCATGACCGCGGAGGGCCGCGCCGAGCAGGCCAAGGGCGACGCCCGCCAGGCCAAGGAGAAGACCAAGGACGCCTTCCGCCACTAGTCGGCACAGGCCTCCATGAACGGCCGGACCCCCGACCCGCTCCCCCGGGCCGGGGGACCGGCCGCGTTCGGCCACCGCGACCGGGACGGGGCGGACACCGCCGGCTCATCACCCGTACGGCGGCGGCCACGAGCGCACCGGTCACCGGGTCGCCACACTGAGGTCAGCCGACAGGAGTACCACCGTCCGCGAACGTCCGCCGTACGTGATGCAGGAGGTCGTCCATGGCACTCGATCGCCACCCCGCCACCCTCTCCCAGCCACCCATGAGCATCACGGAGTGTGACGGCGGCGCCGTCCTGCGTTTCACCGGCCGACTGAGCGCGCACCACGTCTTCACGCTGGAACAGCAGCTCCTCGACCCGCGCCTGACCCGGGCCGGCGCGTGCGTGCTGGACCTGAGCGCCCTCACGCACATCGACCTGATCTGCGCCTACGCACTGCGACGGGCCGCCACACGCCTCTCGGCGACCGCGCCGGTCCGCGTCCGCGGCGCCCGGCGCACCGTACAGCGGAAGCTGCGCTACGCCGGTGTGGCAGCGGTGGCCTCGATCGAGGAATAGCCGGCGCCTTCCTGCAAAGCACACACATGTGGCACAAAGGGGCGCCGCGGTTCCTGAGTGGCGGCGCCCAGATCGGGCAGCATGTAGGTGCTCGGGGAAGGCCGAACGAAGGACACGTCATGTCCAGGAAACCGTCGAAATCCCACCCCTCGCAGGGTGAGGGCGGAGCGAGCAGGCATCCCGGCACCGAGGAGCACGGTTGGTCACCGGACGTCGACAGTACGCATACGCAGGACAACCCCAGCGCGCACCGCTCCTTCCACCCCGACACGTACGCCCCGGCACCCGGCCGCGGCAGGAGCGTGTCCAAGGAGGAGACCAAGGGTGCGGGCGCCGGCACGGGTGAGAGCACCAGCCGGAGCGGTGAGGACCACGCCAAGCAGAGCTCGCCCGAGGGGATGCACGACCTCGGCCCCAAGGGCCGCTCCGGTCGGCCCAGCGGCACCAGGGACGCCTCCGCCGTCACGGGCGTCGACCCCCAGGACCCACCCGCTGCGAAGCACCGGAAGAAGTAGTGGCCGCGGGCCCCGCGCGATCGTGGCGGCCCAGGCACGGCGCGCGCGGCCGCGGGCTCTTGGACGCAGGGGTCATTTCCTAGCGGGTGCCGGCCCCTGCCGCAACCCTCTGCGATACGCCAGCGCGTAGCCGGAATATGGCGTTCCTCGCCATGCCCCACCTGCGGGGCGCGTGGCTAGGGTGACGGCACGCCGAGCCTCCGGGAGAACGGCTCGACGGCTCGTGTCCGCCACCGCAGGGAGCAGCCGACATGCCGTTGATCAGGAGATCGTCTTCACTTTTACTCTCACCCTTCGCCGGGGAGCCGGCCTTGCCGGGCAGGGGCCGCCGGACCTTGCGGGCGGTTCTCGCCCGTCTGTTCGCCGTGGCGGTGCTGGGCGTCGGCGGCGCCGTGGCCGGGCCCGCCTCCCCGGCCCGGGCTGCCGTCACCCTGGAGCGGGTCTCCGGTTTCGGTGCCAACCCGGGCCAGTTGAACATGTACGTGTACCGGCCGGCGTCACTCCCGGCCGATCCGCCGCTGGTGGTGGCGCTGCACGGGTGCACGCAGAACGCCCAGGTCTACGCGGACAACTCCGGCCTGCCCGAACTCGCGGACCGGCGCGGCTTCTTGCTGGTGTTCGCCGAGACGACCTCCGGGAACAACATCAGCCAGTGCTTCAACTGGTTCCAGGCGACGGACAACGTGCGCGGCCAGGGCGAGGCCGCCTCGATCCGTCAGATGGTCACCCACGCCGTCTCGGCGTACGGCACCGACCCCGCCCGCACCTACGTGACCGGGCTCTCGGCCGGCGGCGCGATGACCTCGGTGGTGCTCGCGACCTACCCGGACGTGTTCGCGGCCGGGGCTGTGGTCGCCGGGCTGCCCTACGACTGCACCAAGGACACGGCCGCGCTCGGCTGTATGAACCCGGGCGTGGACCGGAGCCCCGCGGTGTGGGCGCAGCGGGTGCGTGACGCGTACCCCTCGTGGGCCGGCCCGTGGCCGCGGCTGGCCGTGTGGCACGGAGACCAGGACACGAAGGTGGTCCCGCGCAACGCCGACGAGCTGCGCGACCAGTGGACCGCGCTGCACGGACTGAGCCAGACGCCGGACCGCACGACGTCCATCGGCCCCAACGCCACCCGGCACGAGGAGTTCCTCGCCCCGGACGGCACGGTGGCCGTCGAGGTCAACCGCGTTCCCGGCATCGGCCACGGCACCCCCGTCGACCCCGGCACCGGTCCCGGGCAGTGCGGCCGGACCGGTACCGCCCACTTCATCGCCTCGATCTGCTCCAGTGACTGGATCACGCGGTTCTTCGGCCTCGACGCAACCGGACCGGGTCCCGGCCCGGGAAGGCTGCCTGCGCCGACCGGCCTCGCCCCGACCGGCGTCGGGGACACCAGCGTCACCTTGAGCTGGAACCCGGTGGCGGGCGCCGCCGACTACGTGCTGTACCGGGACGGAACCCAGGTGGCCACCCCGGCCGCGCCCCCGTACACGGACACCGGCCTCGCCGCCGGGACGAGCCACACCTACACCGTCGGCGCCCGTGACACCGCCGGTGTGCAGGGAGCCCGTTCTGATGCTGTGACCGTCAGGACCACCGGCGCCGCCGCGGCGTGCTGGACGGCCGACAACTACCAGCACGTGCAGGCCGGAAGGGCCACCGCGAGCGGCGGCTACGCGTACGCCAAGGGATCGAACCAGAACATGGGGCTCTACAACGTCTTCACGACCCACACCCTGAAGGAGTCGCCCGCCGGCTACTTCGTGATCGCCGACGCCGGCTGTTCCTGAGTGCCGAACAGGCAGCACACGCCCGCCATGGCGGCCGCCACCACCCGGGCGGCCGCGAACATGGCGGGCCCAGCCGTGTCAGGGCGCCTCCTGCGCCGCATAGCCTCCGGCCAGTCACCTTCCAGCCATGGAGGCTCCCAATGGCACTGGCCATCCGCTCCGCCTCACCTCCGACCCGGCTCGCCGCCACGGCCCTCCTCACCGCGGTCCTGATCGCGACGGCCGCGTCCCCGGCCGGTGCCCGTCCCGCGTCCGGGAGCAGCGCCCACTGTGCGCGGCAGACACACCTCCGGGTGCCGGGAGCCGAGCTCCAAAGGGCCGACTGCCTGGCCGAGTTGACCACAGCCGGGACGGTGGCCTCCGGGCACACCGACCCGGCCGACTGGGCCGGCCTCACCCCCAAGGACCTGCCCGTCCCCTCCGGAGTGCCCGGCGTCCAGATCGACGGCTACTTCCCCGACTCCTCGACGACCAACACCAACCACGGCTGGAACCACGACGCCCAGTTCGTCATCCGGCTGCCGGACCACTGGAACGGCGGACTCGTCGTCGCCGGCTCGCCGGGCGTGCGCGAGCAGTACGCCAACGACCGCGCGATCGGCGACTGGGTCCTCTCCCGCGGCTATGCCTTCGCCGCCACCGACAAGGGCAACACCGGCGTCGCCTTCCACCGCGACGGGCAGGCGCCCGGCGACGCCATCGCCGAATGGAACACCCGCGTCACCCAACTCACCCGGGCGGCCCGCGCGGTCGTGGCACAGCGCTACCGGCGGCCCCCGGCCCGCACCCTGGCCACCGGCATGTCCAACGGCGGCTATCTGGTGCGCTGGCAACTGGAGAACCACCCGGAGCTGTACGACGGCGGAGTCGACTGGGAGGGCACGCTGTGGCGGGCCGACGGCCCGAACCTCCTCACGTTCCTGCCGCCGGCCCTGGCCGCCTACCCCGACTACGCCGCCGGCGGCCCCCGGGGCGAGCAGGCGCACGGCGCGCTGCTGGCCGCCGGGTTCCCGGCCGGCTCGGAGTTCCTCTGGCCCTACCACCACCGCTCCTACTGGGACCTCACCCAGCGGATCTACCGCGAGGAACTCGATCCCGAGTACGACGGACCGGTCGAGGCCGGCACTCCGTTCTGCGCTTCCGGCTCGCCGGCCTGCGACGCGGACTACGCCTACGCCGACCGCCCCGCGGAGGTCCACCGGGCCGTCGCGAAGATCGGGCTCACCGGCCGCATCGGCAGACCGCTGATCACCCTGCACGGCACGCTGGACGTGCTGCTGCCCATCTCCCAGGACTCCGACGTCTATGCCGAGATGGTCCGCCGCGCCGGACGCGGCGCACTGCTGCGCTACTACCGCATCGAGGGCGGCACCCACGTGGACTCGCTCGTCGACGCCTTCCCCGACCGGCTGCGCCCCCTCACGCCCTGCCACCGCGCCGCTTTCACCGCACTGGAGGACTGGATCGGCCGCGGCGTGCGGCCGCCGCTCGGCCGCACCGTCCCCAAGGACCCCGCGGCCGACCCGGCGACCCTTCTGGCCGGCTGCCCGCTCGACGCCTGAGGTGTGCCCCCCGCACGGGCGAGGGCACAGCCCGCCTCCCATGAGGAGGTCACGTCACGTCAACGCTGCGGCCAGCAGTGCGGCCGCCTCGGCGATCAGCGGCTCATCGGCCGGCGCGGCGGAATCGTGCCGGGTGGAGAGGACCGCCATCGTGATCGGTCCCCGGCCGGGCGGCCAGGTGACGCCCACGTCGTTGGTGGTGCCGTAGCCGCCGGTGCCGGTCTTCTCGGCGACGCTCCAGTCCTTCGGCAGCCCGGCGCGCAGGCGGTTGCCGCCGGTCGTGTTGCCCAGCAGCCAGCCGGTCAGCCGCTCCCGGTCGGGGGCAGCGAGAGCATCCCCGACGGTGAGCCGGGCATGGGTGCGGCCGATGGCACGCGGGCTCGTGGTGTCGGTGACCCTGCCCGGTTCGGCGGAGTTCAGTTCGGGCTCCCACCGGTCGAGCCGGGTCACGCGGTCACCGATGGACCGGCAGAAACGGGTGACCGCGTCCGGGCCGCCGAGCTCCCGCAGCAGCAGATTGGCAGCGGCGTTGTCGCTGTGCTCGATGGCCGCCGCGCACAGCTCCGCGACGGTCATGCCGCCTTCGAGGTTCTCGGGCAACCCGGTGATCGGCGCGTAGCCCGACCCGGTGACGTCCTTCTCCGCGTAGCGGATGCGCTCGGCGGGAAACGTGCCGTCACCGCCGAGGTCCCGCAGCACCGCCGCCACGGCGATCGTCTTGAACGTCGAGCACAGGGGGAACAGCTCGTCCGCGCGGTACAGCACCGTCCTGCCGGTGACCGCGTCACGGGCGAAGACTCCCAGGCGCGCCGAATGAGCCCGCTCGAGCGCGCGCAGCCGGACGGTGACCCCGTCCGCCCCCGTGCCCTCGGCGAAGGCCCGTTCCCCGGTGGGGAGAACGGCAGCCAGAGCAGCCGCGGCCACGCCGCCGAGAACCCCACGCCGGCTCGGCCGCACGTCCATGAACACGTCCCCTCGTTCGTACGGCTGCCCAGCGGACCAGCCGGCCTTTTCGCAATGATCCACCGCATTCCCCCTGTCAGGACGCCCTCCCACGGAATCGTTTCGACCGGGGTGCCAACGGCCCTTCCCCGCCGGCCGTGGGGTCCCGTCAACGGAAACGTTCCTGGAGTGAAGCCGAGCCGCCGGATGGATGAACCCGCCCGGCCCGGCGGGTGGATCAGGTCAGCGGCCCGCTAGAACGCTGCCGTGAAACCGATCCTGCCGCGTGCCGTGCCCGCGCTCGCCGTCGTACTCCTCGCCCTCCTGCCCCAGGCCACGACTGCGCCGACGGCGTCCGCCGACGCGAGACCACAGCAGGACCCGGTCGTCTTCGTCCACGGCTGGAACACCGACGGATCGACCTGGAACACCATGGCCGACCGCTTCCGCTCCGACGGCTGGCCGACCGACCACCTCCACCAGTGGACCTATCCCACCACCCAGTCCAACGCCACGACCGCGTCGCAACTCGCGGCCGAAGTCGACCGGGTGCTGGCCGCCACCGGCGCCGCCAAGGTGGACCTCGTCACCCACTCCATGGGCAGCCTCTCCTCCCGCTACTACCTCAAGAACCTCGGCGGCGACACGAAGGTCGACGCCTGGGTGTCCCTGGCGGGCCCCAACCACGGCACGGACACCGCGTACTGGTGCGGAGGGGAAGGGTGCGCTGAAATGCGGCCGGGCTCCGCCTTCCTCAAGGCACTCAACACCGGCGACGAGACACCCGGTTCTCCCCGCTACGCCACCTGGCGCTCGCCCTGCGACAGCATCATCAACCCCGACAGCACCGTGACCCTCACCGGCGCCGAGAACGCCGAGACCGCCTGCCTCCAGCACACCGCCTTCCCGCTCGACGCCGCGGTCTACGAGGCGGTCAAGGCCCACGTCACAGCAGGCGCCGGCAAGACCGGCAACAGCAGCGGACCAGCCCGCTAGCCCCGCAGCCGGCCGGCGCAGCGGCCCCCGCCCGGCACGGTGTTTCCGTACCCTGGCGTCATGCGCATGCGTCCCACTCTCAGCTGGACCCCCGCCGAGGACCTGCCTCCGGGCACCACCGACGTGGGGCCGGTCGCCGACGCGCTGCGCGCCGGCGGTGTGCTGGTGGTGAGCGGGGCCGGCCTGTCCACCGAGTCGGGCATCCCCGATTACCGGGGCGAGGGAGGGAGCCTGAGCCGGCACACCCCCATGACCTACCAGGACTTCATCGGCGGCGCCCAGGCCCGGCGCAGGTACTGGGCGCGCAGCCACCTCGGCTGGCGCACCTTCGGCCGCGCCCGGCCGAATGCCGGACACCGGGCGGTGGCGGCGTTCGGGCGGCGCGGGCTGCTCGCGGGTGTGATCACCCAGAACGTCGACGGGCTGCACCAGGGGGCCGGCAGCCAGGACGTCGTGGAACTCCACGGAAGTCTGGACCGGGTCGTGTGCCTCTCGTGCGGAGCGTTCAGCCCCCGCCGCGAACTCGCCAGGCGGCTGGAGGAGGCCAATCCGGGCTTCGAACCGGTGGCGGCCGCCATCAACCCGGACGGCGACGCCGACCTCACCGACGACCAGGTCCGGGGCTTCCGCGTGGTGCCCTGCGCGGGGTGCGGCGGCATCCTCAAACCGGACGTGGTGTTCTTCGGCGAGGCCGTTCCACCGGGGCGGGTCCAACACTGCCGCGCGCTGGTCGACGGGGCGGCTTCGCTGCTGGTCCTGGGATCGTCACTGACCGTGATGTCCGGGCTGCGGTTCGTCCGTCAGGCGGCCGAGTCGGGGAAACCGGTGCTGATCGTCAACCGGGACGCGACCCGGGGCGACCAGCACGCCGTCACCCGGGTCGCGCTCCCCCTGGGCGCTGCCCTCACCTCCATCGCCGGCCGGCTGGGCATTCCCCTCGACTCCGCGCCTACTTGTGCGGCTTACAGACCTCGCTGACGCGCTTCCCGCCGTGCTGGTCGTAATCGTTGTAGGTGACGCTCTTGCCGTCCCGGTTGAAGGTGAGCGTGCCGCCCATCCCGTCGTCGACGGACTGTCCCCGGTGCAGGACCTCGTTGATGAAGTTCCCGCTGCCCTCGACGAGGACGGCCTGATCGTGGTCGAGGAGCACGAAGCCGTATCCGAGCGAGCAGACCGGCATTCCGTCGATGTTCACCGCCAGCGCGGTTCCCACCTCGTACCGGTGGCCCGGATCCGGCGAGGGGGCCGCGGTCGCGGAGACGGCGGAGGAGGCGGCCAGGACGGTGGCGAGCAGGGTGGCGGCCGCGAGGCGCCGGGACGTCGTACGCATGTCGGGGTTCTCCTTCAGGTGAGGGACGCCGGACGCGCGGGCCGGCGCGAGGAGAGGCGTGTGCGCATGTCGTCACGCCGGCCCACGAGGGGTGCGGTATTCCGCTGATCAGGACGTCAGCTGTACTTCTTCGCTCCGGTTGTTCTGGTTGACGCAGGCGATGTACGGGTTGGGATCGCCCTCACGGGTCTCGCATTTCCAGGGGACCCCGTCGACCCGCACGGTGACCGGTTTCCCACCCTCGGGATTCGCCCGCGTCGCCTCGGCGTACGCCTTTTCCACCTTCAGCGCGGTGGAGCATTCGGACGCCTCCTTGGCCATGACGGCCAGGCCGGTCCCCCACCCCGCACCGCAGTACACCGTCGGGCCGGCCGCGGATCCGTGGTCGTGCCCTGAGGGGGCCGCCGCGTGGGCGGTCGCACCGGTGGCGGTGAGGGCAGCCAGTGCGGCGCCGCCCACTATGGCAACAGCGGATCTTTTGATGAATCCCATGGGGTCTCCTCGGTCGTGGGATCTCCTGGCGTGCGAGGACCGGTCAGCTGTCCGCGGCCTGCGGGGCGGCGGTGTCCGTGGCCGTGTCCGTGGCCGGCTGAGCGTCTGCTTCGTCCGGCGCGGGGTTCGGGACCGGCGTCACCACGTCGTCGTCCGGCGTGGGGTTGGGGACCGGCGTCACCACGTCGTCGTCCGGTGTCGGGTTCGGGACCGGCGTCACCACGTCGTCGTCCGGCGTGGGGTTCGGAACCGGCTTCACCGGGCCGGGGACCGGGCGGGGGTACTTACCGTTCCGGTTCTTTTCTGCCCATATGCTGCCCTTGTAAGGGTGGAAGCTGTAATTGACACCGTGGTGCCGGAACACGGTCTTCTTCGAGCTCAGGGTGGCGATCTTCTTGCCGCGGAAGAAGATGGCGGCCTCGTAGCGGTCCCCGACCTTGTAGATCTTGGCGACCGACCCGTCCGACAGGCGCTGGATGCCGACGAGCTTGCGCTGCGGCGGGACGGCGGCGACCGAGGCCGTCACGGCATTCTCTGGAGCGGGGGAATGGGCGGACGCGGCCGCGCCGGCGCCTCCAAGGGCGACCAGCGCCCCGAGGGCTACGACGGCGGTGCGAAGCGAACGACGGATGGCTGCAGTGCGCATTTCTATTCCCATCATCCCGGGGAAAGAGCTTGTTTTCTTCCCTTCAACACCCCCAACGCTACGGATTCGAAGGCATGGCCCGTATCGGCCTAAGGGTCGGAAAGGCATGTAGCCGAAAGTCCACATGCCCCCGCTTCGACTGCTCGCCCATTCGGGTCGGCGCAAGCTCCTTCACCGCGCCCCTCGGCCTGGCGGAAAGGTCCGGCTGCGATATTGCGTCGTGAACGCTTGGGCGAGGAATCGGCGGGGGTGGAGGGAGCGGTGAAGGTGCTGACGGGCTGGGTGCAGGGGCACCGGCCCTGGTCCACCACGGCGAAGGTCACGGTGGCGGCGGTGCTGTTGGGGCTGACCGCCCTGGACGCGGTCCTGCTGGAGCACCTTCCGTCGGCGCGGGCCGGGCTCGTGGTCGGTTGCGCGGTGATCGTCTGCGTGTGCGCCGTGCCGGTGGAGCGCGTGTCCCTGACGGTGCGCGCCACGGTGGCGGCCGCCGTCTCCTGGACGGTCACGCTGATTCTGATCACCGATGACGACCCCGTCCCTGTCGTGGGGGTCGGCGAGATCGCCGGACTGCTCCTCCTGCTGGCGAGCGTCCTGTGGCGGGGGTCGACCAGAGCGGCTCTCGTTCTGGGACCGGCGCTCGCCGTGGCGTGTGTGGCGGTCCCCGCGCGGGATGCGGACCCGCACGAGTGGACGCTTGCGTTCAGCCTCGTCACGGGGGTGGTCGCGGCCTTCTCGCTCCTCTTGCGCGCGCAGTCCGAGCAGCGGGTCCGCGATCTCGACGCGCTGCGCTCGGCCGAGCGGCGGGCCCTGGCCCGGGAGCTGCACGACGTGGTCGCCCATCACGTCACGGGCATCGTGGTGCAGACGAAGGGTGCCCGGTTCGCCCGCCTGGACGCCCGGGCCGCGGACGCGGTGCTGGAGAGCATCGGGCGGGAGGCGGAGGAGGCCCTCAGCGCCATGCGCCGGCTGGTGACGGTGATGCGCCGCGCCGAGCCCGCCAGCGGGGCCTCCCGCGCGCCGGCATCCGGGATCCGGGAGGTGCGGGAGATGGCCGCCGCGTTCGCGAGCGACGACCGGGCCGTCGAGGTGGCCATCGAGCCGGGCCTGGAGGCCCGGCTCCCGGCCGATGTGGCAGCGGGCATCCACCGCCTGACCCGAGAGGCCCTGACGAACATCCGCAAGCACGCCGCCGACGCCACCCGGGTGTGCATCGCGCTCTCCTCGGCCCCGGGCGCCCTGGAGCTCAGCGTGACCGACAACGGGCGCAACGGCGCGGCGCTTCCCGAACGTGCCCGTGGCGGCGGCTTCGGCATCGAGGGGATGAAGGAACGCGCCGCCGCCATGGGGGGCCGGCTGGAGGCGGGCCCGCTGCCCTCCGGCGGCTGGCAGGTCCGGGCTCACCTGCCGCTCACCGACGACGTCGGGGCCGCCAGGACCTCCTAGGGGGGTCTTACGGAGACAGACCGGTCTCGCGGCCTGATCCGTAGGGCACCCCCTGCTCAGGTCAGCCCGTTCTCCCAGGCCCACAGCGCCACTTCGACGCGGTTGCGGGCATCCAGCTTGGTCTGCACGCGGGCCAGATGCGCCTTGATGGAGGACACCGAGAGGTGGAGGTCCTCCGCGATCTCCGCGTTGGTGCGGCCCCGGGCCGTGAGCGCGACGACCTCCTTCTCCCGATCCGTGAGCGGCTCCCGGGGCGGTCGTGCGCCTCGGGTGAGGTTCTTGCCCTCGGTCATGTCCGTCAGCAGCCGTACGGTGACGGCGGGCGAGATGAGCGAGTCCCCGGCGGCGGCCGCGCGGACCGCCTCGACCAGGAGCGCGGGGCTGGCGTCCTTGAGCAGGAAGCCGCTCGCCCCGTTGCGCAGGGCGGTCCGCACGTAGTCGTCGTCGTCGAAGGTGGTGATGATCACGACCTGCGGGCGCCCGCCGTCCTGCCAGCCCCCTTCCCGGCTCCCTTCGTCCGCGTCGCGCAGGAGCCGGGTGAGCTCGAGGCCGTCCAGCCCCGGCATCCGGATGTCGGCCAGCAGCACATCGGGGTGAAGCCGCCGCACGGCCTCCAGGGCCGCGTCGCCGTCACCGACATCGGCCAGGACCTCGATCCCGGGCGTGTTCTCGAGGATCATCTTGAATCCCGTGCGCACCAGTTCCTGGTCATCGGCGATCACCACGCTGACGGACACGCGCACACCTCTCGCTGCTGGTCGCCCGACGGATGCGGCCTGCGGCGGCCGCCCGGCCCCGGACCGGGGCCCCTCCGTTGTAAGCCCTTCGTGGCCTCGGCGCCCGCCGACTCGGATTCCGCTCGCCCGTCCACCGGCGACGGCCTGCCCTTGGTCGTACGGTGGAGGGGAGGCGGCCTGCTGAGCGGCCCGGCCGCCGGTCGGCCCGCAGGGGCATTCCCTCCCCCTCGGCGCCTGCGGGCCGCGCTCGGCGAGCCGTCCGGGGGTCAGACCCCGGTGGGGAACCGTTCCCAGACGCGGTGGGAGCCCATCAGCCGGACGACCTGTTCGAGAACGGCGCTGCCCGCCTCCCCCCGGACCACGCCCGGCGCCTCGGAGGAGATGCCGGCCGCGGGCAGGACGGCGTCCGCGCCGGCCCAGGCACCGATGGCCTTTCCGTGGCGGAAGGCCTCGTTCAGGAGCAGCAGCAGCCTGGGGTCCGTGGCGGAGGCGGCCGCGTCCGTGGCTTTCGCGTCCCGTGCGCCGTAGGCGTCCGCCCCTGCGGCGGGTACGCCCGCCAGGAGGATCGCGTCGAATTCGATGGAACGGGCGGTGGCGAAGGTCCGCTGGATGGTGATCGGGTCGCCGTCGGCCTCGATCCTGCCGCCGGCAGAGGAGATCACGAGGGGGACCATGCCCGCGTCCAGGACCGCCTGCCGCACGGACCTGACGCCGTCGAGGTCCGCGGCCGCGTCGGCCACGATGCCGACGACCCGGCCGTCCAGCGGCCAGGTCCGTCCGAGTTGGGAGAGGGCCGGGCTGGGCTCGGGATCGGCGAGCCGGCCGGCGGCGGGTGCGGGCAGTCCGAGCCCGGCGGCGACCCCTTCGCAGAGCTGCGGGTCGATCTGGGCGAGCACCTGGAGCGCGCGTTCCCTGATCGCCTGCTCGTAGCACTTCCCCAGTTCGAAGGTGTACGCGGCGATGATGTGCTCCTGCTCGGGCGGGCTCATGCTGAGCCAGAACAGGCGCGGCTGGCTGAAGTGGTCGTCGAAGGAGGCCGGTGCTTCGCGGGCCTTCCTGCTCTGCGCCACCTCGGCGGGTACGTCGATGAAGGCTCCGGTGTCGGCGCCGGCGAGGAACGGGCATCCCGCGTCGAGGCTGTTGGGCCGGTACGGCGCCACGCCGCGGTGCACGGCGGTCTGGTGCATGCCGTCGCGCAGCATGTCGTTGACCGGGGCGTGGGTCCGGTTGATCGGAAGCTGCCCGAAGTTGGGTCCGCCCAGGCGGGTGAGCTGGGTGTCGAGGTACGAGAACAGGCGGCCCTGGAGCAGCGGGTCGTCGGTGACGTCGATGCCGGGGACGAGATGGCCGACGTGGAAGGCGACCTGCTCGGTCTCGGCGAAGTAGTTCGAGGGGTTGGCGTTCAGGGTCATCAGGCCGATCGGCTGGACGGGTGCCAGCTCCTCGGGAACGATCTTCGTCGGGTCGAGGAGGTCGATGCCCTCGAAGGTCTGCTCGGGGGTGTCGGGGAAGGTCTGGATGCCCAGTTCCCACTGGGGGAAGGCGCCGGCCTCAATGGCGTCGGCCAGGTCGCGGCGGTGGAAGTCGGGGTCGACGCCCGCGGCGATCTGCGCCTCTTCCCAGACCAGGGAGTGCACTCCGAGCTTGGGCTTCCAGTGGAACTTCACCAGCGTGGTGACGCCCTCGGCGTTGACGAGGCGGAAGGTGTGGACGCCGAAGCCTTCCATCGTCCGGTAGGAGCGGGGGATGCCGCGGTCGGACATGTTCCACAGGGTGTGGTGGGTGGCCTCGGTGTGGAGGGTGACGAAGTCCCAGAAGGTGTCGTGGGCGCTCTGGGCCTGCGGGATCTCACGGTCCGGGTGCGGCTTGCCGGCGTGGATGATGTCGGGGAACTTGATGGCGTCCTGGATGAAGAAGACCGGGATGTTGTTGCCCACCAGGTCGAAGACGCCCTCTTCGGTGTAGAACTTCGTCGCGAAACCACGGGTGTCGCGCACGGTGTCGCCGGACCCGCGGGAGCCGAGGACCGTGGAGAAGCGCACAAAGACCGGCGTCTCGGCTTCCTCGGCCAGGAAAGCGGCCTTGGTGACGCCGGCGGCGGTGCCGTACGCCTGGAACACGCCGTGGGCGGCCGCTCCTCGGGCGTGGACCACGCGCTCCGGGATCCGCTCGTGGTCGAAGTGCATGATCTTCTCGCGCAGATGGTGGTCCTGCAGCAGCACCGGGCCGCGCGGGCCCGCCTTGAGCGAGTGGTCGGTGTCGTACAGCCGGACGCCCTGGGCGGTGGTGAGATGGGCACCGCTCTGTGCCGTCCTGGCCTGCTCCGCGCCCGTGGGCTGGCCGGTGGGGCTGACGGTTTCCGGTCCGTGCTGGTCGTTCTTGGGCGGCAGCGGTTCCGTAGGGGTGACCGGTTCCGCCACCTGCGGGGAGATGGGGGCCGGCTTGCCCGGGACTCCGTCCTGCGGGCCTTCGTGACCCTGCGGGGTGTCTGCGGTCTGCTGGGTTGCGGCCCTGCCGGGGTTCTGCTCGTTCACCTGTTGCTCCTCGTGCGTCGCGTGTCAGGGTGACCCGAAGAAAAGCCCCTAAAGGTAGACATATGGGGCAGTCAGTGGCTCGAGAACGCGCCGCTCCCCCGTCGTATGCATCCCGCGGCGCACCCCGTAGCCAGGTGATCCGTCTTCCCGCGTACACGGCTCTCACTCGTGGCACGCGTGGATCACCCCGTGGCGACCCGGCGCTCGGGGTGTTTTCGAAGCCCGTGCCTCAGTCGACCTGCACACCGATGACGCAGGTGTCGTCGTCCGTGTCGGACCAGCTCTCGGTGAGCAGTCCGTCGAGTCGACCGTCCAGGTCCCCGGCGTCCGCTGCCGCCGTGTCGAGCAGATGGACCAGCGAGTCCTGCCACGAGGCGTCGCGGCGCTCCACCAGGCCGTCGGTGAACATCAGCAGCGTGTCCTTCGACTCGAGCCGCACTTCCTGCTCGGCGTACGTGACGTCGGGCAGCGCGCCGAGGAGCAGGCCGTCGATGGGCGGGAGGGCCTCGGCCCTCCCCCGGCGCACGAGTACGGGCGGCAGGTGTCCGGCGCGCGCCCAGCGCATCACCCGCGTCCGCGGGTCGTAGAGCCCGCACACGGCGGTCGCGGTCACCTGCTGGGTGAGGTGGTGGGTGACCGTGTTGAGCCAGGACAGCAGCTGGGCCGGTCCGGCGCCCGTGACGGCGAGGCCGCGCAGTGCGTTGCGCAGCACCACCATGCCGGTGGCCGCCTCGATGCCGTGGCCCGCCACGTCACCCACGGACAGCATGATCAGTCCCGACGGCAGGACCAGGGTGTCGTACCAGTCGCCGCCGACCAGCGACTCCGTCTCCGCCGGCCGGTAGCGGACGGCGACGCGCAGCCCCGGCGCCTCGATGTGGTGGTGCGGGGGCATGATGGCGTGCTGGAGCTGTAGCGCGAGCCGGTTGCGTTCGGCGGATTCGGCCGCGGTGAGGGCGAGTTGGTCCTGGGTGGCGGCCAGGGCCACTTCGGTCCAGTGCTGGGCGGAGATGTCCTGGTAGGCGCCCCGTACGGCGTGCAGCCGCTGGGCCGCGTCGAGGACGGGCTCGGCCACCACCCTGATGTGGCGGGTGATGCCGTCGGCGCGCTGGAGCCGGAAGTCGACGGAGGCGGAACGCCGGTAGCGCAGGACCGCTCGCAGAAAGCGGCCCAGCGCGGCGGAGTCGTCCGGATGGGCGTAGTCGGGCAGTGCGCGCAGCGGTACGGGGGACGCACCGGCCGGCAGCCCGTGGAGGGCGTAGAGCTGGGTGTTCCACGTGATCTCGCCGTTGGCGAGGTTCTCTTCGAAGCCGCCGATCCTGCCCAGGCGCTGCGCGTGCTGGAGGAGGTTGGCCAGGCGGGCCGTCTCGTCCTCGATCCGCCAGATCAGCAGGACGGCCGCGCCGTGCCGGCTGACGCTGATGTCGGCGACCGAGGTGAGCGGGATCTGGTCGACCAGCGCGGTCAGGCTGACGCGCTCGGCCCGGAAGGCCTCCCCCGTCGCGTGCACCCGCTCGACCGTGTCGAAGAGGCCGCTCTCGCCCGCGGCCATCGGGTAGGCCTCCAGGAGCAGTGCTCCGTCGACGTCGGCGCGCGGCCGGCCCAGGGGGTCGACGAAGCGGCTGTTCGCGTGGCGGATGCGGAAGTCGGTCAGCCTGCCGTCCGGATCGAGTACGGGGACGAGGACCATCGTGGGGTCGTGCAGTCCCTCGGCGAGGTCGATCAGTTCCGCCACGTCGGGAAGCAGCGCCTCCGGCGCCGTGGCGTCGTACGGGGGCGCCATGTCCATGGTGCGGGCGCACAGCTCGGCCAAGGCCTCGACCTGGCGCTGGATCTGCGGTGGCTGCGGCGGCAGCGGCTGCGGCCAGCAGACCTCCAGAACGCCGTGGATGCGTCCGCCCGTCCCGGTCGGCACGGCCATCCGGCCACCGTCGGGCCAGTGGAGGTGGCCGATCGAGGGAATGCCCTCGCGCCGGAGGTCGGCGAACGTCACCGGCCCGCGTTCGCCGAGGGCCAGCCGCGGGACGGTCGAGACGCCCGGAGGTACGTGGCGCCACCTCGAGGCCTCCTCGGCCGGGAAACCCGCGTGGCCCGCGAGGGCGAGGGAGCCGTCGGGCACCGCGGCCCACACGGCGACGGCGACGGCACCGAGCGGGGCGAGGGCGTTGGCCAGCAGCGACTCCGCCACCGCCTGGGTGTCGGCGGCGGCGGCCAACACCCCGCTCTCGGCGGTCCGCAGGCGTACGGCCACGTCGGAGGGCGCCCGGGAAGGCTGTTGAGCGGCCCGTTCCACGAACTCGGCCGCGACCTCGCTGACATGGTCGCGGGCCGCCTGGTTCACGATGTCGGCGGCGAGCTCGAGGGGCGACATCCCCGCGTCGCGGCAGAGCTCGTCGAGCTGGTGGGCCGCCGCGGCCGGGGTGCAGTTCAGCCGGCCGATCAGGATGCCCTTCGCGAGCTCGACCAGGGCTCGGCCGTCGGCGGCGGCGTGTGCCTCCCGTACCTCCCTGCGCAGGCGTTCGACGGTGGCTGCGAGGCGTCCCAGCGGGGTCGGCGCCTGCTGCGGGAGCGCGGGCTGCTGCCCGGTCGGCGCCCCGCCGGCCGGCCGCTCGGGGCGCCGCGATGTGTCGGGGGCGGTCACGGTGCGGTGGATTCCTTGTCGGGACGGTCGCAGACCGTCAGCCAGTGCCGGACGCGGCCGATGAGGTCGTCGGCGTCCACCGGCTTGGTGACGTAGTCGCTGGCGCCTGCGGAGAGGCTCTTCTCCCGGTCGCCGGGCATGGCCTTGGCCGTGACCGCGATGATGGGCAGGTCGGCGTAGGCGGGCATGCGGCGGATCTCCGCCGTCGCGGCGTAGCCGTCCAGTTCCGGCATCATCACGTCCATGAGGATGAGGTCGACCGCGGGGTGCTTGGCCAGCGTGTCGATGCCCTTGCGGCCGTCCTCGGCGTGGAGCACGTGCATGCCGTGCAGTTCGAGGATGCCGCTGAGGGCGAAGAGGTTGCGCGCGTCGTCGTCGACGACGAGGACGGTCCGTCCGGCGAGGTCGCCGTCGGGCAGGTGCGGCGGTTCCGGCGCCGGGTCCGCGGATACGGAGGACAGCGCCGCCGCCGACGGCTGATCGGCGGACAGGTGGAAGACGATGCGCTCCCGGAGCTCGTCGAGACTGCTCAGCAGCTCCAGCGGCCGGGACGCGGCCCGCTCGCGCAGCGCCTGTTCCTGGCTGGTGTTCAGGCGGGGGTTGTTGTGGGCCAGTACCGGCAGGGCGGACAGTGCCGGGTCCCCGTCGACCGCGTCGAGGAAGCGGTGGGCTTCGCCGTCCGGCATGTCGAGTTCGAGGACGACGCAGTGGAACGGCTCGGAGGCCAGCACGGCGGCCGCCTCGCGCGAACTCGTGGTGCCGACCACCTGGATGGCCGGCTGGTCCCCGCCGCCCTCGTGGCGGGGCACGAGCTCGCGGTCGGCGCTCTCCGCGACCAGGGAGAGCAGACCGTTCGGGCGTTCCTCGATGACGAGGAGACGGCGGGGCTGCCGCTGCTGCGGCGTCGCCGCCGCCCCGCTCACGGCGCGGCGGGGTGCGGGGAGCTCGTACGAGGTGCCCCGGGCGGGCGCGGCGGTGAGGGATTCGGGGGTGACCGTGCCGAGGGCGGGCTCCTTGGCCGGTTCGGGGCGGTCGGCCGGCAGGTACAGGGTGAAGGTGCTGCCCTGGCCCGGCGTGCTCTCGGCGGTCACGGCGCCGCCCAGGAGCTGGGCGATCTCGCGGCTGATGGAGAGTCCGAGGCCGGTACCTCCGTACTTGCGGCTCGTGGTGCCGTCGGCCTGCTGGAAGGCGGCGAACACCGATTCCAGCTGCTGTTCGGGGATGCCGATGCCCGTGTCCCGTACCCGGAAGGCGATCACGGGCCTCAGCCGGGTCAGTCCGGCCGGGATCTCCGATTCCGCCGCCCGCTCGATGCGCAGCTCGACCCCGCCGCGCTCGGTGAACTTGACCGCGTTGGACAGCAGGTTGCGCAGGATCTGGCGCAGCCGGGAGTCGTCGGTGAGCAGGTCGCCGGGGGTGTCGGGGGCGGTGGTGACGGTGAAGTCGAGGCTCTTCTGCGTGGTCATCGGCCGGAAGGTGGCTTCGACGTAGTCCAGCAGCTGCGGCAGTTGCACCCGCTCGGGGTTGATGTCCATCTTGCCGGCCTCGACCTTGGACAGGTCGAGGATGTCGTTGATCAGCTGGAGGAGGTCCGAGCCGGCCGAGTGGATGATGCCCGCGTACTCGACCTGCTTCGGGGTGAGGTTGCGGGTCGGGTTCTGGGCCAGGAGCTGCGCGAGGATGAGCAGGCTGTTGAGCGGGGTGCGCAGCTCGTGGCTCATGTTCGCCAGGAATTCCGACTTGTACTTCGAGGCCAGAGACAACTGCCGGGCACGCTCCTCCAGTTCCTGGCGCGCCTGTTCGATCTGGAGGTTCTTGGCCTCGATGTCGCGGTTCTGGCTGGCCAGCAGGGCCGCCTTCTCCTCCAGTTCGGCGTTCGAGCGCTGCAACTCCTCCTGCTGCACCTGCAGTTCGGCGGAACGGGCCTGGAGTTCGGCGGTCAGTCGCTGGGATTCACCGAGGAGCTCGTCGGTGCGGGCGTTGGCGACGATGGTGTTGACGTTGACCCCGATGGTCTCCATCAGCTGGCCGAGGAAGTCGCGGTGGACGGGGGTGAAGGCGGAGAAGGAGGCCAGCTCGATCACGCCGAGCACCTGGTCGTCCACGACGATCGGCAGGATCATCAGACTGCCCGGTGTGGTGTGGCCCAGTCCGGAGGAGATGACGTACGTCCCCGGCACCTGGTCGGTGGTGATGACCCTGCGGCTGCGGGCCGCCTGTCCGACGAGGGATTCGCCGAGGGCGAAGCGGGTGGCCACCCCGGCGTCGGCGGGGCGGCCGTAGGAGCCGACGAGACTGAGCACGGTGCCGCGCGGGGTCTCCTCGGCGAGGTAGAAGGCGCCGTACTGGGCGGCGACCAGGGGGGTCAGTTCGTCCATGACGAGTTCGGCGACGACCGAGAGGTCGCGGTGGCCCTGCATGAGGCCGGAGATCCGCGCCAGGTTGGACTTGAGCCAGTCCTGCTCCTGGTTGGCGCGGGTGGTCTCCCGCAGGGAGCCCACCATGGAGTTGATGTTGTCCTTGAGTTCGGCCACCTCGCCGGAGGCGTCAACGGTGATCGAACGGGTCAGGTCCCCCTCGGCGACCGCGCTCGCGACCTCCGCGATGGCCCGCACCTGGCGGGTGAGGTTGCCGGCGAGCTCGTTGACGTTCTCGGTCAGCCGCTTCCACGTGCCGGAGACGCCCTCGACCTCGGCCTGGCCGCCGAGCCGGCCCTCGCTGCCGACCTCGCGGGCCACGCGCGTGACCTCGGCGGCGAACGAGGACAGCTGGTCGACCATCGTGTTGATCGTGGTCTTGAGTTCCAGGATCTCGCCGCGCGCGTCGACGTCGATCTTCTTCGACAGGTCGCCGTTGGCCACGGCCGTCGTGACGAGGGCGATGTTGCGGACCTGACCGGTGAGGTTGTTCGCCATGGAGTTGACGTTGTCGGTCAAGTCCTTCCAGGTGCCCGCCACGTTGGGCACGCGGGCCTGACCGCCGAGGCGGCCCTCGGTGCCCACCTCGCGGGCGACGCGCGTGACCTCGTCGGCGAACGCGGACAGCGTGTCGACCATGGTGTTGATGACCTCGGCCAGGGCGGCGACTTCGCCCTTCGCCTCCACCGTGATCTTCTGCGAGAGGTCGCCGCGGGCCACGGCGGTGGCCACCTGGGCGATGGACCGCACCTGGCCGGTGAGGTTGGAGGCCATGACGTTGACGTTGTCGGTGAGGTCCTTCCACGTGCCGGAGACCCCCCGGACCGTGGCCTGTCCGCCCAAGTTGCCCTCGGTGCCCACCTCTCGGGCGACACGGGTGACCTCGTCGGCGAACGCGGACAGCTGATCGACCATCGTGTTGATGGTCGTCTTCAGCTCCAGGATCTCACCGCGCGCGGTGACGGTGATCTTCTGGGAGAGGTCGCCCTTGGCCACGGCCGTGGCCACCTGGGCGATGTTGCGGACCTGGTCGGTGAGGTTTCCGGCCATGAAATTGACCGAATCCGTGAGGTCCCGCCACGCGCCGCCCACCCCCGGGACGTCCGCCTGGCCGCCGAGGGTTCCCTCGGTGCCGACCTCGCGCGCCACCCGCGTCACCTCGGAGGTGAACAGCGACAGTTGGTTGACCATCCCGTTGAAGACCGTCGCGATCTCCCCGAGCAGCCCCTCCGCCGCGTCGGGCAAGCGGGTGCGGAAGTCACCGTCCCGTACGGCCGTCAGCCCCGCCAGCAGCTGGCGCAGCTCCGACTCGGTGATCACGCCCTCGCCCGGCAGTACTGGTGCCCCACTCTGTGGCACCACGCCGGTCCGCTCAGTCATTCGTCAGCCTCACTCTCGGTGTACCGGCGGATGAAGCCACCCCCGCCGGAAGGACGACAAGGGGGGTCACGCCCCGAGGGCGTCCTGCACGCTCGCGTGCAGCGAGAGGACCGTGTCGGCCCCGGTCAACGCGAACAGGCGGCGCAACTGCTCACCGGGGGCCGCGATGCGCAGCGTGGTGTGGCGGTGCAGCCGCAGCAGCAGGTTGAGGAAGGAGGAGTCGCCGAATGTGATGGATGTCGCGTCGAGCACCACCAGCTCGTGCCGGTCCGCCGCGGCGGTCAGGGCCTCCTCGAGGGACACCAAGGTGTCCTGGTCGAGCTCTCCGCGCGCCACCACCACCCGGCCCGGCCCGGCCAGGTAGCTGTCCTTGACCACGCCGTCGCCGGGCGCGCCGTCCGTTCCGGTCATGTCCGCCTCCCCGGATCTCGCCTCTACGGTTTCCGGAATGGAGTATGCACGGTCGATCACCCGACGACGACGCCCTGCCCCGCCGCGCACCTCCCGGGTGACATGGCTCACACGGTGGGGGGTGTAAGACGCGAAGACCAGGGCAGAAGCGCAACCGGTAGCCATCGGACAAAGGGAGGGAACGGCCACCATGCCTCATTCGGCCGCAGTCGGAAGCCCCGATCGAACGACCGATGTCCGGGCTCCGGCCCGTGCTGTGCCCGCGGGCCGGGAGCCCGCGGCGGACACCGGCCTGCCCCATGTGGAGCAGGCCCGGGAAATGGCGCCCGCCGACGCCAGGGAGCTGTCGAGGCTGTTCTTCGACCGGCTGCGCACCCTGGAGGAGGGGACGCGGGAGTACCAGTACGCCCGCAACACCCTGATCGAGATGAACCTCTCGCTCGTGCAGTTCGCCGCGCGCCGGTTCAGGGCCCGGGCCGCCACCGGCGGCGGGCTCGACATGGACGACATCATCCAGGTCGGCACCATCGGCCTGATCAAGGCCATCGACCGCTACGACCCCGACCGCGAGGTGGAGTTCTCCACGCTCGCGCTCCCGTACATCACCGGGGAGATCAAGCGGTACTTCCGCGACACCACCTGGGCCGTCCACGTCCCGCGCCGCCTGCAGGAACTGCGCTCCCAGCTCGCCAGGGCCCAGGAGACCCTGACGGACACGCTGGGCCGGGCCCCGACGGTCAAGGAGGTCGCCCAGCACCTCGAACTCTCCGAGGAAGAGGTCATCGACGGGCTGGTCGCCGCGAACGGATACACCAGCGGTTCCCTCGGCGGCGCCACCGGTGCCGACGAATCCTCCGGTACCGACCGGCCCGCGCTCCCCCTGGCCGAAAGACTCGGCGAGGAGGATCCGGCGATGGAACTCTTCGAGGACTTCCACACCCTCGCGCCGCTCCTGCGCGAACTGGAGCCCCGCGACCGGCTCATCCTGAGCATGCGGTTCGGCCAGGAGAAGACCCAGGCCGAAATCGGCGCCGAACTGGGTATTTCCCAGATGCAGGTCTCCCGCCTCTTGTCCCGGACCCTGAAACGTCTGCGCGCCGGAATGCTCACCCCCTAGGAGTCACGGTGGAACTGACAGTCGCACCGCTGGGGGACCGCGCCGGCGCACGCCTCTGCGGCTGCGGCGACGGCGACACCCGGCAGGCGCTCGATGCGGCGCTGGCCGACCTGATCCGGATCCCGGGTCCGGTCGTCCACGTCGATCTCGGGGCGGTGACCTTTCTCGACACCGCCGCCGTCGCCGCGCTGGTGCGGCTGTCGGCCACCTTCCGCGGGCAGGGCAGGCGCCTGATGCTCCACGACCCGCCATACTCGCTCCGAAAGGTAGTGGAGTTGTTCCCGGACGAATGTGCCGCGCTGGAGGTCGCAGCATGATCACTGTTCCTGCGCCCACCGGCCCCGGAGCCTTCGTCCATCCCGCGCTCTTCTATCAGGGACGCGACGAGTACCTGGCCGGGGTGCGCGGGTTCGTGCGCGGCGCGCTCGCCGCCGAGGAGCCCGTCCTCGTCGCCGTACCCGGACGGCAGCTGGACGCCCTGCGTGAGAGCCTCGGCCCGGAACCGGCGGAGATCGAGTACGTGGACATGACGGGACTCGGCCGCAACCCCGGCCGTATCCTCGCCGCGCTGCAGGGCTTCGCCGACCGCCACGAGGGACGTGCGGCGCGCATCGTCGGCGAGCCGATCTGGCCCGGCCGGACGACGGCCGAGGTCCTGGAGGCCACGCGCCACGAGGCGCTCATCAACACCGCCTTCGCCGGCCGGCCGGCCACCATCCTGTGCCCGTACGACGTACAGGGCCTGTCCCCGCGCGTCGTGGCCGACGCCCGGCGCACCCATCCCACGGTCATCGAGCAGGGCCGGGAGCTGACGAGCCCGGCCTACACCGACGCCCCGGCGGTCTGCACCGACTGCGACCTCCCGCTGCCGGAGCCCGGCCCGGAGGCGGTCGGCCTCGCGTACGAGGGCGGCGATCTGGCCCGGGTACGCGAGTTCGCCGAGGCCTGGACGCGCGGGACGTCCCTGGATCAGGCGCGGCGGGGCGATCTCATCCTCGCCATCAGCGAGGCCGCGGCCAACTCCCTCGCCCACGGCGGCGGATCCGGCATGCTCCGGCTGTGGAGCACCGCCGAGGGCAGCGCGGTCGCCGAGGTGCGCGACAGCGGGCACCTGGCCGATCCCCTGGCAGGCCGCCGGCGCCCGGCCCTCGCCTCCGCCAACGGCGGGCGGGGCCTGTGGATGATCCATCAGCTCTGCGACCTGGTCGAGATCCGGGCCACGCCGTCGGGCCTCACCCTGAGACTCCACGTGACAGCCGTCTGAGGGGCGGGATCCCGGGATCCCCCCTACACTGTCCCAGCACTCGACGGGTGAACGGGTCCCGGGAAAGCGGGTAGCACGGCCCTGACGGGGCATGTGTACCGTCTGGAACCCGACGGAAACGGGCCGAGGCCCGAGTGATCACCAGGAGAAGAGACCCGTGTCAACGGTGGGGGTGAGACCACAGTGAGGACCAGCGGATCGCAGACCGGGCATCCACTCCGCCCGCGGCCTCCGGCTGCGGGGCAGCGCCGCCGCCTGGCGCTGGCAGGTGCCCGCGGGCAAGTGGCCAAGGGCCGCGACTTCGCCCGGCAGGCGCTGCGGGACTGGGGCTGGGACGCCACGGAGACCGCCGAGGACACCCTGCTCGTCGTGTCCGAGCTGCTGACCAACGCGGGTGTCCACGCGGACGGCTGCCTGCAGCTGGTACTGAGCGCGGGCGATGTCCTGCGCATCGAGGTGTTCGACGGGTCCACGACCCTGCCCCGCCGCGCGGCCGCGCCCCGGCGCGGGCTCCCGGGCGGCCACGGGCTCTACATCATCGAGCGGCTGTGCGACCGCTGGGGAGCCGAGGCCCATGCGCACGGCAAGGTCGTCTGGGCGGAGATCGACGCCGCCCGCCTGACCACCGGCAGGCCCGTACTGCGCTGAGCCGGCCCGCCGCGTCAGGTTCCTGCCAGGAATTCCGCCATGCGCTCCCCCCACGTCCCGACGTCGGCGCGCGTCCTCGCCACGTGCAGCCGCGCGTCGGGCAGGCGGTCGGCGAGCGTTTCCGCCGTCGCCAGCGGATGGCCCGGGTCATCCGCCCAGGCCAGGATCAACGCCGGTTGGCGCAGCACGGCGATCGCTGCCGGCGCGGGCAGATCGGCCAGCGCGAGGCCGCGCAGTACGGAGGGCAGGACCCGCACGTCGGGCGTCGGCGGGAGTTCGGGTACGTCCGCCACGACCGCGGGGCGGGGCCCGCTGTGCTTGGCGGCCCACCAGGCATCCACCCCCTGCCTTTCGACGGTGTCGGCGGCCGACCGGTTTGCGCGCGCGTAGGCCGTACGGGTCGCCCACGCCGTGGGCGGGATGAGCAGGACCAGGCGGGAGAACCGCTCGGGTGCGCGGACGGCGGCGTGCAGGACGGTGCCACAGCCCATGGAGGCTCCGATTCCGTCGACGGGTTCCGTGGCCCCCAGGTGGCCGAGCAGGGCCAGCAGGTCTTCGGCGAGAGAGGCGTAGGTGTAGTCGGTGACGACGGGCTCGCCGGTGGAACGGCCGTGGGCGCGGGCGTCGTAGCGGACCAGGCGCCGACCGGCGTCCAGGACGGGCGCCCAGTCGAAGAGGCCCATCCGTTCCTCGTTGGCCTGGCTCCCGAATCCGCCGTGGGCGTAGACGGCGAGCGGTCCCTGGCCGGCGTCGTCGTACACGAGCTCGGCTCCACGGTGGCGGAAGCGGCCTTCCGCGACAGGATGCGCTCCCATGGTGCCCATGACCTCACGTCGCGCCCGGGTCCGCGCGTTCGACGGTGGAGAGGACCCGTACCAGCGCCGGCGTCGCGGGAGCCGATCCGAAGCCGAAGCGCACGGGCGGGACGACGGGGGCCAGCGGGCCGAGGTCACGCCCGTCGAAGGACGCGTCGGCGGTGATGATCGGCCACAGGTCGCAGGCCGCGTACCACTGGCGGCATCCGGGGCGCGAACTCCCCCGGGTCCGTACGCCGGCCATCAGGCGGGCTGGGGCATCGGCCACGGCCGCCCACAGAGGGCTTCGGGCGAGCTGCCGCGGGACGGTCCGCAGCGCGAGGCCGAGGGCTCCGCGGCGGCCGACGGTGAAGCAGAGGGCGAGGGGCCCAGCCGCGACGTCCCAGACCGCATCGCGCCTGCGGACGCTCACCGGGCCGGTGCGGACCTCGTCGAAGTGGTAGATGCCCGCGATGTACTCCGCGGTCCGGGAGGTGGGTGCCAGCAGCAGCCGCCAACCGTCGGCGCGCTCCAGCATCACGTCACTGAACGGCCCGAAGGGCGAGCGGGGCCAGTGTCCGACGACCACGCGCGTGCCGGACGCCGTTCCGGCGGCCGCGATCCAGCCGTCGAAGCTCAGCCGTTCCCGTCCCACTCCACGGGGGTACCCATGGCCGTCGGCGCGTATGCGGGGGCAGCGGTCACTCTTGACGACGGAGAGTGAGCGCGTCGGCCCCGCAGGTCGGGGGGCTCCGGGCCCGGGCACTGTGCCCCTAGAATGCGCGAATGATCTTTATTGTGGTGAAATTCGCCGTAAAGGCGGAGTACGTCGACCAGTGGCCGGAGAAGGTGGCGGAGTTCACCCGGGCCACCCGCGCCGAGCCCGGCAACCTGTGGTTCGAGTGGTCCCGCAGCCTGGAGGAGCCCGACACGTACGTCCTGGTCGAGGCGTTCCAGGACGGTGCGGCGGAGGCGCACGTGACCTCGGACCACTTCCGCACCGCGCTGGAAACCATGCGCCCCCTCGTCGCCCGTACGCCCGACATCGTCAGCACCACCATCGAGGGCGCGACGGGGTGGAGCCGGATGGGCGAGCTGCAAGTCGACTGACGGGCGGTCGGATCGGTCAGCAGCCGCCGCAGTTGTAGTAGAGGACGTCCCAGTGGTTGCCCTCGTCGGCGTAAATGTTCCCCGAGCCGGACTTCCACTGGGGCGCGCCATCGCCGCGCAGGCCGATGTAGGTGAAGGTGCCCTTGATGTAGTTGGTGACGCACGTGCCCTTCGCGTAGTCGAGCTTGTAGCCGTTCCAGTGCGAATAGGTACCGGAAGCGTGGCCCGTCTCGGTGCCGCCGGTGATGTTCAGGGCGCAGCCGGTGGCGCGCTTGAGCGTCTGGGCGCCCTGGGCCGTGGCGAGGTTGAGCTGCTCGAACGACGTACAGGTGGGGTTGTTCCGGTCGGAGCAGTTCCCCGACGACGACCAGGTGATGCCGACCTGGCGGAACATCGAGGTCGCCGTGGCGTGGCTGATCTTGGTGACGGCGTGGGCCTCGGTCGTGGTGACCAGGACGCCGAAGCCGGGCGCGAAGAGCGCGCCGAGGACGAGGAAGAGAGCGGTGAGGACGGAGCGGGTCTTCACGGAAGTGCCTCCTGCCGATGAGCGCTGGCCGGGGTGCCGGTGCGTGCTGTGCAGGTGGAGCACAGCGATGGTGCCCGATGTCGCCGCGCGTGCGCCAGACGGCCATCAGGAGAGGACCTTGACCTCCACGCCGGCGATCCGGCCGAGGGCGTCGAAGCGGACCTCGACCGCGTTGCCGGCCGGCAGGTCGGCGACTATCCGGTCACCCTCCGTGCGGTGGGGCACGCCGTGGTGGTCGAAGTAACCGCCGACCACGTGCGGGGCCGAGCGGCCGATCAGGCCGGCGCCGGTGAGCAGCGTCCGCGGCAGGGTGACCGGCTGCAGGGCCGCCCGCGGGACCTGCGGGTCGTCGGGCAGGAAGTAGACCTGGGTACCCGGTCCCGCCTCAAGCCCCATGTAGCCGGGCGCCTCGGCCACCCCCATCCCGGTGAAGGCGAGCATCTCGGCCGCACGCCGGGGGTCCTCGAAGCCGGACAGGTCGACGACCTCCGCCGTCAGTTCCGGGATGCCGCACGCCCGACCGTAACGCTCGATCGCCGCCGTGAGGGCGACCACCTCGGTTCCCCGCATGCCCGGGTTGGCCCAGCCCCACATCCAGGACTGCTCTTCCATGTCGTACGTACCGAGCAGGGCGACCCGAAGCTCGAGTCCGCCCTGCCGGTACAGGCAGGACGGCAGGTCGGCCGTCCACGGTCCGTCGGGCAGGAAAGCGGTCAGGGCTTCGAGCTGCGCCGCGCCCCAGGCGGCGTGCCGTTCGGCCTCCAGGAGGAAGGGTTCACTGAACTCGTTCGTCATGCCCCGACCCTACGAGGCCGCCCCGGACCACCCGTCCAGCGGGTCCACGTCCCTCCGAGGAGAAGCAGCCACGACCGCGATCCGTGTCCACGGCGCCGCTACTGTCGCGAGCATGGTCGAACACGATGCCCTCGGTGCCACCCGCGAGGCGTACGACGGCGCCGCCCTCCTGTACGCGCAGCTGTTCCGCGACGAGCTGCGCGAACGGCCTCTGGACCGTGCGATGTTGAGCGCCTTCGCCGAGGTCGTACGGGCGGGCGGGGACGGTCGGGTCGCGGATCTGGGGTGTGGGCCCGGCCATGTCACCGCTCATCTGGACCGCTTGGGTCTGACGGCGTTCGGGGTCGACGCCTCCCCTGCGATGGTCGAGTTGGCTCGGCGGGCCTATCCGGGCCTGCGGTTCGACGTGGGCTCGATGGCCGCGTTGGACATCGCCGACGGAGCGCTGGGAGGCGTACTCGCGCGGTGGTCCGTCATCCACACTCCCCCGCGAGAACTCCCCCTCATCTTGGCCGAGTTCCACCGCGTGCTGGCACCCGGCGGCCACCTTCTGATCGGCTTTTCGGCGAGCGACGGTCCGTCCCACCCGACGCAGGTCTTCGATCACGCCGTCGCCCCGGCCTACCGGTGGGCGCCTGATCACCTCGCCTCGCTGTTGGGCGCGGCCGGGTTGGCCGAGGCGGCGCGGATGGTTCGCGAGCCCCGGCCCACCGACCGGCGGCAGTTCCAGGAGGTTCACCTGCTCGCCCGCAAAGCCCCTGCAGGCACCCCGTGAGACTCGGCCGGAGACACCCGCGGGGCTACGGGGCTTCCGGGGAGGCGACGGCCGGCTCCGTTCCCGGACCGCTCGCGAGCACCGCGTTGAACTGGGCTCCCGTGAGCAGGGCGAGGTTGGTGAACCACAGCCACACGAGGAACACGACGATTCCGGCCAGTGAACCGTAGAGCCGGCTGTAGGCGCCGGACTCGCTGTAGAGCGTGAAGAGTCCCGAGGCCGCCAGCCACAGCAGTGCCGCCAGCGCACCCCCGGGGAGTCCCCGGCGCGTTCCGCGGGCCTCGCGGGGGCCGGTCCGGTAGAGGATGAGGATCAGGGACGTGACGACGAGCAGGAGCACCGGCCACCGCAGGAGGGCGGTCGTGTCGCTGCCCGCGTAGCCGGCGGCCGCCGCGAGCCGGCGGACCACCGGGCCGGTCGCGACGAGGCTCGCGGCGCCCGCCACCAGCAGGGCCAGCAGCGTACCGGCGGTGAGGAGCAGGACGTGGGCCGCGCGCAGGGGCGGGCGCCTGTCCGGCAGCCGGTACATCGTGTGCAGGGCGCGGCGGAAGACCGCCAGGTAGCTGGAGGCCGACCACAGTGCGCTCAGGGCCCCGCTGCAGAGCAGCAGCCACAGGGAGGAGGGCTTCGAGGTGAGGCCGTTCAGCGCCTCCCGGAGCACCTGGGCGGACTGGGGTGGGGCGTAGGAGGTGAGGTCGAGGATGAGGCGCTCCCGGGTGCCGGCGCCCGTGAGTCCCACCAGGGAAACGGAGACGAGGAGGGCCGGCACCAGGGCGAGGACCGCGTAGTAGGTGAGCGCCGCGGCGTAGTCGGCCACGTTGTCGTCCCAGAGCCGTACCGCGGTGCCGCGCAGGGCCGTCCGAGCCCTCGTCACGACGGCGGTGACGCGGTTGCCGGAGGTGCTCCGGTGCGTGCGGAGAGTGTTCGCTGCCACGGTGCGCTCCTGCCCTCCGTGGCCCCTCTCATCCTCCGGAACCCGGACGGGCCCCGCGCTTCCTCAGCCGGAGGCGCGCAGCGCCGCCGTGTGGGCCTTCACCTGATCGGGGGTCAGGTAGGCGTCGGTGTACTCGAACTCCCGCAGGGTCGGCGGCTTCGAGGACCGGATGCCCGTCCGGACGAAGTCGTCCCCCGCCACCGCGTTGAGCAGCCAGTTCGTCATGACGCGCGTCTTGGCGACGTTGGTGCGCAGCGCCGACCAGTGGTATCCGCGGGCCACGGCCTGGGCCGGGAGCCCGCGCAGGGGGATGCCCAGCGGCTTGGACACGGCGTCGGTGCCCCCGAGGTCGACGACGAGCCCCAGGTCCTTGTGCACGTACGGCCGCAGCGGCTGGTGGCGCAGCGTCGCGATCAGGTTGTCCGCGAGCGTGCGCCCCTGGCGCAAGGCGTGCTGCGCGGTGGGCGGGCAGATCGCGCCTTCCTCCTGCGCGGCGAGGTCGGGCACGGCCGCCGCGTCTCCCAGCGCGAACACCCCGGCCGCACCGGGCACGGTCATCTCCGGGGTCACCAGGAGCCGGCCGCGGACGGTCTCCGCGTCGAGCGTGCCGATCAACGGGCTCGCGGCCACTCCGGCCGTCCAGATGAGGGTCCTGCTGGGCAGCACCCGCCCGTCGGTCAGCGTCACCTCGGTGGGGCCGGCCTTGGCCACGCTGACGCCGAGGGAGACCTGGATGCCGCGGCGGCGCAGGACGTCCAGGGCCACCTGCCCGAGGGATTCGCCGAGTTCCGGCATGAGCTTGGGGGCGAGGTCGAGGAGGTGCCAGCTGATCTGGCGGGGGTCCAGCCGGGGGTAGCGCTTCACGGCGTGGTGGGTGAGCCGCTGGAGGCAGGCCGCCGTCTCCGTGCCGGCGTACCCGCCGCCGACCACGACGAAGCAGAGCCGGGCGGCCCGCTCGGCTTCGTCCTCGCTCGCGTCGGCCAGGTCGAGCTGCGCGATGACGTGGTCGCGCAGGTACGTGGCTTCGGCGAGGGTCTTCATGCCCCGGGCGTGCTCGGTGAGTCCGGGGATGTCGAAGGTGCGGGTGATGCTGCCGGGAGCCAACACCAGGTGGTCGTACGCGTGTTCTGTGAGCTCGCCGGTGATCTTGCGTACGATGCAGATCTTCGCCTTGGTGTCGACGCCGACGGCGCCGCCGGGGATGATCCGGGTCCGGTAGCGGCTGCTGCGACGCAGCGAGACGGCGATGGACTGCGGGGTCAGCACGCCGGAGGCGACTTGCGGCAGCAGTGGCAGATACAGCTGGTAGGAGTTCGGCGTGACCAGGGCGATGTCCGCCTCCGCGGGCGACAGCCTGCGCTCCAGCCGGCGGATGCACTCGACTCCGGCGAATCCGGCTCCCACCACGAGAATCCTCGGTCGTACCACGGTGTCCGTCCTTTCTCGGGCCTGCCAGGTCCATCCGCACCTGCCCCGCCCGGCGCCGGTCTGCACGTGCAGCCGCGCGGCGGGCGGGGCAGGGGGAACGTTTCTGCGGCTACGACGGGGCCTGGCAGCGGGTTTCGGGGTTTCGGCGGCGGCCCGGCGGACACACGCGTAGAGGTCGAAGAGGCCGAAGAAGTACCGATCGCGAGGAGCCGAACGGCCGTGCGGCCCTGCTTCTGCCGATCGCGTCGATGCTGCCGGCCCTGCCGCCGGTCATTGCGCCGGGACGGCCACCGTCCCCGCCTCCGGCCGGCCACACATGACGTACGACGCCGTCGACTGAGGGTGAGGTGGGACCGTGCCGGTTCGAGCGGTGGGGTGGGCCAGGTCGTTTCCTGTCCACCTCGGAGTACGGGAGGCCCGGCGGTGGTGCCTGGAGCATCTGAACACCCTGCCGTGGACGAAGAGTGCACCGGACACGGTCCACTCCATCCTGCTGACGGTGTCCGAACTGGTCACCAACGCACACGTGCACGCCCACAGCAGCGCCCAGCTCGTCCTGACCTGGGACGGGCGCTGTCTGCACGTCAGCGTCGCGGATGACGATCCGCAGCTCCCCGCCCCCAGGCAGGCCTCGGCCCGGGCGACCTCCGGCCGGGGTCTCGCCATCATCGACGCCCTCGCCGACGAGTGGGACGCCCACGCCTTCCACGGCGGCAAGGCGATCACGGCGTGCTTCCACCCGCCGCAGCGGCCTTCCCCGCACGCGGGAGCGGGCGGGGACGAAGCGGAGGCGCCGAGCGCTTGAGGAGGGGTGTCCGGTTCCGGCTCCGGCCGGCCCTCACCGCCCGGGCTGCGCCGGCCGGAGCCGGGACACTTGCGCCTCGTGGCCGCTCGCGCCCTCCCGGATGGTGGCGGCCCGGTCCATCTGCCCCCACCCCGCGCCGCTCTCGGCGTTCACCTCTTCCCGTACGTCCCTGATCCCGTAGTGCGCGAACAGCTGCTCCTCCTCCGCCACGGACAGCACGTTCCCGCAGTCCAGCGCCGCGCACGGGGCCCGCTCGATCAGGGAGACGGCGTACGGCAGCACCAGACGCCGGTCCTCCAGCACGGCATGGCGCAGCGGGACGAAGACGCCGCCCAGTCCGGAGGACCGGTCGGTGAGCCGGGCCCATTCGGGCCTGCCCGTGGTGTCGTCCACCAGGACGTAGTCCACGCCGCCCACACGCTGGCCCTGGTCCGTGTACGCCGTGCACCCGACCATGGCCGCCACCTGCTCCTGAGTGATCATCGCTGCTCCCGTCCTCCTGCCGCGCGCTGCCGTCACCATCCGGCTACCCGCCCGCGGCCCCGGGAAGCGGACGTGTGAGGTCCGGCTTCCGGGGCAGGCGCGCCTCCAGCAACACACCGCAACACACCGCGACACACAGCAAGACACCGAGACAGCGCAAGGTTCTGCGAGGGAGTTGAGACATGACCGACGACATGTGGGCCTACCGTTCCGGCATCATCCACCCGACGGGTGAAGACCTGACGGGCTACGCGGTGGAAGCCGTCGATGGCCACATCGGCAAGGTCGACAAGCACTCCAACGAGGTCTCCGACGCCTACCTGGTGGTCAACGCCGGTGTGTGGATCTTCGGCAAGGAGGTCCTGCTCCCGGCGGGGACGATCACCCGGGTCGACGCGGAGAACAAGACGGTCCACGTGGACCGCACCAAGGACCAGATCAAGGCGGCTCCGGAGTTCCACCGCGACAACCACCTGCGCGAACCCGACTACCGCCAGGAGATCAGCAAGTACTACGGCGGATGAGTCGCCCGGGGTCACACGGGGGACCGCGAAGCCGGCGAACCCGGCTGCCGTCCCCCACCTGAGCCCCGGGCCCAGGGCCCCGCAGTACGGGGCCTCCTCACACCGCGTGCCGCCACCCCCGAAGGCCGGGGGTGGCGGCCCTTTCACGTGACGCCACCGACACGCCGGTGAGGGCGCCGCGTTCACCCGATCGAGCCAAACACGGGCCGCCGATTGCCGCGAATGGCCCAGTATCGGGACATCGGGCAAGCCGTACATCAGAGGAGATGTCTAACGTCGCTGCCAGACACATCCGTTCACGAAGCGCGTGGAGGCGTCATGTCCCGTCGAGGCCGCTGGATAGCCGGCGCGTGCGCCACTACGGTCGCTGTCGGCCTGCTCCTCACCGGGGGCGCACTCGCCACACCGCCACACGACGATTCCGGCAGCGACGCCGGGTCCGACGTCGCCGTGGGCGCCTATCTCCACTACGACTCGGTCGGCGTCGAGAGGATGCAGGAACTCTCCCGCTGGCTCGGGGGCACCGAGCTCCGCGCCGGCCACACCTACCTGCCCGGCGACACCTGGGCGAACATCGAGGGGCCGGAGACCCTGCGCAGCTGGGCACAGTGGCGCAACGAGAAGGCCGATCGGCTGTTCGTCCTGAACGTGCCCATGCTGGCGGGCAACGAGAGCGGCGCCCCGGACGCCAAGGTCGCCGAGCTGCTCCGCTCCGGCGCCCAGGGTGCGTTCGACCAGCACTTCCGGCGGCTGGCCGAGCGTCTGGTCGCCCTCGATGTGCCGGACACGGTCATCGTGCTCGGCTGGGAGATGAACGGCTTCAACTACACCCACCGGTGCCGGCCCGACCCGGAGAACTGGAAGAAGTACTGGCGGCGCATCGTGGCCGCCATGCGCTCGGTGGAGGGGCAGCAGTTCGGTTTCGACTTCGCCCCCAACCGGGGCATCGACGCGATCGCCTGGACCCAGTGCTACCCCGGTGACGACGTGGTCGACATCATCGGCATGGACTCCTACGACCAGCCGCCGGGCACCACCTTCGAGGAGCAGGTCACCCAGCCGTACGGACTCCAGCAGCAGGTCGACTTCGCGAGGGCGCACGGGAAGCGGATCTCGTACCCGGAATGGGGACTGTTCCGCAACGGCGACAACCCCGACTACATGCGGCAGATGCTGGCCTGGATCGCCGAGCAGCAGCCGCTCTACCACAGCATCACCGACTACTGCCCGCACGGCGTGTGGCAGTGCGGCCAGAACCCGCGCTCCGCAGAGGTGTTCAGGGAGTTCCTGTCCAGCCACCAGGACCGCGCTCATCGGTCCGCCGGATTCCACGGTTAGGGGTGTCCTGCGGATCAGGCCCTCAGGTCTGGCATTGCTTCGTGGATGCGGCGGACCAGCCGCTCCAGGCTGCGCCGTCAGCGCGGGCGTGCACGCGGATCTCGACCTTCACGGGGCCGCACACGCGCGTCGTGGCCCCCACTTCGACGGGGCCGATGGCTTCGCCCGCCCGGACGTAGGTGCGGCCGGTGCCCAGTTTCACCCAGTGACCGCCCTGGACCACACGAAAGAATGCCTCGTATGAGACATTCAGACCCTTTGTTCCGGTGTTGCGTGCCGTGATGTGCGCCTTGATCTCCCGCGTGATGACTTCGCGCACGGATCCCCGCTCGGCACTGATGCAGCCGTGGACGGCCACGCGGCCGGTCGACGCACCTCCGCCGCAGGCAATCGCCGCAGCGTGGGCGTCGGCCGGCACGGTCAGCACGGCGAGCGCGGCTGCGCCCAGGATCGTTCCGGTGCGCCTCATGTGCAATGTCCCGTTCCTTCCGGTGAGCCGTCTCCTCTGCAAAGACCATGGCTCGACTCGGGGCAAAACGTGCGAGTCCCACCCCGCTTTCACCCTGATGGCTCTCGGGGTTGCTCGGCGACACCCACCGGCGGCTCGGGGTGCTCGGAGCGGATCTCCGGCTCCAGGCCCTGCCCGGGTGTGGTGCGGCGCCGCCCGACGTCCGTCCGCCAGGCTTCGAAGGCCAGGGTCGTCGCCGTGACCACGGCCAGGCCGAGCAGCCAGCCCCCCGCCACATCGCTCACCCAGTGCACGCCGAGCGCCACCCGGGTGTAGCCGACCCCCACCACCGAGACCGCCGCCGCCATCCAGAGCAGCGGGCGCAGGCGCCGGGGCACCAGCGGCAGCAGCGTCAGCAGCAGGACCGCGCAGGACGTGGTGGCCGTCATGGCGTGCCCGGAGGGGAAGGAGAACCCGGGCGCGTGGGCGACCGGCTCGGGCAGGTGAGGCCGGGCCCGGGCGACCACGTCCTTCACCAGCAGGCCGAGCAGGCCGCCGGCCGTCGCCGTGACGGCCGCCCACAGCGCCAGCCGCAGGGCACCCCTTACCAGGAGCCACGCCACCAGCGCCGCCACCAGCAGCCGCATCGTCACGGGATCCCACACCACATCGGTCAGGAAGTGGAGCACCCGTACCCACGCGGGATGCTCCAGCGCGGCCGCGTGCAGCCGCTCGGCCGCCCCCTGGTCCAGCCGGCGCAGCGGCGGCCACTGCGACTCGACCAGTACCAGCGCGAGCGCGAAGGGCACCGACACCGCGGCGGTCGCGGCCACCGTCGTCAGCAGCCGCGCGCCGAACCGGGCGTCGGGCCCCGAGCGGGCGGGGGCGAGCCGGGCGAGCAGACGCCGTGGGCGGGCGGGGAGTCGTGCCATGGTCGTGCGCTTCCTTTCAGGGGTTGCTCCGCCGGGCGTCACCGGCCGCCTTCCCGGGCGCGTCCGTGCGCGCCGCGCCGTCAGACGCCGGGATCCTCCGTGACCGGCTGCGTCACCCCGGCCCGTACGGCCTCCAGCTGGGCGGCGAAGGCCAGACCCAGGAACAGGGCCATCGAGGTCAGGTAGGACCACAGCAACAACGACACGAACGCGCTGAGGGGCCCGTACACGGTGGCGAAGGAGCCGTCGGAGCCGACGTACAGGCTCAGCCCCCACGTCGCCAGCAGCCACAGGGCCAGGTACACGGTCGCCCCGAAGGCCAGCCACGTGTAGCCGGGCTGGGTGCGGCGCGGCGAGAGGCGGAAGATGGCGCTGGTGGCGAGGATGGCCAGCAGCACACCCGCGGGCCAGCGCAGCAGGTCCCACGCGCGGATGACGCCCGGACCGAGGTGGTACACCTCCGCCACGGCGCGGCTCAGGTGGGAGCCGAGGACGGTGATCGCGAAGCTGAGCCCGAGGGGCAGACCGGCCAGCACCGACATGACCAGCCCGCGGGTGTACTTGTAGAGGAACGGCCGGTCCCGTTCCGTTCCGTAGATCCGGTTGGCGCCGCGCTCCACCTGGCACAGGGCGGTGGTCACGTTCACCACGGAGAACAGCAGGCCGAGCCAGAGGGCGACCTGGCTCCCGTCCCCGGGCCGGTGGCGGCTGCGCGACAGCGCGTCGTTCACCACGTCCTGGCTCGGCCCGCTCGCCAGCCGGCGGATCGTCAGTTCCGCTATCCGTCCGATGGCCTCGGTGTGCAGGGCGCTGGACAGTCCGATGACGGCAATGGCCAGCGGGACGATCGACAGCACCGTCTGCAGGGCCAGCGCCCGCGAGTGGCTGAAGCCGTCGGCGTAACGGAAGCGGATGAAGGAGTCCCGTACGAGGCTCCAGCCGCCGTAGCGCCGCAGTGCGGCCACGGCCTCCTCGGCGGACAGCTCCTCGCCCTCCACCTCCGGTGCCGCTGCCACGGCCGCCACTTCCTCGCGCTGCGGTACCCGCGTCGCCGTTCCCATACCGTCACCCCCTGTCGAAGTCGTGTGTCCGGGAGGCCGGTTCGGGCGCGGTGGCGTGCGCGGCCCGCTCGGCGCGCCCCGCGTCCAAGGCCACTGCGCCGGCCGCCCCGGCTCCCCCGGCGGCCGTAGGCGCCTGCTCGTCCGGCGCGCGCGGCGGCAGCCAGATCCGCAGCGCGCCCGGCTCCACCTCCGCGCTCAGCCGGGTGCCCGCGCCGATGACGTCGCCGTCGAGCTCGCGCGGCTGGGGCCGGGCGAAGCGGATGTCGACGCGTACGGCGCTGAAGTACTCCAGTGCCCCGCCGGCCACCCGGCCGCTCCCGGCGCCGGAGCCGGCCGCCGCCCGGCCGGGCAGCATGCGCGCCCCGAGGTGCCCCGCCGCCGCGAGCCACCCGCGGGCACCGCGCGGATCGAGCAGCACGACCTCCAGCCGGCCGCTGTCGGGCCGGGCACCGGGCAGCAGCGGCAGCCCGCCCTGCAGGCTGCCGACGTTGCCGATGACGACCATGCGGGCGCGGCGCTGCAGTACGGGCCCCCCGTCCACCCGGATCGACAGGCGCATCCGGGGATCCCCGAGGTGGCGGACGCCCGACAGCACGTACGCGGCCCAGCCGAGGCGTTCCTTCACCCGCTCGGAGGCGTCGCCGACCATGGCGGCGTCGAAGCCGGCTCCCGCCATGACGGTGAACCGGACGGTACCCGGCCCGTCACCCGCCACCCGGCCCACGTCGATCCGCCCGGTCTCCCCGGACAGGGCCGCCTCCAGCGCCGTGGCCGGATCGGCGGGCAGCTTCAGGTTGCGGGCCAGGAGGTTGCCGGTGCCGCAGGGAACCACCGCGAGCGGGATCCCGGTGCCGGCCAGCACGTCGACGCAGGCCCGTACGGTGCCGTCCCCGCCGCAGACCACGACGAGGTCGGTGTCCTCCTCCGCGATCCGCCCGGCGAGGTCGCCGGCGGCGTGCTCGGCCGACGTCGCCGTCCACACCTGGTCGGTGTATCCGTGGCGGCGCAGCACGCTCCGTACGCGCTCGGCCAGTTCCGCCCCGCAGCCGTGCGGGTGGCGCACCACCACGACCCGCCGATTCACGCCGTGGCGCTCGCGGGTGGTGCGGGCTGCGGGGAGCCGGTCCGCCGGAACGACGCCGGAGGCCGGACCCGGCAGTGGCCGGGGCTTCCCCGGCAGCAGCACCGCGTGCGCCACGACGAGGAGGGTGCAGGCCCCGTTGAGCAGGCCGCCCACGACGTCGGACGGGTGGTGCATCCCCCGGTAGACCCGGGAGAACGCCACCGCCACCGGAACCAGCAGCAGGACGGTGATCACGGCGTACCGCACCCACGGCCGCGCGCCGCGCGCGCGGAGCGCCACGAGGACGGCGAGGCCGCCGAACAGCGCGACCGACGCCCCGACGTGCCCGGAGGGGAAGCTGGAGGTCGGCGGCGCCGCGTCCAGCCGGGGCACGTCCGGACGCGAGCGTTCCACGACCAGGGTGACCAGCAGGAAGACCGCCGACTGCGCGGCCACGGCCCCGGCCAGGAACGCCGCCTCCCGCAGCCACCGGCCCCGCGAGAACCCCAGCATCGCGGCGACGGCGAGGACGGTGAGGGCGATGATGCTCTGGGTGCCGGCCAGCAGGGACAGCCACTGCGTGAACGGGATGACGGGGCCGCCGCGGTGGGCGGCCAGGGCGCGGTTCACGCCGTCTTCCGCCGCCGTCGGCCACCGGTCCGCGAGGGGACCGGTGACCATCAGCCCCATGCCGGCCATCAGGACCGCTTGTACCGGGAGCAGCAGCAGGACGGGGAAGCCGCCGGGTGCCGTGGCGGCGCCTCGTTCAGGTCTCATTGACGCCGTGTAACCCGCCAACGCCCGCTCATGCGTGCCTGGCGGTGATCGGTGGGCGTGCCCGCGTCGCCGGCCGGGCGGCCACGGCGGGCCCGGTCGCGTCAGGCGGTTCGGGGGCGGGCCGTTCGGCGCGACGACACCCTGGGCCGGCGTCCAGCGGGCCCGGGGGCGCCGCCGACAGTAGCGTGACCGCATGCGCACATGGACGGGCAAACCGTATCCCCTGGGAGCGACGTACGACGGCTCCGGGACCAACTTCGCACTGTTCTCCGAGGTCGCCGAGGGCGTGGACCTGGTTCTGCTCGACGACGCCGGGCACGAGACCCGCGTACCGATGACCGAGATCGACCGGTCCGCGTGGCACATCTACCTCCCGGACGTGGGCCCCGGTCAGCGGTACGGCTACCGCGTCAGCGGCCCCTTCGACCCGGCCGCCGGGCACCGCTGCAATCCGGCCAAGCTGCTGCTGGACCCGTACGCGACCGCCATCGACGGGCAGCTCGACCACCACGAGTCGCTCTACGGCCACCGCTTCGCGGGCGGCGCGGAGCCCAACTCCCTGGACAGCGCGGGCCACACCATGCTGTCCGTGGTCACCGACCGCAGCTTCGACTGGGGCGACGACAGGCCGCCGGGTTACGCGTACGGCGAGAGCGTCATCTACGAGGGCCACGTACGCGGCCTCACGCGCACCCATCCCGCCCTGCCCGAGGAGCTGCGCGGCACCTACGCGGGCATCGCCCACCCCGCCATCCTCGACCACCTCACGGGGCTCGGGGTGACCGCGCTGGAACTGATGCCGGTGCACCAGTTCGTCCAGGACGGCCACTTGGCCGAGAAGGGCCTGTCCAACTACTGGGGCTACAACACCATCGGCTTCTTCGCCCCGCACAACGCCTACGCGGCCACCGGCGGCCGCGGAGCCCAGGTCACCGAGTTCAAGCAGATGGTGAAGGCGCTGCACGCGGCGGGCATCGAGGTCATCCTGGACGTCGTCTACAACCACACCGCCGAGGGAAACGACAAGGGACCGGTCCTGGCGTTCAAGGGGATCGACAACGCCGCCTACTACCGGCTGGTGGACGAGGACCGCTCCCAGTACTACGACACCACGGGGACCGGCAACAGCCTGCTGATGCGCCACCCCAACGTACTGCAGCTCATCATGGACTCCCTGCGCTACTGGGTCCAGGAGATGCACGTCGACGGCTTCCGCTTCGACCTCGCCGCCACTTTGGCCCGCCAGTTCCACGAGGTCGACCGGCTCTCCGCCTTCTTCGACGTCATCCAGCAGGACCCGGTGATCAGCCGTGTCAAACTCATCGCCGAACCCTGGGACCTCGGTGAAGGCGGCTACCAGGTCGGCAACTTCCCACCCCTGTGGTCGGAGTGGAACGGGCGCTACCGCGACGCGGTCCGCGACTACTGGCGCGGCACCGACGGCACGCTCGGCGAATTCGCCTCCCGCATCACCGGCTCCGCCGACCTGTACGAACACGACCGGCGCCGGCCCCTCGCCAGCGTCAACTTCGTCACCGCCCACGACGGTTTCACCCTGCGGGACCTGGTCAGTTACGACCACAAGCACAACGAGGAGAACGGCGAGGACGGGCGGGACGGCGAGGACCACAACCGGTCCTGGAACTGCGGGGCGGAAGGCGAGACGGAGGACCCCGCGGTCCTGGCCCTGCGGGAGAGGCAGCAGCGCAATCTGATGACCACCCTGATCCTCTCCCAGGGCATCCCGATGATCAGCCACGGGGACGAGCTGGGCCGCACCCAGGGCGGCAACAACAACGCGTACTGCCAGGACAACCCGACGGCCTGGATCGACTGGGACCTCGACGAACGCGGCCGCCGGCTCCTCGAATTCACCTCCGGGCTCATCCGGCTGCGCCGCCGCCACCCCGTGCTGCGGCGCCGGCGCTTCTTCTCCGGGCGGGCCGCCGGACACTCGGGCCCGCTGCCCGCGGACGTCGAATGGCTGCGTCCGGACGCCTCGCCGATGGAGGACGAGGACTGGACGTGGCCGCAGGCCGGCGCGCTGACCATGTTCCTCAACGGCGAGGCGATCACCGAGCCGGACCGCTACGGCAACCGGGTCACCGACGACTCCTTCCTGCTGATGTTCAACAGCTCGGACACGGCCGTCGACTTCCGTCTGCCCGGCGACCGGTTCGCCGCCCGCTGGACGCTGCTGATCGACACCGCGGCCACCGACGACGACGCCCCGGACGAACGGGAAGTGAAGGCGGGCTGCAGGCTGCGGCTGGAGTCGCACAGCGCGGTGGTCCTGCGCAGCGCATAGGCGGCCCGGGAAGCGTACCGACGCCGGCAGGGTGACGATGGGAGGGTGGAAGAGGCCCACCGCGGTGATCTTGCGCGGTGGCTTCGGCCGGCCGGCGGTGGTCGTCATCGGCGGCGGGCCGGGTGGTGGACCGGGTGGTGGCAGGCCGGGTGGTGGTATGGCTGAGCAGACGCCGATCGAGGAGCTGATCAGCGGCGCCGCCCAGGATGCGGGTGGATGGCTCGGCGCGTTGCCGGTGGCCCAGCTGGCCACGGGCGCCGACGGCAAGATCGTTCGCTGGAACCACGCCGCCCAGGAGCTGCTGGGCTACCTGCCGCCGCAGGTGCTGGGGCGGCACATCGCGGACCTGCTGCACCCGGGAGCCGACCGCAGCCTGGGACGGGCCCTGTGGGAGAAGGCCGCCACCGGGCGCGGGGTCATGGGCACGGTGACGGCCTGGCACCGCGAGGGGCACCCCCTGGAGCTGGAGATCTGGGCCTGTCCGGTGCCCGACCGGCGGGGGGAAGGGGCGTCGGCGGTCCTCGTCTTCGCGGCCGACGCGCACTCCACGCGCCGCATCCGTGGGTCGTCGGCGGTGTGGGACGGGCTGTTCGCCCGCTCGCCGGTCGGGATTGCCGTCCTCGACACCCAGCTGCGCTTCCTGCGGGTCAACCCCGCCCTGGAGGCGATGAACGGTCTCGCGGAGTCCTCACACCTGGGCCGGCGCCTGTCCGAGCTGCTGCCGGAGGTGAACGCGAGCGACATGGAGGAGGCGATGCGGCAGGTCCTGGCGACGGGCGAGCCGATCCTCGATCGCCAGCGCAGGGGCCGCACTCCGGCGGACCTGGACCACGACCGGGCGTGGTCCTGCTCGTACGTGCGGATGGAAGACCCGGCGGGCCGGCCCATCGGTGTGATCGCCTCCCTGGTCGACGTCACCGAGCAGCAGCGTGACCACACCGAGGCGGAGGCGGGCAGGCGCCGGCTCGCCCTGCTGAGCGAGGCCAGTGCGCGCGTGGGAGCCAGTCTGGATCTGGAGCGCACCGCGCAGGAGCTGGCCGACCTCGCCGTGCCGACCCTTGCCGACGTGGTCACCGTCGACGTCCTGGAATCCCTGGCCCGCGGGGAGGAGCCGGGGCCGGGCCTGGCCGGCGGTGTCGAGCTCCGCCGTCTGGGCAAGTCTCCGCTGACCGGTGCGGCGCTGATCGACGTCCTCGCGCCCCTCGGCAGGACCCTCTCCTTCCCTAGGACCGCCCCGTACGCGCAGGCGCTGGCCTTTCGCCAGCCGTACCTCCTCGCCCACTTCGACAACCAGGCCGTCGGCCCCGGGGCCCGCAGGACGGACAGCCCGGAGCAGCTCCTGGAGGCGGGCGTGCACTCGTTCATGATGGTTCCGCTCATCGCCAGGGGCCTGGTCCTGGGGGCCGCCACCTTCTACCGCACCCACACGGTCGGCTCCTTCGGCTCCGACGACGTCGTCCTGGCCGGCGAACTCGCCGCCCGCGCCGCCGTGAGCATCGACAACGCCCGCCTCTACCAGCACGAGCACGAAACGGCGGTCCTGCTGCAGCGCAGCATGCTGCCCCAGCACATCACCCCGCCACCCGGCGTCGAGGTGGCCCACCGCTACCTGCCGGCCAGCGACATCAACGAAGTCGGGGGCGACTGGTACGACGTGCTCCAGCTGCCCGGCGGCCGGGCCGCGCTCCTCATGGGCGACGTCATGGGGCACGGCATCGCGGCTGCCGCGATCATGGGCCGCCTGTCCGCGAGCGTCCGGGTCCTGGCCCGCCTCGACCTGCCGCCCACCGACATGCTGCACCTCCTGGAAGCCGTCCTCGCCGACCTCACCGAGCCGATGCTCACCAGCTTCCTCTACATCGTCTGCGACCCCGTCACGGGAGAGTGCACGGTCACCCGAGCCGGGCACCCGCCGCCGGCCACGGTGGCCCCGGACGGCACCGTCCGTCTGCTGCACAGCCCGCCCGGCGTCCCGCTGGGCGTGGGCGGCATCGACTTCACCACCACGCGGATGACCCTGCCCCCCGGTTCTCTGCTGGTCCTGTACACCGACGGGCTGATCGAAGCCCGCGGTCGCGACATCGACGAACGGCTGACCGAACTGACCCGCCTGCTCACCGACCCCGGCCGCCCCCTGAGTCACCTCTGCGACACCCTGATCACCGGCCTGGTCCCCCAGTCCGCCGACGACGACGTCGCCCTTCTCATCGCCCGCATCGGCCCACCGCCGTAACGTGCCGGGGCGCGCCGTCAGCCTATTCTTCCGCCATGAACATGCTCGGTTTGCGGCTGCTGTTGGTGACCGTGCTCCTCGGGGGCGCACTGAGCGGGTGCTCCCTGCTCTCCCCCTTCACGACCTGCGAGGGCACGGCTTCCGCCGTGGCGAAGCTGAACGAGCTGCCGGCGCTGGCACTGCGCCCGGCGGGGGCCGTGCCCATCGACGAGGAGGCGGAGGCCCAGGCGTACTGCACCGAGGACAGCGGGGACGCCGGGCTGACCGCGCGTCGGCTGTACGCGTACGACGGGAGCCGTACGGAGGTACAGGAGTACTACGCGCGGGCAGCGCCGGCGGCGGGGTGGCATCCGGTGCACAGCCTCACCACGCAACCGGAGGCCGGGTTCTCCGTCTTCTGCTTCGAATCGGACCGGCACCCAAGCGTCACGCTCGCCTTCGAGTCCCCGGAAGAGCTCCGCGAGGTCTACGGAGTCGACCCGGGCCCGGAACCCGCCGGACCCGGCTCCCGGATATGGTTCCAGCTGTTCGCCGAGGCGGCGACCGACGGTTCGCGGATGGGCTGTTAGGGGTCGCGCTCGTGTGCCCCGGTCCGGGTCAGGCGGCGCGCTGTGGCTGGAGGAGCTGGGCCTGGCCGAAGAGGAGGGCCCAGCCGTCGGGCAGTCGGTCGAGGATGCGGGTGAGGAGTTCGGGGCCCGCGAGACGGGCGACGACGGTGAGGACGGCTCCGGTCTCCCAGCGGACGGTGGCGGGGGTGGCGCCGGTGCGGGTGGCGAGGTCCTTGACGAAGCCCCAGCCGGTGAGTTGCCTGGTGTCCGGGATCTGGCCGGTGAAGGTGAGCGCGGCCTCCAGGGGGAGGCGGGCCGCCAGGTCCACGCGTTCATCGCCGGTGAGCTGGCGGCCGAGGGCGGCCAGGATCTTGCGTACGGCTTCGTCGGCCCGCTCCCGGGTGGGGTAGGCGCCTTCGTACCTCACGGTCTCCAGCATCTGGTCGTATGTCATGTCCGGGGCCTGCTGCGGCAGTTCAGGCTTCTGGAGCACGGACACGGTGAGCCTTTCTTCTCGGGGGCGGATGGTCCGCCGTTCAGACGGGCTGGGGGCGGCCGAAGAGGAGGTCGTAGCCGGGCGGGAGCTGCAACAGGAGCCGGTGCGTGAGCTCTTCGCCCGCCGCGTCGGCGACCACGCTGAGTACGGCGCCGACGTCCCACGTCGCCGTGGCGTGGGAGCTGCCCTCGATCCAGGCCGCGGTGGCCCGCACGAACCGTTCCGCGGACAGCGGTTCAGCGGCCTGGAGGGGGTTGAGGAGGATCAGGGCGTAGGTCTCGGGCAGGAGCGCGGCGAGCTCGGCCCGCTCCGCGCCGACCAGGTGGGCGCCGAGCAGGGCGAGGACCACGCGCGCCGCACGGTCCGCTTCCTGCCTCGTGTCGTATTCACCGCGCTCCTGGACGTGTTCGAGGAACGCTTCCCATCGCATGGGCATCGTGCTACCCCCAGGATGTGGGGCGGAGGACGGGCGGCCGGAGGGAGAGCGAGCGGGCTGCCGTCCTCCGCCGGACGGCGTGGGTGCGGGCCGGGTCAGCCGGAGATCTGCTTGCGGTCGCCCGCGCCGCTGATGGCGATCTTGCGGGGCTTGGCGCGCTCGGCGATCGGGATGCGCAGGGTCAGGACACCTGCGTCGTAGTCGGCCTGGATGTTCTCGGTGTCGAGGGTGTCGGCCAGCACGATCTGGCGGGAGAAGACACCCAGGGGCCGCTCGGAGAGGTCCATCTGCACGCCGCCGGCCTCCGCGGACGGCCGGCGTTCGGCCTTGACGGTGAGCATGTGCCGCTCGACGTCGATGTCGATCGCGTCCACGGTGACGCCCGGGAGGTCGAAGGCGATCACGTAGTCGTCGCCGTCGCGGTAGGCGTCCATCGGCATCACGGACGGCTTCGACCACGTGCCGGTGGTCCCCATGAGCTGCTGGGCGACGCGGTCGAGCTCGCGGAACGGGTCAGTGCGCATCAACATCGCGAAACACCTCCGGTTGAGTGGGGCAGAAACTGCCAATGCGCTTCAACGTGCATCCGTTGTAACATGTCATCGAAACGATGACAAGCAACGGTGTCATCCTCAGGGTGACGTGAGTTGGAGGAGATCCGTGACTGCCGCAGAGAAGCCCGCCCCTCCCCCGCCCCCAGGCACCCCCACGGCCTACGGACCCGCTTCCTTCCTCGCCGCAGCGGCGGCGCTGGAGGCCATCGACAACGCCGTGCGCGAGGCCCAGAGCGCCGGGCCCGCGACGCCCCCGCCGGGCGAAGGCCCGGAGCAGGCCCTGGCCTCGCTGCTTCTGCTGCGCGAGGTACGGGAACAGCTCGCCGGGTGGGAGTCCGGCCTGATCGAAACCGCACGGCAAGCGGGGGCGAGCTGGGCCGATCTCGCCGGCCCTCTCGGGGTGGCCAGCCGCCAGGCCGCCGAACGTCGCTATCTGCGCCTGCGCCCCGGCCCGGCCGACACCACCGGGGAACAGCGGGTGCAGGCCGTCCGCGACCGGCGCGCCGCCGACCGCACCGTCACCGTCTGGGCTCGCGGCAACGCCGCCGACCTGCGCCGGCTGGCCGGTCAGATCACCGCTCTCACCGACCTCCCCGCCGCCGCCGAGACGAGCGTCCGTGAGCTGAACAGTGCCCTCGGCCGCGACGACGCGGCCCAGCTCGTCGGCCCGCTCACCGCCGCCCGGGACCATCTGGGCCCGGGGCACACCGAGCTCGCCGACCGCATCGACACCCTCGCCCGGCACACCCGCCGGCTGCGCCGCGACAGCGACCAGCAGCGCGGCGGCAGCTGACGGCCCGCACCGAGCCGGCCGCACCGCTGCGGACCGCCCCGGGCTCGCGCAGGGCGGTCCGGCGGGCGGTGCGCAGGCGCGTGCGGCAGGCGGGGGCCGGGTCAGGGTCCCGCCGGGTCAGGGTCCCGCCGGGGCGGGGCGCGTCAGCGGACCCAGGGCCGCCACACGTCCTCGTTCCGCTCGACCCACTTCTTCGCCGCCTGCTGCGGTGACAGCTTCTCCTCGGCGATCATCAGGGCGACCTCGTTCTGCTCCTCGACGTTCCAGCGGAACTTCTTCAGGAACGACGCGGCCTTCCCTCCCCCGTCGGCGAAGCGCGCGTTGAGGTACTTCCGGAGCGGGGTGTGGGGGTACGCGCAGGCCACCTTCTCGGGGTCGGCGTCGCACCCCTCCGTGTACTCGGGCAGCTTCACCTCCGTCATCGGAACCCGCTCGAAGAGCCACTGGGGCTTGTACCAGTAGGTCAGGAAGGGCTTCTTCTCCTTGGCGAACTGCTTGATCTGGGTGATCTGCGCCGCCTCGGAGCCGGCGAAGACGACCTCGAGGTCCAGGCCGAGGTTCTTCACGAGCGCCTTGTCGTTCGTGACGTACGAGGGTGAGCCGTCCATCAGCTGGCCCTTGCCGCGGCTCTCGGCCGTCCTCAGCTGGTCGGTGTACTTGCCGAGGTTCTTCCAGTCGGTGACGTCCGGGTGCGCCTCGGCGAAGTAGGACGGTACGAACCAGCCGATGTGGCCGGTCACCCCCAGTTCACCGCCGTCGACGATGGTCTTCTTGTCCTCCACGTAGCGCTTCTGCTGCTCCGGGTGGCCCCAGTCCTCCAGGATCGCGTCGACCCGGCCCTGGCTGAGCGCGTCCCACGCCGGCACCTCGTCGACCTGGACGGTGTCCACCCGGTAGCCGAGTTCGTGTTCCAGCAGGTAGCCCGCGACGGCGGTGTTCGCCTGCGCGCCCACCCAGGACTGCACGGAGAGCGTGACGGTCTCGGCGCCCTGCGCCGCCGCGTACGGGGAGGCCTGGCGGGTCATGTCGGCGGCTCCGCAGCCGGTGACGACGGCCAGGGCGGTCGCCACGGCGAACCCGGTGACGGCGGCGCGGCGCACCGCTCTCCCGGGCCGGGTGCGCTTGGTCGGTTCCATCGGCATCTCAGGCCTCCTTCGCGGGCTGGGTGATGCGGTCGAGCAGCAGGCCGAGGCAGACGATCGCCGCACCGGCCACGAGGCCGGTGGCCAGGTCGCCCTGGGCGAGGCCGAGGACCACGTCGTAGCCGAGGGCGCCGCCGCCGACCAGGCCGCCGATGATGACGACGGCGAGAACCAGCACCACGGCCTGGTTGACGGCCAGCAGCAGGGCGGGCCGGGCGAGCGGCAGTTGGACCTGGCGCAGCTGCTGTCCCCCGGTCGCCCCGAGCGAGCGGGCGGACTCCAGTGCGGCCGGATTCACCTCGCGCAGCCCCTGCGTGGTGATCCGTACGACGGCGGGCAGCGCGTACACGACGGCAGCGGCCGCCGCCGGGGCGCGGCCGACGCCGAACAGGGCGACGACCGGGATGAGGTAGACGAACTGCGGCATCGTCTGGCAGATGTCGAGCACCGGGCGCAGCAGCCGCTCGGCGCGGGCGCTGCGGGCGGCGCCGACGGAGATCGCGAAGCCGAGCACCAGGGTCACGGCGACGGCGGCGAGCACCTGCGAGAGCGTGTCCAGCGCGGGCTCCCACACCCCGAGCACGCCGATCGCGGCCAGCGCGAGCACGGCCGTCAGGGCGGTGCGCCAGGTGCCGACGAGCACGCCGATGGCGCCGACGAGCATCAGAAGGAGCCACCAGGGCGCCGCCTGGAGGCCCGTGCGCATCGGGTCCAGGACCCAGCCGGTGAAACGGGCGGCCCAGTCGGCGGTGCCGCCGATGACGGGAACGCCGGAGTAGAGGTGCTCGGTCATCCAGTCGACGGCCCGGTTGACGGGGTCGGCGAGGGACACCGTCCAGGAGCCGGGCCACTGGGTGGTGCCCGCCATCCGGCCGGCGACCGCCACGGCGACGGCCGCGAGGAGGCAGAGCAGGCGCCCGTACCAGCCCGCGAACACCCGCCGCAGGAAGGGCCGTTCGGACACGGGCGGCGGGGTGGCCCCGAGCCGGATGCCCGCCGCGCCCGCCATCCGGTCGAGGACGACCGCGAGCAGCACGATCGGGATGCCCGCGGCCAGCGCCGCCCCGACGTCGACGGAGGCCAGCGCCTGGTAGACGCGGTCGCCGAGACCGGCCGCGCCGATCACGGAGGCGATGACGGCCATGGAGAGGCCCATCATGATGGCCTGGTTGACGCCCAGCAGGATCTGCCGGCGGGCCAGCGGGAGCCGTGCGCTCAGCAGCCGCTGCCGCCCGGTCGCGCCGAGCGAGGCGGCGGCCTCCAGCACTCCGGCATCGGCCTCGCGCAGGCCCAGCGCGGTCAGGCGGGCCATGGGCGGGGCGGCGTAGACCACCGTGGCGAGGACGGCGGCGGGCACGCCGATCCCGAAGACCAGCACCATCGGCAGCAGGTACGCGAAGGCGGGCAGGATCTGCATCGTGTCCAGTACGGGGCGCAGCGCGCGCTCGGTCCGCGGCGACAGCCCGGCGGCGAGGCCGAGCAGCCCACCGACGACGACGGAGGCGGCGACGGCCACGACCATCAGGGCGAGCGTCTGCATGGTCGGCACCCACATGCCCAGCAGCCCGCAGACGGCGAAGGCGGCCATCGAGGTCAGCGCGAGCCGGACGCCCGCGAGCCGCCAGGCGACGAGCCCGGCCAGGGCGGTGACCCCGGCCCAGCCGGCGGCGAGGAGGAGCACGTACACGGCGCGCACCGACACGACGACGAGGTTGCTGACGTGCCCGAAGAAGTACAGGAACAGCGGGTGGCTGTCGCGGTGGTCGACGACCCAGTCACCGGCCCGGCCGAGCGGGTCCGACAGGTCGACGGCCAGGGCGCCCGGCCAGCTGCCCGCGCCGGGGAAGAGGAAGCCGAGCGTGCCGAGCACGACCGCGGCGACGGCGAGGGGCAGGACCCTGCGGCCGGCGTGGTGGGTCAACAGGGCTCTGCGGGGGCGCTCCGGCGGTCCGGCGGGGGGCGCGTCGGCGGGGCGGCGCGGCTGTCGGCCGGATTCGGGCGGGGCGGACAGACGCCCGGGGGCGGTGGCGAAGGTCATCGCGACCACCGCCGAGCACCGGCGGCCGGGCGGGCGGTCGACGCGCTCATGCGGCCACCTCCCCGGCCCTGGGGGCGGGTATCCCGGCCACGACGGCGAGCAGTGCCGCGTCGTCGACCACGCCCAGGCAGCGCCCCTGGTCGACGACCCGGGCGGGGCCGCCGCTGCGGGCGACCGCCTCGATGGCCTCGACGACGGTGGTGGCGGGGGCCAGGGCGGGGCCCTGCTCGGCTTCCGCGGGAGAGGCGGGGCGCATGGCGCTGCGTACGGTGAGGACCTGTTCGCGCGGCACGTCGCGCACGAAGTCCCGTACATACGCGTCGGCCGGGGAGCCGACGATCTCCTCGGGGGTGCCGAGCTGCACGATCCGGCCGTCGCGCATGAGGGCGATCCGGTCGCCGAGGCGAAGGGCCTCGGCCAGGTCGTGCGTGATGAAGACCATGGTGCGGCCCTCGTCGTGGTGCAGGCGGGCCACTTCCTCCTGCATCTCCCGGCGGATCAGCGGGTCGAGGGCGCTGAACGGTTCGTCGAACAGCAGGACCTCGGGGTCGGCCGCGAGGGCGCGGGCGAGCCCGACCCGCTGCTGCTGACCGCCCGAGAGCTGGCCGGGGCGGCGCTCCTCCAGGCCGTCGAGGCCTACCTTGGCGATCATCTCGGTGGCCTTGGCACGCCGTTCGGCGCGGCCCACGCCCTGGATCTCCAGGCCGTAGGCAACGTTGTCCAGGACGGTGCGGTGCGGCAGCAGGCCGAAGTGCTGGAAGACCATGGCGGCACGGTGGCGGCGCAGTTCCCGCAGCCGGCTCTGGTCCATGGCCAGGACGTCCTCGCTGTCGATGGCGAGGGAGCCCGCGGTCGGCTCGATGAGCCGGGTCAGGCAGCGTACGAGGGTGGACTTGCCGGAGCCGGACAGGCCCATCACCACGAAGACCTCGCCCTTGCGGACGTCGAAGCTGACGTCGCGGACGGCCGCGGTGCAGCCGGTGCGCTCGCGCAGCTCGGCGGCGGACAGGTCGGCGTCCGCGGAGCCGGGCACCTTGGCGGCCGCGGCGCGCGGGCCGAAGACCTTCCACAGGCCGTTCACCGAGAAGACCGGCGGCCGGGTGTCGGGCTCGCGGGCGGCGGCCGGCCCGTCGAGCGCGGCCGCGTTCTCGTGCGGGGACGGGGTGTCGTTCGTGGCCGGCGTGTTGCTCGTGGCCGGGGTGTTGTTCGTGTTCATCAGGCAGCGCCTCCCAGCAGCTCGGCGGCTTTCTCGCCGACCATGAGCACTCCGATCATCGGATTGACCGCGGGCATCGTCGGGAACACCGAGGCGTCCGCGATCCGGATCCCGTCCAGGCCCCGGACCTTCAGGTCCGGCCCGACGACGGCCCCGCTGTCGTCGGCGGCGCCCATCCGGCAGGTGCCCGCCGGGTGGTAGACGGTGTGCGCGACGGACCGGGCGTACGCGCTGAGTTCCTCGTCACTCGTGACGGCCGGGCCGGGACACACCTCGCGCTTGAGCCAGCCGGCCAGCGGCTGCGTCGCGGCGATCTCGCGGGCGAGGCGGATGCCGTCGACCAGGGTGCGGGCGTCGTAGTCCTCCTCGTCCGTGAAGTACCGGAAGTCGAGGGCGGGCTTCACCTCGGGGTCCGCACTGGTGAGGTACAGCCGGCCGCGGCTGCGGGGCTTGGGGATGTTCGGGGTCAACGACACCCCGTGGGCCGGACGTTCGTAGCCGAGGCGCTCCGGGTTGTCGGTGAAGGGGACCTGGTAGAAGTGGAACATCAGGTCCGGCCCCTGGGACCGGGGGTCGCGGCGGACGAACAGGCCGGCATCGCTGTCCATCGCCGAGTTCTCCGGGATGGGGCCGTCCGTCTCCCACACGATCACCGATTCCGGGTGGTCGAGGAGGTTCTCACCGACGCCGGGCAGGTCGTGCACCGGGGGTATGCCGAGGGCTTCCAGATCCGCGCGCGGGCCGATCCCGGAATGCAGCAGCAGACGCGGGGTGTCGACCGCCCCCGCGCACACGATCACTTCGCGGCGGGCGCCGATCAGCGACCGGGTGCCGTCCTCGGCCTTCACGTGCACCCCGCGCGCCCGCGTCCCGTCCAGCTCCAGGCGGTAGGCCCAGGTCTCCAGCAGCAGGGTGAGGTTCGGCCGCTCGTCCATGACCGGGTGGAGGTACGCCACCGAGGCGGAGGAGCGCTTGTTGGTCTCCGGGTGATAGGCCAGGTCGAAGAAGCCGACGCCCTCGTGGAAGGGCTTCTGGTTGAAGCCCTCGATCTCGGGGACGCCGAGCGCCCGCCCGGCCGCGTCCACGAAGTCGCGGGCGATGGCGTTCCGGTCTGCCTCGTCGACGGGGACGATGTTGTTCAGCAGCTTGTCGAAGTACGGGTCCATGGCCGCGGCGTGCCAGCCCTCGGCGCCCGCGGCCTCCCACTCGTCCCAGTCGGAGGGCAGCGGCTTGAAGGAGATGAGCGTGTTGTGCGAGGAGCAGCCGCCCAGGACGCGGGCGCGGCTGTGCCGGATGTGCGAGTTGCCGCGCGGCTGCTCGGTGGTGGGGTAGTCGTAGTCGAGTTCGCCGCCGAGCAGGCCCATCCAGCGCCGCAGGGTCAGCACGTCGGGCCGGTCGACATCGCTCGGGCCGCCCTCGATGACGGCCACCGTGACCTCGGGGTCCTCGGTCAGCCGGGAAGCGATCACCGATCCGGCGGTGCCGCCGCCCACGATCACGTAGTCGTATTCCCGCGCGAACCCCTCGGCGGCGCGCGCGTCGCGGTGCGTATTCGTCGTCATGACGATGTTTCCTTTCAGCCCGCGAACCAGCGCACGGGGCGCGGAGCGAGGTTCTGGTAGACGTGCTTGGCCTCGCGGTATTCGGCGAGACCCGACGGCCCGAGCTCGCGCCCGGTACCGGACTTCCCGAAACCACCCCACTCCGCCTGCGGCAGGTAGGTGTGGAAGTCGTTGATCCAGACGGTGCCGTGGCGGAGCCGGCCGGCCACGCGGCGGGCGCGGCCCTGGTCGGCCGTCCACACCGCGCCCGCGAGCCCGTACTCGGTGTCGTTGGCGAGCGCCACGGCCTCGTCCTCGGTACGGAACGTCTCGACGGTCAGGACCGGGCCGAAGACCTCCTCCCGCACGACGCGCATCCGGCGGTCGCAGCGGTCGAGGACCGTGGGCTGGTAGAAGAAGCCGGGGCCCTCGGGGCGTTCACCGCCGGCGCGCAGTACGGCGCCGTCGGAGAGGGCGGAGGCGACGTACGACTCGGTGCGCTCCCGCTGGGCGGCGGAGACCAGGGGGCCGCACTCGACGCCGGGGTCGGTGCCGCGGCCGAGGCGGATCCGCTCGGCGCGGCGGGCGAGCTCGGTGACGAACCGGCCGCGCACCGACTCTTCGATGATCAGCCGGGAGCCGGCGGAGCAGACCTGGCCGCTGTGCATGAAGGCCGCGTTGAGGGCCTGGTCGACGGCGGTGTCGAAGCCCGCCTGGGTGGCACAGGCATCCGCGAAGACGACGTTGGGGTTCTTGCCGCCGAGTTCGAGGGCCACCTTCTTGACGGTGTCGGCCGCCGCGTGCGCCACCTTCGTGCCGCTGGCGAGGCCGCCCGTGAAGGAGACGAGGTCCACGTCGGGATGGGCGGCCAGACGCGCGCCGACGGGATCGCCCGCGCCGGTCACCAGGTTCGCGACGCCGGACGGCAGCCCGGCCTCCACCAGCAGCTCGACGAGGACGACCGTGGACAGCGGGGTGATCTCACTCGGCTTGATCACGAAGGTGTTGCCCGCGGCCACCGCCGGGGCGACCTTCCAGCTCGCCTGCAGCAGCGGGTAGTTCCACGGGGTGATCAGGGCGCAGACCCCGACCGGCTCGTGGACGACCACGCTGTGGATGTCGGGGGAACCGGTGTCGACGACCCGGCCGGCGCTCTCGGCGCTGATGAGGTCGGCGAAGTAGTGGAAGGCGTCGCTGACGCAGTCCACGTCGATCCGGCCCTCTTGCAGCGTCTTGCCCGCGTCCAGGCTCTCCAGGAGGGCGATCCGCTCGCGGTCGCGCTGGAGCAGGGCGGCCGTACGGCGCAGCAGCGCGGCACGCTCGGCCACGGGCGTGCGCGGCCACGGCCCGCCGTCGAAGGCGGCACGGGCCGCGGCCACCGCAGCGTCCGCGTCGGCGGCGCCGCCCTCCGCGACCACCGCGAGCACGGTGCCGTCGGCGGGGTCCAGGATCTCCCTGGTGGCCCCCGTGGCGGCGGACCGCCACCTGCCGGCTGTGTGAATGCTCTGCTGCTCGGACACGACGCGCTGTACCTCCGGTTTCCGCACCGCGGCGGGCCCGCGGTTTGGCGCAATGAGGCGCCCTTGCCCGGACCACCGGAGGTCATGTCCCCAGCGTCACTCAAAGTGACCGGTGTCACTCGTGGCTCAGCCTCTGCCGATCTCCGGAGGGCGAAGGGGAATTGACTACAAATATGCACAATTTGGACATCTTCCCAATGGGCGGCCCCCGCGAGCCGTCACCCACGGTCCGGCGGGGGCGCCATGGGACGCGCCACGGAGGCCGGCGCCGACACCACGAACCCCAACTGCCCTCACCCCAAAGCGGAATGGCCCGTTTTTGACCGTTGAGCGGACATTGGAGTCCTCTCTCCGGACAACAGATGGTCAAATTCTTGTTGCATACCTGTCAATCACCCTCTCCTTCCTGGCAATCTCACAGCCGCCCCCACGGCATCGAAGGAGAACGAGTGACCCACCACATGTCCTCATCCCCCACCTCCAGCAGCCGGACCCGCGTGCTGCGCACGGCCGCCCTCGTCGCGTCCGCGGCGATGGTCGCGCTGGCCGTCCAGAGCGGTTCCGCGAACGCGGCGGCCGAGCGCGAGGACGGCGCCACCGCCGTCCAGCTGTCGACCGCCGCGCGCGCCCAGGCGATCGCCGGCGCGCAGGCCGAAGCGGCCGGCACCGCGCGCGCCATCGGCCTCGGTGGCGATGAGCGCCTCGTCGCCCGCGACGTGATCAAGGACGCCGACGGCACGGTCCACACGCGCTACGAGCGCACTTACCAGGGCCTGCCGGTCCTCGGCGGCGACCTGGTCGTCCACCAGAAGAAGGACGGCAGCCGCAAGACCACCAAGGGCACCGAGGCCCGCATAGCCCCGGGCGCCGCCCGCTCCCTGAAGGCCGCGCCCGCCGGCGCCCGCCAGGTGGTCTGGGCGGCGACCGGCAAGCCGGTCTTCGCCTACGAGGCCGTCGTCACCGGCACCCAGCACGACGGCACCCCCAGCGAGCGGCACGTCATCACCGACGCCGCCACCGGCGCCGAGCTGTACGCGTACGAGGCCATCGACACGGGCACCGGCACCAGCGGCTACTCCGGCACCGTCACGCTCGGCACCACCCTGAGCGGGTCGACGTACAGCCTGACCGACGCGGGCCGCGGCAGCCACAAGACGTACGACCTGAACGGCGGCACGACCGGCACCGGCAGCCTCTTCACCGACGCCGACGACAAGTGGGGCGACGGGACGGCCGCGAACCGGCAGACCGCCGCCGTGGACGCCCACTACGGCGCCGCCGTCACCTGGGACTTCTACCAGGCCGAGCTCGGCCGCAACGGCATCGCCGGCGACGGCAAGGCCGCGTACTCCCGCGTCCACTACGGCAACGCGTACGTCAACGCCTTCTGGTCCGACAGCTGCTTCTGCATGACCTACGGCGACGGCGCGAACAACCTCAAGCCGCTGACCTCCCTGGACGTCGCCGGCCACGAGATGAGCCACGGCCTGACCGCCTCCACGGCCAAGCTGAACTACAGCCGCGAGTCCGGCGGCCTCAACGAGGCCACCAGCGACATCCTGGGCACGTCGGTGGAGTTCTTCGCGAACAACTCCTCCGACATCGGCGACTACCTCATCGGCGAGAAGATCGACATCCGCGGCAACGGCACCCCGCTGCGCTACATGGACAAGCCGAGCAAGGACGGGGCCTCCGCCGACTACTGGTCGAAGACCGTGGGCCGGCTCGACGTCCACAACTCCTCGGGCGTCGCGAACCACTTCTTCTACCTGCTGTCCGAGGGCAGCGGCGCGAAGACGATCAACGGCGTCTCCTACAACTCCCCGACCTACGACGGCTCCACCGTCACGGGCATCGGGCGGGTCAAGGCCTACAAGATCTGGTACAAGGCGCTGTCCACCTACATGACCTCCACCACCAACTACGCGGGCGCACGCACCGCGACCCTCCAGGCGACGGCCGACCTGTACGGCACGTCGGGCACGGAGTACCAGCAGGTGGCGGCGGCCTGGAAGGCCGTCAACGTCAACTGACGCCCTCTCACCGACCTCCGAAACCGCGCCTCCCGGAACTCCGGGGGGCGCGGTTTCGCCGTGTCGGCATCCGGCACGGAAGCCAAGATCGATTGTCAGTGGTGGGTGAGAAGCTAGAAGCATCACGTCGGAACGAGGGGGAGCGGTCATGTCCGGAAACCAGAACTACATCAATCACGTTGCTCTTGTGCTGGATGCCAGTTCATCCATGTCGCACCTCAGTCGAAAGGTCGTCGAAGTCGCCGACCAGCAGATTGCATATCTGGCCCGCCGGTCGAAGGAACTGGACCAGGAAACCCGCGTCACGGTGTACGTCTTCGCCGACAAGGTGGAATGCGTCGTGTACGACAAGGACGTGCTGCGGATGCCGTCCCTGAAGCAGCTGTACCGGACCGGTGGAATGACGGCCCTGCTGGCGGCCACGCTGAAGTCGCAGCGGGAGCTGGCGCAGACGGCGCAACTCTACGGCGACCACAGCTTCCTGACGTTCGTCCTGACCGACGGGCAGGAGAACGCGAGTCATCGCTGCCCGGACGCCCCGGCCAGGGACCCGCGCGCGCTGGTCCAGGCGGTGGCCGAGATGATCGAGACGCAGCAGGACAACTGGACGCTGGCCGTCCTCGTGCCGGACCAGATGGGCAAGCGCGAGGCCATGCAGTGCGGTTTTCCGAAGGACAACATCGCCGTCTGGGACGCCACGAGCACACAGGGTCTGGAGGAGGCCGGACAGGTCATCCGGCAGGCGACGGAGAAATTCATGGCGGGCCGAGCCCAGGGAATCCGGGGTTCGCGGGCGGTGTTCTCCACGGGTGCGGACGCGGTCAACAAGGACACCATCAAGGCCGCCGGCCTCACCTCGGTTGATCCGTCTCAGTACCACCTGATTCCGGTGGCCCGGGAAGCGGCGATCCGGGAATGGGTCGTCGAATGCGGGCACACTTACCGCACCGGTGGTGCTTTCTATCAGCTGAGCAAGCCGGAGAAGATCCAGGCACGGAAGAAGATCGCCGTGCTGGAGAAGAAGACGGACCGGGTGTACACGGGGCCGGAGGCCCGAACCCTGCTCGGCCTGTCGGACGTGGAGGTGCGCGTCAAGCCGGACCACAACGACGACTTCACGATCTTCGTGCAGAGCACCAGCGTAAACCGGAAGCTGGTGGCGAACACGCGGCTCCTGCTGATGACCTGACACCTGGGAAGCCCCCGCCGGTCGGACCGGCGGGGGCTTCCTCGGGTCACACCGCGAGCTGAAGGGTGGAGCTGCCCGTAGGGCTCTGCACGACCGGCTTCTGCCGCGCCGCGCACTGCTCGGGGGTGTCCACACCGAGGCAGAGCTGCGATCCCTGCGGAACCGTGACCGAGTCGTCGCCCTTCGGCAGCGGCTTGCCGTCGACGCACACGATCGCACCGGTGGGCAGCAGTACGCCCCCCACCACCAGCGAGGTCGAGGCGGCGAACAGCACGAGGCGGAGGGAGCGGGACGTGACACGGCCCCGGCGACCATGAACGGGGCGGCCGTCAGCCCTGGGACCCTCCGTACCCGATCACTCACACCGCACGGCGCCGGCGTCCGATCACACCAGGACGGGGCAGCGGCGGTGACCTTGCGCGCGCCGGACGCCGGAACGACCGGTTGCCGCGATGCTGGACGGATGAGCGCGCTTCCCTCCGCACCTCGCCCCGCATCCGCCGACCAGGCGCCGACCATCGGCGTGGAGGAGGAGTACTTCCTCGTCGACGCGCACACGCGCTCTGTCGTGTACGCCGGGCCCCGGGTCGCCGCTCGCGCCGCGGGCGAAGTGGGCGATCTCGTGACCAAGGAATTCGACGAGTGCCAGGTCGAAGGGCGTACGCCCCCGTGCCGGTCGGCCGGCGAGCTGCGCGGGGAACTCGAGCGCGTCCGCGGGGCGCTGGTCACCGCGGCCCGCGCTGAGGGGCTGCGGCTGTGCGCCTCCGGCACGCCGGTGCTCCAGGATGCCGGTCCGGCCCATGTGGCCGACCATCCGCGCTACCGGGCCGGCCGTCGGCAGTACCGCACCATGATGGACGACTTCGCCATCAGCGCCCTGCACGTACACGTTCACCTGCCCGACCGTGAGCTGGCCGTGCTGACGGGCAACCACGTGCGGCCCTGGCTGCCCCTTCTCGTCGCGCTGAGCGCCAATTCGCCGTTCCACCGCGGGAGGGACACCGGCTACGCCAGCTGGCGCTCGGTCATCAGGAGCCGTTTTCCGTGCCTGGGACCGCCGCCGTACGCGGCGTCGTTGGAGGAACACGAGCGCCTGGCCGTCGTCATCGCCGATACCGAGGCCATGCTGGATCCGGGCATGCCGTACTGGGACCTGCGCCCCAATCCCCGGCTGCCCACGCTGGAGGTCCGTGCGATGGATGTGCTGCAGGACCTGGACGACACCGTCGCGGTGGCGACGCTCCTGCGCGCCCTGGTGGTCACCTGCGCCGACAAGGCACAGCGCGGTGATCCCGGCCCCCGCTGGGAGGGCGAGGTGCTGCGCGCCGCCTGCTGGCGGGCCGCCCGGGACGGCTGGAGCGGCAGCGGCTTCGACGCGCTGACCGGCCGGGCCAAACCGGTGGCGGCGGTCGCCGACGATCTGGTGGGTCTGGTGCGTCCGGCGCTGGAGGAGTTCGGAGACCTGGACGAGGTCACCGCGCTGTTCCAACGGCTGGCGACCCGCGGTGACGGGGCGGCGCGGCAGCGGGCCTGGGCCGAGGAGGCGGCGGGTCCGGCGGGAGCGGTGGACCGTCTCGTGCGCGCCACCGCCGACGGGGTGGGCCCGGAAGGCTGAGGTCAGCGCGCGGGGAGGGCGAAAGTGCCGGGCTCGCTGACGGTCTGCGCCTCGTCCAGACGGGCCGGCCGCGCCCCCGCAGGGCCGGGCGGGCCTGCTCCGAACGGGGCGACTGCACGGACGGCGGCGCCGCGCTGCGCCCGCTCCGGTGGCCTGTCCTGGTATCCACAGGTCCGAGACCCCATCGGTCCACGTCAAGATCCGTCCACGTCAAGGGGAGCACATGTACGCGAGCCGCCTCGTCACCGTCATCACCTCGACAGCCGTCGCAGCAGTGCTCGGCATCGCCGGCGCCCACGCGCAGGACGGACCGGTCCCGGGCACCAATCCCCCCACACCCGCCGCGGACACCGCACTCGCCGACAAGGGCAAGGCGGGCATCGCCGGCTACGAGGTCGTTTCCCGGCAGGGACCCGTGGTCCAGCCGAACCAGTTCGAGCAGGTCGCTGCCGAATGCCCCGCGGGGAAGAAGGTGATCGGGGGCGGGTTCTTCGGCAACGGTGCCAAGCTCCTCACGATCCGATCGTTCCCCGGCGCCGGAAACACTTCATGGATCGTCACTGTCCAGAACACCGACACGGTGCCCCTCGGCTTCAGCGCCTACGCCATCTGCGCGACGGTCCGGGAGTAGGACGCGTCCGGGCCATCTTCGATGGCCCGTGCGTGACGGAGGCTCCCTCCGCGGAGCAGACACCGCTCGGTTCAGCTGCCCGGCTTCAGGAGCGTCTTGATCATTCCGTCGTCCTTGGCCTGGAACATCCTGTAGGCGCGGGGAGCGTCCTCCAGCGGCATGACATGCGTGGCGAAGCCCTCCACCCCGAGCGGGTCCTCGTCGTTCAGCAGCGGGAGGAGCGTGTCGACCCACGCCCAGACGTTCGCCTGGCCCATGCGTATCCGCAGCTGTTTGTCGAACATGGTCAGCATCGGCAGCGGGTCGGCCGCACCGCCGTACACGCCCGAGATGGAGAGCGTGCCGCCGCGCCGCACCAGGTCGATCGCCGTGTACAGGGCCTGGAGCCGGTCGACGCCCGCCTTCTCCATGAGGGGTTTGGCCACGGCGTCGGGCAGCAGGGCGGTGAGACGCTGCGCGGCCGCGGCGACCGGCGCACCGTGCGCCTCCATGCCCACCGCCTCGATGACGGAGTCGGTGCCCCGCCCGTCGGTCAGGTCCCGTACGGCGTCCGCCACGCCGTCACCGAGCTCCTTCAGGTCCAGCGTGTGGACTCCGGCGGCGCGGGCGCGCTCCAGCCGGGCCGCCACCAGGTCGACGCCCACGACCAGGCCGGCGCCGCGGTGCAGGGCGATCCGTGCGGCCATCTGTCCGATGGGGCCGAGGCCCAGTACGGTGACCGATCCGCCCGGCGGGATGTGCGCGTACTCCACGGCCTGCCAAGCGGTGGGCAGGACGTCCGACAGGTAGACGAAGCGCTCGTCGGCCGGCCCTTCGGGCACTTTGATCGGCAAGGTGTCGCCGAACGGCACGCGCAGGTACTCCGCCTGCCCGCCCGGCATCTGCCCGTACAGCTTGGTGTAGCCGAAGAGCGAGGCACCCTTGCCGTGCTCGCGCACCTGCGTGGTCTCGCACTGTGAGTGCAGGCCCCGCTCGCACATGAAGCAGGTTCCGCAGGACACGTTGAACGGAACCACCACCCGGTCCCCCGGCCGCAGCGTGCGCACGTCCGGTCCGGCTTCCTCGACCACGCCCATGGGTTCGTGCCCCAGGATGTCACCGGGCTCGAGGAAAGGCCCCAGGACCTCGTACAAGTGCAGGTCGGATCCGCAGAGCCCGGTCGACGTCACCCGGATGACGACATCGGTGGGGTCCACCAGCTTGGGGTCCGGGACCGTCTCCACCCGCACGTCCCGCCTGCCCTGCCACGTCAAAGCTCGCATCGGCTTACCTCCTCTGCCCCCGTTCCCCGCGCCTTTCCTTCTTCGCCGGTCTCACACCCCCGATCGGCTGTCACGGGGTTCGTGCCCCGCAAAATAGTAGCCATGTACATAGTAGCCATGTACTCTATCTGCCATGAGCAAGGGTTCACCGGGTCCCACTCCCGGCTTCCTGGTATGGCGACTCGCCAACAAGTGGCGCGTCGCGGTCGATCGCGCGGTGGCTCCGCTGGGCCTCACCCACGCGCAGTACTCCCTGGTGGCGTCGCTGCACGGCATGCAGCGCGCCGGCGAACGGCCGAGTCAGCGCCGCCTCGCCGACCACACCGGCCTGGAGGCGTTGTACGTCTCGAAGCTGGCGCGCGCCCTGGAGTCAGCCGGGCTGATCGAGCGCACGCGCGATCCCCGCGACCCGCGCGCCGTACAGCTCGCCCTCACCGAGCAGGGCCAAGCCGTCACGCGGCAGGCCATCGCGGTGGTCCAGGACCTGCTCCAGCAGCTGCTGGAGCCGCTCGGAGGCCTCGACGCCGCGCGGACGCGCGCGTTCACCGACGAACTGACGGCCCTGCTCGACGCACCTCTCACTCCCTTCCCACCGAACGACGAGAAGACTCAGGGGACCACACCATGACCACCACCACTGCACCCCTCGCCGACGCCCGCGCCCTCGGCCTGGCCCACTACGCCGCCCGCGGCGTCCTGGAGCACGTCCTGGCCCGGCACGGCAGCACCTTCCAGCAGCAGATCGTCCTGCGCGCCGCCGTCACCGCCGACACCCCGCAGACCCCGGACCAGCTCGTCACGCAGGTCCGGGGCTCCCTCAAGGCCGATCCGGCCGACATCCACGCCACCCTCGACGAACTCCTGGCCAAGCAGCTCCTCGTCGTGGACGGCGCGCACCTGCGCCCCACGCATGCGGGGCGCGAGCTGCTCGCTGCCATCGGAGCGGAGACCGCCCCCCTCACCGCCCGCGTCTGGGGCGGGATACCCGCCGAGGACCTGGCCGCCGCCGGCCGCGTCCTCGCGCTGGTCACCGAGCGCGCGAACGCGGAGCTCGCGGCGCTGACCGCCTGACCGCTGCGCCCGACCGCCGGGGCATACCGCCCCGGGCGCCCAACCCGTCCTCGTGCAGGTGCGACCGCCGTGTGGGCGCTCGTAGCATGAAGGGAGGCCGTCCCGCATACCGGTGGCGTGAAGGAGAAGGCCATGGGCCTGATACCTCGCAAGGACGCATCCCGCGGCCGAAATCGGCACACCCTCCGGATGGTGACGGTGGCCGTCGTCGCTTCGAGTGCGTTGCTGGTCGCGAACGATGCCGCGCTGGGCGTGACGGCACCGGCGCGCGCCTCCGCGGAGGTCGCGGCACCCCTCGCAGCGACGGTACCTGCCCAGCCCCCGTACGAGCAGCTCGCTCTGGACACCCTCACCGAGGTGGTGCAAGGCGACTTCACGGCCGTCTCAGCCCGCTTCGACGAGGCGATGCGGCAACAGGCGACCCCGGACGTTCTGGCGCAGTCCTGGAAGAGCTACCAGGCGGAATTCGGGCGCTACCGGTCGCATGGGGATCCCCGGCAGGTGGCGTCCGGCGATACGACGGTGGTCAATGTGCCGCTGCGCATGGCGAAGCAGCCGGGCGAATTCCGGGTCGCCTTCAACGGAGACGGGCGGATCGTGGGTCTGTACTTCCTGCGCACGGGCGTGCCGGTCCCTTGATCACCGCGCACATCCGGGGGCGCGTCGGTTCACCGCTGTGTGCCAGGGGCCCGGTACCGGACCTGTCCGGCTTGGCGTAGGGCGTCCAGCGTTTCGTCCACGCTCAGGAGAACGGTCGTCTCGAACGAGCTGAGCGCGCCGCCTCCGCTGATCGCCAGCGCGACCGCGGCCATGGACACGTTGTCCGGCGCCTCCCACAGATTGAAGCCGTCGTGCGTGCCGAAGGCGTACCAGAAACCGTGGAGCTTCCCCCCGACGGACTCGATGTACGACTGAGCGGCCTTGGCGCGGTCCTCCGGGTGCGCGATCAGCCTCGCCCATGTCTCCGGCGTGTAGCTGAACCTCGATAGATAGAGCGGCATCGTGTCCCTCTCTTCCGTTTCCCCCAGGGATGCCCGCGCTGAGGGAAGAACCGCCGGAGACCGCCCACGGGTCCCCCGAACAGCCGGGGGCGATGACCGGCACGGCCCACAGTCAGCGGGTGAGCGGCAGCCCGGGAGCACGGCAGCCGGGTCGGCTGGGCAAAGAGATGGAGCAACGAGGGGTCTGCGAGCCCGGGGAGGCGGTAATGTTTCGAACATGTTCAGAATCTCTGGGGACCATGGTCATCGGCCTTTGGCCATGGCACCTGTCGGAGCGAGGGGGCCGTCGTGAGTACGGCGAGGTGGCTGCGCATCAGCCTGCAGCGCTACGTCCTGACCGCCCTCATCGGCTGGGCAGTTGCCGCGGCGGTGCCGCACGGAATGGGCGACCAGCCCTTGAGTGAGACGTTTGCCGTGGGCATGGGAGTGGGGCTGATAGGGGTTCCCCTCCTCACGTTCGCCACCCTGTTCGTGATCACCCTGCGGCTCGGCCGGCAGCCCGAATCGGTGACCGGAGACCCGCAACGGCTCCAGGGTGCCTGGATGATCGTCCTTCCGCTGGCCCCCCTGCTACCGGTGGGACTGCTCGTGCCACTGCAGTACCTGATCATCGTGAGCACGCAGTTCGTCTACGCGGGCTTGGTACTGCCTCCGCTGTCGCCCACGACGCAGCAGACGCCCAGCGCCCCCTCCGCGACCTGAGACTCGGCTCGTGCCCGGCCGCACCTACCACTGAACGTCTCCGTCGGATCGCCCGACGACCGGATGAGGCGGGCGGCGCGGTGGGAGCCGGTCCGGTGACGGCACCGCCGTCAGACACGGGCGAGCTGCGGGGAGTCGAAGCTCAGCGTCGGCAACAGGAGCCATTGCCGGGGGTTGCGACGGATCAGCCCCTCCAGGAGCTGCGCGATCAGCCGGCGCATGGCCTCTCGAGCAAACCGCACGTCCTGGGGCGTGCCCTGCACGAGGATGGGTTCGTCGAACTCCATCGCGATCTGCTCGTCGCCGGACAGCCTCATGACCGTGGGCAGGAGCATGGTGCCGGGCCGCGACGCCACCGCGACGAATCCCGACGAGATGGGCCGTGCTCGCCCGAACAGTGCGGTCGGCTCGGCGTCACGATCGGCGTACACGAAGTCGGCGTAGGTACCGAGCACCCCACCGGCTGCAAGATGCCTCAGCACATGCCGGATCGAGCCGACATCGCCGCTCACCACGGATACCTCCGCGTCGTACTGCGGGATGGCGCCCTCGCCCAAGGCGACCACATGCCGGTCCGCGAACACCGCCGAGACCGTGTGCAGCGCGTCCGCCGTGCTCATCGTCATGGGTGTGACCAGGACGGTGGGGTGGCCACGGGTCTCGTCCAGCCACTGCCGGCCGGCTGCCACCACGGCCGGCAGTGGCCGGCCGGTGCCCGCTGTCCACGCTGCCTGGCGCCACGCGCACCAGAGCTGATGACGGACATGTCCGCGGAGGTCGTCGTCACGCGGATCCACCCGACCCAGTGCGGCGCGGAGTCTCGGCAGTTCGCCGTAGGGATCACGCTCGCACACCCAGTCGGCGAGGCGGTCGAGTTCCGCGAGCGGCCGCCGGCAGAACACTCGGCTCGCGCAGGGATCGTAAGAGAGCAGGTGCAGTGCCTCAGCCATGCCGGGCATCGTCTAGCCCAGCGTTCGCTGGTAGTCGAGGAGACGCGGGGAGTTCGCCAGCGAGTACGAGATCTTGTCGAAGGCGCACAGTGCCACCGCGCAGGACTCCGGCCAGATGCCGTTGAGCTCGGGAGCGTGGGCGAGGCACGTACCTCCGCAGACGCCGTACCAGATGCACTCGGAACACCGGGTGACGGTGAGGTCCCGGCTTCGGATGAGGGCGGCGACCTCGCTGTCGCGGGCGGCTACCAGGCCCTCGTCGACCGAACCGAGGCCGGAGAGCGGGCCGGCGGGATCGATGCAGTCGCACGCCTCGACCGAGCCGTCGGAGGAGACGGACAGCAGATCGCGGCCGGCGCCGCACTGCGGGCGCATGCACATGTTGCCGCCGGGTCCGGCGATGAAGTTGTCCAGGTACTTCGTGACAGGAAGCACGGGGAAGCCGTCGAACTCACCACCCTCGACGGCGTCGAACAGCTCGCTCCAGGCGGAGACGAGAACGTCGGCGTCGAGGGCGAAGGTGGCCTGTTGGTCTCTTCCCCGACCGATCGGCTGGAACAAGCTCCAGTCCCAGGACGCCATGGAGAGATCCCGGAAGTGCCGGGCCAACTCAAGGAGCCGGCCTTGGTTGGCAGCGGTGATGGTGCTCATGACGCCGCAGCCGCGCACGAAGGACGGATACCGATCCAAGGCCTTGGCGAAGTGGGCGTAGGTGCCACGCCCCTTGTGGTCGACTCTGAAGTGGTCGTGAAGACCGGGGCCGCCGTCGATCGACACCCCCCAGACGATGTCATGGCGCAGGGAGAACTCCACGACTTCGTCGTTGAGTCGGGACAGGTTCGTCTGGCCCACGAAGCGGATCCGCTTGCCCCGCTCGGCGGCGAGCAGCCGACCGGCCGTGACGAGTTCCTCCACCAGTTGCCACACGAGCATGGGCTCACCCCCGTGGAGGATCACCCACAATTCGCGTTCGGCGAGGTCGAGAGCCTGCTTCAGTGCACTGACGGCCACGTCCCGCGACAGCACGACGGCCCGCTCGAAGGTCTCGTAGTCGTAGCAGTAGGAGCAGGCGTAATTGCAAGCGTTGGTCAGCTTGAGGATGACGGTGTTGAGCTGCTCGAACCGCCGCTCGGCGCCGATGACCCCGATACCCCGGTCCAGCAGCATGCCCCGGAGTTGCCCGACCGCGCCGCGGACCTGGTCGGGCAACTGCTCGCGTGGCGACGCAACGAGCGGCAGCAGTTGCCCCGTCGGCGTATCGACCGTCACCCAACGGCCCGAAACCCTGTCCATCACGAGCAGGTAGTCACCGCGCGGCAGGGCTCTCACCCGACTGGCGTCGAAGCGATCGCGATGCAAGGTGAGGGGAATGGCGGCCATGGGGGGCGTGGTCCTTACTCTCCGCTGGATTCTCCATGCATGTCCGGATATTCGAGGGCCGCGGTACGAAGCAGCGACTCGACGTGGGTCCTGCCGGCGTCCCGGTGCACGGTGCTACCGGGGGCGGTGAACTCTTCGAGCACCGGAGGTTCGAAGTCCTCGATGTCGGCCCGCTGCGCGCAGCAGGCACGGGTCCACTGAGCCCACAACCCCCCTCTCTCCGGATCGGGCTCCGCAAGCGCTTCGATCTCGACCGCATTGACACCGACGGGCTTGATGCCCTCGGGAAGGCTTTCCAACGCGCCGGTGGCCACGTCGTTGACGTACGCCTCGATCTCCTGTTGGGACATGTTGTGCAGGCCGATCGACTCCGGCGCCCGCAAGCTGATGATTCTGGTCATATCCGCTCCGCATGCACGTAGGGATCGGGCTGCCGAATTTATCGCGAGCGTGCACGCTCTGCAACCATTTGGATGCGGTGCGTAGCGAGTCCGGGAGTGCACCTCGATGTCATCCAGTGGATGACATCCCGCTTGTCATCGAAACGATGACATGTTACAAAGGAAGCACGTTGAAGCGCATTGGCAGTCACTGCCGTAGCCAACTGGAGGTGTTTCGCGATGTTGATGCGCACTGACCCGTTCCGCGAGCTCGACCGGCTCACCCAGCAGCTCATGGGCACGACCGGGACCTGGTCGAAGCCGTCCGTGATGCCGATGGACGCCTACCGGGAGGGCGATACCTATGTGATCGCCTTCGACCTCCCCGGTGTCTCGTCGGACGCGATCGACATCGACGTCGAGCGGAACCAGCTCACGGTCAAGGCCGAACGGCGCCCCACGGCCAAGGGCGAGAACGTCCAGATGGAACTCTCCGAGCGGCCCCTGGGAGTCTTCTCCCGCCAGATCGTGCTGGCCGACACCCTCGACACCGAGAACATCGAGGCCGACTACGACGCGGGTGTCCTCACCCTGCGCATCCCGATCGCCGAGCGTGCCAAGCCCCGCAAGATCACCATCGGCGGCGCGAGCGAGCGGCAGCAGATCACCGGCTGAATCGAGCGGCCCGGCCGGCCCGAGCGGCGGAGGACGGGAGCCCCCTCTCCCTCCGGTCCCGTCCTCCGCGTAGTCCGCGGTCGTGAAAACCCCGGCGCCGAGGCCACCGCTCCTGCCGCATCCTCGGCGGTGGCGGTTCGTTGATCCATGGGCCCTGGTCACGCCACGATCGAAATGAGGCGCTGTGAGCAGCCCTATCGCCGTCTCGGACGACTGTCTCCATGCCCTGCACCGTTTGCGGGAGAGGCGGGACGTCAACACCGTCATCCTCCGCCACGATGACGCCGAGGACACGCTGGTGCTCGAGCTGGAGGGCAATCTGACGCATGACGAGGTGCTCCAGGCCCTGCCCCCCGACGAACCGCGTCTCCTCGCCCACGAGCTGTCCTTCGCAACGTCGGAGGGCATGCGCAGAAACGAACGGCTGCTGATCTTCTGGTGCCCCGCCGCCGCCGGGGAGCAGGGGCAGCCCTACTCGGCCGGCCGGGCCGTCCTGGAGGAGCTCCTGGAAGGCACCCATCTCCGGCTCCAGGCCTCGCAACGGGAAGAGTTGGAGTACGGCCGGCTCGTCGGGCAGGTCGGCTGACAGGCGTTCGGCGTTCGGTACCTTCGCCCGCCGCCGGGCGCGCACACGTGACAGGACCCGGCCGGGTGATGGTGACTGTGGGCCCGGCCGGGTCCTGCGTGCGTGGGCGTAACGGTTCGCCCGGGATCAGATCTCGTCGTCGAGCATCTCGTCCCGGTCGCGCTCGAGCCGCATCTCGTCCTCACCGCGCCGCTTGAGCTCCTCGGGGCTCTTGCCGCGGGCTCCCTCCTGGCCGGTGGGGGATTGCGCCGGGTTCTGGCCGGGGCGCCGCATGCGCTCCTGCTCCTCGCGGCCCTTGCCCGGTTCCTGGCGCTTGTCCTTCATACCGCCCATGACGGCGACTCCTTCGTGACGCGTGGCTGAGGGGGATCCTCAGGTCCCTTCACACTGGCACGGGCGGTGACGATCTGCACCCGGAGCATCACTGGACGTGGTGGGCGAGTGACGGTGGGGGCCGGCTGGTGGCGTCGACATGCGGCAACGGGGACCGCCGCCCACGATGGGCTGTATCCCACCCACCACCCCACGGCCAGGAGCCCGCCCATGCTGGAACGCACCCCGCGCGAGGACCGCACCCAGGTCACCTTCGTCCTCCCCACCGACACCCCGCCTGGGCCGGTCTCCGTGGTCGGCGACTTCAACGACTGGCGTCCCGGCATCCACACCCTGACCCCCCGCAACGACGGCAACCGCGCCGTCACCGTCGAGCTCCCGAGCAACAGCACCCACTCGTTCCGCTACCTCGCCGCCGGCGACTACTGGTTCAACGACGAAACCGCCGGGGACCACGAGGGCCCCAACAGCCGCCTCCACACCTGACGTCCCGCCGCCGCGGACACGGTCCTGCCGCCGCACCCGGCCGCAGGACCCACTCCTGGGCCGCTCTCGGCCCTCACTCCTTGCCCTTGCCCGGCAGGAACTCCTGGATCTTCGCCTTGAGGCCCTGCCGGACCATCGAGGCCCGGTCGCTGTCCCCGTGCAGCACCGACGAGGCGGCCGCCTTGGCCTGGTCGAACGTGGCGTGCGGCGGAATCGGCGGCACCGCCGGGTCCGTGCGGAAGTCGATCACGAAGGGCCGGTCGGCGGACAGGGCCTGGCGCCATGCCGGTTCCACGTCGCCCGGGTCCTCCACGCGGACGCCGGACAGGCCGAGGCCGACGGCGAAGTCCGCGTAGCGCACGTCGGGCAGGCTCTGCGACTCCTCGAACTGCGGAACGCCCTCCATGGCCCGCATTTCCCAGGTCACCTGGTTGAGGTCGTGGTTGTTCAGCACCGCGACGATCAGCCGCGGGTCGGCCCACTCCGGGTAGTACTTGGCGATGGTGATCAGTTCCGCCATGCCGTTCATCTGCATCGCGCCGTCACCGACGAGCGCGATCGCCGGCCGCTCGGGGAAGGCGAACTTCGCCCCGATGACGTACGGGACGCCCGGCCCCATCGTCGCCAGCGTCCCCGAGAGGGAACCGCGCATCGAGCCGCGCATCCGCAGGTGCCGTGCGTACCAGTTCGCGGCCGAACCCGAGTCCGCTGCCAGGATGGCGTCGTCCGGCAGCAAGGAGTCCAGCGCGTGCACCACCAGCTCGGGATTGACCGGATCGGCGGCGACCTTGGCCCTGCGCTCCATGACCTCCCACCAGCGCTCGTTGGACTGTTCGACGGAGTCGCGCCATGCCCGGTCCGTCTTGCGCTCCAGCAGCGGCAGCAGCCGCTTCAGGGTCTCCGCCGCGTCACCGACGACGTTGACCTCGAACGGGTACCGCAGACCGACCAGCGAGGGGTCCACGTCGATCTGCACGGCGCGCGCCTGACCGAAGTCGGGCAGGAACTGGCTGTACGGGAAGCTCGAGCCGATGACGAGAAGCGTGTCGCAGTCGCGCATCATCTCGTACGACGGCCGGGTGCCGAGCAGACCGATCGACCCGGTGACGTAGGGCAGCGTGTCGGGCAGTACGTCCTTGCCCAGCAGGGCCTTGGCCACGCCCGCGCCGAGTACCTCGGCGACCTCCTCGACCTCGGCGCGCGCGTGCCGTGCACCCTGCCCGACCAGCATGGCGACGCGTTCGCCCGCGTTGAGGACCTCGGCGCACCGGGCCAGCTCCTCGTCGGCCGGGACCGGCGCGAAGCGGCCCAGTCCCTGGCTGGAGGGCACCATCTTGAACTCGTGCGTCGGCGCCTCGTACGGCAGGTCCTGGACGTCCGCCGGGATGATCACCGCGGTGACGGTGCGCCGGGCCGTGGCCACGCGCATCGCCCGGTCCAGTACTCCGGGCAGCTGCTGGGGGACGGTGACCATCTCGCAGAAGTCGGAGGCCACGTCCTTGTACAGGGAGAGGAGGTCGACCTCCTGCTGGTAGGCGCCGCCCATCGCGGACCGGTCGGTCTGCCCCACGATCGCGACGACCGGCACGTGGTCGAGCTTGGCGTCGTAGAGACCGTTGAGCAGGTGGATCGCACCGGGCCCGGAGGTCGCCGCGCACACACCGGTCCGGTGGGAGAACTTCGCGTACCCGACGGCCTGGAAGGCGGACATCTCCTCGTGCCGGGACTGGATGAACCGCGGCTTGTCGCCCGCCCTGCTCCAGGCAGCGAGCAGCCCGTTGATGCCGTCTCCGGGGTAGCCGAAGACGTACTCGACGTCCCACTCCCGCAGCCTGCTCAGCAGATGGTCCGAGACCTTCATCGCGCGAACTCCATTCGCAGCCGGGCCGGCCCGCCACAGCACAACGGGCCAGGAGGGCGGCGGGCACCCTCGTTGCGCGGCTAACCGGACTCGGGCCCTGCAAACCCCGGGCGCGGAACCGGGCCGTGCCCGGCCCGGCCGCTGCGGCGGTCCCCGTGGACGCTGTTTGGCGGCCCACCGCGCGGGCAGTCGCAGGCCAGGCGATGCGAGAGGACCGACATGAGTGCCAGCGAGAAGATGAAGGCTCAGATCGAGCAAGTTGCCGGGAAGGCCGTGCGGAAGGCCGCCCATGCGATGGGCAAAGACGGCCTGGCGGCCAAGGGCGCGGCGCTGGAAACTCGCGGCAAGGCCCGGCACGCCAAGGAGAAGGGCAAGGACAAGTTCCGTTGAGACCGGCCCCCAACGATCACAGGATCCGAGGTTTAGGCAATTCCGAACGGTAAAGGAGTGTTGTTGACACTGGCTTTTACCTGACTGACGCGGGAAGGAATCATGGGCATATTGGCTTGGATCCTCCTAGGGCTGCTCGCAGGCATCATCGCCAAGTTCCTGATGCCGGGCAAGGACCCGGGCGGCATCATCGTCACCATTCTCATCGGTATTGCCGGCGGTCTTCTGGGCGGATGGCTGGGCAAGGTGATTTTCGGCGTCGACTCCATCGACGGATTCTTCGAACTCTCCACTTGGATCGCCGCCATCGTCGGCTCTCTGATCCTTCTGGGTGTTTACCGTTTGTTCGCGCGCAACAGGTAGTACCGCCCGCGCAGGGCGTCGGCTGCCACCTTTCGAAACGGCTCCCCCATGAGGGTGGAGCCGTTTCCCGTGGTCCGGCCTGACGATCACCGCCAGGCACGGCAGCAGGAGATCATCGTGAAATTCATTGCGGGGCGGCGCGGACACAGACGGCGCATGCGCCGGGCGCTCGCCCGGTGGACCCCTCGGGCGGTCTTCCGCCGGATGTGCGTTCACCTGGTGGGGTGGGGCGTGCGGATAGCGGTGTGGGTGGGGCGACGGATGCTCCGGCGCGTGCTGCGTTCCGTGTTCCTTTTGCGGTGCCGGTACGTGGGCCTTTGATGGTCCGGGAGTGCGGGGCGGCACCGGCGCCGTCGCTCCGCTGGTCAGGAGGCGGGTGGCAGCAGGGGACCGAGGGGGCCGAGATCGAGGTTGAGGTCCTGGAGGGTGTAGCCGTGCTGGGCGCACAGCTCGGTCATGCGGTCGTGCAGGGCGAGGAGCGTGGCGCCGAGTTCCTCCTCCTGCTCGTCGGTGAGGTCGCCCGCGTCGACCCGGCGAAGGGCTTGGCGTTCGATCAGCTGCCGCAGGAGTTCCACGAGCGTGAGGACCAGTTTGAGGAGGTCTTCGCCGACGCGGTCGGGGTCGGTGTGGATCCGGCGAGCCGGAGGCTCGGGTTCGCCCGGTGTGCCGGGGGGTGCCTGGAGGAGCCGGAATGCGGTGGCCATGGTGTCGCTGAGCGGGCCGAGATCGGGGGTGGGGGAAGGCCGCGCCGGGGGGTCGGAGTTCATCATGGCTGCTCGCCGCCCCGGGTGGAGGGATCGGCCGGGGTGGCGACGGACGTGATGAGGGCGCGGAGCGAGATGCGGACGAGGTCGATGTCGGCGATCGACAGGATGAGGTCGCCGGTGATCACGACGCCACCGGCCAGGAGCCGGTCGAGGAGGTCGACGAGGGCGACTTGCCGGCCGGGCAGTGGTTCGTCTCGTTCGCTGAGCGTCATGATCGTGCGCCGGGCTCGTCGGCCGGCTCGGAGGGCGGGGGCGGAGGCGGCATGGCGAAGGAGTACGGTGCCCAGGGGCCGGTGATTTCGACGCGGATGCCGGGGAGGTCCTCGCCCGCCAGCCGGATGGCGGCGCGGAACGTCTCGGCTTCGTCCTCCGGTACGAGGTACGCGTCGTTGAGGACGTTCTCCCCCGCTTCGCCGCGGGTGAGGGGTCCGGTCTGGGTGGGATGCCGCACGACGTGGGTGGCGTGCCGGGCGGCTGTGGCGGCGATGCGTTCGGCTGCTTGGGCGGCTTGCCGGTAGCGGTCCTCGCGGGCGTGGTGCTGCGCTTTGCGGGCCCTGAGGTAGGCCTTGCCGGGCCCGGCGGCGGGGGCAGGGGTAGTGGCGGGGGCCGGACTCTCGTCGGCGGCGGCAGTGTCGGTCTCCGGGCGGATGTAGGCCTTGACGCCGTACTCGGTGTGGTGGGCCAGGAGCGCGAGCCGGTCGGCGAAGGTGCGGTGTTGCTCCCGCAAGGCCGCCAGGGCCCGGTCGCCGTCCTGGTAGAGGGTGGCCATCCGCAGGGGCAGGACGGTGGTGTGGTCGGCGAGGGCCTGGATGACGTGGTGGTGGGACCGCGCGGTGACCTCGAGCCAGTCGAGGTCTTCGAAACGGGCCTTGAGGGCCTGCTCGCGCCAGTCGGCGTCCGGGACCTGGCTGGTGACGAACGCCAGGGCGGCCGGACCGGCACCCTCCTGCGCATCTGGGGTCAGCAGGGTGACCGGTGCGTCGGCGACCCCGCGGAGGTCCGCGAGGAGGGCACCGAGCTCGCGGGTCGTGGCGACGACGGCGTAGACGTAGGTGAGGGTCGGCTCCGGATTCATGGGCCGGACCTCTTCCTGCCGGCGCCGGGCCGGCGCACCTCCTCCTCCCCCGCCGGGCCCTCGTCCGGGCGTCGGGCCGGGGCGCCCTCGAGGCGTTCGCGCCGCAGTGCCTCCACTTCGGCGCGCAGGCGACGGTTCTCTTCCGCGAGCGGGTCGCCGCTGTGGCGGGAGGAGAGCGAGGGGTCGTACTCCCACCAGTCGATGCCCATCTCCTTGGCCTTGTCGACGGAGGCGATGAGGATCCGCAGTTTGATGGTCAACAGCTCGATGTCGAGAAGGTTGATGCGGATGTCCCCGGCGATGACGATGCCCTTGTCCAGGACGCGTTCGAGGATGTCGGCCAGGCTGGCCGAGGAGGTCTGCGGATAGGACATCGGGGTCGCCCGGGACGGCAGCGGGCCGAGCCGGTTGGCGAGCGGGTCAGTCACGGTCCCCGACCTCCCTGGTCACGGCAGGCCCTGCCGGTAGCGCGCGATCTCGTCGAGGCGGTCGAGGAGTTCGTCCTCACGGCGGTCGAAGGTGGCCTCGTCGATCTCCCCGAGCTGGAGACGGCGCTCGAGGTCGGCCAGAGCGGCGTAGACCGGGGCGGGGTCGTAGTAGTCCTCGTTCGCCTTGTCCACGACGCGCTGCGCCACCCACACCACGGCCCGTACGGGTGCCATCGGCGCGGTCAGCAAACTGGTCAGCAGCCCCATGGCTGGCTCCTCCTGACGCTTTCCGGGGCGGGCCGCCTGCGGTGGCGGGTGCGGGGCGGCGGGCCGGGCACTACACGAAGCTGTACGGGGGCAGCGGTCCGGCGAAGCGGAAGGCGACGCCGTCGATCTGCTGGGCGAGGCTGGCCTCCGCCTGGAGGAAGGTGTCCTTCTGATCGTCGTGGACCAGCAGGGAGAGGTTCACGATGTCGCCCTCGGCCGGGGGGCGGACGCTGTGGTCGCGGGCGAAGGGGATCAGGGCCTGGACGAGCCCGGCGGCCAGGGCCTCCTGCCGGTCGCGCACCTCGGCCGCGACGATCTCTCCCAGCTGCAGCGGCAGCCGGGGATCGGTGTCGCCGGCGCGGATCCGCTCGTTGAGCAGCCTCGCCTGGGCAGAGTCGCCCAGGATCTCCCGCAGGAGGTCCTCTTCGTCCTGCGAGGCTTTGATGTGGTACTCGGCGCAGCCCTGGAGGCGCTCCAGAGCGTCCAGGTAGTGCTCCGCGCGCTGCTCGAGGGCCTCGGCGACCGCCTCGTCGTCGGGTGCGACGTACCCGAACTGCAGGGGCAGGATCGTACCGTCGGCCATCAGACGGTCCTGGACCTCCTGGTGGGCGGCCAGGTCCCGCCGCTTCGCCCGGATCTCCTCGTCGACGTCGGAGACGACCGCGCGCAGCCGGCCGGCGGTGACGGTGCGCAGCGGCGTGGGTTCGGACCCCACGCCGGTCAGCCCGTCCAGGCGGCACGGGTGGCCGTCACCGGTGATCGAGTACACGTAGAGAGCCATCGCCTACTCCCTTTCGCGGCGTACGGGGCGGCGGGCGGGCCGGCGCCGACGGGGGGTCTCTTCCTCTTCCTCCTCTTCCGGCTCTTCCTCCTTGGAGGAACCACCGGTCAGGGACTGCGTCACGGCCTCCACGGCGCCGGTGAGGGCACCCTTGGACTTCCCGTGCGCCCCGCTCTCGACCGCGTTGTCGACGATGTCGGTCAGCTGCGCGGGGGCCTTGCGGCCTGCTTCCAGGTCAAGGCGGTTGCACGCCTCGGCGAAGCGGAGGTAGGTGTCGACGCTGGCCACGACGATCCGCGCGTCGATCTTCAGGATCTCGATCCCGACGAGGGAGACGCGGACGAACACGTCGATGACGAGACCGCGATCAAGGATCAGTTCGAGCACGTCATAGAGGCTGGCCGTGCCTCCGCCGCTTCCCGTTCTGCTGATGTTGCTTCCGCCCTGCGGCAGCACAGTCATGGCCGCTTCCCTTCACGGGGCCGGCTTGTCAGGTCGGCCGGTCGATCATGCCCCGGCTGTATCGCCGGGTTCGCTCGTAGGAGATCAACTCGCCTTCCTCGTCCATCGTGACCTTGTAGCTTCCGATGACGCTGGTGGTGTCGGGGATGCGCTCCAGCTCGACGACCTCGACCTGCGCCTCCCACCCGTCCTCGGTGGGGCGCAGGGAGGACACCGATTCGGGGCTGCGTCCCAGCAGCTGCGTGAGCTGTTCGGCCGCCGAGCGCATGGCAGAGGCGGCGCCGGTGACGCGGTGGCGCGCAGGTGGCTTCCGGGCCGGTGCCCTGGGGGCGGTCCGGCTGCGGGGGGCGTCCCGTGCGTCCTGCTCGTCGCCGTCGTCTGCGGCGGCGCGTCGACGGCGCGCGGGCTCTGGTGCGGCCATGCCACTCTCCTCGCGAAACTCCTCGCGAACCGACCCGGGGCCTGCCCGCTCTTGCCAGGCGCAAACATGCCCAAATTTCCTCGATCCAGATTTTCATCGTATAGGAGGCATATCTGACGCAAGGCCGAGCAGCCCCTCTGTAACCGTGCGAGCAGTAACCGTGTGAGCGGTGCGTCCCGGCACTCAAGCGTGCGTCCGCGGCGGCACTTGGACCTGCAAGGGCGACGCTGGCCCGCACGCACCCGGTGAAGGGAAAGGGCTCATGCAGGACACGACCAAGATCGCCCTGGCGGCCGCCGTCGCCGGAGGCTACGTACTGGGACGGGCGAAAAAGGGACGCCTGGCCTTCACCCTCGTGACGTACGCCGCCGGTCGGCGGCTCGGGCTCGAACCGAAGGAGCTGGCGGCGCAGGGACTGAAGAAGCTCAGCGAGATGCCGCAGGTCGCCGAGCTCGGCGATCAGCTCCGGGGCGAGGCACTGGACGCCGGCCGCAAGGCACTGATGGCGACCGCGAACCGCCGGCTGACCCAGCTCGCCGACTCGGTTCACGAGCGCACTCTCGCCCTTGGCCGGAGCGACGAGGAGGCGGACGAAGAAGACTACGACGAGGCGGAAGAAGCCGGCTACGAGGACGAAGAGGAGCCCTACGAGGAGGCTGAGGGCGCGGCGGAGGAGGAAGAGGAAGAGGAAGAGGAGCCGGAGGAAGAGGCCCTCGCGGACGAAGAGGAACCCGAGGAAGAAGAGCAGGAGGAGGAACCGGAGGAGGAAGAGGAGCCCGAGGAGGAAGAGGAACCCGAGGAGGAACCGCCTGCTCCCCGGCGGCCGGCGCGTCGATCCGCCACGCGCACGAGCAAGGCGGCACCGCGCAGGGAACCGGCGCGCAAGACACCACCCAAGAAGGCCCAGGCACCCGCCAAGAAGGCGGCCCCGGCCAAGAAGGCAGCTCCCGCGAAGAAGGCGGCCCCCGCCAAGAAGGCAGCCCCGGCGAAGAAGGCCCCGCCGGCGCGCGCTGCGAAGAGGACTCCGGCGAAGAAGGCGGCCGCGGGGACGAAGACGAAGGCAGGTTCCTCCTCGGCCACGCGTCGGGCACCGGCCACGAAGGCGGCAGCCCCCAAGCCCGCCGCGAAGAAGACGGCCGCCAAGAAGAGCGCGGCGCGTCCGGCTTCCAAGACCGCTGCGAAGAAGACCGCGGCCGCGAAGAAGACGGCCGGCCGCAAGCCGACCGCGCGGAGGTGAACCGTGGCCACCACACAGCACGGCGCCAAGGGCGCACAGTCCGGGTCCGGCCTCGACCGGCTCCTGGGTGAGGTCACCTCGTATCTCTCCGCCCAGGCGGAACAACTGGCGGACAAGGCCGTGGACAAGGTCGGCGACCTCACCGACAACCTCTACGACGTGGCGGAGAACGGAGGCGCGCTTCCCGGCATCGGCGGCCGGCTCCTCAAGGGCGACTCCCCCATGAAGGCCGTTCTCGGCCAGACGTTCACCGGTCTCAAGGACAAGGTCATGGACGCGGGCTCCGGTCTGCTGGGCGGCAAGGGCAAGGGCAAGGGCCGCAAGGGCAGCGCCAAAGCCGTAAACATCATCGAGAGCATCGATGTCGGCGTACCGCTGCGCACCGCCTACGACCACTGGACCCAGTACGAGAACTTCAGCAGCTTCGCCAAGGGCGTGCGCAGCGTCTCACAGGGCGACGACACCACCACCGACTGGAAGGTGAAGGTCGGCCCCTCGACGCGCAGCTGGAAGGCGACCGTCCAAGAGCAGATTCCCGACGACCGGATCGTGTGGACCTCCGACGGACCCAAGGGAACCACGCGCGGTTGCGTGAGCTTCCACGAACTCGCGCCGTCGCTCACCCGGATCATCCTGGTCGTGGAGTACTACCCGGCCGGATTCTTCGAGAAGACGGGCAACCTCTGGCGGGCGCAGGGCCGGCGCATGCGCCTGGACCTGAAGAACTTCAACCGGTTCGTCACCCTCTCCAACGAGGAGCCGGAAGGCTGGCGCGGAGAGATCGAAGACGGCGAGGTCGTCGTCACCCACGAGGAAGCCCTCGAGGAGGAGGAGCAGGAAGGCGAAGAGGAGCCGGAGGAGGAAGAGCCGGAGCCGGAGGCGGCAGAAGAGGAAGAAGAGGACGAGGAGGAGTACCCGGAGGACGAGGACGAGGGATATCCGGCGGAGGAAGAAGCGGACGAGTACGAAGAAGACGAAGACTCCGGCGAGGACGAGGACCAGGAAGGCGAGGAAGAAGACGAGGAAGAGGAAGAGGACGAGGAGCCGCGCCGCCGGGGGCGCCGACGCTGAGGCTCCCGGGGCCGCGCCACGGCGACGGCCACGGCAGGCGAGCGCCCGCCACACCCCGTAGGGTCGGCGGGCGCAAGGAGGCCGACGGCGGTGCCGTCGGCCTCCTGATCGGCACGGCGGGTCAGTGCTTGAGGGTGTCCTTCGCCTTCTGGGCCGCCTGCTTCGCGTCGCCTGCGACCTGCTCGGCGCGGCCCTTCGTCTCCAGGCTCTCGTTGCCTACCGCCTTGCCGGTGACCTCCTTGGTCTTGCCCTTGATGTTCTTGCCGACGTTCTTGGCCTTCTTCCCTGCGGCCATCTCAGCCACCTCCACATCACGGGGGGAGAACTCAATGGTGGCTCGATCAGCCGATACCCGCATATTCACGGGCGAAGCATGTCGCAGCCGTACCGGATGCCGGGTTTCGGGCTGGTGGGACCGAACCGTGATCCACCGGGCTTTCGTTCACCCGTACGAGGCCGGGCATGATCGCCACGTCCGACCCGTTCTGGCGCTCGCCGTCGACCCCGCCCGGCGGTGACCGGGCCCAGACCCTCCGCGAGGAGAGGAAGCGGCTCCGGCTCATCGTCGGCGTGACCGTGCTGATCGTGGCGGGCGCGTGCGTACAGGCCACTGCCTCGTACAACCCGGAGCCGCGCGCCTCCGAGACCCCGGCGCCCGCGGCGGCGGGCGCAGCCCCGAGCGCGCCGGGGCCGCCGTGCCGCTGCGGGAGACCCGCCTCGCCGACGCCGCGCGGACCACCCGCGCGCTCCGCGGCGCGGCCATGCGCTGACGGCCTGATCCGTAGGACAGCCCTAGGGTGACAGCCATGAGTGATCTCGAGGCGAACAAGGCCGCGGCCAAGGCGTTCTACGACCTGATGTTCAACCGGTGCCGACCCTCCGAGGCGATGGAAAAGTACGCCGGTGACACCTACATCCAGCACAACCCGGAGGTGGCCGACGGCAAGCAGGCGTTCATCGACTACTTCGAGCGGATGGCCGTCGAATACCCGGGGAAGCGCGTGGAATTCAAGCGCGTCTTCGCCGAGGGCGACCACGTCGTGCTGCACTGCCATCAGGTGTGGCCGGAGGAGGAATACGCCGGCATCGACATCTTCCGCTTCGATGACAACGGGAAGATCGTCGAGCACTGGGACGTCCTCCAAGTCGTCCCGCCCACGTCCAAGAACGACAACACCATGTTCTGAGCGGACACGCTGCCCTCGCCCGCTGCAAGGACGTCCGTCGCGTGAGCCGCACGAGCCGTGGACCTCGCGTCGACCCCTGAGGGGAAGGGCGACCACGCCTGTCACCCGTCGCCCGGATATTCCGTACCGCGTCGTCGGCGACCGGTGCAGACTCGCTCCATGACGGACATGCAGGCGTTCCGGGACGCGGTCAGTGGCTGGGCGAACGGCAGGCCCGGCGGGGCGGCGAGGGATCTGGCCGTACGACTCGGGGTGCGGACGGCGGTACTGCTCGAAGGGGCCAGTGACCGCGCCGCCGTTGAAGCGCTGGCCGCACGGCGGGGCCGGGACCTCGCCGCCGAAGGGGTGTGCGTCGTACCGATGGGCGGGGCGATGAGCATCGCCCGTTACGCAGGCCTGCTCGGGCCGCCCGGCCTCGGCCTGCGCCTGGCGGGCCTGTGTGACGAGCGGGAGCAGGGCTTCTACGAGCGCGGTCTGGAGCGGGCACGGGCGCCGTACCAGGGCTTCTTCGTGTGCGTGTCGGACCTGGAGGACGAGCTGATCCGCGCGCTGGGCGCGGACAGGGTCGAGGAGATCCTCGACGCGGAAGGTGACCTCCGCGCCTGGCAGACGTTCCTGCGGCAGCCCGCACAGCACGGCCGGCTCCGGCAGCAGCAATTGCGGCGCTTCCTCGGCACGAAGAAGGGCCGCAAGATCCGCTACGGCGGCCTCCTGGTCGAGGCCCTGGGCCCCGATCAGGTGCCGGCCCCGCTCGACGGTCTCCTCACGAGCCTGTGACCTGCGCACGAAGGCGCCGTCAGGGGCGCTCCAGCATCCGCCGCCGCAGGCTGTCGTAGACGGGCTCGCTCTCCAGCCGGTCCGCGGTCAGTGTCGCGGCGAAGCAGGCGACCAGCAGCGGCACGAGGAGCGGGGTGGCGCCGGTCATCTCCACGACCAGGACGACGCCCGTGACCGGCGCCCGTACGACCCCGGCGAACAGGGCGGCCATCCCTGCGGCCGCGAACACGCCCGGACCGGCCGAGTCCGCCGGCAGCAGCGGGTCCGCGACCGCGTGCGCGAGGGTCCCCCACAGGGCACCGAGGGCCAGCAGCGGAGCGAACAGACCGCCGGGGGTCGCGGCCGCGTAGCTGAGCGGTCCCGCCACGAACCGGACGGCGAGATAGAGCGCCAGCGTCGCCACGGCGGGGCTGTGGCCCGCCAGCAGCCGCTCGCTCAGCGGGTCGCCGCCCCCGGCCAGCAGCGGGTCGTACGCCATCAGCAGACCGACGACCGCCCCGATGGCGGCCGCCCGGACCACGGGCGGCACCCGCGTGAGCCGGTCGCCCATGGCCAGCATCCCCACGACGAGGCCGCTGTAGGCGGCGCCCAGCGCTCCGGCCGACGCACCGAACAGCAGGAAGACGGGCAGCGTCCACACCGGCGGGACCGGCACGCCGGAGACCGCAAAGACCGGCGTGTCGCCCACGATGAACCAGGAGGAGGCGACCGCCGTGGCCGTGCCGATGATGGTCAGCAGCACCAGGCGGGGCCGCACCGTGCGGGTCACCTCCTCGCAGACGAACAGCAGCCCGCCGAGCGGCGCGGTGAACGCCGTGGCCAGGCCCGCGCCGCTGAGCGCGGCGTGCAGGAGCCGGGCGTCCTCGGCGCCGAGCCCGGTGCGGCGGCCTGCCTCGGCTCCGATCGAGGCCCCCATGTGGACGATCGGGCCCTCCCGCCCGAGCACCAGGCCGGAGCCGATGGCGATGAGACCGCCGAAGAACTTCGCCGGCAACAGCCACGGCGAACGGGAGCCGGATTCGGCTCCCGATCCGGTCTCTTGCCGCCACACGGCTTCCACGTGCTGGATCCCGCTGCCCGCCGCGTGCGGAACCCTCCGGGCGATGGTGCACCCCACCGCCGCGCCGAGCGCCGCGAGCGCCATCGGGATCAGCCATCCGGGGCCGCCGAGTCCGGCAGTTGCCTCCAGCATCGAGCCGCGCAGGCTGGCGGCGCGTTCCAGGCACCACCGGAACGCCCCGCCGACCAGCCCCACCAGGCAGCCCGCCGGCACCGCGACGAGGTAGGCGCCGTAGCCCGCCCGGACCCGGCCGGCCGTCACACCGGCCCCGTACGACCGGGACCGGGCCGAGCACCGGGCATGCGCTGCCTCCCCATCGAGCCGTACCGGACGTCGTACGAGCCTGAACCCGCGAGCCGCCCGCCACCACGAAGCTCGCCGAGTCCACCCCCCGAGGCGCCCGACCGGAGGAACGCGGCGGCCGGTCTTCGTGCCGTCCTCCTCCGAGGCGCGGTGCCGGACGCCGCGAGCCCGGCCTGATCCGCAACGCACCCCCTAGTTGTCGTGCACCACCGCCTCGTCCGGGACCGGCGCCGCCGGGCGTGCTGCGAACCGCATGATGACGAAGGCCCCCAGGTACAGCAGGGCGACGACCAGCAGCAGCGCCTGATAACCCGTCACCAGCGCCAGGTACTCGAGCGCGCCCCCGGTCAGTGCGCCCAGCAGGTTGGCGCCGAACGCGGAGGTCGGGTCCGGGGCGAGCGCGAGGCGGTCGGAGAAGATGAGGTTGGCGTAGAAGATGGGGGCGAAGGCCAGGGCGATGGCCGCGACGAGCCGGGCGGCGAAGGGCAGCGACAGGACGGCCTGCGCCGGGACGAGCCAGGCCACCGCCAGGGTGCCGAGGAGCAGCAGCTGCAGCAGGAGCTGGTTGACCCGTGGCAGGCGGCGCCTGACCTCGACGCCCGCGAGGACGGCGAGCAGAACGCCGATGAAGACGAGGGCGTTGACCAGCCAGGTCGTACCGAAGTAGAGCGCGAAGTTGATCACGTTCTTCGTTTCGAGCAGCATGAACGCCGCGCCCAGCAGGAACATGTCGGCGTAGCGGACCGTGCTTCGGAGCCGGACGCCGGTCAGGCGCACCGACAGCAGGGTGACCAGCAGGATCCCGCCCAGCACGCCCAGGTAGAGCGTGGGAATGTCCCGGTGGAACAGGTACGGGAAGGGGTGGTCGTCGCTCGCGGCCTCCGGCACCGGGCCACCGGGCTGCCAGGTCTGCTTGCAGGACTGGTCGGCGGGCGTCATCCCGGACATCAGCACGGCCCCGCTCCAGCCGAACGGCGTCATGCAGGGGGCTTGCCCGTAGATGTCTTCGAGGTTGCCGGCGAAGCGGTCGATCAGCCAGTTCGTCCGGTAGTAGTTGTACATGACGAACGCGCCGTGCGGCGTCAGGTGGTCGCGCGCTGCCTCGAACGCCTGCCGGGTAAACAGGTAGCTCTCCAGGCGCAGATTGCTCGCGCCGGGCACCAGCGTCAGCGAATCCGGCAGCGCCAGGACGACGAGGTCGTACTTGGTGTCCGTCCGCTCCAGGAAGGCGCGCCCGTCGTTGATGTGGACGTGCACCCGGGGGTCGTCGTACGGCTTCGCGGGGTGCAGCTGTGCGCCGATCTGCTGCAGCCGCGGATCGATCTCGACCGCGTCCACGCGCTCCGCTCCCTGCGACAGCGCCACCGCGACGTCATTGCCGTTGCCGGCACCGATGACCAGCACGCGCTTGTGCGGGTTGCCGGGGGTCTGGTCGTAGGCCTGCCGATAGGGCGAGTTCTCCTGCAACAGCGTCGGGAGCGGCGCGATGACCTGGTGCGGGATGCCGTTGACGGAGATCGAGGGGTTGAAGAACTGGACCTTGTAGTAGGGCGACCAGGAGATGCCGGCCGTCGTGGTCTCCAGGAACAACGCGACCACCATCGCCGTGAGGGGGATGCCGTACCGCAGCGTGTTGCGCCGTCCGCCGAGGACCAGCAGGGCCGCGGCGGCGAGGACGCCCCACACCACCGACGGGGCACGGAGCCAGGACAGCAGGGCGAAGGCCACCGAACCGGTGAGGCTGCCGAGCAGGTCGTAGCGGTAGGCGTCGAGCGCGGGAAGCCGGCGGAAGAAGTCGGCGGTGATCTTGCCGATCGCGGTCATGATCACCGCGGTCAGCAGGAAGATCGCCGGCAGCGTCACCCACTCGGGGAAGCCGGTGGTCTGCACGGAGGTGAAGTAGAGGACCTGGCTGCTGCTCTGACGCACCTGCACCGGATACTCGCGCACCAGGACGACGAGGAGGGCGAGCGGGACCGGCGCCCAGCGTTTGAGCCACTGCCCGCGCGCTGCGGGGATCAGGAACCCGAGGCCGATGCCGAGGAACGACCCCAACAGGATGAAGTTCGAAAAGTAACTGAGGTGGACGACGTTGGCGCCCGCCCATCTGATCAGTGCCAGCTCGACGAAGAGCATGGTGGCGCTGGCCAGCAGCAGCCTCCAGCGCACCGAGCTGGCGGTTTGTCCGGTTTCGCTCAGCCTCATGCGTGCTTAGGGTGCCACCTCGGGCAGGGCGAGTCGGTATGCCTTGCCGGTGCTGTGGCACGGATGGCCAAGTCGGCGGAGGTCGCGGGCGCGGCATCCTCCTCGGGCTCGTGCGGCCCCAGGGTGGCACCGAGAAGTCGAGCACCGTGTCCTGGCCCGCCGCCACCGCCCGGCGCATGGCGCGTCAGCGGCTCACCGCCCCGGCTCCGGTCGGCACCGGCCTGGCCGACACCGCGGCCCGCTTGCTCGGGGTGCAGGCCCAGGTGGCCTCCGCGGCGGAGGTCGCCCTCGCGCTGCGGGTCGAGGGCGCCACCCGCTCGGACATCCGTCGCACAGTCGGTCAGGAGCGGACTCTGGTCAGGACCTTCGGACCGCGCGGCACCGTCCACCTCCTGCCCGCCGCCGACCTGCCCTGGTGGACCGGGGCCCTGTCCGCTCTTCCGCCGAGCACCGGTCCCCTGCCTCCCGACGTACGCATGACCCCCGCGCAGCCGGAAGCGGTGCCGGCCACGGTCGGCGACGCGCTCGCCGGCGCCGAACTGACCGTCGACGAACTGACCGAGGCCGTCGTGCGGCGCACCGGGCCCTGGGCCGGGGATCCGGTGATGCCCGCCTTCCAGACGCTGTGGCCGCGCTGGCGCCAGGTCACGCACACCGCCGCGCACCGAGGGGTGCCGGCGTTCGGCGCCGGCCGGGGACGCAAGGTGACCTACACCAACCCCGCCTGCGTCCCGGCCGGCGCCGCCGAGTCACTCGCCCGGCTACCCCGTCCTGCTGGTCGACGGCACGGTCGCCGGGGGGTGCCACCAGCGCCTTACGGACCGCCGCATCGCGATCACGGTGGAGCCGCTCGCCCCGCTGGACGCGGCCCACCGCCGGGCCCTGGAGCACGAGTCGGAGCGTACGGCCGCCATCCTGGAAGGCGTCGGCGACCTCACCATCGGCACGGTCACCGTCGGGCCACACGCCTGATCCGCACACGCCTGATCCGGCAGCGCGGCCGGCACCCCGGGGCACGCCCGCCCGGCGCGACCGCTCACTCCTCGAACGCGCCGTGCCGCCCCGCGCCCGAGGCGAACCGGCCCGCGCCCGCCCGGGTCTCACCCGCGGCCAGGGGCACCAGGCCGTGCCGGTACTCCCAGGCCAGGGCCTCCACCTCGCCCCGACCGTGCTGTTCGAGGACGGACAGCCGGTCGTGGCGCAGGCACAGCTGGGGGAACGCGGCGATCTCGCGGGCCAGCGCCTCCGCGGCCGCACGGGACCGCCCGGTGGGCACCACACGGTTGGCGAGCCCCATCGCGTGCGCTTCGGTGGCGGTGACCGGACGGCCCGTCAGGATCAGATCCATGGCGCGGCTCTCACCGATCAGGCGGGGCAGCCGCACCGTGCCGCCGTCGATCAGCGGCACGCCCCAGCGGCGGCAGAACACGCCGAAGACCGCGTCCTCCTCCGCGACGCGCAGATCGCACCAGAGCGCCAGTTCCAGACCCCCGGCCACCGCGTGCCCGGCGACGGCCGCGATCACCGGCTTGCCCAGCCGCATCCGGGTGGGCCCCATGGGCCCGTCGCCGGAGGCGAGCACCTGATTGCCGCGTTCGGTGCCGATGGCCTTCAGGTCGGCGCCCGCGCAGAAGGTCCCGCCCTCGCCCCACAGCACGGCGACGGCCGCGTCCTCGTCCGCCTCGAACGCCCGGAACGCCTCGGCGAGGCGCGCCGCCGTAGGACCGTCCACGGCGTTGCGGACCTCCGGTCTGCTCAGGATCACGGTGAACACCGGTCCGTCCCGCTCCACCCGCACGGAGGCCTGCTCGTCCGGCATCCCGCACCCCTCCCAGTCGTCGGCCTCCATTGTGCGGGGTGGGCCGGCCGTGACCCGGTGCCGGATTCAGTACACGAGCTTGTACGTCACGTCCTTGAGCACCGGGGACGGCGCGGTGTCTGTGTACAGGATCCGGATCAGGGTGAAACGCTGCAGGTCGGGATGGTCGGGCCAGCGCTGCGGGTCACTCAGGGTCACCGTGACCGGGTAGGGGCGGAAGCGCCCCGCCGCGCAGTACGGACGGCAGTCGTTCACCATGTCGGTTCCGGTGGCCGTCGCGGTCCGCTGCCCCCAGGTGTCCCAGCGGAGCCCGACGAGGCGGTTGTTGCCGTCGCCGCAGGCCAGCAGGTACTCCTCGGGTCGCACCTGCGCCTGTGCGGAACAGTCGACGACCACGACGGGATCCGGCGTCGGGGCCGGTGTGGCCGGGCTCTGTGCCGAGGCCGGGACGACGGCCGCCACGAGCGCCGCCGCCGAGAACAGCAGGGTGGCCACACGCGCCGTACGCGCCGTACGCGCCGCGGGCCGAGACATCCGTACGCGCCGGCCTTCTCCTGAAGCATCCGCGAGTGAAGCATCCACGAGACCACCTCGCCTGCCTGTCCGCCATCGGTACGCGGCCACCCCCAGCTTCTCCCATACCCGCGGACCGCGCATCAGGTGAGGTGGCCAGGGGGCCGTGGGTAAGGGGCTGAACAGGCCCCGGAGCGGCCGGTAAGGTGGCGGCCCCGGTGGATCGCAGAGGGAGCAGCCATGCGAGACGGTACCGTCGCGGTGGTCGGTGGAAGCATTGCGGGCTGCGCGTTCGCCTCGGCGGCGGCGCGCGCGGGTGCGGCCGAGGTGAGGGTGCTGGAGCGCACCCGGGGGCGGCTGGCGGACCGCGGACTGGGGCTGTGCATCCACGACGAACGGGCCGCCGAGCTCACCGCGGTCGGCGCCCTGCCCGCCGGCATCCCGGCGCACCGGCTGACCCGCCGCAGGTGGGTGGTGCGGGACGGGGCCGGGCCGGCCGGGCGGGTGTTCTGGGAGCAGCCGTTCCCCTTCCACTCGTACCACTGGGGCCTGCTCTGGCGGGGGCTGCGGGAGGCGACGCCGGACACCGTGCTCTACCGGCAGGGCGTGACCGTGACCAGCGTGACCGGGGCAGACGGTGAGGACCGCGCCGAGGTGCGGCTGGCGGACGGTGCCGTCGAGCGGTACGACCTGGTCGTCGGCGCGGACGGGTACCGCTCGGTGGTGCGCGAGGCGGTCTGCGCGCAGTCCCGGCCGCACTACGCCGGCTACGTGTGCTGGCGGGGCAACTTCGACGCCCGGCGGCTGGACGCGCTCGGCGACGGCGACTGGCCCGCCGAGGCGGTGACCACCGTCTGCTTCCCCGGCGGGAGCTGCGTCGTCTACCGCATCCCGGGACCGGGCGGCCCCCGGGTGAACTGGGTCCTGTACGCCATGCCGCCGCGGACGGCGCGGCTGCCTTACGACGACCCGACGAGCTTTCCGCCGGGGAAGGTGACCGAGGAACTCACCGCCCATCTGGCCGGTTTGCTCGACCGCGAGTTCCCGCCGTACTGGGCCCGCGTGATCGCGCTGACCGAGCCGGCGGACACCTTCGTCCAGCCCATCTACGACCTGGAAACCGCCCGTACCGCCGCCGGGCGCCTGCTGCTGGCGGGCGACGCCGCGACCGTGGTGCGCCCGCACAACACGAGCGGGGCGGCCAAGGCGCTCCAGGACGCCGCCGCCTTCGAGTCCGCGTGGCGCCGGTCCGGCTCCTGGGCGCAGCTGCTCCACGGCTACCAGGCCGCGCGGGGGGCGGCCGGCCGGGAGCTGGTCGCCCTGGCACGCCGGCTGGGCCGGGCCCAGGTGGAGCGGACCCCCGACTGGGCGGCGATGGACCACGCCGAGGCCGCGTCCTGGTGGCAGGGCCAGCTCGCGGGCGCCCCCGGCATCGGCGGCCAGGCCATGACACGGTAGGCCGCGTCGCCGAAGTACCCCCGGGCCGGAGGGTGCCAGGTCACCTCACGGCACCGCGAGTCACCAGGCCGTGCAGTGCGGGCCCGCCTTGATGGACTCGAAGTTCGCCGCGAACGCGTCGTACACCGCCGCGTTGTCGATCTTCAGCAGGGTCTCGTCGTGCGAGCGCAGGTTCGGGTAGGTGTAGTTGTGGCTGCCCGTGAAGACCAGCTTGCGGTTGGCTCCGCCCAGGTAAGTGCCCTCGATCAGCAGGTACTTGGAGTGGATGCCGATCGTCCGCGCCACTCCGGCGGCGTCGGTGGCGGTGCCCGCGCACCGTGCCGCGTAGTCGAGCCGGCCGGCGATCGTGTCCCGTACGGCGCTGCCGAGGTTTCCGTCCTCCCCGTTGTGCAGGAGCTCCACCCGGCAGCCGGCGCCCTTCAGCTGCACGAGCCTGTCCGCCACCTGGGAACGGGTGAAGGCGTACATGCCGATCCGGATCCTGGTGGTCCCGCCCGCGCAGTCCACGTTGTTCAGCAGCGAGACCACGGTGTCGGTGCCGGGGTCGGTGGAGTACGTCGTCCCGGTCCTCTCCTGCCGCGGGAAGAAGTACGTCTTGTACGGTCCCGAGTCCGTGGTCTTGTAGTACGTGGCCAGGCCGTCTCCGGAGGAGCCGTAGGCGCGCATGTCCTGCCAGTAGGCCAGGTACGCCGCGTAGAGCCCGGAGCCCGCGTCCGGGATGGTCACGGCGTTGTTGAAGAGGTTGCGCCGTTGGCTGGTGGTGAGGTTCGCCGAGGTCTGGAAGACCACCTTGTCGGTGCTGCCCACCTTGGAGAAGAGCAGGAACTTGTTGTGGTTGATGGCGCCGTCGTCGCCACCGCCCAGGTTCCGGTTGCCGATGCAGCCGCGGGTCACCGGGCAGGCCAGCACCCACGAATCGGCGGCGAGGTCCGTTCCCAGGCCGGTCGCCGCGGCGAGCGCCGCGTACTCCGAGCCGGTGGCCTTGCCGTCCGGGCCGGTGGCCGCCACCGCGTCGCCGTCCACGATGAGCTTGACCTTCACGCCGCGCTTCTTCGCCGCGATGAGCGCGTTGCCGACGCCGCCGTCGGTGAACAGGTACATCGACCCGTTGATCTCCGCACCGGCGGGCGTCCGGTCGATCAGGGAGATCAGCTCGTTGCGGATCGCGTCCTGCTGCGCGGTCGTCCCGGCGGGGTCGTTGAAGGTAGCGGTGAGCGCCACGCTGTCGTCCGCGGCGACCGCACCCGGCACCTCCAGCAGCGAGGCCCCCAGAATGAGCGCCCCTACCGCCGCTGCGTTGCGTATGCGCACGCCCTGCTCCTCGATCTGATGTTCCGGCAATCCGATCTCGGAACCTACCGCATGGCGCGAAATCCCTTGATCATCACACCTTCATCGCGTCCGGCGCTGCTGCAGGGCGTATCTGACGCATCGCGGCCGGAGCCGTCGAAGTGCGGCTGGGGGGAAGTAGGTTGGAGGGATGTCCACGCCACCTGTGATCCTTTTGCTGTCCGGTAGCCTGCGGGCCGGTTCCTCCAACGAGTCCGTGCTCCGCACCGCGCAGGCGGTGGCCCCCTCGCAGCTGCGCACCGTGCTGTACGACGGCTTGGCGGCCCTTCCGCACTTCAACCCCGACGAGGACACCGACCCGCTGCCCACCGCGGTCGCCGGGTTGCGTGCGGCGATCGACGAGGCGGCCGCGGTCCTCATCTGCACCCCGGAGTACGCGGGCACCCTGCCGGGTTCGTTCAAGAACCTGCTGGACTGGACGGTCGGCGGCACCGAGATCTGCGACAAGCCCGTCGCCTGGGTCAACGCGGCCGCCGCCGGACGCGGTCAGGGAGCGGAGGCCACGCTGCGGACGGTGCTCGGCTACACCGGCGCCGACATCGTGGAGTCGGCGTGCCTGCGGCTGCCGGTGGACCGTCAGATGGTGGGGCCGGACGGCGTCATCATCGATGAGGGGGTGCGCGAGCAGCTCGGCAAGGTGCTCGCGCTGCTGGCGGCGCCCCGCTGACCTGCCGACTCCACCGGGGTCGGGGGCGGCCGCGTCCGGCGGCCATCGCGGCACGAATCCCAGTTCGTCAGCGTGGGGACGCCGGTAGCGCACGTCCGGGTGATTGTTCCCCACCCCGGCGCCTTTGGGCGTTCAAGGCGCGCGCGGGCCGCGAGAGTTGAGCCATGATCATCGAACCCGGCCCCACGCCCGGCCCCTCGGACGAGGCCGCCCCGGCACCCGCCCGCCGCCCCTCCCGCCGTACCGTCATCGCCGGCGCTGCCGCCGTCGCGGGAGCCGGGGCGCTGACGGTCGCCGCCGCGTCCGCCGAGACCCCGAAGGCGCCGTCCGGCACCGCGCGCCCCGACTGGGAGACCTGCCTCACCATCGCCCGGGCCGTGCTCGTACGGGACGAGGACGACCAGCCCCTGGTGCCCCGTTACGCCGACATCCTCCTGAAGAACGGCCTGCCCCGGTCCCGTACCCGCAAGAAGGTGCTGATCGTCGGCGCCGGGCCGGCCGGGCTCACCGCCGCGCACCTGCTGCGCGAGGCCGGACACCAGGTCACCGTCATCGAGGCCAACGGCAACCGGGTGGGCGGCCGGATCAAGACCTTCCGTACCGGCGGTCACGAGAAGTCCGCGGCCCCCTTCGCCGACCCCAAGCAGTACGCCGAGGCCGGGGCCATGCGCATCCCCGACAGCCACCCGCTGGTCACCGGCCTGATCGACAGCCTCGGCCTGAAGCGCAGGCGCTTCCACCTGGTCGACGTCGACGGCTCCGGCCGCCCCGCCTACCGCACGTGGATCTTCGTCAACGGCATCCGCGTCCGCCGCGCCGACTACGCGCGCAGCCCGCAGGCGCTCAACCGCTCCTTCGGAGTCCCGGCGGCCTACGAGTCCCTCCCTGCTGCGCAGATCGTCCGCAATGCCTTCGCCCCCGTGCGCAAGGAGATCGAGGGCAAGAAGGACAAGGCGCTCGTCGAGGGCTGGGCCCGCGTCATCCAGCGCTACGGCCACATGTCGATGTACCGCTACCTCACCGAGGAGGCGCAGCTCGACGAACGGACCATCGACCTGATCGGCACCGTCGAGAACCTCACCTCCCGGCTCCACCTCGCCTTCGTGCACAGCTTCATCGGCGCCTCGCTGATCAGCCCGGACACCGCCTTCTTCGAACTGCCGGGCGGCACCGCCACCCTGGCCGACGCGCTCTACGCCCGCGTCAAGGACCTCGTGCGGCTCGACCGGCGCGCCACCCGGATCACCCACGGGGAGGGCGAGGTCAGCATCGAGACCGTCTCCGAGGGCCGCGGGGGCGGCGCCGTACAGCGCGAGACCTTCACCGGTGACACGGCGATCGTCACCGTTCCCTTCTCGGGTCTGCGCCACATCCCGGTCACCCCCGCGCTCTCCTACGGCAAGCGGCGCGCGATCACCGAACTGCACTACGACGCGGCCACGAAGGTGCTGCTGGAATTCAGCCGCCGCTGGTGGGAGTTCGACGAAGCCGACTGGAAGCGCGAGCTGGAAGCCGTACAGCCCGGCCTGTACCGCAAGTACCAGCTCGGGCAGACCCCGGAGGACGGCGCGCTGCTGGGCGCCCACTCCTCGGTCTCCCGGCGCGGCATCTCCAGCGCCCAGCGGGCACACTATGCGGCCTGCCGACGGGTCACCCGCGACCAGCCCGAGGCGGCCGGGGTCATCGGCGGCGGCTCGGCCACCGACAACCCCAACCGCTTCATGTTCCAGCCCTCCTACCCGGTGGAAGGCAGCGCGGGCGGGGTCGTGCTCGCCTCCTACAGCTGGTCGGACGACGCCCTGAAGTGGGACTCCCTGGACGACGACGAGCGCTACCCGCGCGCGCTCGCCGGTGTCCAGGAGGTGTTCGGGCAGCGGATCGAGGTGTTCTACACCGGCGTCGGGCGCACCCAGTCCTGGATGCGCGACCCGTACGCCTACGGTGAGGCCTCGGTGCTGCTGCCCGGCCAGCACACAGAGCTCTTCCCGCACGTCCGCACGGCCGAGGGCAGCCTGCACTTCGCCGGATGCCACACCTCCGTCAAGCCGGCGTGGATCGAAGGGGCCGTGGAATCAGCCGTACGGACCGCCCTGGAGGTCCACACGACGCTCTGACCGGGCGGAGTGGGCCTGCCTTCAGCTTTCGGCGAGCACGATCAGCCAGTCGTGCTCGCCGAAGCGGACCCGCTCCCGCTTGTCCGGATTGAGCCGTACGCCGTACGCGGGGCCCGTGGCGGCCTGCGCGCGCAGCCGGTAGCCGACCGCGCATTCGCGGCGGCGGCGCGCCGACTCGACGAGGGTGGCGAAGGCCACCTCGCGGTCGGTCCGTACGTAGTCGGCGACGGGTTTCAGGTGGAGCTCGTTCCCCTCCGCCTCGAACAGTTCCTCGAAGACGTCGGCGAGGTAGGGGCTCTCCGAGATCTGGGTCATGAGCAGACTGATCAGCCGGCCGCTGACGATGAAGTCGGCGCCGTCGCGGGCGGGGGCGAGCAGCCGGTTGCAGTCGTCGGACATCTCGGTGGTGAGCGAGAGCTCGCGGTCCGCGGCTTCCCCGATCGCCCGCAGGTGCAGCAGTGTGACCAGCGTGCGGTCGTCCGTCCCGGTCCCGGTCTCCGGCTCGGTGTCCGCGGCGGCCGGCAGTGCGGCGTCGCGCTCCGCCTCGCCGATGACGATCACACTGTCGTACGACGGCACGTCGAGCTTGGCCAGCACCCGGGGGTCGGTGATGTCCCCGTTGTGGAAGAAGACTTCGAGCCGGCTGTGCGTCCCCGCGACGTCCGAGCCGGTGGGTGTCGTCCCGTCCCCGCCGCCGCCCAGGGACACGACGTCCAGGGTGGATCCGGGGCTCACGAACTGGTCGAGCTGTTCCACGATGAGCGGGGCGCGGCGGTTCCAGCCGAGGAGCAGCAGGCGTTCGGCGACGGGCGTCCGGGGACGGGCCGTGACGATGGCGTCCTCGTCCACGCAGGAGGCGGCGTCTTGCGGTACGGCCGTGTCGTCGTCCCGGGAGACGAGGATGATCCGGTCGCTCGGGCCGATCACCGTAGCGGAGTCCGGATTGAGTACGACGGCGCCGTCGGCGTGCAGCAGACCGACCACCGAGGACGTGGTGAACGCCTGCAGGGCCTCCCCGAAGGTGCGTCCGGTGAGGCCGTGGGGCGCGGCGGTGTAGAACTCGTCGCCCGCGAAGTCGAGCAGCTCCTGGTAGACGAGCGAGAGGCCTGGCTGGCGGGCGGTCTGGACGAGGAGCCGGGCGATGATGTCGTCGACGCACAGGACGTGCCCGCGGCGCCCGGCGGCCAGCCGGGCGGTGAGGTGGTTGCGGGTGTGGCGGACGGCGGCGACCACCACCGCCTGACCGGGCTCGGGGACCGCCGCGTCGAGGGCGAGCAGCGTCTTCACCACGTGGGCGTCGCCCGTGTCGCCGTCGGGGGGCAGGACGAGCACGGCCTTCGCGGTCTGCGGGCTCACCCGGGCCAGCTCCGCCGGGTCGGTGGTGCGGCCGTTGCGGCAGATGATCCTCGTGGTGCCGGGGTCGGGGACGGAGGTGGAGATCTCGTCCTCCATCTCCACTTTGTCCATCGGCGCGAGGACGGCGATGGCCGACGTGCGCTGGTTGGCATGGGCCGCCACCAGCTCCCCGACCACCGGGAAGATCTGGTCGGACCAGCCCAGCACGACGGTGTGCCCGGATTCCAGCACGGTGGAATGACCGCGGCGGAGCTGCATGATGCGCCGGTTGATGCCGGTGGTGATCAGACTGACCAGCGTGGACACGAACAGCAGGGCGACGAGGGCGAGCGCGACGGAGGCCAGCACGTAGAGGGGGGAACCGACCGCTCCCCCGATCTTGAGCGTTTGTCCGACACTCACCCACACGGCCGCGAGCCGGCCGGAAAGGGTCCTCGGGGCGGACCGGTCGGCCCAGACGAGCACCGTGCTCGCCGGGACCACGACGGTGAGGCAGGCCAGGGCGAACCAGCCGATGAGCGCGGTGGTTCCCCCGGCCACCAGGTTGTCGAACCGGTACCGGAGGCGCAGCCGTAAGGACGCCGTGTGCCGCTGCGCCATGAGATCTCCCTCGTCTTCCGTGCTGCTAACCCGTGGGCGCCCTCCGGGTTACGGCCCATCCGGTGGTCAACTTCCTTGCGCGGCCCGCAAGGAAGTTGCACGACCGTCGGGAGACCGGCAGCGGGGGAAGGACCCGGACTACGGCGTGTCCTCGCCCCGTTGGGCGGTCGTGTCGCCGCACATCGCCTGCCGGTACAGCGCGGACAACGCACCGTCGATGGGGTGGGGCTGCGGCTTGCCGGAGGAGTCCGGCTTGTTCCACCGCTCGAGGTTGAGCGCCACGGACATCTGCCGCTTGCCGTCGTCCCGGGTCAGGGCCATCGTCCTGGCTCCCCAGACCGTACCGTCGCTGCCCCAGAAGGTGCCGCACCCCTCGACGCTGACCTTGTGCAGACCGAGGCCGTAGTTGATCATCGTCCCGTCCAGGGCGCGGACCGGGACCGTGCGCTGCATCTGCGCCAGCGACGACCGGCTGACGATCTCGCCGGCGAGCAGCTTGCCGTAGAAGCGGTTGACGTCTTCCATGGTCGACACCAGCGCGGCCCCCGTGCCGGTCCAGGACATGTCGTAGACGCTGTAGTCGCGCGGCGGGTCGATCGCGCCGTACAGGGACTCGTACATCCGCGCGTGCGGGCCGTTGATCCGGGTCCCGGCCGGGAACTCCGTGTGCCGGAGGCCGGCACGCTGGATGACGTTGCGGGTGATGTACTCCTCGGCCGTGGTGCCGGTCACCCGTTCCAGGAGTTGGCCGAGGAGCTGGTAATTGGTGTTGGAGTAGACCCCGATGGGGCCTCCGGGCTCGCCGGCGGGGGGCGCCGCGAGTCCCAGCTCGATCAGCTCGGCCGGGCGGAAATGGCGGAACCGGTTCTCGTCCAGGCTCGCGGACGCCTGCGGCGAGGGGTACTGCCGGATGGACGGGAAGGCGTAGGGGATGTAGTCGGGGAGGCCACTGGTGTGGTTGAGGAGCATCCGGACCGTGATCTTCTGGCCGCGTTCTCCCGGAACCAGGTGTGGCAGATAGCCGCCGATCGGCGCGTCGAGCCGGATCCGGCCCTGCTCCACCTGCTGCATGACGGCCGCGGCGGTGAAGCTCTTCGTGATGCTGCCGACGCGCTGTCGCATGTCGGGCCTGACGGGACGGCCGGTCGCGAGATCGGCGACCCCGGAGGCGCCGCGCCATGTCCGGTCGCCGTCGCGTACTTCGGCGAAGAGGCCCGGCATCCCCGCACGGTGGACACCGTCCATGGCGGACTTCAGCTCTGCGGGGTCAAAACGGGGCGAGGGGCTCGCGCCGTTGGGCGACGCGTTCTCTGCCTCGTGGGGCACGGGGGCTGCCGCCACCGTGCCGGCGCAGACGCTCAGCGCGGCCACGCTCGCGCACACCACCAGTCGGATCTTCACTGCGTCATCCGTCCTTTCGTCATCGAGGGGTACAACGGAGCCTCTTTCTTCGGCTGTTCGGCGGCCACGGCTCACCGGGCCAGGGCGCGGCGCAGGGCGGCGCCCAGTTCGGCGTTCTGCCGCTGCGAGATCTCGGCGGACAGGATCGCCTGCGATCCGTGGAAGGTTCCGGGCCATTGGTGGAGCTCGACCGGCACGCCCGCCCGGAGCAGGCGCAGCGCGTACTCGATGCCCTCGTCGCGGTTGGGACAGAACTCCGCGGTGGCGATGTAGGCCGGTGGCAGGCCGGACAGATCGGCGGCCCGCGCGGGGGCGGCGTACGGCGTGGCGGGCCGGGAGCCCAGGTAGTGCCGCCACACCGCTGCGATCCGGTCGTGGTTGAACCAGGGCGTGTCGGTGAAGTTCCGCGCCGACCACGTCTCCTGCCGGTCGTCCAGTCCCGGCTGGTTGAGCAGTTGGAAGCAGATCCCCGGCCCCTGCTCGTCACGTGCCCGCAGGGCCACCGCGGCCGAGATGTTCGCGCCGGCGCTGTGACCGCCGACGGCGATGCGCGCCGGGTCGATGCCCAGTTCGGCGGCGTTCTCGGCCGCCCAGACGAGTACGGCGTAGGTGTCGTCCAGGGCGGCCGGGAAGGGGTCCTCGGGCGCGAGGCGGTAGCCCACCGAGATCACCACCGCCCCGGAGAGGGCCGCGATCCGGGCGGCCCAGGGGTGTTCGGTGTCCAGGTCACCGAAGACCCCGCCGCCGCCGTGCAGCCAGACGACGGCGCCACCGTGTGCGCGGTGCGGGCGGTAGATGCGCACCGGCACGTCCGGATCGGCGGGCACCGTGCGGTCGGTGACCTCCAGGTCCGAGGTGTCCGGTGCCGGCGCCGCGGCGGCGCGCTCGGCGAATTCCTTGCGTGCCGCGACGGGGTCGTTCATGTCGAGTTGCGGGAGGAACGGGAGGAACGCTTCGAGTTCGGGATCCATGACGACCATCCTGATCGCCGTCCCACCGGGGTTCATCCGCCATCCGTCGCGCATCCGGCCCTGATCACGCGCCGCCCGGCGGGCCCCTGCCCTCATGTCCCCTTCTATCCTTCTGACATGGAGGCACTGGCCGTACGGCTGTCAGGACTTGATCCGTACGCCGAAGGCGCGATCCGCGTCATCGCGTTCTACGACACGCTGATGCGCCGGCGGGTGGACCTCCCGGCGCTCGCCCGGGCGTCGGCGGGCCTGGCCGAGTGCGTGGCCGGGATCCGGCTCCACGGCACCGGGCGCCCGGTTCGCGTCTCTCCCGACGGCAGGGAGGCGTCGGCGCCGCCGGCGCCCGCGTCCACCACGGTGCCGGTGACGCTCGACGAGGAGGAGATCGGGACGGTGTGGCTGGAACGCCCCGGCCCGCCCCATCCGCTCGACGAGGTGCTGCTGGAACGGCTCGCCCTCGCCGCCGCGGCGGTCGTCGAGCGGTACGGCCCGGCGCGCACCACCATGGCCGACCCCGCACTGGTGGAACTGGTGATCAGCTCCGACAGCGACGAGGCGGCCCGGGCCCGGGCGCTGCGGCTGCTGGGTTTCGCCGTCGATCTGCCGGTGCGCGTCGCCGCCGTACGGTCCGGGCTCCCGCTCGACCGGATCGGCGGTCTGGTCTGCCCGGCCGGCCATGTCAAGGCGGCTCCTCTGGCCGGCGTGGGCGTCATCCTGAGCACCGTCATCGACCCGGCCCGGTTTCCGGCGGGCGTACGCGCGGGCATCGGCGCCGCGCGGAGCCCCGACCGTTCCTGGCGGCAGGCCCGCACCGCCCTGCGCTTCACCGGTCCCCGCGAACCGGTCGTCGACTACGCCGACTTGGGCGCGCTGGCGCTCCTGGCCGAGGTGCCCAGGGCGACCTCGCGCGACAACGCCGACGTGGCCGCCGTCGCCCGGGTCGCCGGCAACCCGGAAGACATGGAGACCCTGGACGCCTACTGCGCCACCGGCTCCCTGCGCCGGGCTGCCGACCTCCTCCACCTGCACCACAGCAGCGTCGCCCGCAGGCTCGAACAGATCGCGAAGACCCTGGACGTCGAGCTCACCGAACCCACCGGACTGACGCGGGTCAGGCTCGCCCTCACCGCATGGCGGCTGCTCGAGGACTGACGGGAGGGTCCGGCGGCCGGCACCCGACACGGGCGCCGGGGCTCGCTGGGCAGCCCGCCCCCGCCGGCATGCGCAGGTGCGGAGGGGGACGGGGGCGGGGTCAGTGCTCGGGGATGACGTGGCCGTCCTCGTCGAGCCCGGGGTGGATGCGTGTGGGGTCCTGGCTGTTGGTGTCGGACGGGCGCGGGCCCTCGGGCCCGTCGGGACCCCAGCGCAGCAGGCGGCGGGTGCGGGCGATCTGGTACACGGTGCCCTGGAATTCCAGCCGGTTGACGCGCCCGGCCCGGAGCGTGTCGGCCGCCCGTGCGTACGCGGCCAGCTCCGCGTTCCTCGCGCCGGCCGACGGTTCTCCGTCGGGAAGACCGGTTCGGGCGTCGGTGCGCGGGGGGACGCCCGGGGGAATGTGCCCGTGCATGCGCGGCCACATCCACGTGAGGGCGAAGTCCAGCGACTTCCGGGCGGCGTGCGCGGTCGCGTGCGGGCCGCTGACCGGCCTCCAGCCGCCCGTGCTCTGCTCCACGACCGTGAACGTAGGGGGCAGCAGGAGCACGTCCGGGTGGGTGTCCAACGCGCGCAGTGCGTCACCGCGCACGTCCGGGGGGAAGCGTTCACCGGTGTAGCACAGGCCGCGCAGCGCCAGCTGCTCGAGGGCCTGGCTCGGGGTGACGGGCGCGTCCGGGTTCAGGACCAGGCCGTCGTCGACCGCCGTGTCCCTGGTCGCACGGTCCCACTCGGGGACCGGCGGCTCCGGGTCGGTCGGCCGTGGCTGCTCGATGCCGTCCGGGCCCGTGCCGGCGTACTCCTCGGCGCGCACGACCCGGTAGCGGGTTCCGGCCGCGGCGAGTTCGTCGACCCGCTCCTTCTCCAGCCGGGCGACCGCGGCCAGCAGGGCCCGCCGCTCCGCCTTGTCGTGCGCTTCGTCCTTCGCCCGGAACCACAACAGTGAGTTCAGCCCGTCGCGCGCCAGCTGCGGGCAGCCCGCCGTCATCTCGATGACCACCCGCCACCGGGGCCCGTCCTCGGCGGACTGCGCCGCCACCCCGAACAACGGACCGCGCACCACCACGTCGCCCGCCCGGGTCACGGCGTCCACGGCGTCGGCTTCGACCGCGGCTTCCACCGGCTCCACCGGCACCCGCACCCGCACCACCACCGGGCGGGGTCCGCCCGGTCCCACATCGCGACGGTTCATGGCCCCATCCTCCCGACTGCGGCAGGACAACGTCCCTGAATCGCGGATTCCGCGCGATTCGAACACAACGACGGGCGACTGCCGACCGGTTGAGGTTGACACGGACCGCGCCCCTGCATCACCCTTTCACTACTTACCTAGTGAAAGGGTGATGCAGGCGTGCTGGAATACCGCATCGACCGGCGCAGCGGCATCGCCACGTACCTGCAGATCGTCCAGCAGACCAAACGGGCCCTGCGGCTGGGGCTGTTGGAGCCCGGCGACAAATTGCCAGCGGCGCGCGAGGTCGTGGAGGCCACCGCCATCAACCCGAACACCGTCCTCAAGGCCTACCGCGAACTGGAACGCGAAGGGCTCGTGGAGGCGAAGCGGGGCCTGGGCACCTTCATTCGCAGGTCCCTGGGCAGCGCCCCGGCCGACTCTCCGCTGCGCGACGAACTCGCCGACTGGGCGCGGCGCGCCCGGGACGCGGGGATGGAACGGGACGACGTGGCCGCGCTCTTCACATCCGTACTGGAACAACACTTCGAGGGAGACGGCGACGCATGACGGAAACCGTGATCGAGGCGGAAGGCCTCGGCCTGCGCTACGGACGCCGGGGAGGGTGGGCGCTGCGCGACTGCTCCTTCCGGCTGCCCGAAGGCGGGGTGTGCGCGCTCGTCGGCCCCAACGGTGCCGGGAAGTCAAGCCTGTTGGCCCTTGCGGCCGAGCTGGCCGTCCCCACCGAGGGCACTCTGCGCACTGCGCCGCAGGAGAGGTCGGCGTACGTGGCCCAGGACAAGCCCCTCTACCCGCAGCTCACCGTCGGCGAGACCCTGCGCATGGGCCGCGAGCTCAACCCGGGCCGCTGGGACGCGACGGCGGCGGAGCGGATCGTCGAGGCCGGAGGACTCGACCCGTACGCCAAGGTCCGCACCCTCTCCGGCGGCCAGCGCACCCGCATCGCCCTGGCCCTGGCCCTCGGCAAGCGCCCCGGCCTGCTCCTCCTGGACGAGCCGATGGCCGACCTCGACCCGCTGGCCCGGCACCAGCTCATGGGCACGCTGATGGCCGACGCCGCCGAGAACGGCACCACCGTGGTGATGTCCTCCCACATCCTCACCGAGCTGGAGGGCGCCTGTGACCACCTCCTCCTCGTCGACGGGGGCCGGATCCGCCTCTCCGGCCCCATCGACGAGGTCCACGCGGCCCACCGGCTGCTCACCGGTCCGGCCGCCGCCTCCGCCGAACTCGCCGCGCACACCGTCGTCGAAGCCCGCACCGCGGGGCGCCAGCTGACCGCACTCGTGCGGCTGCGGGGCCCTGTCGACAGCCGGACCTGGCAGACGACGCACCCGTCCCTGGAGGAACTCTTGCTCGCCCATCTGCGTTCACCCGACGCCCCGTCGTTCACCCTCGACGGCTCCTTCGCCACCGCGGGGGGCCAGGCGTGAGCGCCCTGACGCTGAAGGGCCCGTACTGGGTCACGGTCCGCCAGCACCGGCTCACGCTGTGGGCGGTGCCCGCCCTCGTGGTCCTCGGCCTCGCCTCGGTCGTCGCCCTGCGCGCGTGGGCGGGCGACCCGGACCCCGGGCGGATGACCGTACCGTCCTCGAACCACGGGTTCACCGCGCTGCGGCTCTTCATGGAGGCGGCGAGCACGGGCCTGCTGTTCCTGCCCCTGCTGGTGGGGGCCTTCGTGGCCGGCCCGATGACCGCCCGCGAACTGGAGAGCGGCACCTGGCGGCTCGCCCTCACCCAGTCGAGCTCGCCCAGGGCCTGGCTCGGCGCGAAGGTCCTGGTGGCCGCCGCGGTGTCCGCGCTCGGGGCGGCCGCGCTGGCCGCGGTCTACCGCCTGGGCTGGGTCCGGATATCGGGGACCTACCAGTTCCACTGGGCCGACCGCGGGACGTACGAGGCCTCCGGCCCGGTGCTCATCGGCTACTGCCTGCTCGGCGTGGCCCTCGGAGCCCTCGCCGGCCAGCTGGTCCGGCGCACCCTCCTCGCCATGTCGGTCACCGGTCTGCTCACCGGGCTGGTGCTGCTGGGCCTCGGCGCCCTGCGATGGTCGATCCTCCCCGTGGAGACCAACACCGCGCCCTTTCCCGGCCGGCCGGCGTTCCCACCCCACTCCGCGTTCATGACGGACTCCGGACTCCTCACCGCCACGGGTGAGCGCGTGCCCAGGGCCGCCTGTTTCGCCCGGACCCACGACATGAGCGTGTGCCCCGCCGACATGAACATCACCGGCCAGTACACGGAGTTCCACCCGGCCTCGCACTACTGGCCCACGCAGCTCATCGAAACCTCCCTCGTCCTGGTCCTGGCCGCCGGCCTCCTCTACGCCGCCTTCCGGGTCGTGCGGGCCCGACGCATCTGAACGCTCACTGCCGGCCGGCCCCCGGGCCCGCTCAGAGGCTCGTGCCGAGGTTCCGGAACAGTCGGTTCCCGAGGCATTCGGTCAGATAGGGAACGCCATCGGTGTGGCCCGTGCCGCGTTCCTCGCCGAGGATGCGCACCGCAAGGCCGCGGTGGGCCGATTTCCACCGCTGGTGGACGCTTTCGAGCCGGCTGAGCGCCGCGTCGAGGCGATTGAGTTCCTCCCGGCCGGGACCGCCGCCGTCGCGCAGGTCGAGGTACGCCTTCGTGACGGTGTCATGGCCGGCGTCCTCGGCTGCGGCCCGTATTGCGGGAACGCTCGTGAAGGCGGGCGAGTGCAGGCGCCGGAGCGTGGGAATCCCGCAGAGGATTTCGAACCGCTTGTACTGTTCGGACTGAATGGCGCTGGCGCCCTGCGTGTACTGGCGGAGAGAGGAAAACTGCTCCGGCCGAATGGTGGCGACGATCCGGAAGAGCACGGCGGCGCGCTCGAACATGCCGACCGCGTGGTCTATTCGCTTCACGCCTTCTTCCGGGTGCCCCGCGCGCAGTGCCGCGATGGCTGCGGTCATGTCTTCCGCTATCGCGGTGAAGAGCATTTCGTGGGTTTGCAGGACGCGGATGAAAAAGTACTCGTCGTGCACGGTGGACACGGGCTGGACGGTCGCGTCGAACCACCGCCAGGCATCCGTCGCCGGTGGCCTTGGCAGGTGACCGGCGAGATCCGCCAGCCGCGACCGGGGCATGTGCGTCATGCGGGACGGCAGGTCGCAGGTCTCCGCCCGGCCCAGGCCCTTCGCCACGAACCGCAGGGCGTGCCGCAGCCGTGTGCCGAGGGTCGCCGGATCCGGCCGGCCGGCCCGGCAGGGCCCCTCGCTCGGGTCATCTGCCGCCTGGATCTCGAAGTGCACGACGTCGGACATGAGCAGGGTGGACATCCGGTCCGCGCTGAGCGCGGAATCCCCTTCCACGAGCAGCTCCAGAACCGGCAGCGCAAGGTAGGTGCGGTTACGGAAACGCCCTTCGTGTTTGTCGAGGATGCAGTCGAGAAAAGCGTCGAGGAACGGCCGGCCCGCGGCGTGCAGCCGCCGGATGGCGCTCAGCTGGACCAGCATGTGCTCCGGCAGGAGATGCCTTCCTGTGTGCCGCACGTATGCGGTGACGGACCGGGCCAGATGAATTCCGTCCGAGTCCGCCGGCACCGGGTCGGCGGCTGCCCATCGCTCTCGCACGCACGGGGTCGCGCTGCTCTCAGAAGTCGTCGCCACTCGTCTCTCCTTGCCTGGCGGTACCGTCCACTAGGCATGATCGAGAGACCGCACGTCATGTCTCGGGAATTCGTGCCTTGACAGGGGCCAGGGCATGGGTGAGCGGCAGCGCTGTCACTCCACGCCCTGCCCACCCACCGTTCCGTGTGTGGAACGATGGGTGGGCCAAGAGAATGGATCGAGCGGAGGCCGAACCGATGGGACCCACCGGACCGATCGACAGCGCCGCGGTCCTCGCCGCGCAGGTCGGCGCCCGCCTGCGGGCGTTGCGGACAGAGCGCGGGCTGTCGCTGTCGGAGCTGGCCCGAAGGTCCCGGGTCGGGAAAGGGACCCTGTCGGAGCTGGAGAGCGGGCGCCGCAACCCCACCCTGGAGACGCTCTACGCCCTCACGACCGCCCTGGAGGTACCGCTCAGCACCGCGCTGCACACGACCGGGACGGCCGCCGAGATATCCGGCGCGGCAGTCAGCGCGGTCCTCACCGAGCGGTTCGAGGACGCTTCCGCGGTCACCGAAACCTACCGGGTACGCATCCGGGCTGGCTCCGCACAGCAGTCGGAGGCTCACACGCCCGGCACCACCGAGCACATCGTCGTCCTGGCCGGTACGGCACTCGTCGGGCCGCTCGGCGCCCCCGCCCTGAGGGTCGGCCCGGGCGAACACGCCTCCTGGGCCGCTGACACGCCTCACACGTACCAGGCGCCCGCGGGAGACGTCGAGGCGCTCCTCGTCGTCCGGTACCCCCGGTAGGGGGATCCGCCGCTCACGTACGGCCTGCCGGGGCGGTCAGTGCGGTGTGGGCGGCGTCGAGGATGTTGCGAAACGTACGGGTGATGAGCGGCCGGGCGATCAGGCGGGTGAGGGGGGCGCCGAACAGCGGGATGCCGATCTCGGCGCGGGTGGTCCACTGGACGTGGGTGCCGCCCTCCACCTCGGTGAAGGTCATGCGGCCGAGTTCATGGCGGGACGGCGGCAGGCTCCGCTCGACGACGTATTCGGTGGCGTACGGCGGGTCGTAGCGGGTGATGCGCTCCTCGAACAGGCCGATGAGCCAGAGGTGACGGCGGATGGCGCCCACCCCGTAGGGCGCGCCGTCGCCGGGCCGCGTGAGGCGGCAGCGCAGCACCAGCGGCGAAGCCGTGTAGTGGGTGGTCGTGGTGAGCCAGGTGAACACGTCGTCGATGGGGGCCCCGATGACACGTTCCACGGTCATGGTTTCCATGGCTGCCGTCCTCTCGGTCGAGCGGGCGTGGCGCGCGGCTTGGGTACCGCGCACACCACGGAGACCGCACAGGCCCGCGAAGCGTGACAACCCTCCGCCGTGACGCAGACCACACCATGACGGCGGCCGGGACGCGTCGGGCCGCATGCCCTGCGCTGCGCGCACGCAGGAGATGTGACTGAGCCCGCCGGGCACGGTAGGAAGTCCTTGTGAACGAAGAGATACCGGCCGCGACCGTTCGGGTGTTCATCGCCCTCGCCCCGCCCGACGACGCCAAGGAGGAGCTGGAGCGGGAACTGAGCCCCGCCTACGACGCGTACCCGCGCATGCGGTGGAACCGCATCGAGGACTGGCACATCACCCTGGCGTTCCTCGGCGAGCTCCCGGTGACCGCCGTTCCCCTGCTGCGGCCGCCGCTCGCGGAGCTCGCGGCGACGCGCCGGCCCGTGGAACTGGCACTGCGCGGCGGCGGGCACTTCGACGAGCGGGTGCTGTGGAGCGGGATCGGCGGGGACCTGGAAGGGCTGCACCTGCTCGCCGCCGACGTGCGGTCCGTGGTCAGGCAGTGCGGTATCGACTTCGAGGACCGGCCGTTGCGTCCCCATCTGACACTGGCACGCTCCGGACGCGACGATCCGTCCTGCGTGGTGAAGGCCGCGGCCGCCCTCGGCGCGTTCACCGGGCGCAGCTGGCACTCCGAACGCCTGCACCTGGTCGGCAGCAACTTCGGCCGCGGCCCGGGACCGATCCGCTACCGCGACGTCGAAGCGTGGGACTTCGGCGGCGGCGCCGTACGAGCCTGAGCCGTCATTCACCCCCAGGGGGTGTCTTACGGATCAGGCCGGGCTCGCGGTGTCCGGTGCCTCATCCGGCCTGATCCGTAAGACACCCCCTAGCATGCACCTCATGCCGGACGCCCTGCCCCGCCCCGCGCCGTTCAGCCCGCAGACCGCCCCCGCGGCGCTCGAGGACCTGAGGGCGCGGCTGCGCGGGACGCGGTGGCCGGACGAGCCGGAGGACGCCGGGTGGTCCCTCGGGACCGACCTCGGCTACCTCCGCGAGCTCGTCGCCTACTGGGCGGACGGCTTCGACTGGCCGGCGCAGGAAGCGGCACTCGCCCGGCTCCCCCGTTTCCGCGTCCCGCTCGGCGGCCTCGGGATCCACTTCGTGCACGCCCGGGCCGTCGCACCGGCGGGGCCCGTGCTGCCGCTGGTCCTGAGCCACGGCTGGCCGGATTCGTTCTGGCGGTACACGAAGGTCGTCCCGCTCCTGACCGACCCCGGCGCACACGGCGGCGATCCCGCGGACGCGTTCGACGTGGTGGTGCCCGACATGCCGGGCTACGGGTACTCCGACCGTCCCACCGGCCCGCCCCCCGACTCCCGCGCCGTCGCCGGCCTGTGGGCCCGGCTCATGGACGTCCTCGGCTACCCGTACTTCGGTGCCGCGGGCGGGGACATGGGCAGCCATGTGAGCCGGTACCTCGCACTCGACCACCCCGACCGGGTCGTGGCCGTACACCGCACCGACGCGGGTCTGCCCGTCTTCGCCGGCGACCCGGCGGACCTCGCGCCCGAGGAGCGCGCCTGGCTCGAGAGCGCCGCGGCGTGGGGCGGGAGCGAGGGCGCCTATGCGGCCGTGCACCGCACCAGGCCGCAGACCGCCGCCGTCGGGCTCACCGACTCGCCGGCCGGGCTCGCCGCGTGGATCGTCGAGAAGCTGCGCGCCTGGAGCGACTGCGACGGCGATGTCGAGCGGCGCTTCACGAAGGACGAGATCCTCACGAACCTCACGATCTTCTGGCTCACGGGCACGATCGGCTCGTCGATGCGCATGTACCGCGCGAACGCCGCGATCCCGCCCGCCCAGCACGCCCGCCGGGTCGAGGTGCCGTCCGGCTTCTCCCTCTTCCGCGGTGACGTCGTCCGCCCGCCGCGTGCGTGGCTGGAGCGCACGGCGAACGTGGCGCGCGTGACCGAGCCTCCGCGCGGCGGGCACTTCGCCCCCTTCGAGGAGCCCGAGCTCTACACGGAGGAGCTGCGCGCGTTCTTCCGCCCCTACCGGGCAAGTGGCCTCCCCCACGGCGTGGTCCTACCGTGAAGGGACAGAGCGACGGCCTACGGCGCCCGTGGTGCCGCCCGGCACACGGAGGTGCCCTCGCATGGCCATCAGGAAGGGAGCCACCTCCGGCGGCGCCGGGCTCTGGTCTCCGTTCCGTAAGGTGCGCCGCGCGATCCGCCGTGTCCGGGCCGGGCGCCGGTGGGGGCAGGTCAGTGCCGTCGAGTTGTGGCAGCGTTCGCTGGGTTTCGCGGCGCTCGGTTTCCTCACGCTGGTGCCGCTGCTGATCGTCGTGTCCGCGGCGGCCCCGGCGAGCGGGCGGGGGTTCGCCCAGTGGCTGGGGGACGGGCTCGGCGTGTCCACGGCTGCCAGGGCAGAGATAGAACGATTGTTCGCCCTGCCCGGCCAGGCGTGGCGCACCACGACGGCGTTCGGCCTCGCCGTACTCGCCGTGTTCGGCGTCTCGTTCTGCACGGTGGTGCAGAACGGGTACGAGAGGGTCTGGGATCTGCCGCCGGCCCGCTGGTGGGCCAGGTGGCGGCACGTGGTGTGGCTCGCCGTCCTCATCGGGCTCCTCTACCTGTCCGCGATCACACCGGTCTGGCGCGACTCCCCGGCGCGCGGACTGGTCACCGCGGCGAGCGGCACCCTGTTCTTCTGGTGGTCGCAGCGGATGCTGCTCGACGGCCGGGTCGCCTGGGGCGCCCTGCTGCCCGGGGCGGTGGCCACCATGGTCGGCCTGCTCGGCCTCAGGCTGTTCTCGCGGCTGGTCTTCTCCCCGTTGATCGCTTCCGGCGCCGTCACCTACGGGCCGTTCGGGACGGTCCTCGTGATCCAGTCCTGGCTGCTCGGGGTGGGCGTGGTCGTGTTCGGCGGGGCGCTGGTCGGCCGGCTCCTCCACGACGGGTTCTCCCTTCCCAAACCCCGACCGCACCTCGACTGACCGACCCCACCGAGTCATCAGGCCTGCTAGAATGCGGGTGTTGGCCTTCGGCGCGCACGACTCACGCGTCCGGAGGCTTTTTTTATGCCTTCCGATTCCATGCCTTCCGACAGCCCCGCACCCACCACCGCGCCAACCCCCGCCCCTGCCCCCGGCTATCGCGCTCTGCTGCGCAACAGGGAGTTCGCCGGTCTCTATGCCGGCTTCACCCTGACGGTCGGCGCCACGACCCTGTCGGGCTTCGCGCTCGGCACGCTCGTCAACCACCAGACGCACTCCCCGTTCCTGACGGCCGTGAGCATGTACGGGGCCACGTTCGCGACCGTGCTCGGCGCCTTGACCCTGATGTCGGTCGCCGACGGGAAGCGGCCGCGCCGGACCCTCGTCGCGCTCCAGTGCGTCGCGCTGGCAGGTGTCGCCGCTCAAGCCATCCCGGGGCTGCCGTTGGCGGCCCGGTTCGGACTGCTGCTGGTCCTGGGGTTCTTCCAGTCGCTGGGGACCGGCACGAGGATGGGGCTGCTCGCCGAGGTCGTACCGGCCTCCGGCTACGCGCCGGCGCGTTCGCTGATGAACATCACCTCGGGCGGCATGGCGATCCTCGGCTACGCCACCGGCGCCGTGCTGCAGCGCCACCTCAGCCCGCAGGGGGTCTTCGTCGTCGCGGCGGTCCTCACCGGGCTCGGACTGGCCGCCGTGGCGGCCACCGTCCGGGAACGCTCGATCCGTCTCACCCGCCGCCCCGGCCTGCACCGGACCTGGACGACGAACGCCGAGCTCTTCTCCCACCCCGGCCGGCGGGCGCTGCTGCTGAACCTGTGGGTCCCCAACGGTCTGGTCGTGGGCTGCGAGGCGCTGTTCATCTCCTACGACCCGGGGCACGCCGGCACCCTCCTGGCGGCCGGATCGGCCGGCATGCTCCTCGGGGACCTGACCGTCGGCCGCCTGCTGAGCGCCGACGGCCGACGCCGCCACGCCTTCGCGCTGCGGCTGCTGCTCGCCGCCCCCTACCTGCTGTTCGCTGTCCATCCCCCGGTTCTGGTCTCGGCCGCCGCGGTGTTCGTCGCCAGTGCCGGGTTCGCGGCCACCCTGCCCCTGCAGGAGCGGCTTCTCGAGCTGACGCCCGAGCCGGTACGCGGTCAGGTCCAGGGCGTCGAGTCAGCCGGCCGGATGACCTGGCAGGGACTCGGCGCAGCGCTCGCCGGCGCGGCCGCCCAACACCTCAGCCCCGGCACCGCGATCACGGCCGCCGCCGCGGTCTCCCTCGTGGTCACCGTCGCCTCCCGGCCGTCGGTGGTCCGTGCCGGGAAGGCGGCTGCCGATCGGCATGCCGGCGCACCGGCCGGGTGACTCGGGAGGCCGCTCGAGCCGTCAGGCCGCGCGCGAGACCGTCATGTCCGCGACGACGAAGGGGGCCGGTCCCAGCGTCGACTTGATCTGGAGGACGAGCAACACGATGTCCCCCGACGGGTGCTTGACGCAGAACTCGCTGCCGGCCGCCGCCGGGGCCAGCGAGAAGCTCCGCGCCGTGGCGCCCTTGAGGAGGATCCGGCACTCCTCGATCGAGCCGTGCGGCTCGCCGAACAGCATCGTGATCACGCTGGAGTCGCTCTCCAGCGCGCAGCGGACGCCCTCGCAGGCCAGGCGGATGTCACCGGTACGGTCCTCGCGCTGGACCGGCTCCTTGACGCCGATCGAATTCTTCTCGTCCATGCGCACCATGGGGTAGGGGACGAGGACGGGCTTCGCCGGCGGGGACGGGCTCGGTACGGATCCGGAAGCCCCCGGTGTCCGTCCGCCGGGAGACGAGCCGACTCCGGCCGGCGGTGTCTTCTGCGCCCCCTGGGCCGAGCCCGACGGCTTGGCCCCGGCCGCCGTCCGCTCGCGCAGCCTGCCCGCCGCGTCCCCGATCGTCCAGACGAGGAGGGCCAGCAGCAGGGTCCCGGCGGTCACCGCCGCGGTGACGGTCAGCGCGGTACGCCGCCTGCGCGCCTGCCGTTCCTGCGGCCGGTCCGGCACCGGCGCCGGCGACTGCGGTCGCGGCTCCCGGCGGACCAGCGCCAGCGTGTGCACCGGGGTCGGATGCGGCACGGGCGCCGGGATGGTCACCTCCGGCCCCGCCACCTCGCGCCAGACGGCGGGGCCGCCGCCCGCGTCGGCGTCCGCGCCCAGGCGCTGCCGGCACCACGCCACGATCTCCGCCGGGGTGGCGCGCTCCTGCGGATCGGCGGCCAGGCAGCGCGCGATCAGCGGACGGAGCTGCTCCGGCAGCCGGGACAGGTCGGGCTCGGAGTGCACGATCCGGAACAGCACGGTCGGGGAGGGGCCGTCCCCGTACAGCGGCTCGCCCAGTGCCGCGAAGCCCGCGGTCTGGCCCAGCGCGAAGACGTCGGTGGCTGCCGTGCTCTCGCCCGCCAGCGCCTGCTCGGGGGCCATGAACTGGGGCGTGCCGATGGCGCTGCCCGTGGCGGTGGGCGCGGTCGTACCGGACGCGAGCGAGATGCCGAAGTCGATGACCCGTGGCCCGTCGGCGGCCAGGAGCACGTTCGACGGCTTCAGGTCCCGGTGCACGATGCCCGCTCCGTGGATGGCCTGCAGTGCCTCGGCCACTCCCGCCATCAGCCACAGCACCGCGGGCACCGGCAGGGGTCCGCGCCGGGCGACGGCCTCCGCCAGCGAGGGCCCGGGCACGTAGAGGGTGGCCAGCCAGGGCGGCGACCCGTCCGCCTCCGCGTCGATCAACTCCGCGGTGTACGCCCCCCGGACCCGTCTGGCCGCCTCCACTTCGCGGCGGAACCGCCGCCGGAACGCCGGGTCCTCGGACAGCTCCGGCCGTACCACCTTGATCGCCACCGGGCGGCCGCCCTGGGTGTGCGACAGGTAGACCCGGCCCATGCCCCCCGCGCCGAGCCGGGCCACGAGGCGGTAGCCGGCCACGGAAGGCGGATCGTCCGCCTGCAAGGGCTGGAACACCTCGGTCGCGCTGTTCATCGGCCTCCCCCGATCCCCCGATCAACGACGAGTTGATCAAGGTAACCCTAAGCGCTGGACGGGTGTCCCCCGGAGCCCTGCGCCCCCACCGCCCGGGTCAGCCGAGGACGAACGGCAGCTTCGCCGCCAGGTCACCCAGCTCGGCCTCCTCGGCTTCCGTCGGGCGGCGTCGTCCGGTGCCGAGCAGCAGCGCGTCCCTGTCGGAGAGCGACGCGGGAAACGACGCTCCGGCGATCTTCTCCAGCAGCTCGCGTGACCGGGCGAGCCCCTCGGCGGGCGGGTCCGCCGCCTCCGGGAGGCAGGCGATCAGGTCGAGGTGGTGCAGCGTCCATTCCAGGACGTACGCGGAGAGGTAATCGCCTGCGGTGAGCACCTCGCCGCGGGTGCTGACCCGGAGCGCGGGATCCGCGAGTTCGGCGGCTCGACCGGCAGCGGAGCCGACGTCGTCGAGGTGGAACCTGAGCAGCCCCGGCTCCTGGTAGGCGGCGGCAAGGCGGACGGTCAGCGCGTCGAGCGGGTCGTCTCCGGTCGGGGCTTCGACGATGTCCCAGTAGGTCACCGTGTCGCGCGTCGGTTCCGTTTCGGCCGGGGTGACGAGGGTGATCAGGACGTCCTGGGCGTCGATGATCAGGTGGCACACCACATCCCGTACGAGCCAGCCCGTGCAGCCGGACGGCCGCGCGAAGTCCTCGTCGGGCAGTTCGGCCACCGCCTTGCGCAACGCCGCCCAGGAGCGTGAGAAGAGTTCCACGCCCGCAAGCTAGCAGCACCCCTGCGGCCGCCGCCCGGCGCAAGGGGCACGTACCCGCTGGGTAGGGTGGGCGCGACAACATCGTGCACCGGAACCAAGGAGCAGACGTGAGCGAGTCGGCGTCCATCGCCCTGCAGCAGGAGATCGCCCGGGAGCTCGAGGTCGCCGAGACCTTCGAGGCCGAGCGGGAGATCGAGCGCCGGGTGGCCTTCCTCGCCGAGCGGCTGACCTCCACCGGGCTGCGCTCCCTCGTGCTGGGGATCAGCGGCGGAGTCGACTCCACCACCGCCGGCCGGCTGTGCCAGCTCGCCGTCGAGCGTGTCCGGGCCGCCGGGCACGAGGCGCAGTTCTACGCGATGCGGCTGCCCTACGGGGTCCAGGCCGACGAGCACGACGCGCAGCTCGCCCTCTCCTTCATCCGGGCCGACCACGTGCTGACCGTGGACATCAAGCCCGCGAGCGACGCCGCGCTGGAGGCCTCGCTGGCCGCCGGGGTGGGCTTCCGCGACGCCGGCCACCAGGACTTCGTCCACGGCAACATCAAGGCCCGCCAGCGCATGATCGCCCAGTACGCGGTGGCCGGCGCGCACGACGGCCTGGTCGTCGGCACCGACCACGCCGCCGAGGCGGTCTCCGGCTTCTTCACCAAGTTCGGTGACGGCGCCGCCGACCTGGTCCCGCTGACCGGCCTGACCAAGCGCCGCGTGCGCGCCGTCGCGGACGCCCTGGGCGCGCCCGCCGAGCTGGTGTGGAAGACCCCGACGGCCGACCTGGAGACCCTCGACCCGGGCAAGGCCGACGAGGACGCGCTGGGGGTCACCTACGACGACATCGACGACTTCCTGGAAGGCAAGCCGGTGGACGGCCGGGCCTTCGAAACGATCGTCCGCCGCTACCGGCTCACCGACCACAAGCGCCGGCTGCCCATCGCCCCGTAGGGCGAGGCGGGCGGTTCGGCGGGCCGCGGGGGTGGACGCCCGTGGTCCGCGAAGGCCGCCCGGTCAGCCCCGTACGGGTACGCCCGCGGCCGCCCGTACGGCCGGGTGACCGAGCCGGCCGGCGACCTTGACGAGGTGGGCGCGTTCCTCGGCGGTGCTCAGCCCGCGGCCCGGCAGCGGAGCGGGCGCGGCGGGCGGTTCGGCGCCGGCGTTCTTGCGGGCGATGGCGTCGAGGAGGGTCGCCGCCGCGGCCGCGGCCCGCTCGTCCGCCTGCGTCCAGCGCTCGGTGGCCGCCACCTGCCGGATCCGGTCGGCCGGCGCCGCGTCGAAGTAGGGGCCGAGGCTCTGTACCACGGTGAGGATGTCGGCGATCCGGGTCAGCAGGTGCCAGTCCCGTACGTCGAAGAAACCCAGTTCGGTGAGCCGGTTCGGCTCGGTAAGCGCCATGCGCGGATCGGCCTGGCGCGTCAGCTCCCACAGCGGTGCCAGGGCGATGTAGTCGCGCCGGTCCGCCCGCCAGGCGGCGACGGCGGCGCCGGAGAACCCGTAATTGATGATGAACGCGCCGATGGTGCCCGAGACCGGGCCGAGGCTGTGCAGCGCGTCGAGGGCGTGGGAGCCGAGGGCCCCGGCGAGCGTGGCCGGTCCGACGCAGACGACGTACCCGGCGATGAACCAGGTGGCGACGCTGATGTGGTGCAGGGCACGGCTCAGGCGCGGGTCCCGCTGCGCGGACAGCAGGGCGCTGCGGTGGAAGCGGATCGCGGTGGCCAGCGAGGCGTAGGCGAGGCCGGACTGGAAGGCGGCGAGCATGAGGAGCGCGCCGGGGTCCTGGCCGTAGGCGATGTTGAAGTCCATGGGGTGGGGGGTGTCCCCGGTGGCGGACCACAGGAAGCCGGCCAGCATCAGGACGCCGAGCAGGCCGTAGACCGACAGGCGCACGGAGAGCGCGCTGACCCCGGCGAGCGGGGGCATCGGCTCCGGCTGCCACAGCATCGCCATCACGTGCGTGTGGGCGAAGAAGCCGAGGATGCAGAAGAAGACGAGCAGTTCGGCGAGGTTCGGGGAGCCCGTGGCACCGGCGACCGCCCGGTAGACGACGGGTGTGGCGAAGAGGAAGGCGCCCACGCCGACCGCCGAGCAGGTGGCGATGAGCCGCAGGGCGCCGGAGCGTTCCCGGCGCCAGGCGATGACCTTGGCCGTCGTGGTGGATATGCCGATGGCCACGACGATGAGGTAGACGATGTCGGCTGCGTCCTCAGACACCCGTCCCCCTGTGGCGGAGGGCCGAGTTGGCCTCGGCGCTGTGGGCGGGCTCGTCCGCGTTGACGATCATGGAGACCATCAGCCGCCCCAGGATCTCGGCCTGGCGTTCCGCGGACGGGCCGCAGTGGGCGTGCGTACCGGCGACGGGGTTGGCGGCGTCCCCCTCGGCACGGGGGTGGGCGTGTGTGGGGCCGGGACCGGCGACGTCGAAGTAGGTGCGGCCCAGCATCATCCGGCTCACAGCCGGGTTCAGCGCGGGCGCGAGGAGCGCGAGGATCTCGTCGTTCATGAGGTCGTGCCCGTGCTCCTCCGGGTCGTGACCGAGGTAGATGTGCGCGAGTTCGTGACCGATGACGATGGACTGGAGCGTCTTGGGCGAGTCCCGGTCGACGAGGAGGATCAGCTCGTCGGGCGTGTGGAGGAGGCCGCCGGTCAGGGGCCGGCGCAGCGGCAGGTGCAGGATGCGGATGGGCAGGCCTCGGCTGCGGCCGACCGCTTCGACCACCTCGTGCTGGGTCGGGTGCGCCGGGAGGCCGAGCCGGATCCGGAAGTCCCTGCGCTCCTTGCGCAGCGTCCGCTGTTCACGAAGTGTCTGTGCTGCGAGGCCGAGCGATGCCCGGATGCTGCCCCCCACGACTCGTCCCTCCGACATCCTGCGTACGTACTCTGCGCTGCTTGTGGTTCTTGTGGTGCTCGTGGTGCTCATGTGCCTGCTCGGGCACTCGGTGGAGGCCCTGTCGGCGGCCCGGTGCGGGCCGCCCACAGGCAGAGGCTAGTCCCAACGCGTGTCGAGCGGCGCAAGGGTGGCGGGAGCGGAGTCCCACCGGGTGTCCGACGGGGCCGAGTCCCACCGGGTGTCGGCGGGGGACGAGTCCCACCGCGTGTCCGCGGCCGCCGTACCGCCCAGGGCGGTCACGGAAAGGAGGACACCACCGGCCAGGGCGATCCCTGCGACGGCTCGTGACAGCCTGCGGGTGTTGCGCATGATCTTCTCGATTCTCTCGTCGGGGCAGCGGTCGTATGCGGCCTCCGGCGTGCCCGAGGTCCGGCGGGGGCCGGGCCGGCTGGGGACAGAATCCCAGCTCAGCGCCTGTTTTGCGCCGCGAAGAGGCTGGTCCGTGCCTGGAGGGCCACACCCGGCAGCCTGTACCGTCCCCCTTGGGAAGATCAAGGAATTCGGGTCTTCCCATCGGCGCACTTCCTCAAGTGGAAGCTCTCAGGGGGGTTCGGTCTTGTACGAAGCAGGCGAAAACGTTCTGCCCCCGGTCACCCTCTCCTGCGCCGCCCAGGAGCTCTACCTCGAGATCACGAACGGGGCCGGGGTCTCTCCCGACGACCGTCCGGCCCTGGAGGAGCTGCTGGCGCTCGAGCTGGTCACTCCCAGCCTGTACGTTCCGGGCCGGTTCGAGCCCACCGATGTCCATCAGGCGGAACGGAACGCCACGATCCGGGAACTCGATGCGATACGCCGGCACTTGGAGCGGCTGTCCGGGGTGCCGGACCTGTTCGCCGCCCTGCCGAAGAAGACGGCGCTGGCCCCTCTGGAGGGCATCGAACGACTGGCCTCGGCCGATGACGCCAACCGGTTGCTGACCACCCTCATCTCGGGCACCGAGTCCAGCGTCTGGTCGGCCCAGCCCAAGGACCGTCCCGCGTGGAGCCTGGAGAAGTCCCTCGCCCGGGAGCTGGAACTGGTGCGCCAGGGAAAGCAGTTCCGCACGATCTACCCCAGCTCCGCGCGTCAGCGCGAAGCGGAGAGCAAGTGGGTGAGCACCATGTCGGCCGCGGGAGCGGAGGTGCGCACCCGGGTCCCCGACTTCATCCGCATGATCATCATCGACGGCCGGACGGTCGTCGTGTCCGACCCCAAGGACCCCGAGGGGACGACGACTTCGGCCTACTGCATCACCCACCCGGTCGTGGTCTCGCTCATGGTCGCGGTGTACCAGCAGCTCTGGGCCCGCTCCGAACCGTGGAAGGGCGGCAGGGGCCCGGTGCCCGCAGGTGCGGCGGTGACCACGCCGCAGACGCGCGCGCTGTACCGGATGCTGCGGGCCGGCAAGGGCCGGGCCGAGGTCGCGCGCCGGCTCGAGATCAGCGAACGGACGGTGACCACCCTGCTGAACCGGCTGTACGAGGCGACGGGGACCGACAACCTGCTCGCGCTCGGCGAGTGGTGGGCAGGCTCGGCCGACCGACACATGGACTGACCGGCCGGACCGTCCGCAGTCCTCCCGACCGCCGGCGGGGCCCGCTCGGCAGTCCGCCCGCGCCCCGGCGGGATCCGTCTCAGCCGCCCGCGGGACCCCCGTGCACCACCCCCGGCAGCGGGCCCGTCATCCGGCCCAGCAGGGCCGGGATGCCCCCGGCCTCGCGCAGCATCGCCAGCAGCTCGACATGGGCCGTCGTGTCCCGTACGACCTCGGAGTCGTCGGGGGCGAGGAAGAACTCGGCGCCGGCCTCGACCCCGAAGTGCCTGGCGAGGGCCTGCAGGGGGGTGTCCGCGAAGTAGGAGGTCTCGACACCGAACACGGCGGCGAGCTGGACGGTCGATTCCCAGCTCGGCTTGCTCTTCCCCGAGGTCACGTTGTACAGCCACACGCGGCTCTTGTCGCACGCCTTGGCCACGTCGTCCCTCTTGAACGGGTCCCCCGAGGGGGTGGTACGCGTCTCGAAGAGGTGCTCCAGGCGGGCGCGGAACAGCTCGGCGTCGGCCGGAACGTCCTCGGCCGGCTCGCCCGACCGGAGCCGGGCCAGGTGGTCGAGGGGCACACCGGTGGCCGCGCTGACCTCTTCGGTGGTCTGCGGGCTGCCGCCCCTGCGGTAGATCCGGTCGAACAGGAAGTTCAGCCGTGCCGCGATCCGCTGCCCGTGCTCATCCCCGGCTGCCCCGCTCATCGATACCTTCCCGCGATGGCCCGCCGCTGCCGCTGGATGCGAGCAGGGTGGCGTCAACTCCCCCTCTTGGTGAATCTCTCAGGGAAGACTCTCCCAGCCCGACTTTGGTCGGGCAAGGGCAAACCGGATCAAGATCCGCGCGGCCGGTACGGAGCCGGCGGCGGGATCCGCGAGCCGGCTGCGCCTCCGACCGCCCCGGGACGCCACCGGAATGGTGCTGACGGCGCCTCAAAGCCGATCGTGCTAACTATTGTTGACATGGACGGCGTGGCTGGAGCAAGATCCTGCTTGTGCCGCCGAGCCGCCACCGTCCTCGCCACCGCGAGGCATGTGCGGACCCGGCCGCGTACGCCGCCACGGTTCCGGCTTCCACGGGGGAGAAGTCGGACCGTAGGCGGGCGAACAGGAAAGCCCCGGCAGCGTTCCGGGGGCGTCCTCAGCCACCGTCCGCCGTCCGGCGGCGCACGGCACCCGATGCCGGCCGGGGAAGCGCGCCGGCGCTCGCCGACGGCACGGCCGACGCGGCCGATACCGGCGACACCGCCGACACGGCCCTCGCGAACCGAACCGCCGCAGCCGCGCCACCGGGACTCCCGACCCCCAGGCAGACCCGGACGCTCCAGGAGGAAGCGTGACCACACCCGCCCGCCCCGCGCAGCCCACGCCCGAGCGGAACGGCGCCCAGGCCTACGCGTTCCTCCAGGCGGTCCGCCGGCTCGGCCCAGGCCCGCACCGGTTCCGGGAGATCATCCACCAGACCGGGCTGAGCAAGTCCGAAGCCCACCGGCGCCTCTCCCAGCTGGTCGACGCCGACCTGTGCCGCCGCCCGCGCCACGGCCAGTACGAGCTGCTGACCCACACCCCCGCGGCGGCGCCGGGACCGGCCACCCCGGCCCTGCGGCATCCGGGCGCGGCCCTCCCCCGCTCGCCGCTGCTGGAGACGCTCCTGAACGAACTCCACGCGCGCACCGGCTGCCCCGTACTCCTGCACACCTACGCTCCCCTGAGCGGCGAGCGGCTGTGCGCCGCGGCCACCGGCGCCCACACGCCCCGGGTCCGGCGCGCGCTGGCCTCCGCCCCGGAGGCGACCGGCATGCTGCGCCAGGCCCCGCTCGGGGCGGACGCGGCCGGCCTGGCCATGCTGGCCCATCTGTGTCCCGACGACGCCCAGTTGCGCGCGGACCTGCGCCGCGTCCGTCGCGACGGCATGGCCCGCACCCGCTCTCCGCTGCCCGGCTGGTCGCTGGTGGCCGTACCGCTGAGGCGCCTGCCGGGGACCTGCGCCGCCCCCGGCGCGGAACCGCCCGTGGTCGGCGCGCTGAGCGTCCTGCATCCCGATGGGGCGGCGGAGGACGACCGTGCCGCCGGGTACGGGCTTTTGCTGCGGGCCTCGGTCGAATCCGCGACCGCTCCCGAAGCGCGGACGCGCGTCCGGACCACGCCCCGGTGTGCCCTGCGCGACGGGCAGCGCGGTGGCCACCGTACGGCGCAGGAGAACCGGTAGGCCCGCGGCGTTCAGCGGCTGCGGGTCAGGGCCGCAGGAGCGCCGGCCGACTGGGCCCCCTCCGATTCGAGCGTCAGCCGGTCCGGTGTCTCCATGGTCAGTACGTAGAGGTTGCGCCGGGGGCACTCGAAGGTGGCCGCGCGGTCGGTCGGGTGGCTGGTCACCGCTTCGAAGACCAGCCGGTTGCCGCTGACCTGCCGCAGCTCGAGGGCTTCCGTGCATCCGAGATTGCGCCCGCTGGAGACCTCCTTGAGGTCGCTGGCCTGGCGGCCCACGAGCTCTCCCACGGCGCCGGCGTGCAGCGTGACGGTGACGGCGAACTCACCGGTCCTCGCCCGGGTGATGCCGTCCGCGTCCGGCGTCCCGGGCCCGACCCCGGACCACGTACCGACCCACGCCTCGGGCAGTGAGGCAGCGGAGGCCGAAGGGGCCGAGGAGGAAGGGGCGGGGGGCGCGGCCCGACCGGCGTCGCCGCCCCCCGCGAACCGGATCGCGAGCGTGACGACCGCCGCGAGCACGACCGCGCCGGCGGCCGTACTCATCACCAGGGGCCGGTGCGCTGCCCACCGGCCCGGGCTTGCGGCGGAGGTGGAGGCGAAGGCGGAGGCCGGCGGCGGAGTTCCGGGCGTCAGGACCGGAGGGGTCGGCGCCACGGGAGCGGGCAGGGCCGGAAACCCGGGCGGGGAATCCGGCTGCGCGACCGGCCCCGCGGGGGTGGGGACGGGCGGCGCGGGCGGCTGCTGCGCGGCGAGGAGCCGCCGCAGTTCGGCCTCCCGGCGGCCGACGTCCGCCGCCAGCTCCGGAGGCACCACCGCGCTCCAGCCGCCCTCCTCCGCTCCCTCCTCGCCCGCGGGGCCGAGGCGGGCCCGTACCTCCTCGGCGGTCGGGCGCCGGTCCGGGTCCTTGGCCAGGCACTCCCGCACCAGCGGAAGGAGCGGTTCCGGCACGCCGTCGAGAAGGGGCTCGTCGTGGACGATCCGGTACAGGAGGGCCGGCAGGTGCAGCTCTTCGCCCTGCGCCAGGAAGGGACTGCGGCCGGTGGCCGCGTGCACGAGGACCGCGGCGAGGGAGAACACGTCCGCCGGTGCGGCGGCCACGGTGCCCGTCGCCTGCTCCGGCGCGAGGTAGCCGGGCGTGCCGATGACCGCGCCCGTCTGCGTGTGGCGCGGGTCGCGCACGGCGCGGGCGATGCCGAAATCGATGAGGAAGGGCCGCTCCTGACCGAGCAGTACGTTCGCCGGCTTGATGTCGCGGTGCACCACGCCCGCCGCCCGTACGGTGACGAGCGCGGCCGCCAGCTCGCGGGCCAGGCTCCACACCGCCGGCGCGGGCAGCGGCCCGTACCCGCGCACCCAGTCGCCCAGCGACGGCGCGGCGATGTACTCCGTCGCCAGCCACTGCGGCACGTCGCCCGGCGGGCTGAAGTCCACCACCGAGACCGTCCACGGACTGCGCACGCGGTCGTTGGTGCGTATCTCCCGGGCGAACCGTTCGGCGAAGTCGGGTTCCGCGCTCAGGTCCCGGTGCACGGTCTTCAGGGCCAGCGGGCGGCCCGAGGCGGTCCGGGCCAGGAACACCTCGCCCATGCCTCCCTCGCCGAGCCGCCCCAGCAGGCGGTACCCCCCGATCTCCGACGGGTCACCGTGCCGCAAAGACTCCACCAACTGCCCCCGCCCCCCAGGTCATTGCGCGACCCGCAGCACGCGGGCCCTCCGGTGGGCCACCTTAGGGGGTCCGGCGCAGCTCCCCCGTGCCCAGGCTGATCGTGACGCGGGGCTCCATCGGCCCTTCGGCGCGGCGGGAGAGCAGCACGATCTCGTCCACCCGCGCCGACATGCTGCCCAGGCGGGCGGCGCACTCCGCGGCCAGGTGCCGGGGATCACGGGTGCGGCCCAGCGACAGGTGCGGTGTGTACCGCGGGAACCGGCTGCGGCAGCCCGGGAACGGCTCCGCCAGGGCGGCCTGCAGCGCCGTCCAGGGCTCCGCGCCGGCCGCGGCGGGGTCCAGCCACACGGTGGAGTACGCGCGGTGGCGGAAACTGTGCACTCCGCTGAGGCGGACGGCGAAGGGTTCGGTCCGTGCGGCCACGGCGGACAGCAGGGGCGCCGCCTGCGCGAAGTCCTCCTCCGGAACGAAGCCGAAGACCAGGTTCACATGCGGTGGCCAGCGGCCGATCTGCGGGTCGTGCTCGGCCCGGATGCTCTGGATGGGGGGCCACAGCCCGGCCGGCGGGAGCCACACGACAGCGGTCCGAGGGGTGGCGGCGACCTCGAGGAATCCGGGAACACCGGCTCCGCCGCCGCCGGTCGGAGACACGTTCACACGGCCATGATGCCCCGGGGCCGCCCCGGGTCGGCGGATACGCGCGCCCGTTCGGTCCAGAGCTGGTTAGATCGAGCCAGGCGACGGAGGCGGAGACCGCGACGGCGGCCCCGCGCGACAGAGGGAGACACGATGGGCAGGGCCACGCAGCCGGACACACGGCCGCCCGCGCCGCACACCGCCGACAGTCACGCTCTGATCCGTGTGCACGGCGCCCGCGTCAACAACCTCAAGGACGTCAGCATCGAGATCCCGAAGCGCCGGCTGACGGTGTTCACCGGAGTCTCCGGCTCGGGCAAGAGCTCACTGGTGTTCGACACGATCGCCGCCGAGTCGCAGCGGCTGATCAACGAGACCTACAGCGCCTTCGTACAGGGCTTCATGCCGACGCTGGCGCGGCCGGAAGTCGACGTACTGGAAGGGCTGACGACGGCGATCATCGTCGACCAGCAGCGGATGGGCGCCGACCCCCGCTCCACGGTCGGCACCGCCACCGACGCCAACGCGATGCTGCGCATCCTCTTCAGCCGGCTCGGGGAGCCGCACATCGGCCCGCCCGGCGCGTACGCCTTCAACGTCCCCTCCGTCCGGGCGAGCGGTGCGATCACCGTCGAGCGCGGCGCGAAGAAGGCGGTGAAGGCGACCTTCAACCGCACCGGCGGCATGTGCGCCCGCTGCGAGGGCCGCGGTTCGGTCTCCGACATCGACCTCACCCAGCTCTACGACGACTCCAAGTCGCTCGCGGAGGGCGCGCTCACCATCCCCGGCTACACGCCGGGCGGCTGGAACCACCGCCTCTACAGCGAGTCGGGCCTCGTCGACCCGGACAAGCCGATCCGCAAGTACACCAAGAAGGAACTGCACGACTTCCTCCACCACGAACCGGCCAGGATGAAGATCGCGGGCATCAACATGACCTACGAGGGACTGGTCCCGCGGATCCAGAAGTCCATGCTGTCCAAGGACAAGGAGGCGATGCAGCCGCACATCCGGGCGTTCGTGGAGCGGGCCGTCACCTTCACCGTCTGCCCCGAGTGCGACGGCACGCGGCTCAGCGAGGGCGCCAGGTCCTCGAAGATCAAGAACATCAGCATCGCCGATGCCTGCGCCCTGCAGATCAGCGATCTCGCCGAGTGGGTGCGCGGCCTCTCCGAGCCGTCGGTGGCACCGCTGCTCACGGCGCTGCAGCAGACCCTCGACTCGTTCTCGGAAATCGGGCTCGGCTACCTCTCGCTGGACCGGCCGGCCGGCACACTGTCGGGCGGTGAGGCCCAGCGCGTCAAGATGATCCGCCACCTCGGCTCCTCGCTCACCGACGTCACGTACGTCTTCGACGAGCCCACCACCGGCCTGCACCCCCACGACATCAGCAGGATGAACGACCTCCTGCTGCGCCTGCGCGACAAGGGCAACACGGTGCTCGTCGTCGAGCACAAGCCGCAGACCATCGCGATCGCCGACCACGTCGTGGACCTCGGCCCCGGCGCCGGTACGGCGGGTGGCACCGTCTGCTTCGAAGGCACGGTCGAGGGGCTGCGGACCGGGGACACGGTCACCGGCCGCCATCTCGGCGACCGCACCACCCTCAAGGACGCGGTGCGCAAGCCCACCGGCACGCTGGAGATCCGCGGCGCGACGACGCACAACCTGCGCGACGTCGACGTCGACATCCCGCTCGGGGTGCTCGTCGTCATCACCGGTGTCGCCGGCTCCGGCAAGAGCTCGCTCGTGCACGGGTCGGTCCCGGCGAGCGCGGGTGTGGTCTCGGTCGACCAGGGTGCGATCCGCGGTTCGCGACGCAGCAACCCGGCGACGTACACCGGGCTGCTCGACCCGGTCCGCAAGGCCTTCGCCAAGGCCAACGGGGTGAAGCCGGCCCTGTTCAGCGCCAACTCCGAGGGCGCCTGCCCCACCTGCAACGGCGCGGGCGTCATCTACACCGACCTGGCGATGATGGCCGGGGTCGCCACCCCGTGCGAGGAGTGCGAGGGGAAGCGGTACCAGGCGTCGGTGCTGGAGTACCGCCTCGGCGGCCGCGACATCAGCGAGGTGCTCGCCATGTCGGTGACCGAGGCCGAGGAGTTCTTCGGCTCCGGCGAGGCCCACACACCGGCCGCGCACCGCATCCTCGGCCGCCTCGCCGATGTCGGGCTCGGCTACCTCACCCTCGGCCAGCCGCTCACCACGCTGTCCGGCGGCGAGCGGCAACGGCTCAGGCTGGCCACCCACATGGCCGAGAAGGGCGGCGTCTACGTCCTCGACGAGCCGACCACCGGCCTGCACCTGGCCGACGTGGAGCAGCTGCTCGGCCTGCTCGACCGGCTCGTCGACTCCGGCAAGTCGGTGCTCGTCATCGAGCACCACCCTGCGGTCATGGCGCACGCCGACTGGATCATCGACCTCGGCCCCGGCGCCGGCCACGACGGCGGCCGGCTCGTCTTCGAGGGCACGCCGGCCGAACTCGTCGCCGCCCGCTCGACCCTCACCGGGGAGCACCTCGCGGACTACGTCGGCGCCTGACCGGCGCGGCCGGGGGCCGGGTTCCCCGCGCGGCTCAGGAGATTCCGTACCACTGGCTGGCCCAGCCGGTGTTGATGGTGCTGGTGGACTGGTCGGCGAGGTTCACGGTGGGCGGGAGCGAGGTCTGGCCGGTCAGGAGGGTGCTGTAGCGGAGTTGCGGCGGCATCAGACCGGCGTTGACGGAGATCCCGGCCCCCGTGGCCTTCAGGGTGAGGGCGTTGGTGGCCCAGTTCCCGTTGAGCAGCAGGGCGATGAAGTACGTTCCGGGGGCTGCGGTGAACGGCTTGCCGAGCGGCAGCGGTTTGGCGACGGCATCGGTCATCAGCTGCGGTGAGATGTCCGCGGTGGACCCGACCAGCCTGCCGTTGGCGTCGTAGACGCCGAGGTAGCAGTTGACGAGCTGGGCGCCCGGGTCGACGCCGGCCAGGCCCAGCCAGATGTTCGACCAGGTGATCTGCTCGCGCAGGACGATCCGTACCAGCGTGACCCGCCCGCCCACCCCGGCGGCGGACTGGGCGGTGACGTGGCCCGCGTCGTTGGGATCGCCGGTCCACGCCAGCAGGTTCTGGTCCTGGGGCCGGGGCCCTTCGTACCCGGAACCACCGGCCTGCTGCGCCGGCGCGGGCGACGCCGCAGCGGAACTCCCGGCCGGGCGCGGGCTCTCGCCCGGTGTGCCGCAACCGGCCAGGACGAACAGTGCCGCGAGCGCGGCCACGGCGCCGGTCGTGACAGTGGTGGTGCGGGTGCGCATGGTCCCCCCATGAGGTGCGGATGTGCCGACGGCCATCGTCACATGGGCCGCCGGCACGGTCCGACACCGAGTACCCCGGGCCGGGGTGCTTCAGGCGGTGGCGGCGGCGAACGGGCCTCCGGGGCCGAAGACCAGGGACGCGAAGCGTTCGCCGATGCGGCGGTGGGTGGCGGGGTCGGGGTGGAGCCGGTCGGGCAGCGGCAGTTCGGCGAAGTCCGCCTCCCCGTAGAGCTCGCGGCCGTCGAGGAGGTGCAGGTACGGGTCCTCGGCCGCCCGCTGCTTCACGATGCGGTCCAGTTCGTCCCGGATGACGCCCAGGGTCAGCTTCCCGGCGGCCCGTTCCGCGGGGTCGCCCGCGGCCCGGAACGTGAGCCTTCCCTCGCCGAGGCCGCCGAATTCGGGGACGGTGGGGCCGGGGGTGTCCTCGTGGATGGGGCACAGGAGGGGCGAGACGACCAGGAGCGGAGTGGCGGGGTGGCCCTCGCGGATGGTGTCGAGGAAGCCATGCACCGCGGGGCCGAAGGCGCGCAGGCGCATCAGGTCGGTGTTGACGAGGTTGATGCCGATCTTGACGCTGATCAGGTCCGCGGGGCTGTCGCGCAGGGCGCGGGCGGTGAACGGGTCGAGCAGGGCGCTGCCGCCCAGACCCAGGTTGGTGAGTTCCACGCCGCCGGCCGCGGCGGCCAGCGCGGGCCAGGTGGTGCTGGGACTCGCGGCGTTGGATCCATGGCTGATCGAACTGCCGTGGTGCAGCCACCTCTTGCGGCCGTCCTCCGGCAGGGGCTCGGCGGGGGCGTCGGTGCGCAGGGCGACCAGCTGGGTGATCTCGTTGTACGGGAGCCAGATCTCGACGTCCTTGACCCGGTCGGGCAGGCCGGAGAACCGGACGGTGCCGACCGGGCCGGGCCTCGTTTCCGCCGACCCGGTCGCCATGTCCACCATGAGGACGTTTCCACCGGTCACTCCGGCCTGCCCGGCCGGCCGGCCGTCGACGAGCAGGTCGTACACGCCGTCGGGACGGGGCGGGGCGCCCTGGTAGGCCATCTTGGTGCGCAGGGCGTCCAGTTCCACGGTGGTGGCACGCGTGCGGAACACCAGCCGTACGCCGGAGGGTTGCGACTCCGCCATGGCCAGCTGCCCGTCGGTGCACTGGGCGCGCGCCCGGGCGGGCAGCCGGTGCGGCAGCACGCCGTGGGCGGTGCGCTCCAGATCCAGGGCGCCGCGTACGAGGGCCGCGGTGATGGGTGTGGTGATCCACTTCATGAGTGCATTGTGCCGGTCGGAGGCGCGGCCCGGCCGCCTTTGACGGGGAGCGGTGGGCGAGGGCCAGGGGTCGCCGCCGCGGGCCGCGGTGACCGGCCACGAGCTGCTGCGCAGCGCCCCACCGCGCCGCCGTTCTCGTAGGGGCGCAGCGTCTCGATCAGCCTTCGGCGGGCCTCCCCGTGCGCCTCGGGCCCCGCTTGGCCGAGCAGATGCCTGCTCGGCGCCGCACAGCCGGGGCCGCCGGCGGCCTGCGCCGGACCTCCCAGTGGCGGCCGGCTCTCACTGCGCTTCCGGTGGCTTCCCCTCCGCCGCAGAGACCTCGACGAACTCGGCCATGCCCTTGACGTTGAGCCGGAGGATCGGAACCGCCTTGTTGCGGGGGTTGCCGTTATTCTGGAAGGAGATGAAGCCGCTGGCTCCGGCGACCTGCTGACTGCCGTCCATCTGGTGGAACATGCGGGCCACGGCGTCGCCGACGACCTGGCCCTGCCAGCGGGCGGCCATCTGGATGCCGTGGGCCGCGGTGAGGACGGCGTCGTGGCCCATCAGGGCCCCGCCGTCGTCGCGCGGGTCGTGCGGGAACCACTGGTCGAGCAGCCCGCCCTGCTGGAAGTTCCGCGCCGACGGAGCGGACACCGCCTGCGGCGAGGTGCGGTACATGTCCGGGTGCGAGAGACCGGTGTAGAGGACCTCGACGCCCGTTTCGGCGGCGTGGGCCAGCTGTTCGGCAGTCAGGTTGGTGGTGTCGTCCCCGGCGAAGACGGTGAACTTCTGTTCCGTGCAGCTCCTGTTGGACAGGGCGTCGAGGAAGTGGGTGAGGTGCCGGCCCCGGCCGGCGAAGTAGACGAGTTGCGGGCGCTGCAGACACAACTGTCCGGGCATGTACCGGAGTTCGTTCTGCCAGGCGCTGCTGACGGAGGAGTCGTAGGTCATGCGTTCCGCGACCAGCTTGTGCTTCTCGCCCTCCTGGAAGGCCTCGGTGAAGGCCGTGCCGAGGGTGGAGGCGTAGAGGTTCCCCTTGGCCACGTCCTGGATGACGACGGCGGTGCCGACGCCCCGCCGTTTGAGGTAGCCGGCGGCCGCGTACGCCTCGTCGACGTTGGTGGGCGCCACCCGCACGAAGCCGTTGATGCCCTGGATGTTGGTGGCGGTCATGGTGGCGCCGACCATGGCGATGCCGTGGTCGGAGAGGCGCCGTATGGCCGCGAGGTTCTCGTCCGTACTGGGGCCGAGGCCGGCGACCGCCACCAGCCGGTCCGGGGAGTCCTTGCGGACGATCAACTCGTCGACGGTGTGCTGCCAGTGCGCCGACCGGCTGCCCGCGTTGGCGATCAGCAGCCGGATCTTCGGCGTGGCGGACAGGTCACCGCGGTTGTGCCGGTACTGGGCCAGGTACGCGCCCTGGAGCTCGTGCCGGATGCCCTCGGCCGAGTTGCTGTCCTCGGCGGTCACGGTGAAGGAGGTCAGGTACGCGACGCTGACGTAGGGCTCCTTGTCCGCGTTGTCCAGGACGCGTTCGTTCTCCTCGAGGATCTTCTTCGTGACCGCGTCGAGGTGCGGGGCGAAGGAGTAGGCACCGTCGGTGACCCCGACGCACTCGTCGTGGGGGCCCTGTTCGACCACGCCGTCGGCGCACCTGGACTGGCGGTCCTGGATCCAGCCGACGCCCAGCCAGGCGGCGGCCGCCAGCACGACGGCAGCGGCCGTCGCGAGGGCGATGCGTCGCACGACGTGCAGCGGCCATTCGACTCTGACCACGGGCTCAGCCCTCCCCTCCGACGGTCTGGGGATCACGCCAGTGGCGGTACCGCTCCGCCTCGTTGAACAGAGCCACGATGTCGTTCCTCCGCAGTTGTGACAGCTGGGTGAAGCCGTCGGCGATCATGTCGTTGAGCCGCATGGCGGGGTCGGCGAGCGGATCGCTCCACACCCAGCGGGTGGTCACCAGCGTGTGGATCACGGCCTCGACGTCCATCACCCCGTCGGGTCTGCGCGGGCCGAGCCCGGCGAGGAGTTCCAGCGGGCCGCGGTCCGTCGGCAGGCGGTTGGGGGCGGCGGTGATCGCGTCGAACTCGGCGATCCACTGCATGGCCGGGACGGCGCCGAAGCGCCACGTCAGATGGGCGGTGACCTCGTCGGTCCGGCCGAGGGCGAGCAGGTGGTACATCTCCTGCACCTGCTTCCCCTCGCCCCGGTAGTACTCGGCGAGGAGTTCGTGCGCGGCGTCCCACGCGTCGGGGCGCCGGCCCAGCCGCCACAGCAGCAGCCGGCGCAGCCACGGGTGGAGTACGGGGACCACGGTGTGCGGCCCGGACAGCAGCCAGCGGGAGCGGATCTCGCCGAACAGCGCGTCGCCGGGGCTGAGGAGGCGGGTGCCGACGGAGAAGTCCCTGGCGGCGGCGCATTCGGCGAGGGCGGTGCGCTCGGTCTCGTCGAAGTCGCGCAGGAGGTGGCCGAGGGCGGTGTCGGCGAGGGTGGCGGTGTGCTCGCCGCTGCGCAGGGGCCGGTCGGGGAGGGTGCGCAGCCAGCGGTCCTGCTGGGGGCCCGAGTCCGGGGGCGGCCCCGACTGGCGCAGTACGTCGAGCACTTGGTGCACGGCTCGCGGCAGTCCCCCGGTCAGCCGGTGCACGAAGGGGGTGAGGCGGGTCAGCGGGGCGAGGTCGCTGTGACCGCCGAGCTGGAGCTCTATGCGGATGCGCACCTCGTCGAGGTTGAGGTCGCGCAGCCGTAACGGATACCACCAGGTGTCCTCGCTGTCGCGGGTCGGCCGGTGGGTGTTCCAATCGGCGAGGGAGGCCCGGTCGGGGCCGCGCAGCTGCCAGGGCCAGGAGTCCCCGGTGGCGGGGCCCCAGCGGGGCAGCCAGCGGTTGGCGCTGGCGACGATGGTGAGGGGGTCGCTGTCGAGGCCGGCCACGACCGTGTTGTCGTGCCGGACGCGCACGAGGAGGTCGAGGAAGCGGCGGCCGTACTCGGTGTGGGAGTTGTCGAGGAGCAGCAGGTAGGAGCGGGGCATGAAGCTGCGGGCCGTATTGCGTCTGAGGTCTTCCAGGAACGCCGAGAAGAGGACGAGGTCGAGCCGCTCCTGCTCGACCTCGTCGCCCTCGTGCCGCCACAGGTTGAGCTCGACGAGGGCTTCCATGGGATCGCCGCTGCGGATCATGGGGTGCCGTCCGTACCACTGGGCCCCGGCGGTGAGCCGGCTGCCGAACCTGCCTCCGAGCAGGTTCGGCATGGTGCGGCGGCCGCGGCGCAGGGCGTCCTGGAAGAGGGCGAGGGCGGCGGTGGAGGCGCCTTCGGGCATGCCCACCGCGCCCATGCCGACTTCGAAGAAGGCGGCCAGGTAGTCGCCGTGCCGGGCCTCGTTCTCCTCCTGGAACCGGTCGAGCTGCCGCTGCACGGCGCGCCGGCCTTCGGCGAGGCTGCGCATGCGCAGTTCCTGGTCGGAGGCGAGGAGGCCGAGGCTGAGCAGCGGGAAGTGGGAGCGGCCGTAGCGGGGCAGTTTGCGTTCGAGCTGGCGCGCGAGGAGGCCGAGGGCGTAGCGGGGCAGGAGGGACTGGGCTCCGGCGAAGTTGACGAAGGCGAAGGGGTAGTCGGGCCCGAAGTGCTCCATGAGCGCGCTGTGCGCCTCGCTGGCACCGCTGCCGGGCGGGCCGAGCAGCATGGTGAGCGGCCGCTCGGCGGCGGGAGACTCTTTGAGGGACGCGTCGACGAGTGACAGGATGCCGCTGCGTCCGCGCAGGCCCATGCCTGTACCCGGCTCCATCACGTTTCCCCCCACAGGATGCCGTAAACGAGGACACGAGACTGCCATCCGCAGGCGGTGGCGGCTAGGGCGTTTGCGGCGGATCATCTGATCGTGATCCGGTCGATCGCCGGGGCGAAACGTGGGAACGGTCGTCTGCCCGGCTCGATGGAGCGCGGGTAGGGTGCTCGGATGATCGACATACGTCACGCCGAACCGGCCGACGGGGACGTGCTCGGTGAGATCCACGCGGCGGCCTGGGAAGTGGCCTACGCGCCGTTCTTTGAACCGGAGTTCGCCGCGGCAGCCGTCCGGGACAGGCGCACGCGGTGGCACGCGCGGCTGGCCGGCGGCGAGGAGACGATCCTCCTCGCCGTGCTCGACGGCCGCCCCGTGGCGCTGTCCTTCTCCGGCCCGTCGGCGGCCCGGCGGGGCTTCGCCGAGATCCACGGCTTCTACGCGCACCCGGACAGCTGGGGCGGCGGAGCCGCCGCGGTGCTGATGAGCCGGACGCTGCGGCACCTGCGCGCCGACGGATTCGCCGGGGTCCACCTCTGGACATTGCGCGACACGCCCCAGTCGCGCCGCTTCTACACCAAGTCCGGTTTCACCGAGTCCGGAACCGCGCGGGCCTTCGACTTCGGCGACGGCACCCCGCTCGAACAGGTCGAGTACGAGCGTTCCGTGTAGGGGGCCGGCGCTACGGGGGCGGACCGTGCGCGGCCGGGCCGGTCAGGCGGTCGGGGCGGCGGGGACGGCGGCCGCGCACTCCGGATGACCCCAGCGGGTGCCGTTCTTGGTGATCAGGTCGCCGGCCGCGTACGGCTTGCCGCACGGGCAGGTTCCCGGGAACTTCGCCTTGATGGGCCTGGCGCCCCTGCCGGCCGGCGTGGCCTCGGAGGTCTTGCGGCGGGTGGCGCCGGCCTTCTGCCGCGAGGGCGCGCTGCGGGCGGGAGCCGGTCGCGGAAACTCCGTGTCGCCGAGCGCGGTGCCGGCGGCCTGCTGGGTGAGGGCGGCCTCGCTGGCGGCCTGGTCGGCGATCGCGTTCAGGTGGTCCCCGTCCTCGCGGTGCGCCGGAACGTACTGGAACATCACATCGCGCTCGGTCAGCAGCAGGTCGATCCGCTCGACGAGCTCCCGGTTGGCGACGGGCTGGCCCGAGGCCGTCTTCCAGCCGTTGCGCTTCCAGCCGGGGAGCCACTGCGTGACGGCCTTCATCGCGTACTGGGAGTCCATCCGCACCTCGACCGAGGTGCCCGGGTCGACCGCCTCCAGGAGCCGCTGGAGGGCGGTCAGCTCTCCGACGTTGTTCGTGGCGCGCCCCAGCGGGCCGGCCTCCCAGCGCTCGGGGCGCCCCTCGCCGTCGGCGATGACCCAGGCCCACGCGGCCGGGCCCGGATTCCCCTTGGCCGCTCCGTCACAGGCGGCGATGATGCGATCAGACATCCTCCGATCATGCCGCACGCCGTCGCCTGCCGGTACTCGGCCCCGGGGCCGGCCAGGGGGCCGGCCGGGGGCTGTGACGCGGCGCTACGTGCTCTTACCTGTCGTTACGGGCATCGCGTCGGGCGCTACGGGCATGGTCATGCGTCGGCCAGGAGCTCGGGCCCGTTGTTGCGGACGTTGTTGACGGCGGTGGACACGGGGCGGACGTCCAGGCGACCTCCCGCGGGGGCCTTGAGCAGGGCGCGCAGTGCGTCCGGGTCCCGGTGGGAGGGGTCGAGCCAGGCCTCGTAGTCGGCGGGGGCCAGGGCCAGGGGCATGCGTGGGTGGATGCGTCCGGCCGCGTCGGTGGCCTCGGTGGTGATGATCGTGCAGCTCGCCCACCACGCCGCCGGATCGTCGTCCGCCGTGACCGCCGGGTCGCGCCAGAACTCGTACAGCCCGGCCATCGCCATGACCGAGCCGTCCTCGGGGCGGATGAAGTAGGGCTGCTTGTACGCCTTCGCGGTACCGGTGGCGGGGACGGACTGCCATTCGTAGAAGCCGTCGGCGGGCAGCAGGCACCGGCGGGTGGCGAACGCGCGCCGGAAGGCGGGCTTCTCGTGCACCGTCTCCACCCGCGCGTTGATCATCTTGGCGCCGCCGGACGGGTTCTTCGACCAGGAGGGCACCAGCCCCCAGCGCAGCGGCCTCAGCCGCCGTTCCAGCAGCCCGCTCTCGCGGTCCGCGCGCTCCAGGACCGCCCAGACCGCGTCCGTCGGGGCCACGTTCCAGCTCGGGGGCAGCGCGTCGGCCGGCTCCGGGGGCACTGCCTGGAACAGGCCGGACAGGTCCTCCGGGCTGCGGGTGGATGCGTAACGACCACACATACGGCCAGACTGCCACGTCGCTCCGGCCGGCGAGCGCGCGCCGGGGCGCGTCGCAGGGGGTTCCTCCGCTCGCGCCGTCTGCCGGGGCGGCGTGCGTGAGCCCTCGATCCCGGCCGGGGCCGCTACGCGGACGCCGAGGCGCATCCGCCCCTAGCGGTGGCGGCGGGCCGCCCGGATCCGGGGCGCGCCGTCAGTCGACGTCGAGGTGGTAGGCGCCGGCCCGCGCGTCGGCGAAGAGCGTGAACTGCACCTCGGACGTGCCCGGGTCGCCGTTGCCGTCCATCTCCACCGGCTCCGCGTCCACGAGGACGTACTCGCCGTATCCCTCGAAGTCCCCGGGCCCGTCCGCGACTCCGATGTGGATCGGGGTCTCGTCGGGAAGGTCCGCGAGGGCTTCGCGCAGGCGCGCCGCGGTCCATACCTGCGGTGCGTGATCGAACATCTCAGCCATGCGCCGAGGTTAGAACCACGGGCCATCGGAAACCCGGCACGGCGCGCCGGAGACACGCGGCCACGGCGGGCGCGGCGCCGGGGGCTTGGACGGTGGCGCCCCCGCGCGAGATGATCACCTCATGAGTGACATCGTCCCCATGTCCGGTGAAAGGATCGCGGCCGTGCCCGTACGGGAGTGCCGGGAGTGCCGGGAGCGTCCCGCCGGCCGCAGGCCTCGGGACCCGGCCTGATATCCGTGGCGGAGCACGCGCCGGAGCTCGACGTCGCCGCGACCACGGCGGAACTCCTCCGGCTGGACGCCACGGCAGGCGCGCGCCATGCGGCTCCCGGGGCGCTACGGGCGGTGCGCGCCGCCCGGCGACTGCTCAGGGCGCCGTTGGGGGCGGCCGATCGCGAGGCGCTCGCGGAGCTCTTCGAGGTGGCCGCCTGGATCCTCTTCGACGCCGAGCGGCACGGTCCGTCGTTCGCGCTCAACCACCAGGCGTTGGCCCTGGCCCGCGGGCTGCCGCCGGAGCGGCGGTCCATCGAGTGGCTCGTCCTCTCCGTGCTGTGCATGCAGCAGGCGCACCTCGGGCGGCCCGGGGATGCGCTGCGCATCTCCTCGTCCGTCCTCGCCGGAAGGCGGCTCCCGGAGCGGGTGGCCGCGATCTTCCACGTACGGGAGGCGCGGGCCCATGCCCTGCTCCGGCGCAGGAGGGCGGCCGTGCGGTCGGTGAGCGCCGCCAGGGAACTCCTCGGCGACGGGCCCGCCACGGCTCGTGATCCGTCCTGGACCTGGTGGTTCGACCGGTCGGAGCTGATCGGCCACCAGGGGCTGGCGCTGGCCGACCTGGGGGACCTGGAGGCGGCGGTGTCCTGCCTGCGCGAGGCGGCGGGAGCGGACGACGCACCCGCCTACCGCTCCCTCTTCTCCGCCGAGTTGGCGTCCGCCCTCGCCCGGCTCGGCGCTTGGCGGGAGACCGACGCCTGGCTGGCGACCCTCGTCGAGTCCGTCCCGGACATGGGGTCCGCCCGCGCCCTGAACTCCCTCGTGTGCGCCACGCGCATCATCGGCCGCGGCCGCGGCGTCCCTCGCGGCCTGCGCGACACGAACGGCCACCTCACCGAGACCCTCCGGAAGGAGATCCCGACCCGCACCATGCGCCGCCCGTCATGAACGCGGCGGCGTTCAGGGCGAATTCACCCCTGGTGGAGTACTGCTCTAGAGCGCTACTCTGGCGCCATGGTGGGTTCCGACACGTACCAGCGCATCCTGAACTCGGCCCTCGGCTGCTTCCTCGAGAACGGAGTGCAACGCACCACGGTGGAGCAGGTCCGCAAGCGCGCGGGGGTCAGCAACGGCAGCTTCTTCCACCACTTCCGCACCAAACAGGATCTCGCCGAAGCGGTCTATCTCCGCGGCCTGGAGGAGCACCAGGCCGCTCTCCTGGCCGTGCTGACGCCCCAGGTCTCTCTTCAGGCCGGCGTGGAGGGAGCGGTGCGCCGCCACCTCGCCTGGGTGGAGGCCCAACCGGAGTTGGCCGCCTTTCTCATGGCACCGCCCGACTGGATCACGCCTCGTGATGTGCCGAGGATCGCGGCTTGCAGCAGGGAGTTCTTCCAGGCCGTCGCGCAATGGCTGAGGGAACGCGGCTGGGACGGCACGCCCGATCTGGGTGTCGTGGTCGCCGTGTGGATCGGACCGGTCCAGGAGTACACCCGCAGTCGGCTGACGAGCGGAGCCGGACTCTCGCACACCGCGGCGGCACCATTGGCCCGAGCTGCGTGGAGCGCCTTGCGGTCACTGCTGTCGACGACCATCTCGGAGGACACACGATGAACGAGACCTTCACTCGCTACCGGCGCGTACTCGCAGGTGTCACCGACGTCGTCGAGCGGATGCCGGCCGACCAGTGGAACAGCCCCTCCCCTTGCCCGGGATGGACGGGCTTCCACGTCCTGGGGCACATCATCGACGGCCAGCGGCAGGTCGCCGCCCTGCTGTCGGGCCAGGGGCCGCGCGAGCCACTGCGGGATCCGGCCGAGGCGGTCGTCGGGCCGCCGGTCACTGCCTGGAGTGGCGCTCTCCGGTCCATGCTCGAAGTGCTGGGCGCCACCGATCCCAACAGCCGCGTTGCGTCGCCCCACGGTGAAGTGACGACCGAGTGGGTGCTGTCCACCGCCGTCATCGAGCCGCTCGTCCACGCCTGGGACCTCGCGCAGGCGGGGGGCTTCGAAGCCTCCCTTGACGGCGAGGCCGTCGAGGCGTGCCTGAAAGCCGTTGCTCCCATGGCGGAGCAGTTCGCGGCCACCGGAATGTACGCGCCCGCTCTGCCGGCTTCGGCACAGGCGGAGCCTTGGCAGCGGCTTCTGGCGCTCCTTGGGCGCGGTACCGCCTGACGTTCGGGGTGGGCCGCCCGCATCAGCCGGGGAGGTACGGCCGGTCGAGGTGGTCGAGCAGCTGGTGAAAGGGGCGGCGGAGGACGACTGCTTGGGGGTGTCTTACGGTCGTAGTCGGCCAGGCAGTGCCGGGCGGCCGAGAGGGCGGGGCGGGGGGCTTCCCCGGAGAGGGTGTGGTCGATGGCGCGCCCGGTGAGCGCGGGTGCGGCCAGTTCGGGGAGTCGGCCGCGGGTGCGGGCGGCTCCGGCGCGAGGTCTCCCGGCCGGTGAGCGCGGCGACTTCCCCGGCCAGGGTCACCAGGGGTGCGGTGGGTCCGGCGGCGGTTGCTATGTGCCGGGTCTGGAGGCGTACGGCGTCCCGGTGCCGGCGGCGCAGGGGGTTGAAGCGCATGGCGCGTTCGGATTCGCGGGCGCGCGGCGTTCGCGCATACCGCTTCGACATGGGCGTTCACCAGGGTGAGGTTGTCGCGGGCGACGGCCGGGCCGGCGACCAGGGCCGCCGCGGTGCCGGTGAGGGCGCGGGCAGGCGCGCACGGCAGTCGTCGGCGATGCCCGCCAGGACCCGGTGCGGGTCGGGCGGCCACAGCAGCGGGGCGAGGAGGATCGTCACCGCCGCTCCGGCCGCGGTCTCCCACACCCGGTGCCATGCGTAGGCGTCGGGCGAGGGGCTGGCTAAGACCATCAGCGACGACGCCGCCACCTGGATGTTCAGCCGCGCGAGGTCCCGGACCCGGCCGCCTCGGGTGGCCGGGGCGCCGGCGTGGTCGGTCATCCGCGCCTTTCGGTCGGGCGCGTCCGCGCGATCGTACGCCGTTGCTTCCCCGGCCCCAGCGTGCAGCGGCCGGGCGGCCGGGCGCCGCCATTACACCGAAAGCGGCATGTCCCACCCCCGGCGGCCGCGCGACGCAGCTCAGCCGGGCCGGTGGCGGGGAGCCCTGGCAAAGGCCAGTGGATCTGACTAGTGGGGTTCGTGCTGCTGAGCCCAGGTCTCGCGCGTGACCGCGTACTCCACATCGCCGTGCTCGGCCCCCTCGACAGGCTCAGGCCACTCCTCGAAGAACGTGCGGACCAACGACAAGCCGGCCTTCTCCATGACCCGCCTCGAGGCAGTGTTGACCGTCATCGTCGTGGCTACGATCCGGTCCACTCCCAGCTCGGTGAACGCGTGGTGCACCAGCGCCCGCGCGCCTTCCGTGGCATAGCCCCGGCCCCAGACGGACGGCAGCATCCGGTAGCCCAGCTCCGTTCCGCCGCTCAGGCCGACACTCGTCGCGGGCCGCAGCGAGAGCCACCCCAAGAACGCCCCGGACGACTTCTCCGCCGCGACGAAGCAGCCCTGACCGCTCGGGAGCTCGTCGTACTCGCGCAGGATGCTCGGGAGCTGCTGCTGCTCGACCACGTGCCTGGGCACCGGGAGGCCGTCGTCGATGTGCCGCATGACGTCTGCGTGGCCGTGCAAGGAGGCCAGCGCATCGATGTCCCCCGCGGAGAAGCGCCGCAGCTTCATCCGCTCCGTTTCCACATGGATGTCCACGGCAGCGATTCGAGCAGACCGCTCCGGCACGCATCAACTGCATTCCCGCCGCCGACTCGACAGAACAGCCTGATCAGGGCGATCCACACACGACCCGCAGGCCAACCATCGCGCTCAGGGGCCAACCCGCTCGGCTACGGCGTCATCGGTGCGCGGACCTCTCTGCGGATGATCGCGGTCTTGGCCGCGAAGGCATCGAGGTCGAATTCGGCAGCGGGCTTATTGAAGTCCACGGTCTGGGTGACGTCGACCACGGCCGATCCGTCCGCCCAGGAGCAGTCCGGACCCCAGGTTGTTCCGAACTGGTCGGTCTCCCGAACGATCCGGCACGAGACAGGCTCCGAGGAACCCTGGGGGGTGATCGTACGGGGACCGATGATCACGGTGGACTGGGTGGGGACACTGTGTCGTCGGTCGAGGAACTTCAGAAGCTCGGCGCGGGCCGTGACCGGGCTGAGCACGGTCCCGTACACCCCGGTCACCGCCAGCACCGGACCCGAAGTGTCCGACTTTCGGTCGGCGGGCTGATAGGCGGCGAACGCGGAGACGCCGTTCTCGATCTGCCCGGACAGCATCGACGCGATGCCCTGATCGGGCTCGGCATGATCCGACTCCGTGAACGTTCCCCCGAGCACCGCCTTGGGCATCTTCAAGCGGTAGGGCCCGGGTGGAACGGTGGCTTGTCCCAGTCCGTTCGCCAAGGGGCTCTCTCCACCGCCGCCACAGCCGGCCAGGGCCACCATGGCCATCGCAACCGCCACCGACCTGATATGCCGCTTCACGTCTCTCCCCCACTACAGAAAGGCCAAAGTGATCACTTTGCCATGAGGTGACACGTCGAAGAGGTCGTGAGCCGAAGCGGTGCACCACAGAAATGGTCGGTCCGGTGCCGGGTATCAGGTGCTGAGGTCGAACACGCCCCATGCGGTGAACGGCTCGGTCTGGACGTAGATCCTGCTTCCCCGGCCGACGACCCGCCGGCGGCCGGGGGCCGTGCCGTCGGGCAGGGTGAGCACGCCGACGTTCGTTGGCTCGACGGATGTTTCGGTGAGCTCTCCGTGGGCGAGTCGGTCCCGCTCCTCGCGGTATCCGCCGAAGAAGGCGACCTGCTCGCCGTGGACGGCCACCGCATGGGCGCCCCGTATGCGGTTCGCCCACACCGTCACGGGCCGGTCGGGGTGGTCGGGGCGTATCTCGACGAGCGGGAACTCCGTGTACGGGCACGCCCAGGCGGTGGTGCCCGACACGTTCAGGGCGTAGCAGTCGAAGAGACCGGGGATGCGGGCGCCGTCTGATGTCCAGGCGAGCCCGCCCGTGGCGCTCCAGCGGCGGATTCCCACCGGGTTCTCGTCGAAGTGCCCGATCCATATGTGGCCGGCCTCGTCCACGAGCAGGTGCTCGATGGCGTCCCCGACGGAGAAGGACGAGGTCTCGCGGCCGAGCGCGTCAAAGACCTGGACCTGGTCCGCGTCCTCGCACCGGCGGGCGCGGGACGCGGCGACGACGAACCCGCCGTCGGGCAGGCGGTCCAGGAGCGGCGGTCGGCGGCGCGCGAGCGGTGGAGAGCGGAGCGGGGTGCCTAGACGGCATGGCCCTTTCTGGTCGTCATGAGGTGATCATCGTCGACGTCCGACCCCACTGACAAACCCTTTTGGCGCAGCGCCCCGTTGATCGAAAAATGCGAAAGCAGGGGCCCCTCAGCCCTCGGCCCGGCCTACGCCGACAGGGACCCGCCTATGGCGGCATACGCGGTCGCGCGCGCACGGAGGAGGAGGCGTCGGGTCCTTGTGATCGTCATGGGAGGGGTCCTTACGGCGGAACAGTGGCTCGGAGGTCGGGCAAGATCGGGCTTCGACGCCGCGAGCGGCTCTTCCGCCGCTCCGTGCCGGGTCTCTCATGCGGCGGGGCACGACTCCATTGCGCCCCCGTCGGGAGTCCAGGTCACGGCCCGGGAAATCGGGGCTTGACAGCCGTCGATCCCGCTGACCGGCGGGCATCATGAAGGCATGAGTGACCGCGAGGATTTCCTGGCCTGGGTCAAGACCACCCTGTACGAGGCGGAGCTCGCGCTGCACAACGGCGACGCGGCTCCCCGCCGGGCGATCTGGTCGCGCAACGAACCCGTGAGCGTCCTGGGCGCCTGGCGCAACGCCACCGGCCAGGAAGAGCTCGACCGCCTCTTCGCCGCCCTCGGGAAGAGCTTCTCCGACTGCACCTCGTACGCGTTCGAACTGCTGGCCTGCGACGTCTCCGGCGACATGGCCTACACGGCCGGTCTCGAGCACACCTCCGCCTCGGTCGACGGGCGGCCGCGCAGCTACACGTTGCGGGCCACCCAGGTCTACCGCCGCGAGGACGGCGAGTGGAGGGTGGCCCATCGTCATGGCGACGCCGTCGCCGAGTGAGCCGAGTGAATCGCGGCCGAATCAGCCGGCGCCCGCCGGCCTGGTCAGACCTCCTCGTTCTGCGGCGGGAACGCGACGCAGTCGACGTCGAACCGGTCGGCCAGCACGTTGATCATGCCGGCCAGGGCGAGGACGGTCTCGGGATCGAGGTCCGTCTCGTCGGTGGAGCGCAGCCACTCCGCCCCGAGGCGTCGCTGGAGGCCGGTGACCTGGTCGGACGGGGCCAGCAGCGTGCCGCCCGCAGCGGAGAGCAAGTGTGTGGATGCATTCATGATGAAACCGCCTCCGGGCCTGTGCTCCTACCCTCTGTCGCGCCGCCCATTCACCGTGCGCGGCCCGGTTTCCCCCGCGCGCGGGCGGGGGCCCGCGGAGCGGAGCCTCGGGCTCAGGGGCCGACGGTGACGACGACCTTCGCGCGCGCGTGTTCCACTTCGAGGTACCGGATGGCCTCGGGCGCTTCGTCCAGCGGATAGGTCCGGTCGACGACCGGGGTGACCTGGCCGCCTCGGCGTACTCCCGCAGGGCCGCCAGGTTCTCCTGCTTCGGTGTCGCCGTGAGGACGAGCACCCGCTGGCTGACGAAGTACGACACCATCGGCCCCCGCAGGAGGAGGCCCAGCGGTCCGACGAGGCTGCCGTCTCCGGACGTGCCCCCGCCGGACAGGACGAGCGTCCCCGCCGGGGTCAGGGCGCGCCGGCAGTCGGTCAGGGAGCGGTTGCCCACGAGGTCGAAGACGACGTCGTACCGCTGCCCGTTCCGGGTGAAGTCCTCGCCGGTGTAGTCGACGACCCGGTCCGCGCCGAGGCCCCGGACCAGGTCCGTGTTCCTCGTACTGCACACGCCGGTCACCTCGGCGCCCATCGCCTTGGCCATCTGCACGGCGAAGGTGCCCACGCCCCCTGACGCGCCGTTGATCAGGACGCGCTGTCCCGGCCGCACGTCGGCCAGGTCGCGCAGTCCCATGAGTGCGGTGTTCCCGGCGAGCGGCACCGCGGCCGCCTGTTCGAAGGTCAGGGTGGCCGGCTTCGGCTCCAGGGCCCCGGCCGGGGCGCACACGTACTCGGCGAACGCCCCGTCCGCCTCGCCGAACACCTCGTCGCCGGGGCTGAAGCGCGTCACGTTGCCGCCCACCGCCTCCACCCGGCCCGCGAAGTCCGTGCCCCGGATCCTCGCCTTCGGCCTGCCGAGGCCGAGCACGGCCCTGCCGGGCAGCCGTACGGGCCGGGCGCACGGGGGCCGGGTCAGGGCTCCAGGTGGCTGAATCCGACCTCGAAGCGTTCGATCGAGATGATGCGCTGCCCCTCCCGCTGTGCGACTTCCTCGCGGATCCGGGCGCCCTGCTCCTCGCTGGCCAGCATGGTCTGCTCGTCTTCCCACAACGTCAGCGACTTGGCCCTCCCGGAGGCGCGGTCGACGAGGTAGTAGACACCGCGGAACCCGGGAACCCCCTGGATCTCCTTGACGACCGCCGCCGAATTCCGGCTCAGGTCTCCCCCCGGGGGAACGGGTGACCCCTGGTAGGTGCTCAGCCTCGCGAACATCGCTGCCCATCCCTTCCTGCCGCGCTACCGGTCGGGCCGCCCTCGTCGGGAGGGCGGCTCCCACCCAGCCTGCTCCGGCGGGCGGCGGGTCGCATGCCGAGCCCGCGGCGGGACAATGGTGGGGTGCCGTACGCAGCCGTGACCGCCCTGAGCCATACGGGACTGGTCCGCGAGCACAACGAGGACAGCCTCGTCGCCGGACCGTGGACCCTGTGCGGGACCGTGACGGAGAACCCCCAGACCCTGGTGTTCCGGCTCGGCAAGCCGCTGGTCGTGGCGGTGGCCGACGGTCTGGGCGGGCAGCCGGCCGGCGAGGTGGCCAGTGCGCTGGTCGTCCGCCAGCTCGCCACCGCCGGCCCCGCGCTGGAGGACCCGGAAGCCCTCGGCGAGGCTCTGGACCTGTGCAACCGGGTGGTGCACGCGGCGGCGGACGGCCGTCCGGAGCTGGCCGGGATGGGGACCACGGTCGCGGGCACCGTCCTCCTGGCGGAGTCCCTGATGACCTTCAACGTCGGCGACAGCAAGGTGTTCGAGGCGGGCCGGGACGGGCTGCGCCAGGTGAGCGTGGACGACAGCCCGCCGCCGGTGCCGCCCCTCCGCACCACCTCACTCGTCACGCAGACGCTCGGCGGCACCCGCGGGCCGAGCGCCGTACGCCCGCACGTGGCGACCTCGCCGCTGGCCGTGGGCGATCGCTACCTGGTGTGCAGCGACGGCCTGACCGACATGCTGCCCGACGACGCGATCGACGACCTGCTGCGCGTGTACGACGACGGCAGGGCCGCCTTCGAGCTGTGGAAGGCGGCCATCGCCGCGGGAGGCCCCGACAACATCACCCTCGCCCTGGTGCGCATCGGCGCATGACCCGAAGCCCGCGCCGGCGCCCGCGCCGCCGGTCGCCGCTCCCCCGACACGACACGCCGACCCGAGAGTGCGCATTGGGCCATCCGGACCAATCGCAGGAGCGCCTGCATCCCGCCACGACCACGCTGCGTTAGGCCTACGTACGGAGAGTGAGGAGACGCCCGCTCTCCGAAAGTGAGGTAGTCCATGTCGATCGGGACCGAAGCGGGCGCCGCGACCGAAGCGGCCGAGCAGCATCAGACGGAGCAGCGCAGCCTCAGTACCGCGGCCGCGCGCAATCTCGCGACCACGACCAAGTCCGAACCCCAGATGCAGGGCATCAGCTCCCGCTGGCTGCTGCGCAAGCTGCCGTGGACGCACACCCCCGGTGGTGTCTACCGCGTCAACCGCCGCCTCTCGTACGTCGTCGGCGACGGACGCGTGACCTTCGTCAAGAGCGGCTCCAAGGTCCAGGTCATCCCCGCCGAGCTCACCGAACTGCCCCTGCTGCGCGGGTTCGACGACCCGCTCGCGCTGGGGGCGCTCGCGGAGAAGTTCGTACAGAAGGAGTACGAACCCGGCCAGGTGATCGTGCACGCGGGCAAGAAGGCCGACCACGTCTTCCTCATCGCGCACGGCAAGGCCGAGAAGGTCGCGCCCGGCAAGTACGGCGACGAGAACGTCCTCGGACGGCTGGGCGACGGCGACACCTTCGGCGGCCACACCCTCGCGGCGTCGAACGGGGCCCTGTGGGACTGCACCCTCCGCGCGGCGACCGCCGTCACGGCGCTGGCCCTTCCCGAGGCGGCGTACCAGGCGGTCGCGGACCGGTACGAGCACCTGCGCTCGCACGTGGCCGACAGGGACGGCGCCTCCAACGGCTTCAAGACCAACAGGGCCGGCGAGAAGGCCATCGAACTCAGCGCGGGCCACGTCGGCGAGGCGCGCCTTCCCGGCGCCTTCGCCGACTACGAGCTCACACCGCGCGAGTACGAGCTGAGCGTCGCCCAGACCGTGCTCAGGGTCCACAGCCGGGTCGCCGACCTCTACAACGACCCGATGAACCAGACGCAGCAGCAACTGCGGCTCACCATCCAGGAACTGAGGGAGCGCCAGGAACACGAGCTCGTCAACAACCCCGAGTTCGGGCTGCTCCACAACACCGACTACGACCAGCGCATCCAGACCCACTGCGGTCCGCCGACCCCGGACGACTTCGACGACCTGATCAGCATGCGGCGCGGCACCCAGTACATCTTCGCCCACCCCAAGGCGATCGCCGCCTTCGGCAAGCAGTGCAACAAGCTCGGCCTGAACCTCGACAGCGTCGACGTCGACGGCCACCCCGTCCCCGCCTGGCGCGGGATCCCGATCCTGCCCTGCGGGAAGATCCCCGTCACCGAGCACCACACCTCATCGATCTTCGCGGTGCGTACGGGCGAGGACAACGAGGGCGTGATCGGCCTCTACCAGACCGGCCTTCCCGACGAGTACGAGCCGGGGCTGAACGTCCGCTTCATGGGCATCGACGAGCGCGCGGTCATCTCCTACCTGGTCACCGCCTACTACTCGGCCGCCGTCCTCGTCCCGGACGCGATCGGCATCCTCGAGAACGTCGAGGTCCGCCCCCGTGCCTGAGTGTCGGCCGGCACTCGGGCCCGGGCCGGCGCCGGCGGCGTGACCGCGGCCCGACCGCCCTACCCGGCGAGACCGTCGGCGATCAGGCCGGCCAGGACCGCCTCCCCCAGGGCGTGCACCGCGGACTGGGGGCGCACCATCACGGTGAACTCCTTGACGCGGCCGGTCTCGTCGAACTGGAGCTGGTCGATGCCGTGGATCTGCTTGCCGTTCACCGTGGCCCTGAAGGGCAGGATCACCGTCGGCGCCTCCGTGCCGTCGGCGCTGGTCTCGACGGTGCCTTCGAGCCGGCCCAGGTAACGGAGGTCCTCGAGGGTGCGCACCAGCACGCCGAAGAGTCCCAGCACCGCCGCCCTGCCCTCGAACGGGGTGAACTTGACCGGGCTGTAGAGGCGGATGTCCTCGGTGAACAGGTCGTCCAGTGCGGTGAGATCGCGCTTCTCCACGGCGGCGCGGAAGCGTTCGGCAGTCTCCATGACCCCTCCAGAGGCTCATACTCAACAACGTGAATAGTCATTTTCTTGAGTATGATGCAGGTCTTGACGGAGAAGGGGAAGGGGGAAGCCTCGGATGGCCTTGAGACATGCCGTACTGGCGGCGCTGCTCGACGGCGAGTACAGCGGCTACGAGTTGACGAAGACGTTCGACCTCGGCGTCGCGAACTTCTGGCACGCGCTGCCCCAGCAGCTGTACGCCGAGCTGTCCAAGCTGGAGAAGGAAGGGCTGGTCGCGGGGCGGCAGGTGGTCCAGGAGACCCGGCCCAACAAGCGGCTGTTCCAGGTCACCGACGCCGGCCGCGCGGAGCTGGAGCGCTTCGCCGCGGCCCCCTCCAAACCCTCCTCCATCCGCGATGACCTGCTCGTCAAGGTCCAGACCGCCGACCGGATCGCCGCCGCGCCGGTGATCCAGCAGCTCGAAGAGCGGGCGGCCGCGGCCGACGCCAAGATCGAACTGCTCGGCAAGATCCTGCGGAACATGCGCGGTGAGGCGGACGAGGAGGAGTTCCTGCTCCGGGGCGAAGGCATCGGCGGGTACCTGACGTGCCTGCGCGGTCTGGCCTTCGAACAGGGCCACCGGGACTGGTGCCTGCGGAGCGCGGCCATCCTGAGAGAGAGGCAGGCCAACCGTGCCGGAAGCTGACTACCTGCGCTACGTCGCCCTGGGCGACAGCCAGACGGAGGGGATGGGCGACGGGGACGACCTCGTGGGGCTGCGCGGCTTCGCCGACCGGCTCGCCGAACAGCTCGCGGCCATCAACCCGGACCTGCTGTACGCGAATCTCGCGGTCCGGGGACGGGTCACCGGCCAGGTCCGGGACGAGCAGCTGGGGCCGGCACTGGCCCTGCGGCCCGATCTGGCCACCGTGGTCGCCGGGGTCAACGACCTGCTCCGGCCCAGGTTCGACGCCGCCGAGGTGGCCGGGCAGCTGGAGGAGATGTACGCCGCCCTGACCGCGGCCGGCACCCACGTGGTGACCGCGACCTTCCCCGACGTGGGCAGCGTCGCCCCGCTGGCCCGGCCGCTGCGCTCCCGCGTATCCGATCTCAACGCCCACATCCGCGCCGCGGCCGCCCGGCACGGCGTCACCGTCGCCGAGACCGGCCGGGAGGCCGTCGCCACCGACCCGCGGCTGTGGAGCCCGGACCGGCTGCACGCGAGCCCGCTCGGCCACCAGCGGATCGCCGAGGCCCTCGCCCACGCCCTGGGGCTGCCCGGCAGCAGCGACGCCTGGACCCGGCCGCTGCCGCCGCTCCCCGCCCCCTCGGGTCTGCGGGCCGCCGGGGCCGAGCTTCGCTGGGCGGCCTCGTTCCTCGGCCCCTGGCTCGGCCGCCGGCTGCGCGGCCGGTCCTCCGGCGACGGCCGCACGGCCAAGCGCCCCCAGCTCCTGCCCCTGGCCCCCGTCGGGCCGTAAACCCGTGGGCCCGTAGGCCCGTAGGCCCGTAAACCCGTGGGCCACTCTCAGGCCGGGTCCTCGTGGACGGCACCCGTGCAGCAGCCGTCGCGCAGCATCTGGTGCAGTACGGCCCGCCAGTCGTCGGGCCGCGCGGCGCCCGGTGCGGCGGTACGGGTGAAGGCGCCTTCCAGGGCGGCGCGTTCCCGGAGGGTGCCGCCGCGGAGGGTGGCCCGCACCCGGATCAGGTCGGCGAAGTCGGCGAAGGGATCGCCGTCGACGAGGGTGAGGTCGGCGATCCGGCCCGGTTCGACCGTGCCGAGGTGGTCCGCGACGCCGAAGACGCGCGCGGGGGTGCGGGTGGCGGTGGTCAGTGCCTCGGCCGCCGTCAGACCGTGGCGGTGCAGGGCGCGCAACGAGAGGTGGAGGTGGAGGCCGACGGGGGTGAGCGGCGCGTCGGTGCCCAGCGCGATCCGGCCGCCGCCCGCGAGGACGGCCCGGTAGGTGGCGACCTCCCGTTCCAGGGCGGCGCTCTGCTCCGCGGTCGGCGGCTGGGCGGCCGCGGCCCGGACGGCCGCCACATCCCAGGGCGGCATCAGGGCGGTGACCCGGGGGTCGTCGGCGAGTGCCGGATCGGCGCCGATCAGCGGCAGGGCCGTGAAGGGGGTGGCGATGAGGTCGAAACCGCCGTGCGTGTAGACCTCCACGGTGTCCTGGTAGGTGTGCCCGCCCGGCGTCGCGCCGTGCCCGTACTCGGCGCGTTCGGTGGCCACCAGATGGGTGGTCAGGTCCTGGCCGGCCTGGATGCCGGGGGCGCACAGGTGGGAACCGGCGAGCACGCCGAGCCGTTCGTGCGCGAAGCGGGCGGCGTCTTCCATGAACGCGTAGGGGGCGCGGACGTACGTTTTGACGAAGTCCCAGTCCAGGGCGGCGGCCCGGGCCAGCGAGCGGGCGAAGCCGGCGCGGGTGCGGTGGGCCCGCCCCATGCTGTAGGCGACGCGGGAGCCGTCGAGGAGCTCTCCGCCGGCCAGCAGCCGGGGTGCGGCGAGCCGGCCGGCCCGGATGTCCTCGCGCAGCCGGGCCTGTTCGTAGGCGGAACCGCCGAGGGAGACGGCGGTGGTGATGCCGTAGGCGAGGTGCAGCGTGCCCTGCCGGGCCCCGTAGGTGTACGGGTACGGGTGGACGTGCGCGTCCCACAGGCCCGGCAGGACCGTCCCGGTGGAGGCGTCGACGATCCGGGCGGCGCGGCGGCGGCGCGGCCGGTGGGGCTCGACGGCGGTGATCCGGCCGCCGCGGACGAGGATGTCGACGTCGGCGCGGGGCGGTGAGCCGGTGGCGTCCCAGAGGAGTCCGGCGTGCACGACGATGTCGACGGGGGCGGGGCGGCGGTAGGTCAGCGTGAGCGGGACGGTGCGGGGCGCTCCGGCGGGCGTTCCGTCGGCGTAGAGGGTGAGCAGGCGCAGCCGGGCGCGGGACTGGTAGAGCAGGGTGCGCGAGTCGGCGGACCAGGAGGGGTGGTCGGCGGGCTCGTCGGTCAGGAGACGGGCCGGTCCGTCGGGTGTTCCGTCCGGGGTGACGGGGAGCAGCCAGAGGGCCGATTCGGCGACGCAGGCCAGGAAGCGGCCGTCGGGTGACCAGACGGGGCCGGAGGCGTAGCGGTCGGAGAGGGAGGCGTGCGGGGCGAGGGCGTGGAGGCGGGCGGCGCCGGTGGTGGTGTCGACGATCCGGATGAGGTTGTGGCCCTCGCGGAAGCGCCGGCTGAGGCGGCCCCGGTCGCACAGGGCGAGGTGGCGGCCGTCGGGCGACCAGCTGGGCGGGCTGGGCAGGCCGCCACCGCCGAGGGCGTCGGCCAGCGGGGTTTCCGTGCCGGTCGTGAGGTCGCGTACGAGGAGCCGTCCGGCGAGGTCGAGGGCGGCGAGGCGGGTGCCGTCCGGGGAGAGGGACCCGTAGACGCGGCCGCTCGGGGAGAGGACGCTCTCGGCGCCGCCGTCGAGTTCACGGCGGCGTACGGTGTTCAGGCCGTCGCGGTCGTCCGTGTAGACCAGGGCGCGGCCGTCGGGGGTCCACACCGGGCCCTGGACGTAGGCCGTGTCGGGTGCCTGGAGGACCTTGCGCGGCGCTCCCCCGGTGACGGGCACGGTCCACAGGGCGCCCAGCGCGGCGAAGGCCACGGTCCGGCCGTCGGGCGACAGGCTGGGCAGGTGGAGGCCGAGCACGGGGCGGCTGCGCTCGGCCTCCAGCGCGTACGCCTTGATGCGGTGGCGGGGGCGGGGCACTTCGAGGGTGGCGTCGAGGGGGATCTCGTACCCGATCGGGTCCCGGTGCGGGCGGATTACGCGGAAGCGGCCGTCGAGGGTGATCAGCAGGCGGTCGTCGTCGATCCAGCGCGGTGGAGCGGGCGCGAGGTCCCCGGGGAGGGCGACCGGGCGGCCGTCCGCGCAGAGGGTGAGCACCTCGGCCTTGCGGGCGCCGGGAGTGGCGGACAGCCAGGCGGTACGGCCGGACGGGGAGAGCGCGGGGGACCGCAGGCTGCCGTCGGGGACGGTGTGTTCGATCCGTACGGGCCCTGGCGCGTCGGCGGCCACGGAGGCGAGGATCCGGGCGGTCAGGGTCTCACCCGTGGGCGTGCCGCGGACGAACAGCACGCGGGCGCCGTCCGCCGACCAGACCGGGTCGAAGTCCTCCCACGCGCCCTCCTGGGCCGGACCGGTCTGCTCCGGCAGGCCCGTCAGGCGGCGGACGCGGCCGTCGGTGACGCCCACGGTCCAGATCCGGTACGGGCTGCCCGCCACCGGGTCGCCGCCGCGTTCGGAGCAGAAGGCGAGGGTGCGGCCGTCGGGTGACCAGGCGGGCGCACGGTGGTCGAAGGGGCCGTCGGTGAGCTTGCGCAGCCCGGTGCCGTCGGCGCGCATCACCCAGATGTGGAAGGTGCCGCCCCGGTAGGCGCTCATCGCGACGTGGTGGCCGTCCGGGGAGAACACCGGGCGGCCCGGCTCGAGGTCGGGCGGGGTGAGCGGGGTGGCGGGCGAGCCGTCCGGGGGCAGCGACCAGAGGATGTTCTGTACCTCGGCGACGACACGGCCGCCGTCGGCGGTGGCGGTGGCCGCGCCGTTGGTCGTACGGGTGAAGCGCAGCCGGACCGGGCGCCCGGGCGCGGTGGCGCCGGCCGGGGGTGGTGCGTCCGGAGGTGGTGCGGCCGACGCCGAGGGGTGGCCGAGCAGGGCCGTCAGGGCGCCGGCCGACGCCGCCTGGAGAACCGTCCTGCGTGCAATCCGCATCCCGACCACTCTCGCCTCGCGTACCGGTGACCGCCCCGACGGCCCGTCCGGTCACCAAACGATCAACGGCCCTCTCCGGCAACGGGCGGGCGGAGTCCCGTCGTTGCCGGACGGCGGTCGGACGGCTGTCGTCCGCCCGTGTCGGTTATGGTCCGAAACGGTACTGACCGAACAGAACACGGGGACGTGACAGGTGAACGAGAAGGACGTGCTGGCGCAGCGCTTCGAGGAGCACCGCCCCCATCTGCGGGCGGTGGCCTACCGGATGCTGGGATCGCTCAGCGAGGCGGAGGACGCCGTACAGGAGGCGTGGCTCAAGCTGGCCCGCTCCGACGCCGACGAGGTGCAGAACCTGGGCGGCTGGCTGACCACCGTCGTGGGCCGGGTCTGCCTGGACATGCTGCGTTCGCGCACCACGCGGCGCGAGGATCCGCTGCACGACGAGGACGGGCGGATCCGCGTCCCCGACCCGATCGTCAGCAGGGCCGACGGCCTCGACCCCGAGCAGCGGATACTCCTGGCCGACTCCGTCGGCACCGCTCTGATGGTGGTCCTGGAGACCCTCTCCCCCGCCGAGCGACTCGCGTTCGTCCTGCACGACATGTTCGCGGTGTCGTTCGACGAGATCGCCTCCGTCCTCGGTCGTACGGCGGCCACGACCCGGCAGCTCGCCAGTCGTGCCCGGCGCCGGGTGCAGGGTGCGGCGCCCGCTCCCGACGCCGATCCGGCCCGGCTGCGTACGGTCGTCGAGGCCTTCCTGTCGGCGGCGCGGGGCGGGGACTTCGACGCCCTCGTCGCCGTCCTCGACCCCGAGGTCGTGGCGCGTTCCGACGGCGGCACGCTGCTGCCGAGCGTCCTGCGGCGCGGTGCGGCCGAGGTCGCCTCCCAGGCGATCACCTTCGCCCGGTTCGCGGAGGCAGCGCGCCCGGTCCTGGTCAACGGGGTCCCCGGTGTGGTGTCTCTGTCGGCGCGGGGCGAGCTGCTCTCGGTCATGGCCTTCACCGTCCGGGACGGCAGGATCACCGCGCTCGACGTCCTCACCGACCCCGAGCGCCTCGCGCGCATCGACCTCGGCGTGCTGGACGACTGAGCCGCCGGCGGCAGCCCCGAGGGGGTCGCTCAGCGTGCGGCGGGCCGGGCCGTCGGGGCCCGCCCGTCGCCGCGGCGGAGCGTCAGGCTCAGGCGATCCCCTTGACGACGGTGTTCCCCGCCGCCGCGGCGCGCGCGTAGAAGGCGCGTACGCCTTCCAGGCTCTCGGCAAGGGAGCCGTCTTCGATCATGCTCATGACCCGGATGCTCCCGTCGGGCTGTCCGACGCGCATGCGGAAGGAGTACACGCCCGCCTCCTCGACCAGTCGGGCGCGGTCACGGACCAGCGCGGGGACGTCCAGCGTCCGCAGGAATCCGTGCACCTCGCGCACCTCGGCGGGCATCAGCAAGCGGGGGGTGTCGAAGCGCAGGCTGTCGCCGTCCTCCTCGGAGAGGGGCAGGCCGCCCATCACCGCGTCGCGGGCGGGCGCCCGGCCGCAGGGCATGGCGTGCTCCTCCCGATCGTGGTCCGCACAGCCGGTGAGGAGGACGTGCAGGCCCTCCCAGTTGCGCCGGATGTCGTCGTTCTCCTCGAGGAACTCCAGCCGCGGCCCGCCTCCGTGTGCGGGCTCTGCGATGGCGTAGGCGTCGTCGTCAGGTCCCTCGTTCCATGCCTCTCTCAGCCGGATCCGGCCCGCCCGGTCTCCCTCCGGATGGCGCAGCAGTTCCTCGACCCGCGCCGCGTCGTGTCGTGACAAGGTCATCCAGAAACCCATCGCGGCCGGCCGCCCTTCCCGGTGTGTGGTCCGAATCGGCCAGTCTCCCGCAGACCCCGCCGGCCCGTGGGCGCGGGGTCGGCGGCGGCGCGCCGGGCACGGCAGGCCGGGTCCGGGCGCTCCGCGGGTTTACCGTCGGCGGCATGGACGGTGATCGCAAAGGGTGGCGCCCGAGTTCGCTCGGCGGGGCGGTGTTCGCGGTCTGCATGGCCGGCACCACGCTGCCGACCCCCCTGTACGGCCTCTATCAGGAGAAGTTCGGCTTCTCCGTGCTGATGGTGACCGTGGTGTACGCCGTGTACGCCTTCGGGGTCATCGGTGTGCTGCTGCTGGCGGGCAACGCCTCGGACTCCGTGGGCAGGCGGCCGGTGCTGCTGGCGGGCCTGGGGTTCGCGGCGGCCAGCGCGGTCTGCTTCCTGTGCGCCACCGGGCTGGGCTGGCTGTACGCGGGGCGGCTGCTGTCGGGGCTGTCCGCCGGCCTGTTCACCGGGGCCGCCACGGCGTACGTGCTGGAGCTGGCACCGCCCGGCGGCGCCTCGCGGGCCACGTTCGTCGCCACGGCCGCCAACATGGGCGGGCTCGGCTGCGGTCCGCTGCTCGCCGGAGTGCTCGCGCAGTACGCCGTCCTGCCGCTGTACTTGCCGTTCGCCGTGCACCTCGCGCTGGTGGCCGGCTCGGTCGCCGTGCTGCTGCGGCTTCCGGAGACGGTACGGGAGCGGCGGCCGCTGAGCACCGTACGGCCGCAGCGGCCGGGCCTGCCCCGGCAGGTCCGGGCGGTGTTCGGGCCGGCGGCGACCGCCTCGTTCGTGGGGTTCGCGCTGTTCGGGGTGTTCACCTCGGTCAGCCCGGCGTTCCTCGCGCAATCCCTGGACGTGCACGACCATGCCGTGAGCGGGCTGGTCGTCGCGCTGGCCTTCTTCGCCTCGACCGCCGGGCAGCTGGCGGTCGGCCGGGTCGGGGTGGGGCGTTCGCTGCCGCTGGGGTGCGCCGGGCTCTTGGCCGGGCTGGCGCTGCTCGCGGGGGCGCTGCGGTGGGACCTGCTGGCGCTGGTGGTGCTGAGTGCGCTGGTCGGCGGGGGCGGGCAGGGACTGGCCTTCCGGGGGGCGCTGTCCGCGGTGGCGGCGGCTTCTCCCGCGGACCGGCGGGCCGCGGTGATCTCGACGCTGTTCGTGGTGGCGTACGCGGGCATCTCGGTGCCGGTGATCGGGGTCGGGGTGCTGGTGGGTCCGCTCGGACTGGAGGGCGCGGGGCTCGTGTTCATCGCGTGCATGGCGGTGCTCGTCTCGTCGGCGGCCCTCTACCTGCTCCGGCGTCCGGTGCGGGCCGCCGGGACCTGAGCGCGGGCGGTCGCGGAGACCGGCGGGAACGGCCGCGGCCGTCCCCGCCCCGGCATCCGGACCGACGGCGGGTCAGCCGCCGGTCCGCTCGGGTGCGGGCAGGAACTTGCCCGCCTTCAGTCGGAGCTGGCCGGCGAAGTACGCCGCCGCGTCGGGACGCATCCTGGCGAGGGCGACCATGCCCGTGATGATGACGTCGCACACCTCGTCGTGGACGTCCTCCCAGGAGTGGGAGCGGCCCTTGCGGGGGTTGGTGCCCTTGGCGCCGATGACGGCCTGGGCCGCCTCGCCGAACTCCTCCCCGATCTTGAGGACCTGGAGCAGGTGACTCTCCTCGGGCCGGAGTCCCTGCTCGGCGTCGGCTGCGTCGAAACGGCCGGCGAGGGCCGTGATCGTGTCCCACGGTGCGGTTACGGCGGGCGGCGCCTGGCCGGCAGCCGTCGGGGCGAGCGGTTCCATCGTCGTACCTCCGGTTCGGGCAGGGGCAGCACCCTATCGCCGCCCGGGAGTTGGGTATCGCCCTCGCCTTCCTCACGGGTCGTGACGGAGGGAATTCGACAGGTAGTAATTAGATGAATCCCTGACTGAATTCCCGTCAACAAGCATGCCGCCGTTATCTCGATTTGATAACGACTCCATTGACAAGGCCTGGACCAATGGCACGCGACGCGCGTAACTCCCTTTATTTCCAGGCTCATTGAGTGTTCGTCAGATTTGGCGGACAGGTAACGGAACGATTTCTCGAACCGCACTCCCCTTTGTCCGAATTCTCCGCCGCATTCGTCTGGCAGGCTTCCGCGCACCCACTCATCCGACATCGACTTGAGGTGCCCATGACAGGACGACGCAGACGGCGTGAACACCGCCGCAAACCCCGGCGGTTGATACTGCTCACCGCGGCCACGGCCGCGGCGGCGGTGATAGCCGCCGGCATCGCCTACTCCGGACTGGGCGACGGCGCCCAGGCCGTGTCCGTACAGGCAGATGCGGAGGCCGCCGCACCGGCCGCCGCCCCCGCCCGGGACCAGGAGCCCGAACCCCTCGCGAGCGCCCCCGCCAACGAGAGCGCGCGCGGCATGGTCTACGACGGTCTGCAGACCGCGCCCAAGGGCGACCGGTGCGTGGGTGTCTACCGCACCGAGGCCGGGCTGTGCACGCACGGCCCCGACGCCCCGCCCAAGGACGTCGACATCACCAAGGACGTCGCGCCCGCCGTCCAGGCCTCGGCGCCCGCGGCCGATCCGGCCCGCCCCGCCACCGACGACCCGGCGACCGGCGAAGGCGGCGGCCGGCCCCAGGACGCGCCCGCCGCCGACGCCGACCGCGCCGCCGACAAGGCCGCCGCGCCCGCACCCTCGGCCGCCGGCCAGGACGTCGCGGCGGGCCCCGCGGGCCAGACCGTCCAGTGCGACGGCGACGGCAGCACCGGCAACCGCGTCCAGGTCGTGTACGTCCACGGCCCCGGCCGGGACCGCTACTCGCAGTACGTGGCCTCGTTCCGCAAGTGGGCGGCCGATGCCGACCTCATCTATGCGACGAGCGCCCAGGAGACCGGCGGTGTCCGCCACATCCGCTACGTGACGGCCGCCGACTGCACGCCCACCGTGCTCAACATCGAGCTCCCGGATTCCGCGCTGGCCGAGTTCAACGCGACCAACAAGGCGCTCGCCGGCAAGGGACTCGACCGCCGCGACCGCAAGTACATGATCTTCGCGGACACCCAGGTCTACTGCGGCATCGGCACCTTCAACGGCGACGAGCGGCCCGGCCAGGCCAACCTCAGCAACTTCGGTCCCTCCTACGGGCGTACGGACTCGGGCTGCTGGGGCGGTCACACCGCGGCGCACGAACTGGGCCACAACCTGGGCGCGGTCAACAACAGCGCCCCGAACACCAGCCGCGGCGCGCACTGCACCGACGAGTTCGACGTCATGTGCTACTCGGACACCCCGTACTACCCGCAGATGCGCAACGTCTGCACCAACCAGGCGTCCGAGAACATCCTGGACTGCAACCACGACGACTACTTCCACACCAGTCCCAAGGCCGGCAGCTACCTGGCCACGCACTGGAACATCGCCGACAACCAGTTCCTGATGCGGAACAAGGGCGGAGGCGGCACCGACCCCGGTCCGAACCCGAACCCCACCCCGACGCCGACCAAGAAGCCGACGCCCACGCCGACCAAGAAGCCCACCGGCGGACCGGCCGTGACGGTGGCTCAGGTCCAGTCGGACTCCGTCGTCGCGAGCTGGCCCAAGGTGGAGGGCGCGGCCTGGTACCAGGTCCTGCTCAACGGCAAGCACCTGGCCTGGGTCCAGTCCCCGGTGCTGCGGATCTACAACCTGCGGCCCGACACCCCGTACACGATCGCCGTCTCCGCCCGCGACAGCGCCGGCCGGGACAGCGGGCCCGGAAAGGCCGCGTCCTTCCGTACGAAGGGCACCGGCGGCGGCGCGACCACCCCCGGCGCCCGGTACCTGCTCGGCAACGGCAGTACCGGCATGGCCGCCGAGGTGTGGGGCGGGCGCAGCGCCGACGGCACCGTGCTCGTCGGCGCCCGCTCCAACGGCTACGCCCAGCAGCAGTGGTACTTCGACGACGCGGGCAACGGACAGGTCCGCATCCGCTCCGCCGTCTCCGGCAAGTGCCTGCAGCCCGGCGGCACTCCGGCCGCGGGCATGTGGGTCGCGCAGCAGCCCTGCGGCGGCGGTGCGCAGTCCTGGAAGCTGACCTCCCGCGGCGGCGCGGTGACGGTCACCGACCCGAGCGGCGGCTTCGCCCTGACCGTGAGCAGCCGCCCCTACTACGGGAACTGGCTGCTCGACCTCCAGCGCGCGGACGGCCGTCCGGCGCAGGCCTGGACCGTTCAGAAGGTCGGCTGATCATTCCAGCCCCGTGAAGTCCCCTCCGGCGGGCGGCCGCTGTCGCGCGGCCGCCCGCCGGCCCCTCACGCCACCCGGAGCACCGCCACCATGCGCATACGCATCGCTTTCCAGGCCGTCCTGGCCGCACTCGGCCTGATCCTGCTGTCCCCCTCCGCGGCGCACGCCCACGGCGACACGGTAAAGGTGGTGGTGACCGGGCAGCGGGCGGGCCACGTCACCGCCGACCTCACGTGGGAGAACGACGGGGACGCCCTCACGGAGGCGGTCGCCGCCACCGTGAACGCCGTCAGCGCCGACGGCGCCCGCACCATGGGCCCCTGGCGGCTGGTGCGTGATCCGGCCGCGGCGCCGGCCGGCTGGACCACGGCCGAATCCTTGCCGCCGGGCGCCTGGAAGGTCAGCGTGGACGTGGGCTTCCCGGCCCTCGGGCACGGCGAACTCGAGGTCGGCGTACCAGTGGTGGACCCGGCTCCCGCCAGTGGCACCCCGGACCCCCGCCCGGCCACGCCCTCGACCGCACCGAGCCGTTCGGTGGCCCCGGCGCCGGCCCCTGCGCCGGCCTCCGCTGCCACGGCCGCCCCCGCCGAGCCCGGACCGGGCTCCGCCGTCTGGTGGACGACGGCCGGCGTGGCGGCGACGGCCCTGGCTGGCGCGGCCGTCGGGATCCTCCTACGGCGCCGACGCGCGCGCCGCTAGGGAGTGTCGTCAAAGTGGCGCCGGCCGCCCGAAGGGCGGGGCTGGAGGGGCCTGGTGCGTGCGATCGCAAGGCGGAGGAGGGCGGAGAACCCGATGGGCCTCGCGCGCGTCATGAAGGTCATGACCGTGTACGTGCTCACCTGGAAGCGCCCGCCGGGAGGCGCCGGGCCCGCCTCCCCCCAGGGGCCGGGCGCCTCGTGACGAAGACCGCTCCCCCGGCCGCCGCCCCGCGTGGCCGCCGTGCCCCGCGTGCCGCGGCCGGTCGCCGGGGGCTGGTCGTCGCCGCGCTCTGCGTGCTCACCGCCCTCGTGCCGGCGTTCCACCGTCTGCTCCCCAACCGGGTCGCCAATCTGGGCAGCCTCGTCGAGACCTTCCTACCGTGGACCGGCGCGGTGGTCCTCGTGGCGGCCGCCGCCGGGCTGGTGCGCCGGTCGCGCGTCGCGCTGATCGCCGTCCTCCTCCCGGCGCTCACCTGGGCCGCGCTGTACGGACCCGGCCTGGCCGACCGCAGTGCCGGCGGACCGGCCGACCTGACCATCGTCACGCACAACGTGGACGACGCGAATCCCGACCCCGTCGGCACCGCCCGCGCCCTCGCCGCCTCGGGCGCCCAGCTGATCGCCCTGGAGGAGCTGGTCCAGCCCTCGGCGGGCCGGTACGAGCAGACGCTGGCCGCCACGCACCCGTACCACGTGGTCGAGGGAACGGTCGGCCTGTGGAGCACCTTCCCGCTCCGCGACACGGCCGCGGTACCGGTCACTTCGTGGAGGGTCGCGCTCCGCGCCACGGCCGAGACCCCGCGGGGTCCCCTCACCGTGTACGTCGCCCACCTGCCCTCGGTACGGGTCCGGCCATCGGGGTTCACCACGGGCAACCGGAACGAAGGCGTCGGCCGGCTGGCCGCCGCGCTCGCCGGCGCCCCGGCCGGCCGGACGCTCCTGGTCGGCGACTTCAACGGCACCACCGACGACCGGGCCCTCGCGCCGGTGCTGGAGCACTTCCGCTCCGCCCACGAGGCGGCGGGCGCGGGCTTCGGCTTCAGCTGGCCCGCGCGTTTCCCCTTCGCCCGCATCGACCAGATCCTGGTCCGCGACATCACCCCGGTCTCGGCGTGGACCTTGCCGGCCACCGCCAGCGACCACCTGCCGGTGGCGGCCTCGCTGCGACTGTGACGGGCAGATCGGGGGCGGGGCGTCCGGGGCGGTTCAGCCTCCCCGCGTGAGCGGGAACAGCCGCTCCCCGTCGAGGCCGAGGGCCCGGCTGCTGCCGGTGAGCAGCTGGAGGCCCGGTTCGCGGGCCAGGAGGTGGCGCAGCCGGCGCACCGCCCGGTCGGTGAGGTGCTCGCCGCCGTCGATGACGAGCAGCAGGTCCTGGCCGGTGATCCAGGGCAGCTCCGCCCGCCCCGGGGAGGCCGGGGCCGTGGTGCCCGCCGAGAGCGAGCAGAGGGCCGCCGTCAGGTCCGCTTCGCCGGTCTTCCGCTCCAGCGTCACCAGGGCGGTACCGGCGACGAAGTTGGACCGCAGCCGGCACGCGACGGCGGTGAGGAGCCGGCTCCTGTCGTCGGCGCCGTGCCCGGTGAGCGTGACGATCCGGCTCCTTCGGACGGCCGACATGAGGGCGGCCAGGTGCCGGGGCGCCGGCTGGGTCGATGGTGAGGTGGACAGAGAGGTGCGCTTCATGGATCCCCCGTGTGGTGCCGCACGCGGCGCGCTGGTCATGTCGCGCCGGGCAAGGGTTGATTATGAGTGACCCGGTCGGATCGCGGAACCGGCGTCCGGGGTGAGCGGAACGGGCGCGCGCCGCCGGGCGTGGTGCGGTCCCCGCCGGGGCCGTGGCCGCGGCGGGGACCGGGGTTCACCGTCCCGGGGTCAGGCGGTCCCACAGGAAGGTGTGGACCAGGGCCTCGTTGAAGGCGGTCTGGCCGTGGTCGGTGGCTCCGGCGTGGCCGCCGCCCAGGTGCTCGTGGAAGAGGACGGGGTGGCCGTGCTCGCGCAGCCGGGCGGCCATCTTGCGGGCGTGGCCGGGGTGGACGCGGTCGTCGCGCGTCGAGGTGAGCAGGAGCAGCGGCGGGTACGGGGCACCTCCGGCCCGCACCTGGTGGTAGGGGGAGATCTCCTCCAGGTGGCGGCGGTCGGCCGGGTCGTCGGGGTCTCCGTACTCGGCGATCCAGCTGGCGCCCGCCAGCAGCCGGTGGAAGCGGAGCATGTCCAGCAGCGGCACGTGCGCGACGACGGCGCCGAACAGCTCCGGGTGGCGGGTGAGCATGGCCCCCATGAGCAGGCCGCCGTTGCTGCCGCCCTCGATGCCCAGCTGGGCGGGGGTGGTGATGCCACGGGCGATGAGGTCCCGGGCGACGGCGGCGAAGTCGTCGAACGCCCGGACGCGGTCCGCTCCGAGGGCCGCCCGGTGCCAGGACGGCCCGTACTCGCCGCCGCCCCGGATGCCCGCGACCACGTACGTGCCGCCGCGGGCGAGCCAGGCCCGGCCGGTGACCGGGCTGTAGTACGGGGCCTGGGAGACCTCGAAGCCGCCGTATCCGGACAGCAGCGTGGGGCCGGGGCCGGGGCGGTCCTCGGGCCCGACGACGAAGTACGGCACGCGGGTGCCGTCCGGTGAGGTCGCGAAGTGCCGTCGTACGGCGAGGCCGGCGGTGTCGAACAGCGCCGGGGCCTGCTTGACGGTCCGGCCGGCGCCGGCCTCCCCCTCGCCGTCGGCGCCCGCGGTGCCCCCGTAGAGGGTGGAGGGCTGGAGGAAGCCGGAGACGCCCAGGAAGTAGTCGTCGTCCACGTCCGGGTCGGTGCAGCTGACCCAGGCCGTGGACAGCGGCGGCACCCCGGGCAGCGGCGCGCGCCGCCAGCCCTCGGGGCCCGGGGTGAGGACCTCCATCCGGGAGGTGACATCGGCGGTGGTGCCGAGGACGAGGTGGTGGCGGGTCCAGCTGTAGCCCGCGAGCGCGGTGCGCTCGTCGGGGGTGAACAGCACGGCCGCCTCCCGCCCGCCCGCCAGGAAGGCGTCGAGGTCGAAGGCGAGGAGGCTGCCCGCGGGGTGGCCGAGCCACGGCGTCTTCGGGGTGACGAGGAGCCATGCGCGGTGGACGGAGGTGCCGGCGTCGTCCGGTACGTCGATCTTCAGCGGCGGGCCGTCGGATCCGTCCTCGGGAAGGAGGAACAGCTCCTGCTTCCAGAAGTCGATCTGGCGGTGGACGAAGTCCCGTTCGAAGCCGGGGGTGTCGTCGTGCCAGCCGGAGGCGGAGAGGTCCGACGGCAGGCCCTCGTAGACCGTTTCCGCCTCGTGGAGGGCGGTGCCGCGCCGCCAGCGGCGTACCTGGAGCGGGTAACCGGACCCGGACATCGAGCCGGGGCCGAAGTCCGTGCCGATCCAGACCCGGTCGTGGTCGATCCACCCGATGCGGGTCTTGGCCTCGGGGACCTCGAAGCCCCCCTGGACGAACTCCAGGGTCCCGAGGTCGAACTCGCGCACCACACACGCGTCCGCGCCGTCCCGCGAGAGCATGACGAGGGCGTGCCGGTACTCGGGGGCCAGCACGCTGCTGCCCGCCCAGGCCCACTTCTCCCCCTCGGCGGCGGCCAGCGCGTCCAGGTCCAGGAGCGTTTCCCACGCGGGCCGGTCCGTGGCGTACTCCTCCGGGGTGGTGCGCCGCCACACCCCCCGTACGTGGTCGGCGTCCTGCCAGAAGTTGTAGAGATGGCGGCCTCGGCGGACGACGTACGGGATGCGCCCGTCGTCGTCCAGCACCTCGCGGATCCCGGTTTCGAGCACCTTGAACGCGGGGGTCCCGGCCAGCGCGGCCACGGTCTCGGCGTTGCGCTCGCGGACCCAGCCGAGGGCGGCTTCGCCGGTGACCTCTTCCAGCCAGAGGTAGGGGTCTGCGGCAGGTTCCACGGAGGGGTCTTCATTGCTCATCCGGCGATTGTGCCCCGCGCAGGGCGGTGCGCACCGACCAGGTCACCGATACCAGCGGGACCGCCACCACGGCGCCGATGACGCCGGCGGCGATGGCTCCTGCCACCACCGAGACCGCGACCACCAGCGGGTGCAGGCGGACGGCCCGGCTCATCACCAGCGGGTGCAGCAGATGCCCCTCGATCTGCCCGATGACCACGATCAGCGCGACGACCACGCCCGCGATCAGCGGCCCCTTCGCGGCCAGGGCCACCACCGCGGCGACCGCCAGCGCCACCGGCGATCCGACGAGGGGGACGAAGGCCGCGAAGAACTCCAGGAGCGCGAGCGGCACGGCCAGCGGGACCCCGAGGAAATACAGCGCCACCCCCACGAGTACGGCGTTGGTGGCCGCGACGATGACGATGCCGTGGGTGTAGCCGGTGAACGTACGCCACGCCGCACGCCCGCCGATCGCCACGCGTTCGCGCGCCGCCTCGGGCAGCTGCGCGCAGAACCACGACCACTGCCGGTCGCCGCCGTGCAGGAAGAAGATGGAGGAGAAGACCGCGAGCACGAGCACGGCGAGCACCTGCACCAGGTGCCCGGCCCCGCTGAGCGCCCTGCTGAGCAGGGTGGAGCGGTGGCTGGACAGGAAGGCGCCGAGGCGGGACTGGATGTCGGACAGCGCGTTCGGGTTCACCCGGAAGGGAGGTTTCTCCAGCCACTCCTCGATGCTGTCCACTCCCGCGCGGAACTCCCGCAGGAGTGTCGTGCTCTCCCCCGCCACCGCCTCGCCGACCAGCGCCAGGACTCCCAGCACCAGCAGCACGCTGCCGAGCAGGCAGACGGCGACCGCGAGCGACCGGGGGACGACGCGGGCGAGGCGCCGGGTGGCGGGCGAGAGCAGGGCGGTGACGACGAGGCCGAGGAAGAGCGCCACGGCGATCTCGTGGAAGCGGCCGAGTACGGCGAAGACCGCGTACACGGCGGCGCCGACGACCAGCAGGCGCCAGGCGTAGGCGGCGGCTGTCCGAAGGAACGCTGACACCGGCGGCATGAGCCATGGGTGCCACCGAGGACCGGCGATGGCACGCCCCGGAGCGCGCATTCGCCCGTCCGCGCCGGTCCGGGCACGAAATTCCGTTGTCCGGGGCGCCGCGACCACGGACGATGGCCCGTTGTGAGTACCTCCCGGCTGTCCGCCGTCCTGCCCGACCTCGCCCCCTGGCGGTCCAGCCGCGACTTCCGGCTGCTGTTCTTCCAGGGAACGGTCACCTTCTTCGGTTCGTTCATGGCCATGATCGCGCTGCCGCTCCAGATCAAGCACCTGACGGACTCTCCGCTGGCGGTCGGCGCGATGGGTGCGGTGGAGCTGGTTCCCCTCGTGGTCTGCGGGCTGTACGGGGGCGCCCTCGCCGACGCCGTGGACCGGCGGCGGCTGATCCTGCTGACCGAGGCCGGGCTCGGGGTGCTGGCCCTGGTGCTCCTGGTGAACGCGCTGCTGCCGAACCCGCTGCTGTGGCCGCTGTACGTGGTGGCCGGCGGGGTGTCGGCGCTGACCGGGCTCCAGCGGCCGGCCCTGGATTCGCTGATGGCGCGGATCGTGCCGCACGACCAGCTGACCGCCGCCGCGGCGCTCAACGGGCTGCGCTACCAGTTCGGCGCCATCGCCGGTCCGGCGCTGGCCGGCCTGGTCGTCGCGTACGCGGGCTATCCGGCCGCCTACTCGGTCACCGTCGCCGGGTTCCTCGTCTCCGTGCTGCTGTGCCTGCGGCTGGCTCCGGCTCCGGCGGCGGGGGACGCCCGGCGCCCGTCGCTGCGCGGGATCGCGGAGGGCGCGCGCTACGCGTGGAGCCGCCCGGTGCTGCTCGGCACCTACGCCGTCGACCTGGCCGCGATGCTCTTCGCCTTCCCGAACGCGATCTTCCCGTTCCTCGCGGACGAGCTCGACGCGGTGTGGGCGCTCGGGCTGATGTACGCGGCGGGCGCGGTCGGCTCACTGCTGCTGGGGATGACCAGCGGCTGGACCTCGCGGGTACGCCGGCACGGGCTGCTGGTGGTCTGCGGTGCCGCGGTGTGGGGGCTGGCGATCGCGGCGGCGGGCTGGTTCGGGAGCATCTGGCCCGTGCTGGCGTGCCTCGCGGTCGCGGGCGCCGGGGACATGCTGAGCGGGCTGGGCCGCGCCACGATCTGGAACCAGACGATCCCCGAGGAGCTGCGGGGGCGACTGGCGGGCATCGAGGTGCTCTCGTACAGCGTCGGCCCGCAGCTGGGGCAGGTCCGGGCGGGCTCGATGGCCGGCTGGACGGGGACCCGGACGGCCTTCTGGAGCGGCGGTCTGGCCTGTGTCGCCTCGGTGGCCGTGCTGGCCGCGCTCCTGCCGAAGCTGGTCTCCTACGACGCGGACACCGACGAGGACGCGCTGCGCCGCAAGGCCGCCCGGGAAGCCGAGCCGGCGGCCGCGGCGTCCTGAACCTCCCGGCGGGCGGCTGCGGCGGCCTGCCCCGCGGGGCCTGTAGTGAGGGTGAGATGATCGCCGTGCAGCCGGCGTGATCGCGGAGTTCGGTGAGCTCCTCGGGATTCGGGAATGGAGCAACACGTGGACGACATCAGCCGTACCGCTCTGGTCGAGGGCCTGATGGAGCGCTTTCCGCAGGTGCCCCGGGAGGCCGTGATCAAGGAGGACCTGCTGCGCGGGGGCATGGCCTTCGACGAGTCCGCGCTCAGCGGCACCGCCGACGGGGCTTCCGGCGACGTCAAGCCGAAGTCGTACTTCATCTTCTCCTTCGACCACCGCACGCTCCCCGAGCTCGGCGCGGCCGCCCTCAACCGGCCGCCCGAGGAGATCGTGCTCACCGGCGGCCCGTACGGACTGCGCCGCACCGTCGTGTCCGTGCGGGTCAACCCCTACTCCCCCTACGTGGTGCGGGGCGGCGAGGACGGCGCGCTCGGCCTGTACCTGGACGGCGTGCGGATCGCGGACGTCGGGCTGCCGCCGATGCCGGAGTACTACCGGCACGAGCTGTCCAACGGCAAGTCGGTGATGGAGGTCGCGCCGACCATCCAGTGGGGCTACCTCATCTACCTGACGGTCTTCCGCGTGTGCCAGTACTTCGGCGCCAAGGAGGAGTGCCAGTTCTGCGACATCAACCACAACTGGCGCCAGCACAAGGCGGCCGGCCGCCCGTACACGGGCGTGAAGCCGGTCGAGGAGGTGCTGGAGGCCCTGGAGATCATCGACCGCTACGACACCGCGGGCACCTCCCGGGCCTACACCCTCACGGGCGGGTCGATCACCTCGCAGGTCGGCGGCCGCGACGAGGCCGATTTCTACGGCCACTACGCGAAGGCCATCGAGGAGCGCTTCCCCGGCCGCTGGACCGGCAAGGTCGTCGCCCAGGCGCTGCCGCGCGACGCCGTGCAGCGCTTCCACGACTACGGGATCCGGATCTACCACCCCAACTTCGAGGTGTGGGACCGGCGGCTGTTCCAGCTGCACTGCCCGGGCAAGGAGCGCTACGTCGGCCGCGACGAGTGGCACCGCCGGATCCTGGACTCCGCCGAGGTGTTCGGTCCGCGCAACGTGATCCCCAACTTCGTGGCGGGCATCGAGATGGCCGAGCCCTTCGGTTTCACGAAGGTCGACGAGGCGATCGCATCCACCGCCGAGGGGCTTCGGTTCTTCATGTCGAACGGCGTCGTACCGCGCTTCACCACCTGGTGCCCGGAGCCGACGACCCCGCTCGGCAAGGCGAACCCGCTGGGCGCGCCGCTCGAGTACCACATCCGCCTGCTGGAGACCTACCGGGCGACGTTGGAGGAGTACGGCCTGAAGTCCCCGCCCGGATACGGTCCGGCGGGCCCCGGGCGTGCGGTGTTCTCCGTCAGCTCGTTCATGGACAGCCTGGAGGGCCTGGAGGAAACGGACGCCTGAACTCCGCCGGAGTCAGGGCGCCCGGGGGGTTACTCGCGAGGAAACACAGCCTTTGGCTATGGTGAGCGCCTTCCGGTCGATCCCCCTTCGGATCCCATGTGAATCACGGATCCGGTCCGTCGATCGAAGGATGTCCTGCCAATCCGGGACGCAAAGTTCAGTGCAGAGCGACGTGCTGTCGGCAACACCGCCCGACGTCGGTTCCGTACGAGCCGGCCTGCCCTCGCCCCGTCACTCCCGGGGCTTGAGGGCGGCGGTCCTCTCATTCACCTACCTCGCGAAGGCAAGGCAGAGATGGCAAGAATCTCCCGACAGTCCCCCCGGCAGTCCTCGCGGACGGCCTCCCGACAGCAGACCCACCCGGTCGACGAGCTGCTCCCGCTCCCCAAACTGGCCCTCTACGGTTTCCAGCACGTGCTCGCGTTCTACGCGGCGGCGGTCATCGTCCCGGTCCTGCTCGGCAACGCGCTGGGCCTCTCCCGCCAAGAGCTCGTCCACCTGATCAACGCGGACCTGCTGACCTGCGGCGTGGCCTCGATCATCCAGGCACTCGGCGTCTGGAAGATCGGCGCCCGGCTTCCGCTGGTCCAGGGCGTCACCTTCACCGCGGTCTCCCCCATGATCGCCATCGGCCTGGGCGCCGGCGGCGGCACCGCCGGGCTGCTCGTCGTCTACGGGGCGGTGATCACGGCGGGCATAGCCACGTTCGTCTTCGCACCGCTCTTCAGCAAGCTCGTCAAGTACTTCCCGCCGGTGGTCATCGGCACCATCCTCACGATCATCGGCATCACCCTCATCCCCGTGGCCCTCCAGGACGCGGCGGGCGGCGCCCACCTCATCGGCACGCCCGCTTACGGGGAGCCGAAGAACCTCGCGTACGCGGCGGGCACGCTGCTCTTCATCCTGGCGATGGCCCGGATCGGCAAGCCGTTCCTCAGCAGCCTCGCCGTCCTGCTCGGGCTGGTGGTCGGCACGGCGGTCGCCTGGCTGTTCGGCGACGCCGACTTCGGGGCGGTGCGGGAGACGGACTGGTTCGGCGTCACCACCCCGTTCCACTACGGCATGCCGCGCTTCGAACTGCTCCCGATCGTCGCCATGCTCGTCGTCATCCTCATCACCATGGTGGAGACCACCGGGGACGTGTACGCGATCGGCGAGATCACCGACAAGAGGGTCGACGCCGACACGGTGGCGCGCGCGCTGCGCGCCGACGGCGCGGCGACGGTCCTCGGCGGCATCCTCAACTCGTTCCCGTACGTGGCCTTCGCCGAGAACATCGGACTCGTGCGCATGTCCAAGGTGATGAGCCGTTATGTCGTCGTCGCGGCAGGGGTGTTCATGGTCGTCCTGGGGCTGCTGCCCAAGGCGGGCAGCCTGGTCGCCTCGATCCCGCACCCGGTGCTGGGCGGGGCGGCGATCTCCATGTTCGGCATCGTCGCGGCGGTCGGCATCCAGATCCTGGGCAAGGCAGACCTGCGCGACGAGCGCAACACCCTGATCCTGGCGGTCAGTCTGGGCGCGGCGCTGCTGCCCAGCACGGTCGGGCCGTTCTTCGACCGGATGCCGGAGGACATGCGGGCGGTGCTCAACAGCGGGATCACACTGGGCGCCCTGACCGCGATCACGCTGAACCTGCTCTTCAACGTCTTCACGAGCCGCTCCACGATGGAGATCGACTGGGACGACATCGGGGAGGACGGTGCGGCCGATCCGCACCTGGGGGCTGCCGCCCGCTGAACACGCTCGCGGCCGTGGGCCGGGAAGGGAGCCGATGCCCTTCCCCGCCCGCGCGCCGCGTCGTGTCCGGCGGGTTCGGCCGTACCGCGTCGCGCGGCTTGGGCGGTTCAGCGGCCGCCGATGGGGAACGGTGACGCCTCGCCCGCCTCGCCGATCAACTCCCAGAAGTGGTCGACGAGTCGGCGCAGGTACGCCGCGCGCTCGGCCGCGACCTCCTTGAGCCGGGCGTCGTCGTTGCGTGCGACGAGGTGTCCCATGTACCGCTCCGCGAACTCGGCGAACTCCGCGTGCATCGTCTGGAGCGCGTCGCCCACGCTCGTGGCGTCCACCACGACGATCTCCGCCACGGGTTCGACGTACGTCTTCCAGCGCCCGTCGATGGCCGCGCGCAGCAGCTCGGCCAGCTCGTCGACGCGTCCCATGATCCCGATGAGTTTGCGCAGGGACAGGCCCAGGGCCTCCACCAGCGCCCTGGTCTGGCGGGAGTCACCGTGCCAGCGCTGGGCGGCCTCGGCGGCGTGGTACTCGCCGGGGTCCATGCCTATGCGGTACGCCAGTCGCTCCACCGTGAGCTGGCGTGCCAGGCGGTGTTCGGCGAGCGTGCGCGGCTCCACGCCCATGAGGGTCGTGGTGTCGCACCACAGGACGTTGGCCAGGGAGAAGAGCTCCTGGTCGGACGGGACGTGGGAGCCCGCTTCCCAGGCCGTGACCAGCCCGGGATGGACGGGGGTGCCGCAGGCCGCCATGGAGTGGGCCACCTGGGCCGCGGTCAAGCCCATGCGGGCTCGCGCGGATCTGGCCTCGTTGGGGGAGAACGGAGTGCTGTACACGTACGAGACACCTCGCAGCGCCCTGGGGCGTGGGGCGCCCGAGGGGGAGACGGATTGATGGATGAACACCAAGCGCGGGCACAGTAACAGATGTTCATCGGGGTGCAACCGCCCCGTCCCCTTCAATTCCAAGGCTACGCGGGCCCTCCAGGCTCGAAGCCGGCGAGCAGCTGCTGCAGGGCGGCCTGGTCCGGTCCGACGAACGGATCGATGCCGGGGAGTGCGGCAAGGGTGTCGAGGAACTGGCCGGTCAGACCGGTCGCCGGGGGCAGATGGGTGCCGAGGATGGTCTCCGGATCCATCGCGCGCACCGGCTCCATGGTGGCGAGGAACCGGTCCGGGTCCACCACCTGGACCCAGGGACTGTCGACGCTCGCCCAGAGCCGCTGGGCGGCCCGCAGGTCTCCGGCCGGTACGGCGGCGACGTCGGCGCTCGTGGCGGCATCGGCGCTGGGCATGGGGCCGCCGAAGCAGTCGGAGCTGAAGCAGGTGCGGGAGCGGTCGTCGTAGAAGCCGACGGTGGACGGGTTGTCGAAGAGAGGAGGACGGAAGGCGTGCAGCGTACGGTCGCCCGCGTCCAGGCTCTGGCCGGGGTTGAGGAAGTACACCCGGTCCATGGGCAACGGCCGCTCGGTGGACATCTGCCCGGCGCCCAGGAAGGTGGTGACCAGCTGGGCCCGGGGGGCGGCTTCGAGCAGCTCGAAGAGGCCGCCCGTATGGTCCCGGTCGGGGTGGGTCAGCCAGATCCACCGCACGTCGGCAGGGTCGACGACCGAACCGAGCGTGTTCAGGAAGTCCCGGTCGGGCAGTCCGAGCCCGGTGTCGACGACGACGGGCTGCTCCGCGTGCAGGACGAAGGCGTTCACCGGGATGAAGCCGATGCCGGGCACCTCCAGGCAGTCGGCGAGAACGGTGGTGTCGGGCCCCACTTTGTGTGTGCTCATGACGATCTCCACGACCCTGCGACGGCCCTGCGGGGAAACAGGCTCTCCCTCCATCTTGGCCCGGCCGGGTTGCGCCCGCGCGCGGGAGGAGCTACCGGCCGGGCGGCCCGGGTGCGGGGCGGGTCAGGGCAGGGGAACTCCTCTGGCCGTGACCCAGAGTTCGTACCACTCCTCGTGGGTGAGGTCGGGGGCGCGGGTCGCGGCGTCCCGGCAGGCGCGGATGCGGTCGGGGCGGGCCGTGCCGATGACCGGGGAGATTCCGGCCGGGTGACGGCGCAGCCACCACAGGAGGACGGATTCGGGTGTCGTGCCCTTGCGGTGGGCGAGGTCGGCCAGCAGGGCGGCGGTGGCGCACTCGGCGGGCGTCTGCTCGCCGCCGGTGAACCGGCCCCGTGCCAGCGCTCCCCACGCCTGGAGCCGGATGCCGTGGTCGCGGCAGTGTTCCAGCGTCCCGAAGGGGAACCCGTTGGCCGTGGAGGCGGGGGTGTTGAGCAGGACCCCGGCCTCCACCCAGTCGCGGCTGTGCAGGCTCATCTCCAACTGGTTCGCCACCAGGGGTACGTCGAGGCGGGCCTGGAGGTGGGTCATCTGGGCGACGCCCATGTTGGAGACGCCGAAGTGCCGTACAAGGCCCTGCCGGTGCAGGGACATCAGCGCCGACGCGATCGAGTCGGTGTCGGCGAGCGGGTCGGGCCGGTGCAGCAGCAGTACGTCGATCACATCGGTCCGCAGCCGGGTCAGGCTCTCCTCCACCCGCCGAACGATGCTCTGCGCGCGCAGGTCGTACAGGCCCGGACCGTGCTTGCCGCCCAGCCGGATCCCGCACTTGGTCTGGAGCGTGATGCGCTCGCGCAGCCCGGGCGTGCGCGCGAGCACCTCGCCGAAGACGGCCTCGGCCTTCCCGTGGCGGTAGATGTCGGCGTGGTCGAAGGCGGTGATCCCGCTGTCGAGGGCGGCGACGACCGCCGCCTCGGCGGCGTCGATGTCGGCGGGCCCGTACGGCTCGGGCTCCCAGCTGCCGCCCAGCCCCATGCATCCGTACAGCACCCGGTCACCGCTCACGGCCGCGGTCTCGTTGTTCACCACGCCGCCACCCTACGCGGGGATCGGCGGGACACCTCCTACAGCATCCGCGCGACGTACAGACCGATGAGCGCGGCCACGCAGGCGACGACCAGCCAGGAACTCAGGCTGGTGTGACGGGAGCCGCGGGTGCGGCGGAGGCGGCGGGTGCGGCGGGGACGCACCGGCGGCGGGGCGGCCGGGCCGGGGGCGGTTTCGGCCAGCAGGCGGCGGCAGACCGCGGCGAGTGCGGTCGTTCCGTCGGAGAGGCCGGCGACCGCCTCCGAACGGGCCGGGGCGGTCGTCCCGCCCTCGAGTATCCGGCCGGCGCGGAGCAGCACTTCGTCCCGGCCTGCGCCGATGGACAGGCTGATCCACCGCTGGACGTGTTCGCCCCGGATGACGACACCGCCCGACCGGTCCCGGTAGACGGTGTGCTCTCGCCACAGCAGATCGGCCAATTCATCTGCGGCTTCGCGCAGTTCGGCGCTCATCCACGTCCCCCACTCAAACGGTTGTTCGCAACGGCAGCGAACCTTATCGGCCGCCTGCCGGCGCCGCGCGGGCGGGGTCTCGGCCGCGGCGTCACTTTCGTGGCTTCGGGTCGGGGAGGGGCGCGGAGATCGCCCGCCTGGCCGAGGGAGAGCCCGCACGCCCGTACTACCTGGGGAGTACGCGGCGAACGCTACGCCGGGGTGACGCGGGTGACGGCGGGTGCGCACTAGCGTGGCGGGTATGGATGAGCAGCGCGAGCGCCCGGGTCCTCCGTGGCGGCGATGGGAGGAGCGGTCCGGGCGGGGCCCGGGCTGGCGCTCGGCGCTTCTCGTCGCCGTCTTCGCGCAGGCCGGCTCCGGGTGGGCCGCGCAACAGCAGACCGGGCGGGTGGCGCTGGACGCGTTCGCGCGGATCCTGCTGCTGCTGGGGCCGGCGCTGCTCCTTCTGCGGCACCGGTATCCGGTGTCCGTGGCGTACGGGGTCAGCGTGGTCACGCTGGTGTACATCGCGGCCGGTTACCCGTACGGCCCGGTGTTCATCAGTCTGGCGCTGGCCTGCTTCGCCGCCGTCGTCGCCGGTCACCGCAGGGCCGCCTGGGGCGCCGTCGGACTGCTCTGGGCCGGGCACCTGCTCATCGGGCACTGGCTGTACCGGTGGCTGCCGCCCGCGGGGGACGGGCCGGCGCCCTGGGGGCAGGAGCTGGGCATCACCGCGTGGGTGCTCGCGATGCTCGCCGTCTCGGAGCTGGTCCGCGTACGCCGTGAGCAGTGGGCCCGGGAGCGCGTCGAGCGGGCCGCGGCCGAGCGGCGCAAGGTGGACGAGGAGCGCCTGCGCATGGCGCGCGAGCTGCACGACGTCCTCGCCCACAGCATTTCGGTGATCAACGTCCAGGCGGGGGTCGGGCTGGCCCTGCTCGACTCCGACCCGGAGCAGGCCCGTGCGGCGCTGACCACGATCAAGGCCGCCGGCAAGGAGGCGCTGGGCGAGGTCCGGCAGGTCCTCGACGCCCTGCGCGCCCCCGGTGACGCGCCGCGCACTCCCGCTCCCGGTCTCGACCGCCTCCCCGAGCTGGTGGAGCAGGCCGCCGCGGCCGGGCTCGCCGTGGACGTCGGGGTCGAGGGGAAGGCCCGGGCGCTGCCGCCCGGCGCGGATCTGGCCGCCTTCCGGATCCTCCAGGAGGCGCTGACCAACGTCGTCCGGCATTCCGGAGCCCGTACCGCCCGTGTCGGCCTGGTCTGGCGGCCCGGCGCCCTGGAGTTGCGCGTGGAGGACGACGGGCCGGCCACCGGGAGCTCCGCCGGCGGCAGTGGCAACGGTCTCGTCGGAATGCGGGAGCGGGCCGGGGCCCTGGGTGGCAGCATCGAGGCCGGCCCCCGTCCGGAGGGGGGCTTCCGGGTGGTCGCGAGGATCCCGCTGAAGGACGTGCCGGCCGAGGAGGGTCCGTGATCCGCGTACTGCTCGCCGACGACCAGCTGCTCGTCCGGGCGGGCTTCCGGGCGCTGCTCGACGCGCAGCCCGACATCGAGGTCTCGGGCGAGGCCTCCGATGGCGAGGAGGCCGTGCGGCTGGTGCGGGAGCTGCGCCCCGACGTGGTGCTGATGGACATCCGGATGCCGGTGCTGGACGGGCTCGCCGCCACCCGGCGAATCAGCGAGGACGGGGCGCTGGCCGAAGTCCGCGTCGTCATGCTCACCACCTTCGAGCTCGACGAGTACGTCTTCGAGGCGATCCGCTCCGGCGCCTCCGGCTTCCTGGTCAAGGACACCGAGCCGGAGGAACTGCTGCGCGCGGTCCGGGCGGTGGTGGCGGGCGACGCCCTGCTGTCCCCGGGCGTGACCCGCCGTCTGATCGCGGAGTTCGCGGCCCGTTCGAAGCGGCCCGCGGCCGCGGCGGGGCTGGGCCGTCTCACCGACCGGGAGCGCGAGGTCATGGCGCTGGTGGGCATGGGCCTGTCCAATGAGGAGATCGCCCGCCGCCTGGTCGTCAGCCCCCTCACGGCGAAGACCCACGTCAGCCGCACGATGGTCAAGCTGGGTGCCCGCGACCGGGCCCAACTGGTCGTCCTCGCCTACGAGTCCGGGCTGGTCCGCCCCGGCTGGCTCGCCTGACGCGCACGGCGCCGGGCGCCTGTGCAGCGGCTCGTACTCCCGGGGAAGCAGGCCCGGTGCCGCCGGCCGTACGACGACGCGACCCCCTCCCGCGGCCAGTCTCGGAGTGAGACGGAACGTCCACTCACTCCGAGGAGCTGAACCGCGATGAACACCCTCACCACCCTCGCGTACGACGGGCCCGGCCCGTGGATCCTGTTCTTCCCGCTGATCTGGGCGGCGGTCGTGATCGGCGCCGTGACCGTGCTGCGCCGCACGGTGTGGCGCGGCCGCCGCGGTCCGTGGCAGGAGCGCGGGGCCGCCTACGGCGAGCACGCGCCGATCGCGATCCTGGGGCGGCGCTTCGCCTCGGGTGAGATCGACGAGGACGAGTACTGGCGGCGGCTGTCCGTGCTGGACGAGCAGTTCGGCCCTGCCTCCAAGGGCGGTGCGGCATGAGCACCGCCACCACCCTGACGGGCGGCGGCGCCGTCGCCGCCCGGGTCGTCGACGCCCGGAAGGTCTACGGCCGGGGCGACACCGAGGTACGGGCCCTGGACGGGGTGAGCGTCGATTTCCCGGCCGGCCGCTTCACCGCCATCATGGGGCCCTCCGGCTCCGGCAAGTCCACCCTGATGCACTGCGCGGCCGGCCTGGACACGCTCACCTCCGGGTCCGCCTTCATCGGCGGTACGGAACTGGGAACGCTCGACGACCGCGGGCTCACCCTGCTGCGCCGCGAACGCATCGGCTTCGTCTTCCAGGCCTTCAACCTGGTGCCCACCCTCACCGTGGCCGAGAACATCACCCTCCCGCAGGACCTCGCCGGCACCCGGCCAGACGCCGCCCGGCTCGAGCGCCTCATCGACGTGGTCGGCCTGCGCGACCGGCTGCACCACCGGCCCTCCGAGCTGTCCGGAGGCCAGCAGCAGCGGGTCGCCGTCGCCCGCGCCCTCGCGGGCGACCCCGAGGTCGTCTTCGCCGACGAGCCGACCGGCAACCTCGACTCCCGCTCGGGCGGGGAGGTGCTCGACCTGCTGGGCCGGGCGGTGCGCGAGATGGGCCGTACGGTCGTCATGGTCACCCACGATCCGGTGGCCGCCGCCCACGCCGACGAGGTCCTCTTCCTCGCCGACGGACGCCTGGTCGACCGGATGGCGGGCCCGACCGCCGAGCGCGTCCTGGACCGGCTCAAGGCCCTGGACACGCGCGCCGTCACGACGGGAGCGGAGTCGTGAACGCGGCCCGTACCACCCTGCGGCTGAGCACGGCCGCGCTGCGCGCGCACAAGCGGCGCTTCGCCGGAACGTTCACGGCCGTGCTGCTCGGCGTCGCCTTCCTCGCCGGGACCCTCGTCATGGGGGACACGCTGCGCGCGAGCTTCGACACGATGTTCGCGGGCGCGGCGAGCGGCACCGACGCCGTCGTGCGCAGCGCGCGGGTGATCACCGTCCCCGGCCGGACGCAGGGCACCCGGCAGCCCGTGCCCACCGACCTGGTGGAGCGGATCCGGCGCACCCCGGGCGTGGCCGCCGTCGCCCCGAACATCCAGGGTGCGGGGCAGCTCATCGGCCACGGCGGCCAGCCGATCGGCGGCCAGGGCCCGCCCACGCTCGCCGGCAACTGGATCACCGACCCGCGGCTCAACCCGTACCGGCTGGCGGAGGGCCGCGCACCGGAGCGCTCCGGCGAGGTCGTCGTCAACCGGGGCACCGCCGTCAAGGGCGGACTGCGCATCGGCGACACGACGGTGCTGCGCACCCCGGACCCCGTCCGGGTGACGGTCGTCGGCCTGGCCACCTTCGGCGGCGCGGACGGGATGGCCCAGGTCACGTACACCGGCATGACGCAGGCCGACGCGGAGAAGTACCTGACGGCCGGGCCCGGTCAGGCGGCCTCCCTGCAGGTGCGGGCCGCACCGGGCACCAGCCAGGAACGGCTCGTCGAGGCGCTGGCTCCGGTGCTGCCGCAGGGCATCGAGGCGATCACCGGCCGGGAATCGGCCCGGGAGAACACCGACATGATCTCCGGTCAGTTCCTGTCCCTCTTCACCACCCTGCTCCTCGTCTTCTCCGGCATCGCCCTGCTGGTGGCCACTTTCAGCATCCACAACACCTTCGCGATCGTCGTCGCCCAGCGCACCCGCGAGAACGCCCTGTTGCGCGCCCTGGGCGCCTCGCGCCGCCAGGTGGCCGGTGCCACCCTGGCGGAGGCCGCCGTCGTCGCGGTCCTCGCGTCAGCGGCCGGACTGGCGGGCGGCATCGCGATCGCCGCCGGACTCCAGGCGCTGTTCCCGGCGATCGGATTCCCGTTCCCCGAGGGGAGCCTGGTGATCAGCGGTCTGTCGATGCTGCTGCCCCTGGCCGTGGGCGTCGTGGTGTGTCTGGGCTCGGCCCTGCTCCCGGCGGTGCGCGCCGGTCGTACCGCGCCGCTGGCCGCGCTGCGCGAGAGCGCAGTGGACACCTCCGGGGCCTCGCGGTCCCGTACCGCCGCCGGGGCGGCCCTGGGGGCGGCCGGTATCGCGGTGATCGCGGCGGGGGTGCTCGCCGTGCCGTCCCTGTGGCTGTCCGGGGCGGGGGCGGTGCTGGTCACGGCCGCGTTCGTGGTCCTGGGACCGGTCGTCTGCTCGGCCGCCGTACGGATCCTCGCGCGGCCGCTGGAACGGCTGCGCGGGGTGACGGGCGCCCTGGCCGGGCGCAACGCGCGGCGCAGTCCCCAGCGGACGGCGTCGACCGCGGCCGCGCTGATGATCGGGGTCGCCGTCGTCTCGCTGTTCACGGTCTTCGGCGCGTCCCTCAAGGCGACCGTGGACCGCACCGTGTCGCGGTCCTTCGCCGGCGACGCCGCCATCAGCGCACCAGCGTTCGGGGCGGGCGGCAGCGGCCTCAGCCCGGCCCTCGCCCCGGCGGTGGCCTCCCTCCCGGAGGTGGCCGGGGCGGTCGGCCTCGGCAGGGGCGTCGCGGAGGTCGACGGCTCGGGGCGGGCGCTGACGGTCACCGACCCGGCCGCGCTCGCGGTCGGCCTGGACCTCGGCGCCGTCGAGGGACGGCTCGACGCGCTCGGCACGGACGGCATCGCCGTCGCGGGCAAGGAAGCGGCCCGGCACGGCCGGCGGCCCGGCAGCAGCGTCGAACTCACCTTCGCCGACGGGCACAAGCAGCGGTTCACGGTCCGTGCCGTCTACGAGGAGTCGCGGATCGCGGGCGACTACGTCATCACCCGCGCGGCCTGGGCCCCGCACCGGGCGCAGGACACGGACACGTTGGTCGCCGTCACGTTCAAGGACGGCGTCCCGCTCGCGGACGGCGTGGCGGCGGTGGAACGGACGGCCGCCCGGTACGGGAGCCCCGAGGTGCAGACGCGCGAGGCCTACGCGCGGTCCTCGGCGAACGGCATCGACATGATGCTCACCCTCGTCTACGCACTGCTCGGGCTCGCGGTGCTGATCGCCCTGCTCGGCATCGCCAACACGCTCACGCTCGCCGTGCACGAGCGGACCCGCGAACTGGGCCTGCTGCGCGCCGTCGGGCAGAGCGGAGCCCAGCTGCGGGCCATGGTCCGCTGGGAGTCGGTGCTGGTCGCCGCCTTCGGCACGGCCGGCGGCCTGCTCCTGGGCGGTTTTCTGGGCTGGGTCCTGGTGAAGGCCGCGGGCGGCGCCGAGGACGGCGCGTTCGCCTTCGCCGTCCCGCCCGTGCAGCTGGGCCTGGTCGCGCTGGTCGGGGTGGCGGCGGGCGTCCTGGCCGGCCGGCGCCCGGCCCGCCGCGCGGCGCGCCTGGACATCCTGCGGGCCATCGCCACGGAGTAGGCCGTGGGCCCGCTCGCGCGCCGGCTGCCGGGGGCCGCGTCACGGGAGGTCGTCGGTCGGCGGGTCGGCCTCGTAGACGTGGGGGGTGTCGGAGTCCCACTCGACGAACTCCATGCCGCCGAGGACCGCCTCGTCGGGGTCGGGCATGCCGGCGCGCCGCAGGAACTCGATGACGTCCTCGTCCGAGCGGGCCACCCCGAGGGACTCCTCCCCTCCGGCGGTCCGCAGGGTCACCTGGCGGCCTCCCGACGGGAAGATCCGGTGCACGACAACGGGTGCGTGATGCATACCACCAGCCTCGCCCCCGCGGCAGGACCCGGCATCCCGGGCGCTCAGGGGGTGCGGCCGACCGCCGGGACCGTGGCCGGGACGCGGAAGGCCGAGGGCTCGGGGTAGGTCGCCCGCTCGGCCCGCACGACCTCCTCCACCTCCTCCTTGAAGGACGGGTCGAAGAGGTCGACGCCGAGCAGCAGCCGCAGCCCGCGCAGCGTCGGGTCGAGCAGCGGGCGGGCCATGCGGGAGCCGCCGCCGCGGATCGCGGCGAAACCCGCCCGCGCCGCTTCCGCCCTCCCGCCCAGGCGGTCGTCGAGTCCCGCGGTGCGGTAGCCGGCGATCAGCGCGAGCTCGGTGAGGAAGCGGCGGGCTCCCAGGGCCATCTCCTCGGCGCCTTGGAGCGTCTGCACCGGGCCGCCCGCCACGTTGAACTCCTCGCTGGTCCGTTTGGGACCGCGCGCCTGGTAGACGGCGAGTGCTTCTTCGAAGAGCCGGCCGGCCTCGTCGACCGCTCTCATGGCCGTCACCAGCCGGTCGTTGCCGATGTCGCTGCCGATCTCGCGCTCCACGCTGCCTCCTGGTCCGGAACCGTTCTGGACAGACCGTAGGAGGCAATACCTCCGCTACGGAACACCCGTGCGGTTGCGAGATCTTCACGGTTCCCGACTCCCCACGCCCTCTTGCGAGTTGAGAGGGGAGCTATCGACAATGCGCATGACAACCGAAGGATCTTCGGTCGCATTTGTCCTCAGAGGGGAACCCCCACAATGAACAAGCCTCTCGCCGGCGCCTTATTCTCCCTGCTCCTCGTGGGAGCGGCGGGCGCCCCGGCCGTGGCCGCACCGGCCGCACCGGCCGTCGCGGTCAACTTCGCGGGAACCGTGGCGCTCAGCAACTGTTCCGGCTCCGTCGTCCGCGCTCCCTCCTCCCAGCCGAACGACCCCGCGCTCGTCCTGTCCAACGGCCACTGCCTGGAGACCGGCTTCCCGGCGGCCGGCGAGGTCATCAAGGACCAGCCGTCCACCCGCTCCTTCTCCCTGCTCAACGCGTCCGGTTCGAAGGTCGGGACACTGCGGGCGAGCAAGGTCTCGTACGCGACGATGACCGACACGGACGTCTCGATCTACCAGCTGACCAAGACGTACGCGCAGATCCAGAGCCAGTACGGCATCACCGCACTCACCCTCAACGACACCCACCCCGTGCAGGGTTCGTCGATCAAGGTGGTCTCGGGCTACTGGAAGCGGACGTACAGCTGCAACGTGGACGGCTTCGCCTACCGCCTCAAGGAGGGCGAGTGGACCTGGAAGGACTCGGTCCGCTACACCTCCTCCTGCAACACCATCGGCGGCACCTCCGGCTCACCGGTGATCGACACGTCGACCGGCAAGGTCGTCGCCGTCAACAACACGGGCAACGAGGACGGCGGCCGGTGCACGGACAACAACCCGTGCGAGGTGGACGAGAGCGGCAACGTGACCGTTCGCCAGGGCATCAACTACGCCCAGGAGACCTACATCATCGTCCCCTGCATAGCCCCCGGTAACAAGATCGACCTGAGCCGCCCGGGCTGCGTCCTGCCCAAGCCGTAAGCCTTGCCCGCCGCCCGGCCCACCCGCGGCCGGGCGGCGGCCACCCGGGCCGCACTCGGCCGAACCGCCCCCGGGCCGGGCCCCGGACAGGGATACTCGGACGCGTGGAACTGCACATCGATCACCGCTGGCTGCTGGAGCGGCAGGAGGCGCTGTTCAAGGACGTGGCGGTGGCCGACCACTCCGCGCTGGTCGCCGCCGTGGCCCGGCACCGGGTGAACACGCCCAGCCTGGACGTGGACAGCCCCGACGCGTACTGGCGCGCGGCCGCCCTCCTCGAGGCGATCGTCCTGCTGCGCCCGCTGCCCGAGGCCAACGAGTACTTCGGCTACGGGGTGGCCGTCGCGTACATCGAGGCCTCCGGCAAGGCCGTGGACGCCTCGTACGAGCAGTGGCGCGACCTCATCACCGACCTCCGCACGCTGCGCGTGACGGTCTTCGACGCGGCCGACCGGCTGCGCTCCTGGCAGCCGGCGTAGACCGTAAGCCGCAAGCCCGTAAGCCCGTAAGCCCGTGAGCCCGTGAATCCCCGAGCACGCAGGGCCCGGCTGCTCAGCGCTTGCGCGGGGCGGGGGTGGTGCCCACCAGGAGTGCGTCGGTGACGAGCCGGGCGCCGCGGGCGAGGCGCCCCAGCTGTTCGAGCTCCACCGCATACATCCGGATCGTGTTCTCTATGACGGATTCGGCGACGCCCATCATGGGCAGTTCGGCCCGGCTGGTCTGGAGGGCGACCCGGACCGCGCGCATCTCGTGCTGCAGCTGGAGCTGTACGTGCCGCGCCAGGAGCGCGTGGTGGCGGGTCAGGGTCAGGTAACTGCCGTAGCGGGCCGGGAGCAGGTCCCGCAGCCATCGTGTGGCCGAGCGTTCCCAGTCGTGGGTCCCGGGCGCCTTGACCTGCAAGGGCCAGTCCGGGCTGCGGGTGATGGTGGCCGTCTGCGGCATTCTCGTCACTTCCGAGTGGTGTCGAACTCTGATCGAGATGGTGCTGGGGGCGGCCTCGGCCCAGGGGTTGACCGAGGCCGCCATGGGCGCTCTGCGGGATCCGAAAGCCTGGACTCGACCCGCGGCCGCGACGTGAGGAGGTTCGTCGTGCCGCGCGTGTGTTCGGGAGGGCATGGGGTCGCCCTCCTTGGCATCTGGTGGATCCGGAACGCCGCCGTCAGTAAACATATATACCGTCGAGTAAGCAAGAGAATGAAAAATTTCATGCATCTCGGAGGCTGAATATCTCCCTCGGGAACAGCGGGTCGGATATGCCCTACAGGAAGAAACCGTGCTGGTCAGCGACCTGCTCGTAGCTCTCCAGACGCGACTGCGTCCGCTCCGGGTCGGCGTCGGCCATGGCCTGAAGCAGTGCGGCCGAGAGCATCCCGGGCGCCGCGTATGAGTCGAAGACCAGCCGCGATCCGGTCCCCGCGGTCAGGGTCACGTCCGCCTCGTCCACGAGCGGCCCCAGCGTCGGGTCCGTGATCAGGACGACGCGCAGCCCCGTACTGCGGGCGGCCCGGATGGCGGCCAGGGTCTCCTTGGCGTGCCGCGGCATGGCGAAGGCCAGGACCCAGGTCCCGCCGGCCGCCTTGGACTGCAGGAGCGCGTCGAAGGCGACGCTGCCGCCGCGCGTCACGAGGCGCACGTCGGGGTGGATGCGCCGGGCCGCGTAGGCGAAGTACTCGGCGAGGGAGACCGAGATGCGCAGCCCGAGGACGGTCAGAGGCACCGAGGCGGCCAGCTCGCGGCCGATGTCCAGCACCTGGTTGGTGTCGGCGAGCAGCCGGCGTACGTGCTCCAGGTTCTCGATCTCGGCGTCGACGGCCGCCTGGAGTTCGTTGCGGCGGATCTGCTCGCGGGAGTCGGGGGATCCGGCGACGGCGCTCAGCGCGATCGGCTGGAGCACGTCCCGCAGCGCGGGGTATCCGCTGAACCCGAGGGAGGCGGCGAAGCGGGTCACGGAGGGCTGGCTCACGCCGACCCGTTCGGCGAGCTCGGTGATCGAGAGGAACGCGGCCTCGGTGAGGTGGTCGATCAGGTACTGGGCGATGCGGCGCTGGCCCGGGGAGAGGCGGCGGCCGTCGAACAGCGCGAGGAGCCGGTCGGCCGGGGGGCGGGCCTCTTCCGACGACTGGCTGCCGCTCGGGGTGATCGCAGCCGCCTGTGCGCGTGCCTGCTGGCCCGATGACACCGGAGGGCCTCCTTCTCATGTCACTCGGGATCAAACATAGCTCACCCCCTGTGGCCGACGAAGATCAGTCCTGGGCGCGGGAGGTCACCGGAGCGTCGGTCCGGTCGCCGAGGAACTCGTACCAGCGGCGCTGCAGGCACAGGTAGCGGGTGTCCGCTTCGGCCAGGTCGAGGAAGGAGGCGGTGGTCGCGGTCAGCCGCTCCCCCAGGCCCCGGTCGGCGAGCGCGCCGTCCTCGTCGAAGGCGTGGTGGGCGGTCGCGAGGCTGAACATGTCGGGGTAGACGCGGGCCCCGAGGTGTTCGAGCGGGATGCGCAGCGCCCACAGGCCGCGGTTGCCGCCGACCATGGACGGGGAGGCGGAGACCAGCAGGGTCTGCTTGTCCTTGAAGGGCTGGGGGCGGAAGCGGGAGACCCAGTCGATGGCGTTCTTCACCACGCCGGGGACCGACGCGTTGTACTCGGGCGAGGCGATCACCAGCGCCTGGGCGGCCTCGATCCGGTCGCGCAGGGCGACCGCGCCCATCGGCAGCCCCTCGTCGGCCTCGGCGTCGCCGTCGTACGGAGGCATCGGGAAGTCGCCGAGCGTCGCCGGGTCGGCGATGGCCCCGGCCCCGACGACCAGGCGCGCGACGAGGGCGGCCAGGCGGGCGTTGACCGATCCGGTGCGTGAGGACCCGGACAGGACGAGGACGCGCAGGGAGGACCGGGCGTGCCCGTCGGCATGCGGGCGGGCCGGGTCGGCGGGGAAGGTCTCGTGGTCGGGCGGGGTCATACCGTCTCCTCGGGGGGTGTCGCGCCGATCAGGCCGGACCGGCGAACGGCGGCTCACGCGGCGGGACCCGCACACGCAGGTGTGCGGGTCCCGTCCGGGCCGCCCGTGTCACGTCGCGGGGGGCTTCTCCCAGCGGTAGAACTCGTGGGCCATGGCGTCCTTCGGACTGCGCCAGGTCTCCGGGTTGTGCGGACTGATGTAGGCGGTGAGCCGCTCGCTGAGGCTGCGGAACTCCGGGTGATCGGTGACCTTCGCGATGGCGGGGCCGGGCGGCCGGTCCGACTCGATCAGGTGCATGTACACGTCGCCGAACTGGAAGAGGCTGCGGCGGGTGACCCCGACCAGGTGCGGGAGTTCGCCCGCGTCCGAGTCGGCGAAGAGTTCGGCGATGTCGGGGGCCGATCCCGGCGCCATACGGGCGACGATGAGAGCGCGGTGCGGGGAGTGCATCCGGGGTGCTTGCCTTTCGTTTCAGACTCGGGTGGCGGCGGGGGTGCGGTTCTCGCGTTCGCGCTGCTCGATCTTGTCGCGGATGAGCGCCATCTGGATCGGGGAGTTGCGGTTGATGTTGTCGGTCATCCACGCGTCGTCGACCGGCGCGTCCGGCTTCATCGCGAAGTCCTGGGTCCACTTCATCCGGGTGCCGCCGGGCACCTTGAAGTACTGCCAGTGGATGTCCATGTGGGCGAAGGGGCCGGTCTCCACGCGCCGGGCGCGGACCGTGAGGCTCTTGCGGTCCACGGTCCGCTCCGAGACCCAGCTCCACACCTTGCCGTTCTCGTCGGGGTGCATGGTGAGGCGGAAGCGGGTGGTGTCGCCCTGCTGGTCGAGGATCTCCAGCGACGCGTATTCGCTGAAGAGCTGCGGCCAGTTGGGGAGGTCGTTGGTCATCTCCCACACGACGTCCACGGGTGCGTTGACGGTGATCTCGTTCTCGGTGTGTCCTGGCATGTCACGCTCCGGTCATGAGGCTGTTGTTGACGAGGTCGAGGAACTCGCGGGGGGTCTTGCAGCGGTCGGCGTCGGTGGGCAGCGCCCTGCCGCGCCGGTTCTCCAGCTCCCCGACGATGCCGAGCAGGCCCAGTGAGTCGAGGCCGTAGTCGTCGAAGGCCACGTCGGGACGGCTCGCCAGCTCGGCGGGGTCGACGGTGATGCCGGCGCTCTTCATCAGGGCCGCCAGCTCCTCCAGGGTCAGTCGGTCGGACATGTGGGTTCTCTCTTCCTACGAGGGGCCGTGGGGCCTTGACGTGTCCCGCTACACGGCCGCGGCGGGGCCCTTGCGCAGGACGAGCGCCGAGTTGGAGCCCATCCGGCCGCGGCTCAGCACGAGCGCGGTGCGCAGCTCCGACGGGCGGGCGGCGCCGGTCACCACGTCGAGGTCGTGGCACACGTCGAAGACGTTCGGGGTCGGCGGGACGATGCCGTGCTCCAGTGCCAGGACCGCGGCCGCGGTGTCCAGGGCGGGCGCCGCGCAGTACGCCCGTCCGGTACCGGACTTGGGCGCCGTGACCGCCACCTTGTGCCCGTGTGCGCCGAGCGCGGCGGCGATGGCCGCCGCCTCGGCCGTGTCGGCCTCGGCCGTGCCCAGGGCGTCCGCGAAGACCACGTCGACGTCCTCGGGTGCGCAGCCGGCTTCCCGCAGGGCGCCCCGGATCGCGTGGGCCAGTCCCTCGCCCGAGGCGTCCGGCCGCTGCGTGCCGCTGAAGGTCGCGGCGTGGCCGGCCAGTACGGCGCGGATCGGGGCGCCGCGCCGGCGGGCCGCCGTCTCGTCCTCGACGACGAACATCGCGCCGCCCTCTGCGGGGACGTACCCGCAGGCATCGGCGGTGAACGGCCGGTAGGCCCGCGCCGGGTCCTCCCGCAGGCTCAGGCCCTCGTACTCCAGCTGGCAGACGATGGAGTACGGCGCGAGGGGCGCCTCCGTCGCCCCCGCCAGCATCGCCCGGCTGCCCTGGCGGATGGCCCGGACCGCGTGCGCGAACGCGTCCAGCCCGCCCGCCTCGTCGCTCGCGACGACCCCGCACGGGCCTTTGAGGCCGCGGCGGATGGAGATCTGGCCGGTGCTCGCGGCGTAGAACCAGGCGATGGACTGGTACGGGCCCACGTAGCGGGGGCCCTGCTCCCAGAGGTGCTGCAGTTCGCGCTGCCCGAACTCACCGCCGCCGGAGCCGGCCGCGGTGACGACACCGAAGGAGAAGGGGTCGTCCGCGTAGTCGGCCTGCCCGAGCCGGGCGTCCTCCAGGGCGAGGTCGGCCGCGGCGAGGGCGTGGTGGGTGAAGCGGTCCGTCTGGACGAGGAAGCGGTCCTCGACCATGGTTCCGGGGTCAAAGCCCCGCACCTCGCCCGCGACCCGCAGCGGCAGGTGTTCGCAGCCCGCCCGGGTGACCCGGTCGAGCACGCTCGTGCCCGACTGGGTGGCCTTCCAGAAGGCTTCGGCGCCGACGCCGTTGGGCGCGACGACCCCGATGCCCGTGATGACCGTACGGCTGGTCACGAGACCTCCTCCTTCGGCCGGGTCATGACCACGGCGGACTGGAATCCGCCGAAGCCGCTGCCGACCGAGAGCACGTTGCGCAGTGTGCGGCTGCGGGCGGTGCGGGGCACGTAGTCCAGGTCGCATTCGGGGTCGGGCGTCTCGTAGTTCGCCGTCGGCGGTACGACCTGGTGGGTCATGGCGAGCACGCAGGCCGCCAGTTCGATCGCCCCGATGGCGCCGAGGGAGTGACCCACCATGGACTTGATGGAGGTCATCGGCGTCTTGTAGGCGTGGTCGCCCAGGACCCGCTTGACCGCCGCCGTTTCGTGGCGGTCGTTCTGCTTGGTTCCCGAGCCGTGCGCGTTGACGTAGTCGATCTCGCCGGCGTTGGTCCGGGCCTGGTCCAGGGCCGTTTCGATGGCCCGGGCCATCTCGAGGCCCTCGGCGGTCAGCCCGGTCATGTGGTGGGCGTTGCCGAAGGTGGCGTAGCCCCCGATCTCGCAGTAGACGGTCGCACCGCGGGCGCGGGCGTGTTCCAGCTCTTCGAGTACGAGGACGGCTCCGCCTTCGCCGAGGACGAACCCGTCCCGGTCGGCGTCGAAGGGGCGGGAGGCGTGGGCCGGGTCGTCGTTGTTCGGCGAGGTCGCCTTGATGGCGTCGAAGCAGGCCACCGTGATCGGCGATATGGGTGAGTCCGAGGCGCCGGCGATGCACACGTCCATCCGGCCCTCGGCTATGGAGTGCACGGCGTACCCGATGGCGTCCAGGCCCGAGGTGCAGCCGGTGGACACTGTCTGTACGGGGCCGCGCGCTCCCGTCTGCTCCGCGACGGCGGAGGCCAGGGTGGCGGGCGTGAAGGCCCGGTGGAGGTAGGGCCCGGCGAACTTCTCGTCGACGTCCCACCAGGCGCCGGACTGGCTCACGGCGACGTAGTCGTGCTCCAGGCGGGTGGTGCCGCCGACGGCGGTGCCGAGGGAGACTCCGGTGCGCCAGGCGTCGTCGGTGGTGAGGTCGAGTCCGGCGTCGAGCAGGGCCTCTCGGGCGGCGACGAGGGCGAACTGGATGTAGCGGTCCGCCCGGGCCGTCTCGGCCGCGCCGAGGCCGTGCGCGGCGGGGTCGAAGTCCACCTCCGCGGCTATCCGGGAGCGGAACCCGGCCGGGTCGAAGAGGGTGATGCCGCGTGTCGCCGTACGGCCGTTGGACAGCAGGTCCCAGAAGGCCGAGACGCCGATCCCGCCGGGCGCGACGACCCCGACGCCGGTGACGGCCACCCGCCGGCCGGTCACGAGACCGCTCCGGTGCGGTCGGGGGGCTGCGCCCAGGCGGTGCTCTCCGGGTGCGGGGCCTCCTCGGTGTCGACGTGGCCGAGTTCGGGCCGGGGGGCGAGGGGGCCCAGGTGGAAGACCATGCGGGCCTCGGTGTCCCCGGTGTTGCGGAACCGGTGGCGCACGTTGAGGGGTACCAGCAGCCCCTGGTCGACGCGCAGCGGATGGGTCTCGCCGTCGAGGTCGACCTCCAGCCGGCCGGCGACCACGTACACGAACTCCTCGGAGTACGGGTGGTAGTGCTCGGCGATGGACTCCCCGGGGGCCATGATCGCCATGCCCATGAAGCCGCTGGTGGACCCCACCGAGGTCGGGGTGAGCACGGCCCGGAGGTCGCCACCGCGCCGGCGGTTGGGCGGCGTCTCGCTGAGGTCGACGATGCGTGGGCGCTGTCTGGTCATGGCGGGTTCCTCCTGGCGGTGGGAAGCCTGGACGGGGCTGGGGGGTGGGGGACGGGGCGAGGGGACCGGGGGATCAGGACTCGGCGGGTGCCCGGCGGTCGGTGATCAGCTTCATGGTGTGGTGCGCGGCGCCGGCGCGCTCGCCGTGTTCGGCCATCAGGCGTCGGAGCACGGCCGCCTTGCGCGGACCCGCGACGCCGAAGGCCGTCTCGGGCTCGGTCTCGAGGGGTCCGCGCACGTCGATCAGGCGGACGACGATGTCGTCGCGCTGGAAGATGCTGCTGCTCCGAACGGGGCCGGCGGGCCGGGCGGCGGCGGCCTCGTCCTGGCGGGCCAGGAACCTGGCGAGCGCGGTGCCGCAGCCGGGCTTGGCCGGGTAGAAGTACGCGTGGCGGTGCACGTCGGCGGATTCCGGTTCCGGTGCGGCGATGTGGTGGACCGCCGGGACCGCGGCGCGCATGAAGAACATCCGGGCGGACTCGGGGTCGTTGAGGTTCCGGTCCTGTTCCAGGTACGGGTTGATGGCCTCTTCGACGGCGCGCACCTCGGGCTGTTCGGAGACGTGGCGCAGGGCCGCCATCAGGTCGCCCTGGACCTCCACGGTCCGTACGACGCGGTTGCCGTGCATGAACAGCGAGGTGCGGCACAGCCGGGTGTGGTCGTCGACGCGGGCCGCCGGGGAGGCGTAGTCGGAGAGGATGGCCGCGACCTGCTTCTCGCTGCCCGGCTTTACGGTGAAGGTGAGGGCGTGGCGGACGATGCCCGCGCCCAGCCGCGGGGCGGGCTGGAGCCGTGCGGAGGCCGGCCGCGCCGCCTGGTCGTAGCCGCGCCCGGTTTCGCGCAGGACGGTGAACTTGAGCGGGCGCATGGCGCGGGCACAGGCGCCCAGCGGCTTGACCTGTTCCGCGTGGTGCTCGCTGTTGACCCATGCGAGGTACTGCGGGGCGCTCTCCCACTCGCTGGTGATGAGCCACTGCGAGGGGTTCTCGAAGGACTGGCACAACTGGTCGCTGATGTGGCCCGGGATCGACGCGATGTCGTTGCGGAGCTTTTCGTACGCCTCGAAGAACTGCTGCTGGGTTCCCTCGTGGAGGTCCATCAGCAGGACGACCCGGAGCATGGAGCCGTCGAAGGCTGACTGCGACACCCGTTCGGACAGGGTGGTTGTCATCTACTCACTCCTTCATGAGGGGGTGGAGATCCATCGCGTACGGACCCCTCGTCCGTCACCGGTGGCGTCCGCCCGGGCCGGCGGCCGTCTCGGTCGGGAACGGCGGGGCCGGCGCATCTCAGGGGGAGCCGCTGTCGCTCATCGTCATCCGGGTGGGCGGGTACCGCTACATGTCAGGATCAAGCGGGTGACAACCGGCGAATCAACCGGGCCTCATCGACGATCGGGGGCATAAAGAGTCCACTGCCCCACACAGAAAACAGGAGCCCGCAGCTGATGGAAGACAACGCCGATGTTCGCGTACCGGTTCTCGTCGTGGGCGGCTCCCTCGTGGGCCTGTCCACCTCGCTTTTCCTGAGCCGCCACGGAGTGAGGCACCTGCTGGTCGAGAAGCACTCCGGCACTTCCCCGCACCCGCGGGGGCGCGGAATCAACGCACGCACCATGGAGCTCTTCCGCACGGCAGGGGCCGAGCACGCGATCCGCGGGGCGGCGTCCGTACTGGAGGGCAACCAGGGCATTCTGCAGGCCGAGTCCCTGACCGGCGGCAGGCACAACTGGCTGATCAAGTCGATCGACCCGTCGGGCGCGCTGCGCCGGTTCAGCCCGACCGGCTGGTGCCTGTGCAGCCAGAACAACATCGAGCCGGTGCTGGCCGCGCAGAGCGGCGCACAGGGCGCCGACGTCCGGTTCTCGACCGAGCTGATGAGTTTCGACCAGGACGCGGCGGGAGTGAGCGCCGTGGTCAAGGACCGCGAGACGGGCGTGCACACCACGGTGCGCGCCGACTTCCTGATCGCGGCGGACGGGCCGCGCAGCCCCGTGCGGGAGCAACTGGGCATCCCCCAGACGGGCAACGGCGAGCTGTTCCACAACGTGAGCGTCACCTTCCGCTCCCGGCGGCTTCCCGAGGTGCTGGGTGATCTGCGCTTCATCGTCTGCTACCTGATGCGGCCGGGGGCGGACGGGGCCCTGCTGCCGGTGGACAACGGCACGCAGTGGGTCTTCCACGCCCCCTGGCACCCCGAGCGGGGCGAGACCCTGGAGGACTTCACGGACGAGCGCTGCGTGGACCAGATCCGCGAGGCGATCGGGGTCCCCGACCTGGATGTGGAGATCGGCGGCAAGGCTCCGTGGCACGCCGCCGAACGGGTGGCGGAGCGGTTTTCGGCCGGACGGGTGTTCCTCGCGGGCGACGCGGCCCACGAGATGTCACCGACCGGCGCCTTCGGCTCGAACACGGGCATTCAGGACGGGCACAACCTGGCGTGGAAGATCGCCGCGGTGCTGGACGGCTCGGCCGGCATCGGGCTGCTCGACACCTACGAGGCGGAGCGGCTTCCGGTGGCCAGGGCCACGAGCGAGCGCGCCTCGGCCCGTTCGGCGGAGCACAGCCACCCGGGGTACGCGCCGCCGCCCACGATGGGCGGCGGACCGGGCAGCGGGGTGCTCACCACGGCGATGGGCTACTGCTACCCGCAGGGCGCGGTCGTCGGCGGCGATCCGTCCCGTCCGGTCATCCCGGAGACGCTGCGGCTGACGGGCGACACCGGCACCCGGGCCCCGCACATGTGGCTGACCGGGGCCGGGGCGGGCACCGCAGCCCGCGCCGGAGCGGGAGCCGGTGGGCGGATCTCGACCCTCGACCTCTACGAGCGCTCGTTCGTGCTGCTCAGCGGTGTGGGGACGCCCTGGCAGGAGGCGGCGCGGCAGGTGGCCGGGCAGCTGTCCGCGCGGCTGGACGCCTACACCATCGGCTCCGGGCCGGGCGCCGCGCTCCTCCAGGAGGAGGGCGCCGACTGGGCCGAGACCCACGCGATCGATCCCGCGGGCTGTGTGCTCGTACGCCCGGACGGGTTCGTGGCGTGGCGCTCGGAGGGCGCCGTGGCCGATCCCCGGGCGACGCTGCTCGAGGTCCTCTCCACGGTGCTCCGCCGGACGTGACCCCTTCACTCCCCCACCCGCCGGCCGGGCGCGCGGCCGGCGGCAGGGGTTCAGCGACAGGTACGGCCACGGACTCGGGGGCGGCCTCAGCGACAGGCCCAGCAGCCCGCCCAACAGCCGGCCGGCGGGCCGGCGGGGCGCCGGCGGCCGTGCCCCGGCCCGCCTTCCGCCGTTTCGCGGGCCGTCCCGGTGACGCGGCGTGCACAACAGGCCACCACGACCGCGATCGCGGCCAGTTCCTCGGGGGCGGCATGGCCCTTCTCGACACGCAGCAGGCTCGATATCGGTACGTCGTTCTGCATCGGCACGGCCTCTCGTACGGGGGCAGCGCGTGCGCCCGGCCGCGGCGCGAGGGATCGACCGTCCCGCCGCCCGCGCGGGCCGCGCTCAGGTGGCTCGGCGCGCCCCGGGGGCGTGAGCCGCGGATGCGCACCGGCCGTCGGATTCCTGTCGGACCACCAGGACTCCTGACGCGACCGACGCTACAAGCGCCGGGTGGACCCGGCACGTTGGGACGGTGCGGGTGCGCTCGGCCGCTCCCGGCCGCGGCGCGCCACCGGGGCCGGCCGTGACCGGCCGCGAAGCCCTGCTCTGCCGGGGCTGCGCGGGCCGGCTCTACGCGGTGTGCACCACCGACCGCGGCGGCCGCGGCAGCACGGTCGGCGAGTGGGAGGTCGACCACGAGATGCCGGCGCCGTGCCCGCTCTCCGGGCTGCTGCCGCTCACCGGAAGGGCGGCCTCGGTGTACGACCTCCCGGGCGCGCAGGAGGTCATCGGCCGGCCGCCGAACTGAGCAGGGCGGGCTGGGCCGTACGGGTGAGGGAGCGGCGGTCAGGGTGACCGGCGGGGGGGTCCGGCGGGGTTCCGGCGGGGCGGAGCACGGGGCCCCGGCGGCCGGCGAACGTCCGGCCGCCGGCCGGCCGCCGGCGAGCGACCGGGGGACGCACGGCGGGCGGTCCGCGATCCGGTCCGGAGCCATCGGCGACCGTTCAAGGTCCGAACTCCCCAGGCCCGTCCGCCCCTTCCCGGTTCCATCTCTTGACGCCCGCGGGAGCGGGGAGCACAGTGGCCGGCGGCGCCGTGTGAGAGCGCTCTCAAACGGTGCACTCCCCCGACTCCCCGGCCGAGAGGGCCCCCATGCGCGAGACATCCGCCGAGACGTCCGGCAGGAAACGACCGACCGTCCGACGGGCCGTGACGGCTGCGATCAGCACGATCGCCGTGGTCGCGGCCGCAGCCGCGGCCGTCACCCTGCCCGCGAGCGCCGCGGCTCCCCCCACCCCGTCCGGCTGGTCCCAGGTGTTCCTGGACGACTTCAACGGGCCTGCGGGATCCGGCGTGAACACCGCCGACTGGCAGTACACCACCGGCACCGGCTACCCCGGCGGCCCGGGCGGCTTCGGCACCGGCGAGATCGAGACCATGACCGCCGACCCCGCCAACGTCTCCCTCGACGGTGCGGGCAACCTGCGCATCACCCCGCGGCGGGACGCCGCCGGGAAGTGGACCTCCGGGCGCGTCGAGACCAGGCGGTCCGACTTCCAGCCCCCGGCGGGCGGCACCCTGCGCACCGAGGCGCGCATCCGGATGCCGGACGTCACGGGCCCCGCCGCCAAGGGCTACTGGCCGGCGTTCTGGATGCTCGGGGCTCCGTACCGGGGCAACTGGTGGAACTGGCCCGGCATCGGCGAGCTGGACATCATGGAGAACGTCCAGGGCCTCGACAAGGTCTGGGCCACCATGCACTGCGGCACGAGTCCGGGCGGTCCCTGCAACGAGACGTCCGGCATCGGCGGACAGCGCGCCTGCCCGGGCACCGGCTGCCAGAGCGGCTTCCACACCTACGCCGTCGAGTGGGACCGGTCGACGGCCGTCGAGGAGATGCGCTTCTCCGTCGACGGGATCACCTTCCACACCGTACGGGCCGACCAGGTGGACGCCGCGACCTGGACCGCTACCACGAACCACGGCTACTTCATCATCCTCAACGTGGCCATGGGCGGCGGGTTCCCCGACGCTTTCGGCGGCGGGCCCGACGCGGGCACCGAGCCCGGCCATCCGATGGTCGTCGACTACGTGTCGGTCCTGCGGTCGGCCGGAGGCACGACCCCGCCCACGACTCCCCCGACGACGCCGCCCACCACTCCCCCCACGACGCCTCCGCCCGGCCACCGCGACGCGTACTCCCCGATCCAGGCCGAGTCCTACGACGGCCAGGCGGGCGTGGTGAAGGAGACCACCTCCGACACCGGCGGCGGCCAGGACATCGGCACGATCGGCAACGGCGACTGGGCCCTGTACGAGGGCGTCGACTTCGGCTCCACCGCCGCGCGTCAGTTCTACGGACGCGTCGCCTCCGGCGCCCCGGCCGGGGTCGGCGGACTCGTCGAGGTCCGGCTCGACAGCCGCACCGGCCCGCCGATCGGCAGTTTCTCCGTGGCGAACACGGGCGGCTGGCAGAGCTGGCGGACGGTACCGGCGAACATCGGCGGCGTCACCGGCACGCACGACGTGTACCTGACCTTCACCAGCGGCCAGAGCTCCGACTACGTGAACGTCAACTGGTTCGACTTCGGCCACTGACCGGACGCGCGAGAACGCTCCGGCTGGTGAGGGACCCGCATCCCCGGGAACGCTCCGCGTCTCCCGGGGACGGGCTACCCTGCTGCCCAGTTGGAAGGAGCGCCCGTTGCCCGTACAGCGTCCCGGGAACCGCCCCACCCTGGAGGCGGTGGCAGAGCGCGCCGGGGTGTCCCGGGCCACCGCGTCCCGCGTCGTCAACGGCGGTGACGGGGTCCGCGCGCACCTGGCGGACAAGGTGCGCGAGGCCGTCCGGGACCTGGGGTACGTGCCCAACCCCGCCGCCCGCACGCTGGTGACCCGGCGCACGGACGCCGTCGCGGTGATCATCGCCGAGCCGGAGGTCCGGGTCTTCTCGGATCCCTTCTTTTCCCGCCAGGTGCGCGGGATCAGCAAGGAACTGACCGCGCACGACACCCAGTTGGTGCTGCTGCTGGCGGAGGACCGCGGGGACTACGACCGCATCGGGCGCTACCTGGCGGGCGGCCACGTGGACGGAGCGCTCGCCTTCTCCCTGCACACCGACGATCCGCTGCCCGCGATCACCCGCCGGCTCGGCATGCCCACCGTCTACGGCGGCCGCCCGGGGTGGACCACCCCCGGGGAGGCGGAGGGCGTGACGTACGTGGACGCGGACAACCGCGGCGGGGCCCGTGCGGCCGTACGGTACCTGCTGGAGCGGGGGCGCGAGCGGATCGCGCACATCGCGGGGCCGCTCGACCAGACCTCGGCGGCCGACCGGCTCAGCGGCTACCGCGACGTCCTGCCGGCGGCCGATCCCGCGCTGGTCGTGGAGGGGGACTTCACCGTGGCGGGCGGAGCCCGCGCGATGGCCGAACTGCTGGGCCGCGGCGACGGCGTCGACGCGGTGTTCGCCGCCAACGACCTGATGGCCACGGGCGCGTTGCGGGTGCTGCGGGAGGCCGGTCGCGCGGTACCGGCGGACGTGGCGGTGGTCGGCTTCGACGACGCGGAACCGGTGGCCGAATGCGCCGATCCGCCCCTGACGACCGTACGCCAGGACATCGAGGGAATGGGCCGGCTGATGGCGCGGCTGCTGCTTCACACCCTGAGCGGGGACGGGGACGGCGGCACCACGGCCGGACCGGTGATCACCGCCACGGAACTGGTGCGGCGCGCTTCGGCCTGAAGCCGGGACCGGGACCGGGACCTGGCCGGCCGGATGTGCACGGGCCGGCGCGCCGGAACCCGTGGTGACGGGTCCCGGCGCGCCGGATCCTTGCCGAGCCGGGGTCAGCGCCGCCCCGGGCACTGCTTCCAGGAGAAGTGGTACACGCTGTTGATGCTGCCGTCCGTCGAATCGAGCGCCATGAAGCTGGTCTTGTCCGGGTCGGAGGTTCCGACCTCGGCGCGCAGCTCGGTGTTGATGTTGAAGTTGCGCTGCTCGCCGCAGGGGGCGAAGACGAGGGCTTGGACGCCCGTGGTGTCGGTCGCCTGCCAGTTGTCGTCGAGCGCGCCCGTGAACCTGTGGGTGCGCTGCGCGGTCTGGCTCATGCCCTGGAAGTAGTAGCCGGCCTTCTGGGTTCCGATCGCGCCCTCCTGCAGGCTGCCGAAGCCGCGGTAGTCGACCTGGGCCACCGCGTAGGTGTAGCCCTGGGGTACGTGGACGACGAGGGAGAGGAGACAGTTCTTGCGGCCTTCGGTGGCGGGGGCGCCGCCGCCCGCCTCGGCCAGGTACTCGCTGTAGGTGACGGTGAAGGCCGTGTTGTCCGGGGAGACGGCCACGGCGGCGCTGCCCGGACGGCAGCCCGAGCCGTTGACGGAGGCGACGTCCACGGTCACCTGGTCGGAGGGAGCCTTGACGGCGGGGGCCGAGGCGGTGGCCCCGGCCGACGGGGAGAGCGTGACGAGAGCTGCGGTCACGGCTGCTGCGGTGAATCCGCTACGGAGCGACTTGATCACGAGGACATGGATAGCCCTCCGCTGCGGCTCGGGGCGGCCGACGGGTGCGCGTACTCACCTCTATGGCCGCAGCGGTTCACCGCAGAAACGATTATTCGCCTCATATCGGACGCCCGAATGGCGCCACCTCGCACCGACCTCGGTGCGAAAGATCCGCTTTCTCCTAATATCGGCGCAATGAGGAGTCCCCTGCCCCGCGCCCATCGCTCCGCCGTCCTGTCGGCCTGGGCGATCGCCGCCGCCGTGGGCCTCGCGGCGGTGAGCCCGGCACCGGCCCTCGCCGGTACCCCGGCCGTCGCAGACGCCCTGACCGTCGCAGACGCCCTGACCGTCGCAGACGCCCCGGCCCTCTCCGGTGCCCCGCGCGCCGCGGGCCGCCACACCGAGCCCGTCGGCGGGCCGGAGCCGAAAGCCGACGCCGCCGAAGCCGCCGTGATCGGCGAGAACCACGCCCGCGCGCACGCACGCCGGCGCGAGGCCGCCGAGGGCACCCGGTCCTACCCACAGGCGAAGCGCACGGCGAGCCTGGCCGCGCTCCGGGAGTCGCAGCTCACGACCAACGCCGGCCTGGCACCGGCGCAGTTCGGCCGGTTCACGGAGTTCTTCCCCTCGCCCGACTTCGGGGTGCACGTGGCCCTGCTGCCGACCGGCAAGGTGCTGCTCTTCTCCTTCGAGCGCGTGGAGGCCGACCCCACCAAGGAGACCGGGCCCACCAACACGGTCGGCGTGACGAACGCGGGCCGCGCCTACCTGTGGGACCCGGCACGGGGCACCGGGCCGGGCGCCTTCAAGAAGGTGGCCCCGCCGACGGTCCTGATGCCGGACGGCCGCTACGCGCCGCGCCCGGCGCCGTTCTTCTGCGCCGGGCACGCCTTCCTCCCCAACGGGATGGTCGGCGTCTTCGGCGGCAACGTCGGCGGCAAGGGCGGCAGCGGCGCCAAGCTGTCCTTCGTGTTCGACCCGTGGACCGAGCTCTGGTACCGCAACCGGGACATGGCCGTGGGCCGCTGGTACCCCTCGGCCGTGACGGGGGCGGACGGCCGCCAGATCATCATGTCGGGCCAGTCCGAACGCGGTACGGGCACCCCGACCCCGGTGGTGGAGCGCTTCCCCTCCCTCCGGCATCCCGTGCCCTGGCGCCCGTACGACATCCCGCTGGACCTCCCCTCACAGCGGCTCCGGACGGACGCCCCCTTCCGGAACGACTATCCGCACCTCTTCTCGCTGCGGGACGGGATGATCTACGGGCTCGGCCGCGACGCCGACCAGCAGTGGCTGTTCGACCCGGTCAAGGAGGTGCGCACGGACCTGCCCCGGCGGCCGGCCGACTTCCGCGGGTACGGCTCGGCGGTCCCCCTGCCGGCCGGGTTCCGGGGTCCGGACTCGGTGCTGGTGCTCGGCGGCGACCCGCGCGATCCGCTCACGTACCGGCTGTCCGGGGGCCGCTGGACCACCGAGGGGCCGCGCGCCTTCGGCCGGACCCAGGACGACACGCTGATCCTGCCCGACGGCACCCTGCTGACCGTCAACGGCGCCCTCGACACCCGGGATTACGGGAACGGACCGTTCAACCCGAAGGCCGATCCGAAGTACCGGCGGATCGAGCTGCGCGACGCGCGCGGGCACTGGCGGCTCGGCCCGGCCCAGCGGCTGCCGCGCGGCTACCACTCCAACGCCCTGGTCCTGCCCGACGGCCGGTTGCTGGTCACCGGGGACGAGCTGCAGCAGATCGCCAACGACCCCGACATCGGGGACGGGATGGACGGCAGCATCGAACTCTACGAGCCCGCCTACCTGCACCGGGGTCCGCGGCCGGCCCTCGACCGGGTGCCGGGCGGTGAACTCGCCTACGACACCGCGTTCCAGGTGTCGAGCACCACCCCCGGGGACGTCGCGCGCGCCGTACTGCTGGCGCCGACGACCGTGACCCACTCCGTGAACACCAGCCAGCGCCACCTGGAGCTCCGGCGCACCGGCGTGCACGGGGACACGATCGGGCTCCGGACGCCGCCGAGCGCGGCCGACGCCCCGCCGGGGTACTACATGCTGTTCCTGCTCGACGCGAAGGGCGTCCCCAGCACGGCGAAGTGGGTGAAGCTCGGGGTCCGCTGACCCCTGCGACCGGCTACCGGCTACCGGCTACCGGCTACCGGCTACCGGAAGCAGACCAGCGCCGCGTGCCCGGAGACGTCCGTGTAGTCGAGGAAGTCACCCATCACCAGGACCGCGTCGTACGGGGCCAGCGTGAGGGTCGGGCCCCGTCCCACCCGGACCGTGGCCGCCCCCTCCAGGGCGAGCACCAGCAGGGTCTCGTCGGACACCACCGCGCGCGAGAGCCGCCCACGTACGACGGCGGTCGCCACCTCTGCGGCGCCTCGGCGGTGCATCACGTTGAAGTTGACCACGGGGCCCGACAGGAGCCGGCACGCGGTCGGCTCGTCTCCGGGGAAATCCTGTGGCGCGAACCGCTCGTTCACCAGGCGGCGCACGCCCCCCACCTTGAGGTCCATACCCGCGCCTTCGACCAGGGTGAGGGTGCGGTCGATCTCGGGGAAAGCCGAGAACGGCCCGTCGGCAGCGACCTCGGCAAGGCTCGCCCGCCAGACGAAGTCGTCCATGCCCGCACCCTCGGGGAAGACCGCGATCTCCCGGGTGACTCCCCCGCCGTTCTTCCAGACGGCGGCGGCGCGATCGGCGGCTCGCAGGATCCGGACCTGCGCGCCGCTCCTCACGCTTCCTTCTCCATGGTGGGGCGCAGCCGCTCCAGAAGGGCGTAGAGCGTCGCGCTCTCGGTGTCGTCGAGGGTGTCGAGCGCGCCGTGCGTCGCCTGCATCTCCTCCCGGACGCGGCGGATGACCTCGCGGCCCGCGTCCGTCGCCACGACGTTCTTGACGCGGCGGTCCGCGGGGTCCGGTTCGCGGCGGACCAGCTCGCGGGCCTCCAGGCGGTCGACGATGCCGGTCACGTTCGACGCGTCGCAGACCAGAAGGGTGGCGAGGCCGCGCATCGGGAGCGGACCGTTCAGCTGGGCCAGGACCCGGGCCTGGGTCGAGGTGAGGCCGTGGTGGGCCGCGGCGGCCGCGAAGTCGCGCCACTGGGCGGTGCCGATGGCCGCGAGCAGCTCCAGCAGTTCGAGCTTGGAGGGGGCGTGCGTGGCGGTGTCGCTCATGCCTCGAGACTAGCCGGATTGATTGACATTATCAATTGTTTACTTGACCACCTTAACTATCGAGGTCTACCTTCATGGAGTTACTTGATGACATCAAACATCTGCGTCCTGAAGCTCTGAAGCACGAAGAAGGTCTCCCCGCCATGAGCACCCCCTCCCCCGCCGCCGCACCGGGCGCCACCCGGCAACGGAACGAGACGGTCATCGTCTTCGCCCTGAGCCTGGCCGCCATGGTCGTGTCGATGATGCAGACCCTGCCGGTCCCGATCCTGGGCCTCATCCGCAACGACCTCGGCACCTCCACCGCCAACGTCAGCTGGGTCACCACCGCCACCCTGCTGTCGGCGGCCGTCTTCACCCCGCTGCTCGGCCGCTTCGGCGACCAGCACGGCAAGAAGCCGACCCTGGTGGCCGTGCTCGGCGTCATGGTCGCCGGATCCGTCATCGCCGCGCTGGCCTCCTCGCTGCCGCTGCTGATCCTGGGCCGGGTGCTCCAGGGAGCCGCCACCGCGATCTTCCCGCTCGCCCTCTCCGTGCTGCGCGAGGAGGTCCGCCCCCAGAAGCTGCCGGGCGCCATGGCACTGGTCAGCGGCACGCTCGCGTTCGGCAGCGGCCTCGCGCTCGTCGCCACAGGGCTGCTCACCTCCGGGTCCGGCGCGGACTACCGCAACGCCTTCTGGATGGCGACGGGCTTCGCCGCCCTCGCCCTGCTGGCCGTGGTCTTCCTCGTCCCGGCGACCCGCCACAAGACGGGCGGCCGTACCGACTTCCTCGGCGCGCTGACCCTCGGCATCGCCCTGCTGCTGCTCCTGCTGCCGATCTCCCAGGGCCACGAGTGGGGCTGGACCTCCGGCCGTACGCTGGGCAGCTTCGCCGGCGCCGCCGTCATGACCGCCGTCTGGGTCCTCGTCGAGCGCAAGGTCCGCGAGCCCCTCGTCGACATGCGGATGTTCGTCCACCGCCCGGTGCTCATGGCCAACCTGGCCGGCATCCTCGTCGGCTTCGGCATGTTCGCGAACTTCCTGGGCGTCTCGTACCTGGTCCAGATGCCCGAGGCGCTCACCGGCTACGGCTTCGACGCGTCCATCCTGCGCGCCTCCGTGCAGTTCCTGCTGCCCGGGGCGATCGTCTCGCTCCTCGCCTCCCCGATCGGCGGCCAGCTCGTCCGCCACCGGGGTCCGCGCGTGGCGCTCGGCCTGGCGGCCGCGCTCGGCGCCGCCGGCTTCGCCTGGCTCGCCGTGGACCACCAGCACACCCTGTCGGTGATCGGCGCCGGACTGGTCGTCGGCGCGGCCGTCAGCTTCGGCTACGCCGCCATGCCGGCCGTGATCATGGCGAGCGTCCCGCACCACCAGAGCGGTATCGCCAACGGCATCAACTCGATCTCCCGCTCGACGGGCAGCGCGATCGGCTCGGCCATCGTGACCACCATCCTGGCGTCCAAGACCATCGAGCACCTGCCGGCGGGGGTCCCGCCGCTGCCGGCCGAGTCGGGATTCACCCTCACCTTCGGGATCGGGGCCGCGGCCTTCGCGCTCGTCGCCGTGATCAGCTGGCTCGGCCTGCGGGGCGGGCGCGGGACCGTGGCGGCGGCTTCGGCCCCCGCGGCGCCGGCGACGAAGACCCAGGAGGCCGGCGAGACCGAGAAGGCCGACGCGCTCCGGTGAGTCGCCCCGCCCGCCGCGTGTCGCACGCGGCGGGCGGGCCGCCGCGCCTTGCATGGTGGACCCATGAAGGCTACGGAGGTCATCACCGACGGCTTCGGACGCATCCGGGAGCTCGTCCACGAGATCGTGGACGGGCTCCCGGCGCGTTCGCTCAACGCCCGCGTCGACCCGGCGGCGAACTCGATCACCTGGCTGGTCTGGCACCTGACCCGGATCCAGGACGACCACATCGCGGACGCGGCGGAGCTGGAGCAGGTCTGGCAGGCCCAGGGCTGGGCGGACCGGTTCGCCCTTCCGCTCCCGGCCTCGGCGACCGGGTACGGGCACACCGCCCGCCAGGTGGGCACGGTCCGGGTCGACTCCGGCGAGCTGCTGCTCGGGTACTACGACGCGGTCCACGAGCAGACCCTGGGCTTCGTGCGGGGGCTCGCCGCCGCGGACCTGGGCCGGGTGGTCGACGAGCGCTGGGACCCGCCCGTCACCCTGGGGGTCCGCCTGGTCAGCGTCCTGTCCGACGATCTCCAGCACGCCGGCCAGGCCGCCTTCGTACGGGGCCTGCTGGAGCGGGGCGCCTCAGAGACGGCCTAGGGCCTGTCGTCACACTCCCGTCGTCGCCCGGAGGGCGGCCACGCGGCGTCTGGTGCGTGCTCTCGGCGTGCCGGGTGGAAGACCTCGTACTGGACGTACTCGGGATTCCGCCCGGTGCGGCGAGAGCACGTGCCAGGCGTCGCGGGGCAGACGGGAGTGTGACGACAGGCCCTAGGAGGGGCCTTCGCGGGACCGGGCCCGCGTCAGCTGGTCGAGGTAGGTGTACACCTCGGGGAGCTTGGGGTGCGTGGGACCGCCGAGGCGCACCAGGGCCGCGATGAGCCGCTCGGTCGCCTCGATCGCCTCCTCGACCCGCCAGGCCTGGTCGTAACCGGAGATGAGGCCGATCAGCGCGTCCAGGGTCCCCGGGTGGTCCGGGCCCAGGCTGTGCTCGCGCGCGGCGAGGGCCGCCTTCAGGTACGGCAGGGCCCGCTCCGGCCGGCCGGCTTCCAGATGGGCGATCGCGAGGTTGTGGTAGCGGTAGGCGATCTCTTCGCTGTCGGGCCCGTGGATGCGCTCGAAGCCGTCGATGACCCGCTCGTAGCAGGCGACGGCCGCGTCGAGGTCCCTGGCGTCGTGGTGGACGTGTGCCAGGTTGTCCAGCCAGATGTAGGTGTCGAGGTGGTCGGGGCCGTAGAACCGCTCCTTGTCCGCGACGATCTCCCGGCACAGTGCGATGGCCTCGGTCAGCAGGCCCCCCGCGCGGTAGGCCATGAACAGCTTCTGCTTCCGGGCCTCCAGCCGGTCCCCGCCCGGTGGCAGGAGGCGCCTGCTGCCGGCCACGGCCTCCTCCAACGAGGCGAGCGCCCGGTCCGCGCGGCCCGCCGCCGCGTAGGCGTCGGACAGCTTCTCGCGCCAGGTGAGTGTCTCCTCCTCGTCCCGGCCGGGGCCGCGATCGCTGCCTTCCACGGCCTGTTCGAGATAGGGGATGGCCTCGGCCGGGCGCCCCGCCGACAGGTGGGCGGATCCGATCCCGTGCAGGGTGATCAGGGTGTCGCGGGCGTGCGGGCCCAGGGTCGCCGACTGGTGGCGCAGGTTCTCCAGCAGCAGCGGGATCGCCTGGTCCTGCATGTACGTGTCTCCGGGCGGGGCCGCTGCGGACCACATGCACAGGAAGAAGGCGTAGTTGTGGCGCAGCCGCAGCACGTCCTCGTGGCCCGGGCCCAGCCGGCGCTCGGCTTCGGCGAGTTCGTCGCGCATCCGCAGGGTGGAGTCCATGCCGAGGTGGACCGGTGCGTCGCCGGGCTCGTTCAGCCGCAGGTCGAGGGGATCCGCCGGAGCCCCGGGCTCCGGCGGCGAGTTCTCCGGGTCCGGCGGGTTGTCTGCGTTCTCTGGGTTCTCTGCGCTTTCTGCGTTTTCTGCGTTCTCTCGGTTATCGGGGCTGTCCTTCGGGCGCTTCCTCCGGAACATCGCGGTCACTCTCCTCGGTCGGCGGCGGTCACGAGAGGGACCCGAGGTCCCGTACGAGCTCCAGCAGTTCCCGGAGCGCGGCGTACGGTGCCCGCCCCCCGTCGAGGTAGGCGTCCAGGGCCGCCCGGTCGGCCGCGGTCAGCGAGGCGAGCGGGCGGCCGGCGAAGGACAGCGGGTCGTCGAGGTCGTGCAGGGCCGAGCCGTGGACCACGCGCGGCCTCCGGGCGGGGCGGTGACGACGTGCGGGGCACCGCGCGACGGGCCGCCGAGCGGACGCGGATCCGGCACCGGGGAGAGTCCCACCGCGTCGTGGAAGTACGTCGCCCCTCCTCCCCGGACCCGCCCCCCGACGACGCGCCACCCCGGGACGGCGAACAGGTGCTCCAGGCGGGGCCCGGAAGCGTTCCAGGCGGTCACCATGGTCCGGCCGCACTCCTGCTGGAGGAAGTAGACGCCGCCGGTCGACGCGGCGGTCACGAACTCGTCGGGCGACAGGAACGCGGCGCCCTCCACCGTGCCGTGCTGCTCGGGTACCGCCCGCCCGCCGCGTGCGGTCAGCGGCCGCAGCCCCGCGTCGGTGAGCACCACCCGGCGGTCACCGGCCAGCAGCAGCCGGTGCCCGGAGGCGTCGACGGCGTGGACGGTGCAGCGCTCCAGGCCGAGGTCGTACAGGTCGATCCGCTCCAGCGGCCGGCCCGGCGCGCCGACCAGGGCCGCGGGCTCGCGCGCGAGGAGCACGACGAACCCGCGGGCGGTGGCGAAGGTCCGGGCCTCGGCGAGGCCGGGACCCCGCGCCAGGACCTCCGCCCGGCCCGGCCGGTACAGGACGAGTTCGGGGGCCGCCCCGTGCGGGCCCGTACGCAGCGCGAGGACGGCCTCCGGCCCGAGGCAGCTCACCGCGCCCGCCCCCGCCCCGAGGTGGTCGGCGGACCAGAGGCGGGAGCGGGAGGAGACGTCGTACACGTCGATGCGCGTGCTTCGCGCGCCGTCGGGGCGCGGCCCGCGCGAACGGGACGCCTCCCGGGCCATGACCGGCGCCCCGGGGGCGAAGGAGACCCGGTCCGGGGCGGCAGGGCCGTCGTGGCCGGGGAGGCGCCACACCGCCCGCGCCGCCGCGGCCCGGGCGGCGCGCTCGGCGGCCCGTGGCCGGTGGCGCCGCGAGGTCAGCCGGGCGGCCAGGCGGTGGCCGGGATCGTCCTCGGACGGGGCCCAGTGCTCGGGCGGGTGGCGGTGGGCGATCCGCAGCGCGTCGGTGACGGGGACCCGGCGCATGAGGTCCCACAGCCCCGCCGGGTCGGCGGTCCCCACGAGCCGCTCGGCCGCCTCGTCGATCTCCGCCGCCGTGCCCCAGGGCAGGCGGTCGGCGCCGCGCCGCTCCCGCAGGTAGAGCAGTGCCCGGCCGATGGCCGCGCGTTCGGTCGTGGCGGTCGCGGTGGTGGTGCCGGCAGGTCCGGCGCTGCCGGCGGTGTCCGGAGCGAGGGCGAGCCGTTCCCGGTGGCGGGCGAGGCTCTCCTCGACGATCGCGACGGCCTCGGCGTGCCGGCCCAACGCGATGAGCTTGGCCGCCGCGTCGTCGAGCCGGGCGGTGAGGACGTCCCCGTAGGCGGTCCGGACCTCGGCGAGCTGGCGGTAGAGGTGGATGGCTTCCAGGAGCGCGTCGACGGATTCGGCATGCCGTCCCGCGTTCCACAGGTGCGCGCTGTGCATGTCCAGTCCTGCGGCCAGGTCATCGCCGTAGCGCGCGGGGTTGAGGTCCGCCATCTGACGCGTGTGGGCCACCACCGCCCCGGCTCCCTCGGCTGCCTCCAGTGGACGGCCGGACATCGCCAGCAGGAAGGCCTTCACCATCTCCAGGCGGTTCACGTCCGCGGACATGGACCACCACCGGAGGGGGTCGCGGTCCAGCACCTCCGCGAAGAGCCGTTCGGCCTCCGCCACGGACGCGTGGGCGCTTCCGGTGCCGGTCTCCCAGAGCGCCAACGCCAGCCGGGTGTGGGCCTGGGCCAGGGCACCGAGGACGCCGGCGTCCACCGCGGCCTCGGTGCCTTCCCGCATCAGCCGGATCGCCTCCCGGAGGAGGTCGATCCGGCGTTCGGGGGCGATCTCCTCCAGGAAGAGGCCGCCGAGGTTGAGCAGGTCGTCGGCGTGGGCGGACCGGTGGGCCGGATCCTGCTCGGCAGCCTCCCGGCTGAGGCGTACGGCCTCCTCCATGTGCGCGAGCGCCTCGCTCCGGCGGCCCGTCCTGAGGTGGGCCGAGGCCAGCTGCTTGGAGAGCCGGGCGCGTTCCATGCGGTCCACGGCCCCTTCGAGGCGGTGGGTGGTGAGCCGCAGGGCCAGTTCCCCGGCCCCTGCCTCGACCCGTACGTCGCCCGCGGGCAGCAGGGGTTCGACGGCCTCCAGGACGTCGTGGTCCACGGAGTCGAGGGCGGCGAGGGAGGTCAGTACCGCGTCGCCGCCGCGAACGGCGAGGGCGGGGTCGCGGCGCAGCAGCGGGAAGAGGACGGCGGGGCCGATGTGCGGCCAGCGTTCGGCCGCGGCGATGAGGAAGGTCAGGGCCCGGGGTGTCCAGGTGGGCGCGGCCCCGGCGTCGCGCTGCAGGATGCGGGTGGCCGCGGTCACGGACCACAGGTCGGTCGGGTAGCCGGTCACGGGGCTGCCGGGGAGGGTGAGGGCCAGGTAGTCCTCGGCGAGCCGGTCGGGGAGCAGCGGTTCGAGTACGTGGGCGGCCGCCGGGTCGGTGGGCGGGTAGTGCGCGGCGTGGGCGGCCAGGAGCCGGTCCGCCGGGGTGCGCAGCAGGAGCCTGTCCAGGAGCGGGCGGGCGGTGGTGTGGCGCATCGGGCCGGTGAGGACGGCGGTGAAGACGGTGCGCGCGAGGTCGAGGGCGCGGCGGTCCGCGGCCCCGGTGCTCGCGCCGCTCCGGTCACCCCTGTCACCGCTGTCACCGCCGTGCCCGGTGTCGTGCTCGCCTGCCCTGCGCCAGTTCTCGTGCTCGCGGTCGAGCAGGTACGCGGTCATCCCGGCGAGGTCGGAGGGCGGTTCCCGGCCGCCGGCCCGGGCGTCGACGGCGGTGAGCGCGGCCATGTGGACGGCGAGGGTGAGCCCGAAGTCGGGCCGGGCGAGGTCCTCGTGCGAAGGGCGCAGGCCGTCGAGGGCGGCGGGGTCCGGGTAGTGGGCCGCGAAGCTGCGGCGGGCGGCCTCGAACATCCTGCTCCGCTCGCCCTGGTGACCGGAGAGCGGGGCCAGCGGCTGGTCGGACAGGTCGGTCGCGCGCCGTTGACGGCTCAGCTGCGCGCGCAGGGCGGGCCAGGGCCGCACCGACCTGGCGATGAGGAGGACCCGCGCGGGGAGTTCGCCGAGCAGCAGCCCGTTGTGGAACAGCCACCTGAGGTGGGCGTCCGGCCAGCGGTCGGCGTAGTCGACGAGCACCAGCACCCCGGCGCGGTGGTCGGTGCGCAGGTCCTGGCTGCCCCGGGCGGGCGGGTAGGTGTCGGTGCCGTGGACGGCGTCCACCACCAGCCAGCCGGCCCCGGCGCATTCGGCGGCGAAGCGGGCGGCCAGGCGCGACTTGCCCGCGCCGCCGGGTCCGTGCAGCCAGCGTACGGCCGACCGCGCGGGCTGCTCGCGCCATTCCCGCAGCCGGTCCAGCTCCGCTTCGCGGCCGGTGAACTCCACGATCTCGCTGCGGGCGTCGAGCATCCGGCTGGGCTGGGCGCGCAGCCAGGCCGAGTCCCGCCGCAGGGTGTCCGAGGTGCCGTGCGTGTCGCGGGCGTACAGCAGGTAGACGGGGGTGCCGTCGCCGAAGACGTGGATGTCGGCGCCGACCGCGCCGTAGGCGAAACCGGCGACGGCGCGGACCTCCTGGTGGACCTCGTCGGGGAGGTCCACGGTCAGCCGGTCCCGTCCGCGCCGTCCTCGTCGGCGGGCGGTGGCACCTGCCCCTCGGCCGACTGGTGGTAGTGGAGGTTGCCGCCCTGCACGGCGAAGAGGGTGCCGTGGTCGCGTGCGGTGTTCGACTGCGTCCACACCTGCCGCCCGGCCGGCAGGCCGCTCTGCACGCGGGTGATCAGTTCGCGCAACTCGCTTTCGGATTCGGGGTGTTCCTCGAGCAGCAGGAGCAGCCGCCGACGCCATACGGGCAGCAGCTCCGCCCGGATCTCGTCCGCGCCGGCCGGTTCGGCCCGGACGACGAGGGCGGCGTCCTCGTCGAGCTGCGCGCCGATGGCCTCCCCCCGGGTCTCGCCGCCCCGCCCGAAGAGCCGGACGACCCCGCCGCGGGCCCCTTGCCACACGTCCGTGGCCATGGCTCCGATCAGCGCGGTGGCACCCGCGCCGGCGAGCGCCGTCAGTGACTCGGCCAGCATCCGTCCTCCTCGGTCCCGTGCCGTGGGCAGCCCCCGTGCATTGCGAACTCCCCTTGCCCGGCCCCAGGTTAGCCCGGTGGGACAGTGCCCGTCTTCAGCCGCGGAAGGCCGCCGGGCGTTCCGGCGAGGCCTCGGCCAGGGCCCTGGTGACCGCGTCGATGCCCCCGCGGAGCCCGTAGACGGGGGTGTCGGGCTGCTGGCGCCAGGAGTCGTCGATGCCGCCGGCGTCGACGGTATCGAAGCCGAGGTCGTCGATGAGGGCGCGGACGGCCTTCTTCGCGGCCTCGTCGTCGCCCGCGACGGGCAGCGCGATCCGGTCCGGGTCTCCGGCCGGGCGGTGCCGGTCGAGGATGTCCTGCGCGTAGGTGCCGTTGAAGGCCTTGATCACGGGGTGCCCGAGCTGCCGTTCGGTCCACCGGCTCTCGGTGAGGCCCTCGTCCTCGACGGCGGCGATCCGGCCGTCGCGCTGTTGCGGGTAGTAGTTGTTGGTGTCGATGACGCTGAACCCCTCGGCGGCCTCGTCGAAGAGGCCGGCGGGCAGGTCCGGGACGTTCTTGAAGGGGACGGTGACCACGACGATCTCGGCGCCGCGCGCCGCTTCGGCGACGGTTACGGGGGTGGCCCCGGTCTCCTCGGCGAGGGCGGCCAGGGTGTGGGGACCGCGCGAGTTGGCCACGGACACGTCGTGCCCGAGGGCCGTGAGCCGGCGGGTGAGGTTGCCACCGATGTTCCCTGCGCCGATGATGCCGATCTTCATGAGCTCTCCAGTGCGTCCGGAATCGGGTGTCGCGCCGGTGGGAACTCCCGTCGGCGGCGCGGCATTCCCCCGCGCGGCGCACATCGCCCGGACGAGCGACGCGATCGCGCCGGCGGACGGGCCCGGGCGGCGCGGCGAGCGCCTCCGACCTGCCCCGCGGCCCTCGGTGTGGCCTTTCGGCCATTTCGCACGTCCCGCGAGGACCCTGCGTTGGTCCGTCGAGGGCCGAGACGGCCGAGAGGGCCGGAACCCCGTCCGGGTTCCGGCCCCCTCAGCTGCCTTTTCGAGGCGTTTCCTGGCGTTTCCAGCCGGTTCCGGCTAGGCACCGCTCGCGTCGAGCATCGCCTCGCGCTCGACGATCTTCACGCGCTCGCGGCCCTGGGGCTCGCCGAGGGCCTTCTCGGCCGCGTCGAGCCGGTACCAGCCCTCCCAGGTGGTGTAGCGGACGCTGCGCTCGGTGAGGAAGGACTCGACGGCCTCCGGCGCGGGTTCGGCCGGGGTGTGCAGGCGGCCCTCCGCGTGGTCGGCCAGCAGGTTCGCGACCGTCTCGTTCGCGTCGCCCTTGGTGTGGCCGATGAGGCCGATCGGGCCGCGCCGGATCCACCCCGTCACATACGTGGACCGGAGGTGTCCGCCCGCTTCGATCACGCGGCCGCCCTCGTCCGGGACCGTGCCCGACTCGACGTCCCAGGGGAGCTTGGGCAGCTCGTCGGACAGGTAGCCCACCGCCCGGTACACGGACTGGACGTCCCAGTCGGTGAACCGGCCGGTGCCCTTGACGTTGCCGGTGCCGTCGAGTTCGGTGCGCTCGGTGCGCAGGCCGACCACCTTGCCGTCCTCGCCGAGCACCTCGGTGGGCGACTCGAAGAAGTGCAGGAACAGCTTGTGCGGGCGGTCGCCGATGTCGCGGATCGCCCAGTTCTCCAGGGTCTTGGCGACCATGTCGGCCTGCTTGTTGGCGCGGCGGGTCGCGATCGAGCCCTCGTCGTAGTCGATGTCCTCGGGGTTGACGATGACCTCGATGTTGGGCGAGTGGTCCAGCTCCCGCAGCTCCATGGGGCTGAACTTGGCCTGGGCCGGCCCGCGGCGGCCAAAGACGTGCACCTCGAGCGCCTTGTTGGCCTTGAGGCCCTCGTAGACGTTCGGCGGGATCTCGGTCGGCAGCAGCTCGTCGGCCGTCTTGGCCAGGATGCGCGCGACGTCGAGGGCGACGTTGCCGACGCCGAGCACGGCGACCTTCTCCGCCTCCAGCGGCCAGGTGCGCGGCACGTCCGGGTGGCCGTCGTACCAGGAGACGAAGTCGGCGGCGCCGTGGGAACCGTCGAGATCGACGCCCGGTATGTTCAGCGCGCGGTCGGCGGTGGCGCCGGTGGAGAAGATCACGGCGTCGTAGAAGGAGTGCAGCTCGTCGAGGCTGATGTCGTTCGGGTAGTCGACGTTCCCGAAGAGGCGGACCTGCGGCTTGTCGAGCACCTGGTGCAGGGCCGTGATGATGCCCTTGATGCGCGGGTGGTCGGGTGCCACGCCGTAACGGATCAGACCGAAGGGCGCCGGCATCCTCTCGAAGAGGTCGATGGACACGCCGGGCTCGGTGGCGGCCTCGGACTTCAGCAGCGCATCGGCGGCGTAGATCCCGGCGGGGCCGGCACCGACGATTGCTACTCGCAGAGGGCGAGGCATGGCAATGGTTCCCTTCGAGCGACAGCACAATCGATCAAGGGAACCCTAAGCGAAGGCAATCCTAACCCGGCACCCGGTGTCGTCTTATGACCCCATCAGCAGAACTTATGGCCCTTCAAAGCGATCCTTGGGGCTCTGCTCCTGCCCGAGGCGTCGGCCGTCTCGAACCCGCTGGTCAGCGCGCACCCCAGCTGACAGACTGAAACGGCTTGATCACCCCAGGAGGACACATGGCTGACGAGACAGACGCCCCGCAGGACGAATCACCGGCCGAGGAGGCCAAGCGCAAGTTCCGGGAGGCGCTGGAGCGCAACGCCGCGAATGCCCATTCCCAGCAGGCGCACCAGAGCCGCGCCAAGGTCCAGGGTGCGAGCAGCGGCCCCGGCGGCAAGAACAAGAAGGTCCGCCGCAAGACCGGCTGACCCGTGGGACACGAGGTGCTCCGTCTCGCCGTCACGGCGGCGGGACCGGGCCGCCCCGTGTGTTGGGCCACCCGGGTGAGCGGGGATAACCCCGGGTGTCGTCGGCAGTTGATCAGCGCGTCCCGCCCAGGGCGGCTATCACTGCGACAGAGACAGAAGGATCCCCCACATGTTCAAGAAGTTCCTGGCCACCGCCGCGGTCACCGCCTCCGTGATCGGTGCGGGCGCCGCGGCCGCCTCCCCCGCGATGGCGATCGGCAACGACGGCGGCGTCAAGACGGTCAACGGCAACGGCGAAGCGCAGATCTACGGCAACCAGGAGACCGAGGGCCCGCTGAGCCCCCAGGCCAGCCTGGTCCAGGGCTCCCTCAACAAGCTCTGCATCGGCCTGCCGGCCAAGGCCAACGTGCAGTCCATCCTGCTGATCAACGTGGGCGTCCAGGACATCCCGATCCTGTCCAACCCGCAGAACCAGCAGTGCGCCGAGAACTCCACCCAGGCCAAGGGCGACGAGCCGCTCTCGCACCTCGTGGACAACATCCCGGTCCTGTCGGGCAACTTCTCGCACGACAGCTGACCCTCCAGCTCCTCCGGTTCCGCGCCGGCGTGGTCCGCTACGCCGGCGCGTTTCCGTGTGACCGCGCCAGGGCCGTGGCGAGTTGGGCCCGGGAGCGGACGTCGAGCTTCTGGTAGATCCGGGTCAGGCGGGACTCCACCGTCTTGACGCTGAGGAACAGTTTCGCCGCGGCTTCCTGGTTGCTGGCCCCCTGGCTGACGAGCAGGGCCAGGCGGGTCTCCGCCTCCGTCAGGGCCGCGATGGCCGCCACCTCCGGGCGGCCGGTCGCCTCGCCGGGAGCGGGCTCCCCGGCGAGTTCCGTCCACGGGGTGGCTCCCGCCCGCTCGAAGACGCCGGCCGCCGCGAGCAGCGCGGCGCGGGCCGGTGCGCGCCGCCGGCGCCGGCGTTCCACCCGCGCGAGCGCCAGAAGGGTGCGGCCTCGCTCCAGCGGCAGGCCCAGCAGGTCGAACCGCTGCGCCGTGGCCTCCAGGAGTCCTACGGCCTCGTCCGCCTCGCCCTGGGCGGACAGGCACAGGCCCCGGGCCCGGTCGAGGGCGGCGACGACCCCGGTACGGCCCAGGCCGCGGGCGACGGTGCGGACGGAGTCGATCAGACGGGCCGCCTCGTCGGGCGCGTCGGCGGCGACCAGGGCCTCCGCGAGTTCCCCGTGCCAGCGCAGGATCGAGGGGTCCACCACCTGCTGGGCGGCCTCCAGTTCGGCGACCCGGCGCAGGGTGGCGACCGCCTTCGCCGCCTCCCCGGTGGCCAGTTCGACGAGACCGAGCGCGTGCAGGCTGCGGGAGAGGAAGACCTGGTCGTGCTCCTCCAGCGAGGCCTGTATGCCGCGCCGGGCGTATCCGGCGGCGCGCGCGAAGCTGCCGCCGGCGGACTCGGCCATCGCGGCGACGTACCAGGCCGGCCCGGGTGAGAGGCCCGCCTCGATGGTCAGTTCCAGGGCCTGGCGGGCGCGGGCGGAGGCGGCCTGGCAGCGGCCGCCGCGCAGTTCGACCTCGCTGAGGCTGCGCAGGACCTCGAAGACGTCCTCGGCGGAGCCGGTGCGCTGGACGGCGGGCAGCAGCACCATCAGCTGGTTGCGGGCGTCGTCGAGGCGGTCGTCGAAGAGGGCGTGGCGTACGGCGAGGTACTGGGGCGCGTTGCGCATGCCGAGCGGCACCTCGGGGGCCGGCAGGGCGAGGGCCTCGGCCAGGATGGCCTCCGCCCCCGGGTCCCCGAGGATGCGGCCCATGCGGGCCCGTACGGTCAGGGCCATGGCCTGGGCGGTCCGGTCGCCGCCGAGCGCGGCGAGGGCGCCGGCCCGGGCGGCGGCGTCGCGGGAGCGGACGGGGTCGCCGTCGCTGAGGTTGTGCTTCCAGGCGACCCGCAGCTGGACGGCGGCCTGGAGGTTGGGGTCCCCGGCGGCCTCGTCCATGGCGTACGCGAAGGTCTCGTCGAGGGCGCCGAGGGCCTGCCCGGCGGCGTCGATGACGGCGAGCCGGGCCCGTACCCGGTCGGCGGGAGAGGCGTCGCGGGCCAGCACGGCCCGGCTGGCGAGGCGCGCGAGGTCGGCGCGGCCGGCCCAGCCCGCGTCCTCGGCGGCGGTGACGAGCCGGGCGAGTTGGTCACCGGCCAGGTGGCACGGCGTACGTTCGGCGGCGAGCAGGCCGAGTTCGGCGGCGAGGGCCCGCTGGCCCCGGCGGCGGCAGACCGCGGCGGCTTCGGTGATCTCGGCGGCGAGCCACTGGTCGGGGGCGTCCACGGCCAGCGCCCGGTGGCGTACGGCCTGGACCGGGTCGTCGACCGCCTCGGCCAACGCGGCGTGCCCCGCGGAGCGTTCGGGCCAGCCCGCGTCGGCGGCGAGGGCGGTGGGCAGGGCGCCGGCGGTGAACTCGACGGTGCCGTCCTCCCCGACCCGGACCAGCGCGGCCCGCTCCGCCTCGGCCAGCTCCGCCTCGGCGTCGGGGCGCCCGGCCCGGCGCAGCAGGGCGGTGGTGGGGCGGGCCGCGAGGGCGGCGAGCAGCAGGGTGCGGCGGGCCTGGGCGGGGGCCTCGGCGAGCAGGCGGCGGGCGACCTCGCGGGCCTGGCCGGAGACGGGCAGGGTGTCGGCGTGGTGGGCGCCTCCGTCGCGGGAGCCGGCGGCTTCGGCCAGGGAGTGCCCGAGGGCGAGGGCGAGCCGGGGGTTGCCGCCGCTGGCCTGGTGGATGCGGCCGGCGAGGCGGGCCGGGAGCCCGTGGCGGACGAGGAGTTCGGCGACCTCGTCGGCGCCCAGCGGGGGCACCCGTATCGCGGGAGTGCCCGTGCCGCAGAGGGATTCGCCGACCGGCGCGCCGCCCTGGAGGCATTCGGCGACCAGGACCCGGACGCGGGGCGGGGTGAGCCGCAGGGCGAAGCGGAGCAGGTCGGTGCTCTCGGCGTCGAGCCACTGGGCGTTGTCGAGGACGAGGAGGACGGGGTGGCGGACGGCGAGCGTGCGCAGGACCTCGACGACGGCGAGGCGCAGCGCGACGTGGTCACGGCCGGCGCGGGGGGCGTCGGTCTCGCGGCGCAGCAGTGCGATGGCGGTGCGCTGGGGGCCGGAGAGGCGTTCCAGCGCCGCGCACGGCACCGAGGCCAGCAGGGCGGCGGCGGAGGCCTCGGGTATCCATTGGTCGGCGGCCTCCGGGGCGAGCCGCAGGACGGTCTCGCGGCGGGACTCGGCGGCGGCCGCGACGGCGCGGACCACCTCGGTCTTGCCCGCTCCGGCGGGTCCGGTGAGCAGGGCGCGGCCGTGCTCGGTCAGGGCGCGCTCGACCGCCCTGATCAGTTCGCCGTGTCCGACACTTGTGTCAGCGTGCCCCGTCGCCGCCACCACGCACAGCCACCAGCCTTCCGGTCCCCCTGTGCCCTTCCTGTGAGACGCGACAATACGAGGTCGGATGCCGGGTGGGCCCGCATTGTGACGCAGAAATCAGCCGGAGGCCGGGAAAACACGTCGGACCTGCCGATACGAGGTGTATCAGCAGGTCCGCGGGCTCTGTTGGTCCGTACTATCGGGCCGTCAGAATCAGAAGGTGAGGTTCCAGGAGTTGATGTAGCCGGTGTCGCCGCCGGCGTTGTCGTTGACCCGGAGCTTCCAGGTGCCGTTGGCGACCTCGGAGGAGGCGTTCACGGTGTAGGTGGTGTTGATGTTGTCGGCGCTGCCGCCGGCCCGGTTGTGCACGGTGTAGACGGAGCCGTCGGGGGCGACCAGGTCGACCTTCAGGTCACCGATGTAGGTGTGCACGATGTTCACGCCCACCTTGAGGGTGGCCGGGGCGTTGCCGGTGACACCGCTGACGGTGATCGGGCTCTCCACCGTGGTGTTGTCGCCGATGGCCACGTCCGCGGTGTTCTCGAAGACCGGGGTGGTCGGGGTCGAGGTCACGGCGGTGACGGTGGCGGCCGCGTCGGCGAGGCCGGCGCCGCAGCCGCCGGTGCAGGTACCGGCGAGCGGGCGGGCGTTGGCCTTGATGGCCGACTCGATCTGCGCCGGGGTCAGCGTGGGCTTGGCGGCGGAGAGGAGCGCGGCGAGGCCCGCGACGTGCGGAGCGGCCATGCTGGTGCCCTGGTAGGGCTTGTAGATCTCGGCGCCGGGGGTGGTGGTGCCGGAGTTCAGCGTGGAGAGGATGCCGTTCTCGGGGGTGGTGATGGTGCCGGGCGTGTCGGTGGCGCGGCGGGTCTCACCGCCCGGGGCGGCGATGTCGATGATCGAGCCGTAGTTGGAGTAGAAGGAGCGGTCACCGGTGCGGTTGGTGGAGGCCACGTTGACCACGTTGGCGCAGCTGGCGGGGGAGAAGCCGCTCGCGTCGGAGTTGCTGTTGCCGGCGGCCACGACGACGGTGGTACCGCGGGCCACGGCCCCGTTGATGGCGTTCTGGTAGCTGGTGCCGCAGGCGCCGGAGCCGCCGAGGCTCATGTTGATGACCTTGGCCGGGGTGGCGTTGGCGGGGACGCCCGCGACGGAGCCGCCGGACGCCCAGGTGATGGCGTCGACGATGTCCGAGGTCATGCCACCGCACTTGCCGAGCACGCGGACGGGCTGGATCTTCGCGTTGTACGCGATGCCCGCGACGCCCTTGCCGTTGTTGGTGGCGGCGGCGATGGTGCCCGCGACGTGGGTGCCGTGCCAGGAGGAGTTGCTGGCCGTGGAGCCGGTGCCGCACTCGCCGGCCGCGCTCCAGTCGCCCTGGTCGGCCGGGTTGCTGTCACGGCCGTTGCCGTCACGGGCGGCGGTGGAGTCGGAGATGAAGTCGTAGCCGGCGACGACGTTCGGCGCGACGTCCGAGTGGGCCACGTAGCCGGTGTCGATGACGGCGACCGTGACGCCGGAGCCGGTGGACTTGTCCCAGGCTGCCGGAACGTTCATGCCGGCGGTGGGCTCGAAGAGGTCCCACTGCTTGGCGTACTCGGTGTCGTTCGGGGTGACGGCCATGGCGTAGGCGCGGGTGTCCGGCTCGACGTAGGCGACGTCCGGGTCGGCCTTGAACTGGGCCATGACGTTCGCGGCCTCGGCGGGGGCGGTGGTACCGCCCAGGCTGACGAGGGCGGCACCGGTGCCGAGGCGGCGGTCGAACGTCGTCTTCTTGCCGGCCTTCTTGCCCTTGGCGGCGGCGTCGACGGCGGCCGCGGTGTTGGAGCTGGCCTCGGTGGCGGAGGCCTTGTATCCGACGATGAGGTTCTGGACCGGGGCGGCGGGGGTGGCGACCGAGGCGGCCGGGGCGGCGCCGGGGATCTCGGCGGCCAGGGCCACGGAGGCGGTGGCGGAGCCCGCGAGCAGGGTGACGGACATCGCCACCACGGATATGAGCCTACGTCTGGATGCGTGCACGTTGTTCCCTTTCGCGGGCCGTTCCGGGCAGGCCGGACCGGCCGGTCTGTGCAGTGTGGGAGGTGTACCGGCGGCTGCGGAACCGGGGCGAGCTGGTCGAACTCTCCCCGGCGCCGCCGCGCGCCACGTTGTCCCGGCCGCGACGGCGGGGCTGGGCAACGGCGGTGCCGGCGATTCCCCGGGCGGTGCGGCATCGCGCCATGTGGGGTTGGCGCGTTGGCCGCTGACCTGGGGAAGATCGCCGGTGGGCAGACAGTAGGCAACGCGGAGATGAACCGGATACGGGGAAAACCCTTGTCCGCCCCCTGCCGCTCCCCCCTCGGGGCCCACTGGTGCCCTTCGAACCGCCGCTAAGGGCGGGGCGGGAGGAGTTTACGGTAGTACGTCCAGCTGGTTTCGTTCGGGTCGCTCCACTGCTCCGGGGCGTGCGCGAACTCGGGATGGCGGTCCGCGATGTACGCGCGGGTGCGCTCCGGGACCTCGGCGTAGGAGCCGAGTTTGCGGCCCCGGCAGTGGAAGGTGAGACCGCCGGGGCGCTGCCCCTGTTCCATCCAGGGCAGCCACGGGGACATCCTGGTCCAGGACATCGTCGAGGGGACGCTCGGGGCGTCGGTGGTCAGGGCGGCCGCCGGCGCGAAGAACTGGAAGAGCTCCAGGGCCCGGTAGGTGTCGTCCGCCGACTGGGCGGGGTAGTCGGAGACCGGCAGGGGCGACGGGTAGGCCAGCGGGATCTCCAGGCTGAAGCAGACCTGGTCGCCGAGCTCCGTCACGGGGACGGGGAAGGGCCGCAGCCTCTGGTTCGCCGGGTCGTTCCAGACGTGAACGACCGGTTTGTCCTGCCAGGTCTCCAGGATCTCCCGGGTGCGGGGGTCGAGGTAGAACGCGGCTTCCCTGGACAGCAGCTTGTAGCCGCCCGTCTCCTCGTCGTCGGTCAGCCGGGCGGCGTTCACCCCCTCGAAGCCGAAGAGCCGCTCGTACGGCTCCCCCGGGGCCCAGGAGTGGACGTCGCCGGTCCACCAGAAGACGGTCTCGGCGCCGTCGAGCGAGGCACGGGTACGGGCGAGGGCGTCCAGGAGCTCGGCGGGCGTCATGGCGGTCGTCATGGGCCGTACTGTGCGCGGCCCCGGGCGCGCAGGGCAAGCGCGCACGGCCAATCCGGCCGCCGACGGGGCCGGTTCGCGCCACCGGGGACCCCGGTCCGGGCGGCGGGCGGACCGGCATGCGGATGCCCCGTTGACTGCGCTCTCACCACCGGCAACCGTGACCGCCATGGGGAACCCACGCCGACTGCTCGCTCTCGTCATCTGCCTGGTCCTGGGCGGCGGGCTGACCGCCGCCGTGCTGGGGGCATCGCGGGCGGCCGGCCCGCACGCCCGGGCGGCCCCCGCCGATCAGGTCGACATCCGCACGGTGCCGCGCACGCCGGCCGCGGCCCCGGCCGCCGGCCCCGACGCCTCCGCCGGCTCGGTCGCGGTGGCGTGCGGGCGCAACGAGCAGGGCCACTACAACGAGGACAACCTGGTGGTCTCGCCCGGGCTGCGGTCCGGCGCCCACCACACGCACGCCTACGTGGGAAACCTGTCCACGGACGCGATGTCGACCGACGCCTCCCTGGACGCCGCCGCCACCAGCTGTACGGGCGGGGACCGGTCCACGTACTACTGGCCCGTGCTGCGCCGCCCCGACCGGCCGGGCATCCGCCCGCACGAGAGCTCGGCGGCCCACGGCAACGAGGGCCAGATCCTGCCGGAGGCCTCGGTCCTGGTGGAGTTCCGCGGTAGCCCGGCCGGCAAGGTGGTGCCCATGCCCCGGTTCCTGCGCGCGATGACCGGCGACGCCGTCGCATACACGGCGGGCAGCGCCGCCGACGTCCGGGCCCGCTGGGGCTGTTCCGGCCACCCCGACCGCTCCACCACCGGCTATCCGCGCTGTCCGCGGGGCGAGCGCGTCACCCGCACCCTGGTCTTCCCCAGCTGCTGGAACGGCCTGGACAACACCGCTCCGGACCACCGCTCGCACCTGCGCTTCCCCGGTGCGGGCGGCGTCTGCCCGGCCGGCACCTTCGCCGTGCCCGAATTGCGCGTCTCCCTCGCCTACGAGGTCCCCGCGGGCGCGGCCATCGCGCTGGACTCCTTCCCCGAGCAGCGGCACAGCCCGCGCACGGACCACGCCATGTTCGTGAACGCGATGACGGACCGGCAGATGGCGGAGGTCGTCGCCTGCCTCAACGAGGGCCGCGACTGCCGGCTGTGAGGGACCTTATGTGCGCGAGCGGAGCCGAGTGACCCACGCCACATGAACCCGGAAGGTCCGGGAGTCGTGTTCCGACCGCACCACCCGAGCGAGGAAGACGGAGAGGGTGAGATGGCCGGACCACTGTGGCCCCGCACTCGGCGGGGCTCGACCGATGAGGCACTGATCAAGTCGGTGTACGAGGAGCACGGTCACGCCCTGCTCGCGTACGCCACCCGACTGACCGGGGACCGGGCGGCCGCCGAGGACGTCGTCCAGGAGACGCTCATCCGGGCGTGGCGGCACTCCGAGGTCCTGGTCAACGGAAAGGGTTCGGTACGCGGCTGGCTGCTGACGGTGGCCCGCAACATCATCACCGACCGCCACAGGGCCAGGGCCGCCCGTCCGCCCGAGGTCTCCGGCGCCTCGGCCGCTCCCCCGGTGGAGGCGGACCACGCCGATTCCGTGGTGGACACCATGACGGTCCTGGGCGCCCTCGACCAGCTGTCTCCGGAACACCGGGACGTGCTGACGGAGTTGTACTACCGGCAGCTCAGCGTCGCCGAGGCCGCCGACCGCCTCGGCATCCCGGCGGGAACGGTCAAATCGCGTGCGCACTACGCGCTCAAGGCCCTGCGCGAGGTCTTCCGGGACCACGGCGCCAGGGACAGGACGGCCGGAAACGGCAATCGATCGGGCAGGCCGCCCCAGCAGCCCGCCGCACTGCGTGAGGTGGTGGCATGAACCGGCAGCGGCACGAGGAGGAACAGCTCGGCCCGTACGTGCTCGGCGTCCTGGACGAGGAGGAAGTACGCCGGGTCGAGGAACACATGAGCGGGTGCGTGCAATGCCGGGAGGAGGTGGCCGCGTTGCGCGAGATGGAGGCGGCACTGGGCGAGGTGCCCGAGGAGGCGTTCCTGGAGGGGCCGCCGCAGGGCGGTGACCTGCTGCTCCAGCGCACCCTGCGGGAGGTGCGCGGCGAGCTGGCCGGTGCGCGGCGCCGCCGGGTGGCGCTGGCCGGGCTGGCCGCGGCGGCCTCCCTGGCCGCCGTGTTCTGGGTGGGCACGCGGCTGGGCACCGGTGACGCGGGACCGGTCGCGCTGCCGCCGCCGTCCCCGACGGTGTCGACGGCTCCTCCGGCCCCGCCGGCCGGGACCAAGGTGGGCTCGGCGACCGATCCGGCGACCGGCGCGCGGCTGACCGTACAGGTGACTCCGGCCGCCAAGTGGGTGCGGGTGCACGCGGCCGTGACCGGGGTGCCGCCGGGCGAGCGGTGCCGGCTGGTCGTGGTCGCCAGGGACGGTACGCGCACCACCGCCGGCAGCTGGGTCGTGGGCAGCCGGGAGAACGGCGAGGGCAAGGGCGCGGCACTCGACGGCTCGGCGGCCGTGGACCCGGCCGACGTCAAGGCGGTCCTGGTCGAGAACGAGGCCGGCAAGGCGTTCGTGTCCGTACCGGTGTAGCCGGCGGTGCGTCGGGAGCCTGTCCGGCGGCCGGCGCGGGGACGTGACGGAGCCCGGGAGCATGTCCAGCTCCCGGGCTCCTGTTTGCCACCCAATTGCGCACACCGGCGGCGTTTAAGAGCCGCGGATCATTCTTAGATCGCCGTGTTCTGCCTTTGAACTACCGCGCCACGAGGAGAGGCGCAGGAGGGACTTGAACCCCCATCCGTCGATGATCGTCCGCGCTCGGTCGATCCGGTGTTCGGCGGCGAATACTGAGACTGGAGCGAGAATCTGAGATTGAAGGGCCGCCTCTGCCAGGCTTGGGCCACCCCGGCTCGTCGTGCCGGGGGAGGGATTCGAACCCCCAACTGACACCCTGTTCAGCTTCGACATCAGTTTCAGCTTGCGCTTCCGCGCACCCCCTGCGCTCAAACAGGGGGCGATCATGGGGCTACCCGAAGAGGTAGCCGAACACCGCGTCCCCGACCCGCTGGTCGGTGACCTCGGTGCCGTTGGCCTCCTCGCGGGCGAACTTGACCGCCTGCTGGAGCTTCTCCACGCGGTCCAGCAGCTCGTTCACGCGACGGGCCGGAAGGGCGCCGGAGAACTTCACGGTCGTCCAGTAGCCGACCGCGACGTCCTCGTAGTAGACCTCGACCTGCGCCGGGTGCTTCTCGGTGGCCTCGGCCTTGACGTGGTTGCGCGGCACCTTCTTGGTGCGGATGGTGCGGACCGGGTCCGTCCGCCACGAGTCCGTGGAGGGGTCCAGGGTCCAGGACTCGGAAGCGTCCAGGACCGGCAGCTTCCGCACGAAGGTGTGCATGTCCGTCAGCTGCTTCTCCAGGAAGAGCAGATAGGGCACGGGAACCTGCTCCAGCAGGACCCTGCCGTCCACGACGACGTCGGCGGCCGCCGAACGGTTCGCCCAGTCCTTGGTCGCCGTCACGTCGAACAGCCGCGTCAGCGTGCCGGCCGTCGCCCGCAGCACGTCCTCCGCCTTGACCTGCACCCGCGTGGACTCGGGCGGCAGCTGCTCGCCCTCCTCGTCCTTGGGCTGGTAGGTCCGCGAGATGCCGGCCAGCAGGGCGGGCTTCTGGACGTCGTGGTGAGCCTGGGTGAGCTCCTGGAGGGACTTGGACTTGACGCCCTTTTCCACTGCGATGATCTGATTCAGCTTCGGCACGGGAGGAACCTAACAGCAGCCCGGCCGCCCGCACATTCGAATATCGGCGGACCGTCCGGTATCGGCGGACCGTCCGGGATCCGCCGAGGCGGGACGATCATCACATTGCGGTCCATGCCATCCTGTGACGTCACAACTCGCCGGACGGAATCGGCGGACGTCCGGGAAATATGGGGAAGGTCCATGAGGCTCTGCTTCCTGGTGGAGGAGCACTACCGCCACGACGGCATGCCGAACGAGGTGATCCGGCAACTGACCGCCTGGGGCCACCAGGTCGACGTGGTGCGGCCGGGCGGCTCGCTGCTGTGCATGACGGAGGCGCTGCACACCGGCACGCACGACGCGTGGGTGCTCAAGACGGTCTCGGGCGGCCCGGGGCTGACCCTCCTGGAGGCCGCGGCCGCCACCGGACTGACCACGGTCAACGACGCCCGCTCGATCCGGGGCGTACGGGACAAGGCGCTGGCCGCCGCCATCGGCCGTGCCCGGGGGCTTCCGCTGCCCCCGACCTACGCGGCTGCCCGCCCCGAGCTGCTCGGGGAGGTACCGGCGGCGGAGTACCCGCTCGTGGTGAAGCCGGCCGACGGCAGCTCCGGGCGCGGCGTGCACCTGGTGTCCTCGCCGGAGCGGCTGGCGGCGATGCTCCCGGCGCTCGCGGGCGAGGGCATGCTCATCGCCCAGCCGTACGTGCCCAACTCGGGCACCGACATCAAGGTGTACGCGGTCGGCGGGGAGCTGTTCGCGACCGAACGCTGCTCCCCGCTGCACCCGGATCCCTCGGTGCGGGAGCGGCGCGTGCCGCTGACGGCCGAAGTCGCGGCGATCGCCGCGCAGGTGGGGGCGGTGTACGGGCTCGACCTGTACGGGGTGGACGTGCTGCTGGGGCCGGACGGGCCCGTCGTCGTCGACGTGAACGACTTCCCGAGCTTCCGTCAGGTGCCGGACGCGGCGGCGCGGGTGGCCCGGGCGGTGCTCGCACTGGCGCGCACGGGCGGTGCGCAGCCCCCCTCTGCGGGGCCGTACGCGCCGCCCGTCTCCATTCCGGCGCAGGCCTCGGCGCGGGCGGGTGACGGCGCGTGAGGATCGGCCTGATCACCCCCGAGCCCGGCCATCCGCTGCTGGCCGCCACGACCGCGCTGCTCTGCGCCGAACACGAGGTGGAGCCGCTCGATCCGAACGCGGCCGCTGCCACCGTGCCCGATGACCCGGCCGACGTGTACCTGCTGAAGTCGCGCACTCCGCGGGCGCTGGCCCTCGCCCGGGAGCTGGAGCGGCGCGGGGCTCCCGTCGTCAACTCGGCCGACGCCACCGCGCTCTGCCAGGACCGCACGGCCATGGCGGAGCTGGCGACCCGGGCCGGCCTGCCGTTCGCGGACACCCGTACGTACGGCTCCCTCGCGGCGTGGGCGTCGGGCGCCCCGCTGCGCACCCCCGTCGTCGTCAAGAGCCGCCACAGCCGCCGCCGGGACCTGGTCGCCCGCGTCGACGACCCGGCCGGGCTGCGGGAGCTGGCGGCCGCCTGGCCGCAGGAGCCGGTCGTGGTCCAGGAATTCGCCCCCAACAGCGGCTGGGACCACAAGCTGTGGGCGATCGGGGACCGGGTCTTCGCCGCCCTGCGCCGCTCCGAGCTCTCGCCCGGGGAACGCGGCCCCGCCCGGCCGCTCGCCGTGGACGAACTGCCCGACGGCTGGGCCGATCTGGTGCTGCGGGCCGGCGCGGTCTTCTCGCTCGACGTCTACGGCGTGGACGTCATCGACACCGGCGGTGGCACCCCCCTCATCGTCGACATCAACGCCTTCCCCGGTATCCGGGGCCAGGCCGGCGCACCGCAGGCCCTGGCGGCCCTGACCCTGAGCCGGGCCGGCCGCCGCGCCGTGCCGGCGGCCGCGGCCGAGGGGGAGGCCGGCGGCTGCGGCTGACGCCGGACAGGGGGATTCCGCCTCCGGGGGCGTGTCGGCCCGGCGGCCGGGCGGCCCGCCGGTGACGATCGGCGGATGGGCCTCGTCCTGCCGGTCTTCTGCGCGCTGTTCGCGGCGTTCAGCAACGCGCTCGCCACCGTGCTCCAGCGGCGCGCCGCGCTCACCGTGCCGCAGAGCTCCGGCTTCCGCCCCGGGCTGATCCTGGACCTGCTGCGGCGGCCCGTGTGGATCGCGGGGATCCTGGCCGTGATCGCGGCCGGGGTGGGGCAGGCCGTCGCCCTCGCCACCGGCCCGCTGGTCCTCGTACAGCCGCTGTTCGTCCTGGAGCTGCCGCTCGCGCTGCTGATCGCCTCGGCCGTGGCGAGGCGGCGGCTGCCCGTCTCGCTGTGGGCGGCCGTGGCGGGAGTGGTCGCCGGGCTGGGCCTCGCGCTGGCCGCGGCCGCCCCCACCGGGAACCGGACGCACGTACCGCCCGACCGGTGGGCACCGGCCCTCGCCTCGTGCGCCGTCGTCGCCCTGGCACTCGCGGCGGCCGGCCTGCGCCGCCCGCCGGGCCGGGCCCGAGCCGGCTGCCTGGGCGCCGCCACCGCCGTCTGCTACGCGCTCACCGCCGCCCTGATGAAGGACTCGGTCAAGCTGCTCGACGAGGGGGGTCTCGTCCCGTTCCTGAGCGCCTGGCAGACGTACGCCTTCGCCGTGTCCGGGATCTGCGCCCTGCTCCTGCTCGAACACGCCATGCAGGGCGGGCCGCTGGTGGCCTCCCAGCCCGCCCTGACCCTGGGCGACGCGACCGTCAGCGTCGCGCTCGGTGTGGTCCTGTACGAGGAGCACCTGCGCACGGGGTGGTGGCTGCTCCCCCAGTTCCTGGCCATCGCGCTGATCTGCGCCGGCGTCCTGGCCCTCGCCCGGGCAGAGGCCGGGGAGGCGCCCTGAGACCCTCGCGGACGCGGTCAGGTGCGGACGGCGGGCCGGTAGGGGCTGTGCATGGTGAGGAAGCGGATCTCGAGGTCGGACTGCAGGTAGTCCATGCGGCGCTCCCAGAAGGCACTCAGGTGGGGAAGGGCCAGGTGGGCGTCGAGATCGTCCTGTGAGCGCCACGCCTCGTAGAAGACGAACACGCCGGGTTCGTCGCGGTCCTCGTGGAAGTGGTACTCCAGGCAACCGGGCTCCTGGCGGGTCGGCTCGACGAAGGAGAGCAGGAGCTGCTTCAGCTCGGCGGCGCGTTCGGGCTTGGGCCGGGCGATGCCGAAGAGCGTGAGCGGCTGGGTCATGAGGTTCCCCCGTCGATAGGTATGAGCGATCTCGTACCTGCGGGACGCTAACAAGGGGGAAGGTATGATGCAAGGCGTACCTGAAGGGAGCCGTTGGATGCCCGATAGTGAAGGCCACCCGGCCGTCGAGGAGATCGAGCTCGGCCCGGTCCTCTCGGCACTGGCGGACCCACTGCGTCGCCGGGTGGTGCGCACGTTGGCGCTCGAGCCCGAGGGGACGACGCGGACCTGCAGCTCGTTCGGGCTGCCGGTGTCAAAGGCGACCCTCACGCACCACTTCCGCACCCTGCGCGAGGCGGGACTGATCCGGCAGGTCGACCGGGGCAACAGCCGGATGGCCAGCCTGCGCCGAGCCGATATCGAGCGTCGGTTCCCGGGGCTGCTGGGCCTCGTCGCGGCCGAGCCCGAGCAATAGCGCCGGAACCGGTCACGACCCCACCGGCTCAGGCCCCGTCGCGCTCCGGGCCCGGGTGCGGAGTTCGCCGCGCCGGAGCTTCCCGATGGCGGTGCGCGGGAGTTCCGGGACGAACTCGATGGCGCGCGGGTACTTGTACGGGGCGAGGGCCAGCTTGACGTGGGCCTGGAGCTCGCGGACCGTCGCCCCGCCGGCCGGGACGCCGGCGCGCAGGACGACGTAGGCCTTGACGATCGTGCCGCGGCGCTCGTCCGGGGCCCCGACGACGCCGCACTCCTCGACGTACGGATGGGCTGCGAGGGCCCTCTCGACCTCGGGGCCGGCGATGTTGTAGCCGGAGGAGACGATCATGTCGTCGGCGCGCGCCACGTACCGGAAGTAGCCCTGCCCGTCGCGGACACAGGTGTCGCCGGTGATGTTCCAGCCGTTCCTCACGTACGAGGCCTGGCGCGGGTCCGCGAGGTAGCGGCAGCCGGTGGGTCCGGTGACGGCGAGGAGGCCGGGCTGCCCGTCGGGGACGGGATGACCGTGCTCGTCGACCACGGCGGCGCGGTAGCCGGGCACCGGGCGGCCGGTGGAGCCCGGCCGGATGTCGTCGTCGGCCGCCGAGAGGAAGACGTGCAGCATCTCGGTGGCGCCGAGGCCGTCGATGATGCGCAGACCGGTGGCGGCCCGGAAGGCGTGCCACACGGCGGCGGGCAGGGCTTCGCCGGCGGACACGCAGCGGCGCAGTCCCGCCAGACGGCCGGCCCGCCCGGCCGCCAGGATCGCGCGGTAGGCGGTGGGTGCGGTGAACAGCACGCTCACGCCGTGGTCGGCGACGAGGTCGGCCAGCCGTTCGGGGTCCGCCTGCTCGGTCAGCAGGGTCGCGGCTCCGACGGACAGCGGGAAGACCACGAGTCCGCCGAGTCCGAAGGTGAAGGCGAGCGGGGGCGTACCGGCGAAGACGTCGTCCGGGCGGGGCCGCAGGACGTGGCGGGAGAAGGTGTCGGCGATGGCGAGTACGTCGCGGTGGAAGTGCAGGGTGGCCTTGGGGCGCCCGGTGGTGCCGGAGGTGAAGGCGATCAGGGCGACGTCGTCGGCGGCCGTGGCAACGGTGTCGAAACGGCCGTCCTTGGCGGCGCAGCGCGCGGTCAGGTCCCCCGGGTCCCGGCCGCCGTAGGGGAGGACGGTCAGCCCGGGGAGGCGGGCCGCTTCGAGCTCCCCGGTGTGGCGGTGGTCGCAGATCGCGACCGCGGGCCGACTGATGCCGTGGAGTTCGGCCAGTTCGGCGGCGCGCAGCATCGGCGTGGTGGTGACGGCGACGGCGCCGGCCTTCAGGACGCCGAACCATGCCGCCACCAGCCACGGGTTGTTGGGGCCGCGCAGGAGGACGCGGTTGCCGGTTTCGAGACCCAGGTCCTCGGTGAGCACGCGGGCGATCCGGTTGGCCCTGAGCTGGAGCTCGCCGTAGGTCCAGCGTCCGGCCGGGGTGAGCAGGCAGGGGCGGTCGGGGCCCCATCGTTCGACGGCGTCGTCGAGGAGCCGGCCGGCGCAGTTGAGGCGGTCCGGGTAGCCCAACTCGGGCAGGTCGAAGTGGAGTTCGGGCCATTGGGCGGACGGCGGCAGCCGATCCCGACAGAAGGGGTCGGTGTGCGCGGAAGGGGAGAGCTCCATGCGGCGGACCTCGATGGTCGGTCAGCGGACGTCGGTCAGCGGGCTTCGGTCAGCGGGCTTCGGCAGCAGCGCCGTGCGGCGGTACGGGTGAGGGCGGGATGCTCGAGGCCGGGATGCTCGAGGCCGGGATGCGCGAGGCCGGGATGCGCACGCGGACGGCCTTGCCGAACCGGTCGACGGCCAGGGCGAGTTCACCACCGAGACCGGCGGCCAGCAACTGCACGAGCAGCAGCCCGCGGCCGCATTCGGAGTCGGGGTCGGGGTCGGCCACCGCGGAAGGTTCCGGCAGCCGGGGCAGGGCAGCGCCCTGGTCGGCGACCTCCAGCCGGAGCCACCCGCCACCGGAGGCCAGAGCCACCCGCATCCGGCCGGCGCCCGCGTGCCGGACGACGTTCGCGACGAGTTCGCTCACGGCCAGCAGCAGGACGTCCGCCTCCTCGGCGGACACGCGCCAGCCCTCGAGCGCGGCGCGCACCCGGGCCCTGACCTGGGGGACGGTCTCGGCGACCGGATCGGTGACCCAGTGGGTGAAGTTCCTGCTGCCGCCGAGGGCGGGGGCGGCGAGGGTGCCGTTGGTGGTGAGCATGGGGTGCTCCCGGAGGGGATTGGCCGACGTCCCTGCTGAGGTGGCTCGTGTAACTGGAGCGGAAGTCAGACCGACTCTGGGCTTGTAGTCGGCGGAAATGCGTCGCTAGAGTCTTGGTAACACGTGTAACAAGTGGTTTCACCACCGTAAGTCCACCCGGGCGACCACGCAAGGATTTCGGACAAAGCGCACGAAACTCGAGCCGCACGTGGACCCGTCGGCCAACCCCGGCCGCGCCGATTTGGAAGGGCCGCAATGACGCAATCGCCCCCCGCCGTGTTCGACGTCTCCGACATGACCTGGCCGCCCCCGCCGTACCACTCCCCCGTCGCGCCCGTGACCGGCCCGGACGGCGTCCGCCGCTTCGACGGGGTCACGTACGCGACGACTCCCGGCTACCGCCCCCGACTGCTCGACGTACAGGTCCCCGCCGGCGACGGGCCGTTCCCGGCGGTCGTGTGGACACACGGCGGCGGCTGGCTGGACGGCGACCGCCGCTACCCGCCGCCGACCGTGCCCGCCGCGCTGCTGCACGGGGCGGTGCTGGCGGCGGGCCTGGCGCTGGTGTCCGTCGACTACCGGCACAGCCTCGAAGCCCCCTTCCCCGCGCAGCTCCACGACGTGAAGGCGGCGATCCGCTACGTCCGCGCCTTCGCCGACGACCTCGGCATCGACCCTGACCGGATCGGCGTCTGGGGCGAGTCGGCCGGCGGCCACCTGGCCGCGCTCGCGGGCCTCGTCGGGCCCGGCACCCCGGACGGCGCGGCGCTCGAAGGCACGGCCGGCGTCGGCACCGGAGAGACGGGCGTCCGGGCCGTCGTCGACTGGTACGGCTGCTCCGACCTCGAGGCCCTGGCGGCCCACCCGATGCCGCCGATGCCCTCGGGCGTCGACTTCCCCGACCCGTACGCTTCCCTGCTCGGCGGCACCGAAGCCGAACGCCCGGCGCTCGCACGGGCCGCCAGCCCGGTGACGTACGCCGGGGGCCCGCACCTGCCGCCGTTCCTGCTGGTGCACGGGACCCGGGACGGCCTGGTCCCGTACAGCCAGAGCGAGGCGCTCGCCGCGGCCCTGCGGAGCGGCGGGGGCGAGGTCACCCTGCGGCCGGTGGACGGCGCGGACCACATCTTCCTCGGCTCGCCGGACATCGCCGAGATCGTCGCGGAGAGCGTCGCCTTCCTGGCCGGGCACCTCGACGCGGGCGTCTGACCGCCCTCTGGGTTCCACCGCTTGGCTCCACCGCTTGGCTCCATCGCTTGGCTCCACCGCTTGGCTCCACCGCGCGGGGGCGCGGCGCCCGCCGGGCCCCCGCCCCCGCGTCCCCTCAGCACCCCGCACGGCCGCGAGAGGCAGCAATGAACCACGCCACCACCACCCCGCCCCACAGACCCGACGCGCCCGACCGGCGGCCCGGCGAACGACCCGACAGCCGACCCCGCGGGCGCCGTGACGCCGGGGCCCAGGCCCCGCGCTGCCCGGGCTTCCTCGTCCTCGCCTCGGCCCTCCTGCTCCTGGGAACCGCCGCGCTGTCGGCCCTCGTCGTCCGCTCGGACGTCGCCCATCCGCCGTTCCAGCGCCTGGACGACCGCTGGCTGGCCTGGATGGGAGGCCCGCACGACGGTCCGTACGCCGCCCTCGCCGCGGCCTTGAACTGGTTCGGCGGGCCGATCGGCGTCGTCGTCCCGCTCGCCGTACTGACCGTGCTGCTCGTGCGCGGGCGCCGGGTGTCCGCCGCCTTCTTCTTCCTCGTCTACGTCGGCGGCAACCTGGCCGTCGTCCAGGGGCTCAAGCACCTGGTGGACCGGCCGCGCCCGGCGAACCCCCTGGTCCGCGTCGACCACGGCTCCTTCCCGTCCGGGCACGCGGCCACGGCGGCGCTGCTCGTCGTCCTCGTCGGAGCCCTGCTGGTCCCGGCCGCCCGGCGGCGCGCGTGGTGGTGGGCGGGCACCGCCTTCACGCTGGCCATGATGTGGAGCCGTACGTGGCTGCACGCGCACTGGCTCAGCGACACCGTGGTCGGGGCCGCCGCCGGAGCCGGGACGGGCCTGCTGGCGTGGTGGCTGTGCCGGGCGGCGCTTGCCCGGGAAAACGTACGCGCCCACGACCGCCGGGGGGCGGCCGCGGGCACCCCGGAACGCGCCCTCTGACGGGCGCGGTTCGGCCGTGGGGCCGGGGGAAGCGACTGCGCCCCCGGCCCCTCAGGTCGTGTCGCGCTGGACGAGCACGGCCTCGATGGCCGGTACGGGCGGCGCCGTGCCGGTTTCGACGAGCGCGTGCAGGGCGTCGGCGATCCGCGCGGCGGTCGGCATGTCCAGCCGGACCGTGGTGAGCGCCGGCTGCTGGATGGCGGCGAGGACGAGGTCGTCGGAGCCGACGAGGGCCACCTCGTCCGGGACGGTGATGCCTTCGGCCCGGAGCGCGTGCAGGAGCAGGGCGCCGTACTCGTCGTTGTACGTGAATACGGAGTCCAGGCCGAGACCGCGCCACCGGCCGGCGAGGGCGGTCGCGGACTCCCGGGTGTAGGACAGCTCCACGGGGGTGACGGTGGCCATGTGGCGGGCTGCGACCGACTCGGCGCCCGCGAGGCGCGGCTGGGCGAGTGTGCCGAGGCCGCGCTCGGTGGGCATGACCACGCCGATCCGGGTCCGGCCGCGGGCGATGAGGTGCTCGGCGGCGGTGGCGCCGATCCGGGCATGGTCGAAGCCGATGGTGAACACGCCCTCGACGGGGCGTGCCGCGAAGGCGAGCAGGCCGCGGACCCCGGCGCGGCCCAGCAGCCGGGCCGCCTCGGCGGTGAAGCGGTCTCCGTCGAGGGCGACGACGGCCGCCGGGCGCAGTTCGGCCCAGGCCCGGGCGGCGTCCACGGGGTCGGCGAAGCGGCCCGCGTGGAGCACGGCCGTGTAGCCGCGGCGGTCGAGCTCGCTGTGCAGGTCGTCGATCCAGTCGCTGACGAGCCTGCCGACGGCGGAGATCGACGCGGGCATGAGCACCAGGTTGCTGCGGCCGGCGCGCAGGGACCGGGCGGCGGCGTGCGGTACGTAGCCGAGCTGCTGGGCCGCGTCCAGCACCCGGGCGCGGGTGGTCTCGCTGACCCGGTGGCCCTGGGTGTCGTTCAGTACGAAGGAGACGGTGGCGCGCGAGACCCCTGCGAGGCGGGCCACGTCGGCGCTGGTGATGGATGCGCGGACGTGCGTGTCTTTGGCCATGACGTCCCTCGACGCTCCTCTTGCTCGACCGGCGCTGCCGCTTGCCTGCGCTGGCGCTGACGGCGCTGGGGCTCATCGCGCATCCGGCTGACGCGCACCTCCCTTCAGGTTACACGAGTTAGATCAGGCGAGCGGGGCGGTGCGCAGACGTGCGGTCGGGGCATGCAGGAGCCGGGAGGTGCCGGCGAGGTCGCCGAGGGGCGCGACGACCGAGTCGAAGCGCATCGTGGTGCGCGTGGGCGTGTCGTACGGCTGCCAGTCCGGCAGGTCCGGGTGGTTCGGGTCACCCGTGCGGACGAAGGCGATCCAGGCCCGGTGCATGGAGTGCGCGAGGCCGTCGCGGACGGCCGGGGCGAGCCCGGCGAGGAAGGGGGCGTGGGACCACTGGTCGAAGTTATCGAAGACGAAGGGAAGTTCGAGACAGTGCGCGGCGCCGAGCCGGCCCTCGTACGCGGGCGTGGGCAGGTCGAACTGGTAGGCCCATACGGGCCTGCCCAGCGCGGCCCGGTCCTCGGCGAGCCGCAGGGAGGGGACGCGGAACAGCTCGTCGGTGATCAGGTCCATCAGCACGTCGGCGGGCCGGGCCCCGGGGCGGGCTGACGCGTACGCCGCGTAGACCGCGGGCGCGGCCTCGGCCCCGAAGGTCTCCGCGATCCGGCTCGTCACCTGCTCGCGGGTGGCGGCGGCGTAGCCCTCGTCGAGGGCGAAGCCGAAGTTGGCCTCTTCGCGCGTCCAGCCGATCATGACGTCGATGTCGGCGGCCGCTCCGTGCAGCAGGGTCCGGGCCGGATGGCGGGAGAGGGTCGTGCCGTCGATCACGGGCAGGAAGGGCGTGGGCCAGTAGCCCCAGCGCATCGTCCGCGCGAAGAGCCCGCCGCCCGCACCGATCAGCGCGGGCCAGGGCAGGGAGCGCAGCCCTTCGGCGTCTTTCACGCCGGCCAGCTCCAGGTAGGCGGCGGTGCGCTCCAGGTACGCGTCGGGGTCGGGGAGGTCCAGGCCGAACGGCGGGCTCTGCAGGATCACCCGCCGGATCAGCCCCCGGGTCTCGGGGTGCCCGGCGAGCGCGGCGGTGGACACGGCGCCGCCGGACTGTCCGGCGACGGTGATGCGGTCGGGGTCGCCGCCGAGGGCGGCGATGTTCTCGCGTACCCAGCGCAGGGCGGCGAGCTGGTCGCTGAGCCAGTGGTTGGCGCCGGCCGGACCGGATTCCCCGCTGCCGTCGTACGGGCCGAGGTAGAGGTAACCCAGGGGGCCGATGCGGTAGTTGATGCTCACGACGACGAGGTCGCCGTCGCGTGCGAAGGTCTCGCCGGAGTAGCCGGGGAGCGATCCGGAGCCGGAGACGAAGCCGCCGCCGTGGATCCAGAGGAGCACGGGGCGGCGGGCTCCGTCGGCGGCGGGGGTCCACACGTTGAGGGTCAGGCAGTCCTCGTCGAACGGGGGCGATCCGTGCCCGCCGAGCACGGGGTCGCCGCCCTCCTGGTACAGCTGCGGGGCACTGGGGCCGTCGGCGGTGGCGTCGCGCACGCCGCTCCAGCCGGGGTGCGGCCGCGCGGGCCGCCAGCGCAGGTCGCCGACGGGCGGGGCGGCGTAGGGCACGGCGCGGAAGACCGTGACACCGCCTTCGATCGCACCGCGGAGCCGTCCCGCCGGCAGGTCGACCACCATCCGGTCCTCGCCTGCGGGGTGAGCGGAGTGAGCGGAGTGAGCCATGAGCCGATCCTTCCTGGCTGCGCGCGGGGGTGCGCGCCGAAACCGAAGAATATTGCGAAATTTTCTCGACCGTCAATCTAGCTCGACATGCGTCACAGCCACAGACTGTCGGAGGCCATCCGCTCGGCCTCCGTCCGGAGCAGCGGATCGAAGGCCCGCCACAGCACCAGGCCCGTACCGACACCGAGCAGAACCCCGGCGAAGGTGTCGCTGAGCCACTGGGCGTGCAGCCAGGTCCGGCTGCCCATCATCGCGACGACGTACGCGGCGCCGGCCGCCCACCACCAGCGGCGGGCACGCGGGGGGAACACGACGACGGCGACGACCAACACGAGGATCACCGCGCTGAACACCTGGCCGGAAGGGTACGAGCCATCGTTGACCAGGACCGACGGGTGCGGCGGACGCGGCCGGTCGGCGAGCTGCTTGAGCGGCAGGACCACGAGGACGTTGGCGCCGACGGCGGCGGCGAGGACGAAGAGGGCGGAGCGCCAGCGCCCGTAGACGCAGAGGCAGCCGACGAGCGCGAGCGGCAGCACCAGCCCGAACGGTCCGCCGAGCCGGTCCAGAACGATGGTCCAGCCGGCGTCCCCGCCGCCGCGGGCGCCACCGGCGGAAGAACCGTTCACGGAGGCGGCCCACCGGTCGTCGAGCCCCTGGAAGGCGGGCCGCGGAGAGACCCGGAGCCACAGCGCCACGAGCAGCGATACGAGGAGGAGACCGACCCCGCAGACCAGCGCGTGACGCGGCGGAGCGGCCGGAAGGGGATGCCCGTAGGTCGGCATGGCGTGCCTTTCACGAGGGCCTCGCCGGGGCGGGGCCAGGAGGAACTCGGACAACGGCAGGAAAGACCCGGGGCCCCGACCCGACCGACCCCGGGTCGCCCGGGTGGCCCGGAGCGCCGGCTGGCCCGGGTGGCCGGTGGCCCCGAGTGGCCTGCCTGGCCCAGGGAGGCCGGTGGGCCGGGTGGCCCCGGTGGACTGCCTGGCCCAAGTGGGCCGGTGGGCGTGGCCGGTCCGGGCGGACCAGGTGGGCTGGGTGGCCCTCCATCGACCGCCCGGCCGAGGTGGGCCGGTGACCACGGGTGGACTGCCTGACCCGGGTGGGCTGGCGGGCCTGGCTTGCCCGGGCGGACCGGGTGGGCCGGGTGGCCCCCCGTGGATTGCCCGGGTGGGCCGGTGGCTCGGTGGACTGCCCGGCCGGGGTGAGCCGGGTGGGCCGGTGGCCGCGAAGGGCCTGACTGACCCAGGTGAACTGCCTGGCCCAGGTGGGCCGGTGGGCGTGGCTGGTCCGGGCGGACCAGGTGGGCTGGGTGGCCCTCCGTGGACTGCCCGGCCCGAGGTGGGCCGGTGGTTACGGGTGGACTGCCTGACCCGGGTGGGCCGGCGGGCCTGGCTGGCCCGGGTGGGCCGGGTGGCCCCCGTGGATTGCCCGGCCCAGGTGGCCCGGGTGGGCCGGGCACCCGGGCCGGGGGCCCAGAAGGGGCTGCCGACTCGGGGGGTCGGGCGGGCCGGGCCACCTGGACCGGCTGACCCGGCTGACAGGTTGGACCGGCCGGGCAGGGGGCTTCGGTTCTCCGCGACCGGATGGGGCTGGGTTGCCGGTTGGCCCGGTGGGGCCGGCGGCTCGGGCTCGGGCGCGGGCGCATGGTCTGCGCGTGGGTCGCACGGGCGGGTGGACTGGACTGGGCTGGGCTGGGCTGGGCTGGGCTGGGCTGGGCTGGGCTGGGCTGGGCTGGGCTGGAGTGGATGAACCGAGTTGGGTAAGCCGGCCAGGGTGCCGGTTGGTTGAGTTGGCCGTCCCATTCCCGCTGCCTTGCCGGCGGCACGACCATGACCCCTCGCCCGGCCGGCCGGACCTCGCCGGTGAACCGGCCCGCCACGCCGCCCCGGACACGCCGGGTCGGCGCGGACTTTCCGGGCGGGCTCGTGCGGGTCCCCGAACCGACCCTCCCAGGCCCCCGGCGTGGGCCGAGGGTGGGCCGGGTGGGGCCCGGAGGCAGTGGGTCGCGCTGCGGCACGGAGTATGGCTGATGCGTGACGGCCGCCACAAGTGCAAGACGGTTTTTCGACACGCCGAGCCGGTCCAGTGGCCGGGGTGCCCTGGTTACACGTCATCGCATCCACTCGCACGCGCCGGTCACGATCTGCGCAGCGTCCGTGCACGGCCCCTAGCGATGCCCGGAAATGGGTGCTACACAGTGTCCAGCGCCGAAGGTGACACGTGTAACAACCACAACCCGGCGGCTCGGCACCTGACGCATGCCCGCCCGGCGCCGCACCTCCCCGCGAGCCCCCCGCCTCGCCCCTCCCCTCCCGCTCGGTCCCCGAGGAGTCGTCATGGCCCTGCCCGAAACCGCCGGTCCGCCCGTTTCCGCGGTTCCCGAACCTCCGCACCGGCGGGGGCTGCTGCCCCTGCTGCTCTTCGCGAACTCCGCCATGATGGCCGTGTACATGGGCGTCGGCTCCGTCCTGCTGCCGCTCCAGATCGCGCAGATCGACCCCGTCCGCAAAGTCGCCGTCCTCGGCCTGATCGGCGGAATCAGCGCGGTCTTCGCGACCGCCTTCAACCCGGTCGCCGGCGCCCTCTCCGACCGCAGTGGGCGCCGCAGCCCCTGGATCCTCGGCGGAGCCATCGGCTCGCTCGCCGGCCTGGCCTTCCTCGGGAGCGTCGGCACCGCGCTCCTCGTCGGCATCGGCTGGTGCCTGGTCCAGGCGACGATGAACATCTACCAGGCGGCCGTCACCGCCATCGTGCCCGACCGCATCCCCGCCGCCCGCCGCGGCACCGCGTCCGCCCTCGTGGGGCTCGGCCTGCCCATCGGCGGTACGGCCGGCGTGCTCATCGCCTCCCGGACCTCGGAACACCTGCGCTCGGGCTACCTCGTCTTCGGCGCCGTCATCGCCCTGGCCGCGCTGCTGCTCACCACCTTCTGCAGGGACGTCCCGCGCACCGGGCCCACCCCCGAGGACGCCCCGTCCGAGCGGGTCAAGGGGAGACAACTGGCCGCCTTCCTCTCCGCGTTGTCGCACCACGACTTCCGGTGGGCGTTCATCGGCCGGGCCCTGATGGTCCTCGGCTACTTCTCCGTCGTCGGCTACCAGCTCTACATCCTCGACGACCACGTCTCCCTGCCCGCCGGACTGACCCCGCCCGCCGCGATGGCCGTGCTCACCCCCGTTTCCATGGTCGCGATGGCCGTGTCCACCCTGCTCGGCGGCCTGCTGTCCGACCGGTGGAACCGCCGCAAGGTGTTCGTCGGCGTATCGGCCGCCCTCGCCGGTCTCGTCATGGTGGTCCCGGTCATCAGCCCGACCTGGACCGGCATGCTCGTCTTCAGCGCGCTCAACGGCCTCGCCTTCGGCTGCTTCATGGCCGTCGACACCGCGCTCGTCACCCTCGTCCTCCCCCGGGCCGAGGACGCTGCCCGCGACATGGGCGTCCTCAACATCGCCAACGCCGGGCCGCAGGTCATCGCCCCCTTCGTCGCGTCGGCCGTCGTCACCACCCTGGGCGGCTACACCCCGCTGTTCCTCGTCGGCGGTGCCCTCTCCCTCATCGGCGCGCTCGCCATCCTCCCGATCCGCAGCGTGCGCTGAGCCGGATTCCGGCGGGCGCGCGCCGAGGGTCGCGCGCCCGCCGGTCACCTCCTGCCACACCCTCCCCGCCCCTCCGCACCCCTCTCCGCCCCTCCGAAGGAGCACTCTGTGCAACGCAAGCGAGTCCTGCCCTTGGCCGCCCTGATGCTGTGCACGCCCGCCCTGGCCGGCACGGCACCGGCCGCGGCCACGCCGCAGACCGCGGCCACGCCGCAGACCGCGCCCGCCGGGCCGCTGCGGATCCTGCTCACCAACGACGACGGCTACAACGCGCCGGGCATCCGGAAGGCCTTCGACCGGCTGACGGCGGCCGGGCACGACGTCACGATCGTCGCCCCGCTCACCAACCAGAGCGGCACCGGTACGAAGATGATGAGCGCGCCCTCCGTCACGGTGAAGCACCCCGAGCCGAAGGTCTGGGCAGTGGACGGCACCCCGGGTGACTCCGTCGCCTTCGGCCTGGCCGAGGTCTTCGCCGGCAAGGCCCCCGACCTGGTGGTCTCCGGCACGAACTTCGGCCCGAACGTCGCCGGGCTCGCCACCCACTCCGGTACGGTCGGCGGCGCCGTCGCCGCGCTGGAGTCGGGTGTTCCGGCCATCGCACTGAGCACCGGAGGCGTGAGCGCCCCCGACCCGGTCACCACCGTCAACGCGATGGATCCGACGGTCGACTTCGCCGTCCGTCTGATCGACCGGCTGCGGGAGCGCGCACGGTCCGGCCCGCTGCTGCCCCACGGTGTCGGCCTCAACGTCAACCACCCCGTGGTCGGCGCGGACGGCAAGGGCACGGCCGCGGGTGTGTCCGCCACCTTCCAGGATCCGCAGAACTTCCTCCAGCCCGACTTCACCGACTCCGGCGACGGCACGTGGAAGGTGTCCGTGAAGGTCGCGCTGCGGCCAGCGGCCAGGGGCGGTGACATCGAGGCCGTGAGCGCCGGCCGGATCGCCGTCAGCCCGATGAACGCGGACTGGAACACCGGCCCGGCCGACCAGGCCCTGACCACCGCCCTGCTCGCGGGACTGCGCCCGTAAAACCACCCCACCGGACGGCCGGTGGCCGGGACGGGGCCGGAGCACCACGGACGCCGGCCCCCCGCCCCGGCCCTCGGTCACCCACACCCAGGAGGACCCATGAAGTGGCCCGGAAAGCGGCCGGCTTCGGCAAGACCCCTGATCGGTACGGCACTTGCGCTGGCAGCCCTGCTCGTCGCCTCGGGACCGCCCGCGGCGGCAGCGGACGGAACACCGCGCCCGGTCGCCGCCCTCGCGCAGGGCGTCGTACGCGGGCAGGTGCACGACGGGGCGCAGGAGTTCCTCGGTGTCCCGTACGCCGCTCCCCCGGTCGGGGCGGCCCGGCTGCGGCCTCCGCAGCCGCCGCCCCGGTGGGCCGGGGTGCGGGACGCCGTCCGGCAGGCCCCGGCCTGTCTGCAGTTCGCGCCGTTCGGGCTGAGTGATCCGCAGGCCGTCAGCGAGGATTGCCTGTACCTGGACGTCTACCGGCCGCGGACGGCCCGCCCCGGATCCCGGCTGCCCGTGATCGTCTGGATGCACGGGGGCGCGTACGCCATGGGGACGGGTACGCAGTTCGGCGGACGCACCATGGCCGACCTCACCCAGACGGTCGTGGTCAGCATCAACTACCGCCTCGGACAACTCGGTTACCTCGGTCTTCCCGAACTGGCCGGGGAGAACGGGCAGCGCTCCGGCTCCTTCGGCCTGATGGACCAGGTCGCGGCCCTGCGCTGGACGCGGGAGAACATCGGAGCGTTCGGCGGCGATCCGGGCAGCGTCACGGTCTCCGGCCAGTCCGCGGGCAGTGCTTCCGTCTGCGCGCTGCTGGCGGCCCCGTCGGCCGCCGGTCTGTTCCACCGGGCCGTGCTGCAGAGCGGCCCGTGCACGCTGATCCGTACGCCCGACCGCGCGCGGTCCGAAGCCGAGGCGCGGGCCTTCGCCGCGCAGGCGGGGTGCGCCGGTCCGGACGGTGTCGCCGCATGCCTGCGCGCCGTCCCGGGACCGGCTCTCGTCGACGCCGCCCGTACGCTGCCCACTTCGGGTCCGGCGTCCGGTGACGGGCTGCTGCCGGTGGACCCCGCGCGGGCCATCGGGAGCGGGGCGTGGAACAAGGTGCCGGTCCTGATCGGGAGCACCCGCTCCGAGTCCCGGTTCTTCGTCGCCCTGAGCCGGCCGCACCTGACGGCGGAGCAGTACGCGGCCCAGGTCATGGCGCAGTACGGGGACGCGGGCGCCGAGGTGCTCGCCCGCTATCCGGTCGCCGCGCACGGCTCGCCGTATCTGGCGCTGTCGGCCATCATGACCGATGCGACCTTCGCCTGCCACACCGCATGGACGGCGCAGCTCTTCGCCGCGCAAGTGCCCACGTACGCCTATGAGTTCGACGATCCGGATTCGCCGACGCTGGCGGGTGCGCAGGTGCCGGGCCTCGACGAGTCGAACGCGCACAGCGCGGAGCTGGCGTACCTGCACGACTTCACCCTGGGCGAGCGGCCGCTGACCCCGGTCCAGGTCGCGCTGGCCGGCCGGATGAAGCGGTACTGGGGCGCCTTCGCCCGTACCGGCGCCCCCGCCGTGCCGGACCAGCCCGCCTGGCCCCGGACGGGCATCGGCACCGGAACCGTCCTCACCCTCAACCCCCTGGCGACGCGGCCGAGCACGTCCTTCGGGGAGGACCACCAGTGCGCGTTCTGGCGGTCGGTCCCGGGGCAGTCCACCTAGGCCGGGATCCGGCGGCGTCGGCGGCGGGTTGCCGCGAAGGCCGATGCCGCCAGGGCGACGAGGGCGGCGGACACCATCAGGAGCCACACCGGGATGCCGTCGCCCACGGTGAGGAGCTTGTCGTGGTAGACGGCCCGGCGGTAGGGGGTGTCGGCGGGCGCGGCGAGCAGTTCGTGGTCGGCGTCGATGCGGCCCGGTTCCGGGAACTCCTGGTCGATCGCGGTCAGGAACACCTGCTTGCCGCCCGCGAGTTCGCCGAGCGGTCCGCTCTTCGGAGTCACGTTGCCGGCGAAGGTCACCTTCGGGGCGGATCCGCCGATCGTGGAGCCGGGTTCCATGCGGTGGTCGGCCAGCACGTACAGGCCGAGGGACTGCGGGGTGCGCGCCATCCGGGAGAGCCGCATCGGGTAGACCAGCCGCGGGCTCTCGAAGCGGATCTTCAACGGGTCCAGGTTGCCCCCGAGGACCTGGCCCTGCTGCCGCGGGGCCAGCCGTACGGCCACGTACTCCCACTTCTGGTCGACGTACGGCTTGAGCTCGGCGGCGAGCCGGTCGGGCAGCTTGAAGCCGTTGGACTCGAGCCAGTTCTTCAGGGCGTCGGGGTCGGTGGCGGTCAGGCGTGCGACGTCGAAGTCGCCGAGCTGTTCGCGGCCGACGACTCCGACGCCCGCGCCGGCGCTGCCCGGCAAGGCGGCGCCGGCGCCGTCGCCGGTGCCGGAGGAGAAGGGCCAGTCGCCGCCGCGCGGCCAGAAGTGGCTGCGCGTCCTGTGCTCGGGCCGGGTCAGCCAGGCGAGTTCCCCGAAGATGCCGGCATCGCCGAGCTCCACGGTGGCCCGCCCGGGCACGGGCATGATCCAGGCGGCCCGGTGGGCGTCCCCGCCGACCCTGAACCGCATGACGATCTGTTCCGTACGGCCGTCCCAGCGCACGACGGAGGTCTCCCGGTCGACGCCGATCCGGGACTGCCCGTCGGGCACCATTGCCCCGCAGCCGCACGCGTAGGCAGGGTTGACCAACGCGCCCACCTGGGTGGTGAGCAGGGCGAACAGCAGCACGGCGATTCTTCGTTTCATCCACACGGGGTCTCAGACGACCGCCCGGGAGATCCGGTTCCGCGCGAGTCCCGGGCTCGGCTGCACCCGCCGGGGAAGGCCCAGGCCGCGTGCCGTCCGCGTGATCTCCCCGGGCAGCCAGTCGGCGACCCGGTCGAAGACGAACCCCCGTGCCGCGGCCCGCCCGTTGTCCAGGGCGTAGCCGCGGTCGAAGGAGAAGGGCGAGGCGGCGGCCCCCTTTCCGACGACCCGGAACTCCGGCCGGCGCCCGAGCCGTTCGCCGACCGCCTCGCAGAGCGCGGTCACGTCCAGCGCTCCGTGCGAGGCCGCGTTGAGCGGTCCGGTGAAGCTCTGGCCCGCCGCCCAGTGGAGGAGCTCCGCGATCTCCTCGTGGTGGATGAACGAGGTGGCGTACGGGGCTTTGTGGACGTCCACCGGGATCCCGTCGGCGATCCGGCCGATGTAGTGCGCCAGCCGCCCGGTGAAGTCCTCCTCGCCGCCACCGAGGACGTGCGCGGTCCGTACGGAGACGTACGGGAAGGCGGGCTCGTGCAGGAAGACGGCCTCGGCCCGCCGCTTCCCCTCCGCATAGGCCCGCGCGGGGCCGAGCAGCCGCTCCACCTCCGCCCGGTCGTGCCACGGCAGTCGGCGGCTGTGCGCGAGCGCCACGGGGTCGAGGGAGTCCTCGGCGACGGGCTCCCGCCGTCCGGGATCCGCCGGGCCGGGGAGGGTGGCCGGGTCGTACACCTCCATCGTCGAGGTCATGACGTAACGCCCGGTCCGCCCGGCGAAGACGCGCCGGGCGACGGCCGCCTGGTCGGGGGTGTAGCAGACCTGGTCGATGACGGCGTCGAAGGTGCGCGGGCCCAGCGCGGCCCGCAGCCGGTCCTCGTCGTCGCGGTCGGCGAGGAGGTGTTCCACACCGGCGGGCGGGGCGGTGGTGCCCCGGTTGAGGACGGTGACGGAGTCACCTGCGTCACGGGCCCGGGTGACCAGGCTCTTTCCGAAGTAGCGGCTCCCGCCGATGACAAGAATGTTTCGCATGCGTCCGACTCTGCCGCTGTAGGGTCCCCGGCAGAACTGACGATCTGCTGAACTCGTATGAAGGAAAACCGATGATCGACGTGCAGCGGCTGCGCATCCTGCGGGCCGTGGCCGAGCACGGCAGCTTCAACAAGGCGGCCGGAGCCCTGCTCCTGTCGCCCTCGGCCGTCTCCCAGCACATCGCCTCGCTGGAGCGCACGCTCGGCCATCCGGTGGCGGTGCGCAGCACGCGCGGGATCACGCTGACCGAGCCGGGGCGGCTGCTGGTGGAGGCGGCCGAGACGATATCCGCCCAACTGGACCAGGTCCGCCACGAGATCGGCCGGCTCACCGCGCCGCGGCCGCGCCTGACGGTCGCCACCTTCACCAGCGGGGGCCGGCACCTGCTGCCCGAGGCGCTGTCCCGGTTCGTGGCCGAGCACCCCGAGGTGGAGCTGACGGTGCTGGAGAGCGAGCCGGAGGCCGCCGTGCCGATGGTCCGCGGGGGCTCGGCCGACCTCGCCCTGACCTACCACTTCGACGGGCCGCCGCCAGTGGGCGCGGGCGGGCGGGCTGGGCTCGACTGGGTGCCGCTGATGGAGGATCCGCTGTGGCTCGTGCTGCCGCGCGGCCACCGGCTCGCGGGCCGGGCGTCACTGAGTCCGGCCGAGCTCGGCGGCGACCGCTGGGTGCTCGGCTGCCTCAAGACGGAGGCGTTCCTGCGCCGTTACGCGGACCTGGCCGGCTTCGACCTCCGGGTCGGGGCGTCGACCACCGACTACTTCTTCGCCCAGACGCTGGTCGCCGCCGGGGTCGGGGTCTCCCTGGTGCCGCACGTGTCGCTGGCCCCGGCGCCCGGGCTGGCGGTGGTCCGCGTCGAACCGCCCCGCCCCGCACGGCACATCGGGGTCCTGACCCCGCGCAGGCGCCGCCCCCACCCGTACGCCGACGCCCTGACCGGGGCCCTGACCGCAGCCGCCGCCCCGGCGGCCGACGGAGACCGCCCGTGAACCACCTCCTGACCGGACTCGCGGCCAATCCGGCCCTGCCCCCCGAACTGCTCGACCAGCTGCTGGATCTGGTGGCGGCCGCGGGACCCGAGGACGACGACGCCACGAAGTTGCTGCTGCTCTCCCTGACCGGCCGCTCCGACCTCGGGCCCGTCCGGGCGCGGGCGCTCGCCGACCGGGATCTGGGTACGGCGGTCCAACTGGCGTACGGGGGACAGCTCGACCCCGACGACATCGACCCCGGAGCATGGCCCGTGACCGCGGTCGCGCTGCTCGACGCGGGCGCCGACCGGCCCGGGTGGGCCCGCCTCCTCGCCGCGCATCCCGATCCCCGCGTCCGGTGGCGGCTGGCCTCCTGCCCCGGCCTGCCGTCCGACGTCGCCGAGAGGCTCGCCGCCGACCCGGACACGGGTGTGGTGGCGGAGTTCGCCCTCTGGGCGCCGGGGGAGGTCGCGGACGGCCTGGCCCGCCATCCGCACGCGGAGGTCCGCTACGCGGCCGCCCTCAACGAGGCGGTGAGCCCCGCCCTGCTGGCCGCCCTGATCACCGGCGAGGGCCTCGCCCCGGCGTCCTCCTGCCTGGTCTGCGACACCAAGGACATCCCCTTCACCCACCATCCGTACTGCCCGGACCCGGAGTGTGAGCTGCGGGCCGGCGCGGAGTGCGACGGCAGGCACGGCTCCACCGTGGAGGAGACCCGCGAGCGGGCGGCGCGCAACCCGGCGACGCCGGCCGCCGCCGCGGCCTCCCTCGCCGGCCATCCCTCCATGCTGCACCGATGGGCGCCGGCCGAACGGACCGACCTGCCGCAGGAGGTGTACGCCCGGCTCGCGCAAGACCCGGTGCCGGGCGTCCGGGAGGCGGTGGCCGGGAATCCCGCGGCGGGTGAGGACACCCTCCGCGCGCTCGGCGCCGACACTTCGCCGGAGGTCCGCCGCGCCCTCGCCCGCCATCCCGGCCTGCCGCTGGACCTGTTGACCGCACTGGCCCACACCACCCGCATCGGTCCGGTGCTGCTGCCCCGGATCGCCGGGGCCTCCCCCGCCGAGCTCGCCGAGCTCGCCGCCTCACCGCACGCACGCGTACGGATGCTCGTGGCGCACCGGCACGATCTGCCGGCGGCCGTGCGCGACGCGCTGGCCGCCGATCCGGACGCCGCGGTGGTCGCCGCGGTCTCCCCGCACCCCGGGCTCTCGGAGGAGCAGCTGCGCTCCATGGTTGCGGTCCACGGGAGCCGCGTCTGCGCCCGGGTCGCCGCCAACCCGGGCGCTCCGGCGGACCTGCTGGCGGAGCTCGCCCGTCTGGAGCCGCCCGTACGCAAGGCGCTGAAGGCGATCGCCTCCCATCCGAACGCCACCGCGGAGGCGCTGCGGCCCTGCCTGGCCGATCCGAAGGCGGGCCCGCTGGCAGCCGCCCACCCGGCGCTGCCGCCCGCGCTCCTCGTGGAGCTGCTGGACGGTGCCGACGAGGCGGTGGCCGAGGCCGCGGCCGCCAACCCCGCGCTCCCGGCGGCCACCATGGCGCGGCTGCTGACTGCCTCCACCGAGCCGGGGGTCACCGGGCCCGTCTCGTAGGCGAGGACCACGGCCCGGGCGCGGTCGCGGAGCGACAACGTCGCGAAGATCCGGGCCACACGGGTCGTGACGGTGGCCTTTCTGAGGGTCAGCTCCCCCCCCGGCTCGGCGTTGGATGGGCCGTGTCCCATCAGGTCGCGATCGCCGTCCTCGGCGCCCTGCTGCCGGCCCGCTCGGCGGCGCGGATGACGATCGGCCCGGTGCTGCACACCGAGTAGCCGTGACCGGCCCGTCCGTCAACCGCTCCCGTCTCCTCTGCCTCCCCCGCCGCTCCGGCTCCGGCCGCTGCCGGTCCCGCCGCTCCCGGTCCCGCCGGTCTCGTCGCCCGTCAGGGACCGGAGCCTGCGGGCGGCGGCCTTCGCCGCGCGCCGGGCCTCCCGGGCCGTCCGGCCGGCCTCGCGATGCCGCTCCTCGGCTTCGGCCACGGCGGCGTACGCGCGGTCGCGGGCCGCCTGGGCGCGCTCGAGTTCGGCGTCGGCGGCCGCCGCGGCCTCGACCGTGTGCTGCCGTGCCTCCTCGGCCACCCGCAGCTCGTCCTCCCGGGCCGTGGCGGCCCACTCCGCGTCCTGGGCGGCGGCGCGGGCCGCGTCCACCCGGCGGTCGGGCCGCCGTCCGGCCGGTTCGGCCTCCGGTGCCGGCGGCTCGGGCCGCGCGACGGACGCGGATGCGGCCTCGGGCTTGGGTCCGGCCGGGGACGTGGGTGGCACGGCGTCCGGGTCGATGCCCGGGAACTCCGTCACCAGGGCGGGGGCCTTCGACAGCCGGCCCGAGGCCCAGGCCTCGGCCGCCTCCGGATCGGCCAGTGCGGCGTAGAGGATCTGGCCGACCTCGCGCCGCACGGTCTCCGAGACCGGCGTCCCGGCCTCCTCGGCCAGCCGCTGCGCCTCCAGCGCGAGGGCCCCCACGACCACGTGCTGCTGGTGGGACAGGGCACGCAACTGCTCCCCGTCCAGGTGCCGGTGCGCCACCCTCAGCGCCTGGCCGAGCTGGCGGAACTGCTCGACCTCCTCCGGCTTCGCCCGTACCAGCGTGTTCGACGCCCAGGCGGCCAGCGTGGGGCGGCGCAGCCCCGCGATCCGCTTCCCCGCCGCCGGGTCCCCGGCCCGTTTGACGCGGGCCGCCTCCTCGTCCCGGACGGCCGTGAACCGCGCCGGGGGCAGCGCGTACAGGGCGTCGATGACCTCGTCCACATCCACGCGGCCCACTCTCCGCCATCACCGCGCGCGATCACCGCAGCGGACGGCCGACACGGCACGCCCGGGTGAACGGCGCGGCGTGGCGCCTCAGCGGACGGCGGCCCGCCCGGCCTGATCACCCTGCCCGTCCCGGTCGCCCCGGTCGCCCCCGTCCGCCTCACCCACGCGGTGCTCGTCGACGATGCGGCCGTCGCGCAGCTCCACGACCCGGTCGGCCAGTTCGATCAGGGCCGGGTCGTGGGTGGCGACCAGGGCGGTGACGCCCTCGCTGCGCACCACCGCGCGCAGCAGCCGCATGATGGAGCGGCCCGTCTCGGAGTCGAGCTGCCCGGTCGGTTCGTCCGCGATGATCAGGTCGGGTTCGTTGGCCAGGGCCCGGGCGACCGCCACCCGCTGCTGCTGTCCGCCCGAGAGCTCGCCGGGCCGCTGCCCGGCGTGTTCGGCCAGGCCCACCAGGGCGAGGAGGGTACGGGCGCGTTCCTCGCGCTGCCGGGCGGGGACCTTGCGCAGCCGCATGGGGACCCCCACGTTCTCTGCGGCGGTCAGGACGGGTATCAGGCCGAAGGACTGGAACACGAAACCGATCCGGTCGCGGCGCAGCGCCAGCAGTCCGGCCTCGTCGAGCCCGGCCAGACCGGTGCCGTCGAGGGTGACGGACCCCGAGGTCGGGGTGTCGAGGCCGCCGACCAGGTTCAGCAGGGTGGTCTTGCCGGAGCCGGACCGGCCCTTGAGCGCGGTGAGTTCGCCGCGGCGCACCTCGAACGAGACGCCGCGCAGCGCGTGGACGGCCCGGGCGCCGTCGCCGAAGCTCCGGTGGACGTCGTCGACCACGACCATGGGCGCCGCCGCGCCGCCCTGATGCTGCGTCATATTGCCTGCTCCCCCTGGTAGTCCATCCGCCCGGACGGGGCCGGTGGAAGCGCCCCCTGCGAATTTGCTCATCCGTCACATCCTCCCCGCAAGTCCCTTCCCCTGTGCGTTCGAATCTGACAGCATCGTCCGCTATCCGGTGCCAGCGATCCGGACGGGGGGAAGGAACACGGCACATGCTCGGCTTCGTCGTGCGCCGGCTGCGCGGGCGACTGCCGCTCGCCGCCGCCGTACTGCTCACCGTATTGATCACCACGACCGTGCTGACGGCGCTGTTCGCCTTCACCCGCGACGTGGGCGAGGCCGGGCTGCGCCAGGCCCTCCAGGGCCCCGGGCGCAGCCGCGCCACCGTCCTGGTCACCACCGAGCACCCGGCGGCCGGCCGCACCCAGGACGACCAGGCCGTACGGAGCTTCGCGCGCGAGCTGTTCGGCCGGTTCCCGGTCGCCGTCGAGAGCGTGGCCCGCAGCCGTGCGTACGGCCTGCCGGGCGCCCGCACCCCGGGCAAGGACGACACCGACCTGACCCTGCTGGCCGCCTTCTCCCGGGAGCGCGTACGGCTCCTCGCCGGGCAGTGGCCACAGCCGCCGGGCGGTGCGGGGGCCGGCCCGCTGCCGGTGGCCGCGCCCCGGGCCGCGCTGGTACGGCTGGGCCTGACCGAGGCCGCGCTCCCCGCCGAGGTGCGCCTGGACGACCGGTACGGCGGGGCTCCGCTCCCCGTGCTGGTCACCGGCGTGTACCAGGCGGCGGACCCCGCGGACCCGTACTGGCGCCTCGACCCGCTGGGCGGCCGCGAGCTCCAGGTCAGCAGCTTCGCCACGTACGGTCCGCTGCTCGTCGACGACAGCGCCTTCACGGCCGGCGGGCTCCCGCAGAACAGCCGCGCCGCGCTGCTGGAGCCCGACTTCGCCACCGTGGGTTCCGCCGATGTCGAGGACGTGCGGGGCCGGGCGGCCGCAGTGATGTCCGGCGCCCGCGGAGGCGGTCTCAAGCCCCCCGCCGGGTTCCAGGTCAAGACCGAACTCCCGGACCTGCTCGGCGAAGTGCGCTCCGGCGGGCTCGTCGCCCGGTCCACCCTGCTGGTCGGCGCGCTCCAGCTCGCCGTCCTCGCCGCGGCCGCCCTGCTGCTGGTGGCCCACCTGCTGACGGACCGCCAGGAGCCCGAGCGGGTCCTGCTCACCGCGCGCGGCGCCTCTCGGCTGCGGCTGGGCGTCCTCGGCGCGGCCGGCTCCGTGCTGCTCGCCCTGCCCGCCGCCGTTCTGGCGCCGCTGCTCGCCCCGCTCCTGCTCGGTCTGCTCAGCGGCTTCGGGCCGCTCTCGCGGGTACCGCTGAACACCTCGGGCACCTGGCTGATGTGGCCGGTCGCGGCGGTCTGCGCCTTCGGCTGCGTGCTGCTGACCGCGCTGCCGGCCGTGCTGCGCGGCGCCGGGGCGGCCGCCCTGCGCCGCAGCGGCCGCCGCCAGGCGCTGGTCGCGGGCGCCGCCCGGTCCGGGCTGGACCTGGCCGTGGTGGCGCTGGCCGTCCTCGCCTACCAGCAGGTCGCGCAGTACAGCGGCGACGGCGCGGGCCCCGCGGCGGGCGCGGGGGGTCTGGGCGTCGACCCCGTACTGGTGGCCGCCCCGACGCTGGCCCTGTGCGCGGGCACCCTGCTGGTGCTGCGGCTGATGCCCTTCGCCGCGCGGCTCGGCGGCCGGCTGGCCGCACGCGGCCGCGGGCTGGGCCCCGCACTGGTCGGCTGGCAGCTCGCCCGCCGGCCGGGGCGGACCACCGGGCCGGTGCTGCTGCTGGTCCTCGCGGTCTCCAGCGGGGTCCTCGCGCTCGGCCAGCACACCGCGTGGTCGGACTCCCAGCGCGACCAGGCCGGCTTCGCGACCGCCGGCGGCCTGCGGATCTCCGGCAGCGACCTGGCTCCCCCGGGCCGCAACGGCCGCTACGCCTCGCTGCCCGGCGGTGAGCGGCTGATCCCGGTGGTGCGCGCCCAGCAGGGGCTGCCGGGCGGGCGGACCGGGCAGGTGCTCGCACTGGACGCCGCCGGGGCCGCCGAGCGGGTGCCGCTGCGCGCGGACCTGCGAGGCGGACGCAGTGTGCGCGAGCTGTTCGCACCCCTGGCCGCGGGCCGCGCCCCGGGAGACACCGGCATCGAACTGCCCGGTCGTCCGCGGCGGATCGATCTCGACGTGACCGTACGGGACGCGCCGGGCGGCCGGCCCGGTCTGGGGCTGGTCCTGCGCGACCGGTTCGGCCTGACCTTCCGCTCCCCGCTGCTGCCGCTGCCCGAGTCGGGGGACGCCACCGTCTCGGTGGACGTCGACGCGCTCGCGGGGGCGCCGCTCGGGTCCGCCGCCGCGCCGCTGAGCGTCACCGGGTTCGTGCTCTCGTACGGCACGGAGCTGTCGGGGCCGGGCCGGCCGGGCGCCGGCGCCGAGCAGCCGGTCACGGCCGGGGAGTTGACCGTACGCGGCCTCGCCGTCGCCGAGGACCCCGCCCGGGCCGCCGTGCCCGTACCGCGCGCAACGGCGCCCGGCTGGGTCCTGGCGGGGCCGCCTCCGAGCGGCGGCGTCCCCGCCGGCGAGGTGCTGGCGGCGCCGTCGGACGGCTCGGGCGGCCCGGCCCTGCTCCGGCTGGCCTTCCGCGGCAGGCAGAACGGCGGCGGGGTCCAGCTCGGGCTGCTCGCCGGACCGGCGCCCGCGGCGGAGGTCCCCGGGGTCGCCACCCGCGCCTACCTGGCCGCGGTCGGCGCCGGCGTGGGGGATCTGGTCCCCGTGCCGCTGGGCAGCGGCACCCTGCCGGTGCGGATCACCGCGTCCGTCGGATCGCTGCCCGTCGCCGGCGACACGGCGCTGGCCGTCGATCTGGCCGCCGCCGGGCGGCTGCTGGCCGCCGACATCGGACGCGAGCTGCCGCCTCCCACCGAGTGGTGGCTGCCGGCCGCCTCCGCCGAGGACCCCGTCCCCGGCCGCGCCGCCGCCGAACTGCGCGCCGGGGCGGGCTCCCAGCAGGTGGAGCTGCGCGAGGAGGTGGCCGCCGGGCTGCTGGACGATCCGCTGAGCGCGGGCCCGCAGAGCGCGCTCGCCGCCCTGGCGGTGGCCTGCGCCGTGCTCGCGGCGATCGGCTTCGGTGCCGCCGCGGCGGCGGCCGCGCGGGAACGCGGCAGTGAGTTCGCCGTCCTGCTGGCCCTGGGCGCGCCGCGCCGGAAGCTGGCCCGCACGGCCGTCGCCGAGAGCGGGCTGCTGGTCGCCCTGGGCACGGCCGTCGGGCTGGGTCTGGGCGCCGCCATCGTCCATCTGGTGGTTCCGCTGATGGTGCTGACGCCCGCCGCCGGCCGGCCGGTACCGGAGGTGCTGGTGGACCTGCCGACCGCCGGGACCCTGCTGATGGCCGCGGCGATCGCCGCGGTACCGCTGCTGTCGGCCGTCTTCGGCGGCCGTCGCGACCGCAGCGTCCGGGGCACCGGCGACCGGCTGCGGCACTTGGAGGAGATGTGACCCGCCCGGCCCTTGCACCCGCCCGCGCCCCGCGGCCCGCGCCCTGGGTGCGGACCCGGCTGCGCGCCGCCCCGCTGAGCGCGCTGCTCGCCGCGGCCCTGGCCTTCGTCACCGTGCTGCTGGCGGCGGCGCTGCCGCGCGCGGTCGACCGGGGCGCCGACGGAGCGCTGCGGACCTTCCTGGGCGAGCAGGGTCCCGGGCCGACGAGCCTGAGCGCGGCGTCGTACTCCCGCAACGGGCAGCTGGCCCCCGCGCAGCTGGACTCCGTGCGGGACGCGCTGGTCGCGCGCACCGGCGGGTCCTTCCGGCTCGCCGCGAGCGGACCCGTGCACGGCGCGCAGAGCGCCAAGCCCCGCTCCCTGGCCAACCCCGGCCTCGGCAGGCCGGAGGGCGTCGACCCGCGGCTCGGTTTGGTGTACCTGCCACAAGCCGGCGCCCACACCAAGCTGGTGGCCGGCCGCTGGCCTGGGGGCGGGAGCCCCGACGGCCCGATCCAGGTGGCGCTGTCGCGCCAGGCCTCCGAGAAGCTCAAGGCGCCGCTGGGCATGGTGCTGGAGTCGCGGGCGACCATCAACGGAGCCCTCCGGGCCGAGGTCGTCGGTCTCTACGACGCCGACCCGGAGGACGTGTTCTGGACCGACCTGCCCTGCCTGGCCAAGGCCTGCCAGACCGTCACGGCCTCGATCAAGGGCCCGCCCCAGGTGTTCCTGGACGCGGCCGCCCTCGTCGACGCGGACACCGTGACCCGGCTGGACTCCTGGGGCGAGGGCTCCGAGTACTTCTGGCGGCTCCCGGTGGACACCGGGGTGCTGCGCGCGGACCTGCTGCCCGGCGTCGCGCACGACATCGCGTCCTTCGTCGCGGGTCCCACCGCCTCCGAGCTGGCCATGGCCGTCAAGCGGCCGGACCTGCGCATCACCTCCCGGCTGCCCGAGCTGTTCGAGCGGGCCCGGGCCCGGCAGCGGGGCGCCGCCCCGCTCGCCGCGATCGGTCCGGCGGGGGTCGCCGGGGTGGCCGCCGTCGTGTTCTGCCTGGCCGCCGCCCTCGTGGGCGACCGGCGTGAGAACGAGCTGCGGCTGCTGCTGGCGCGCGGCGGATCACGCCGGGCGATCGTCGGGCGCCTGCTCGGGGAGGGCGCGGTCACCGTGCTGCCGGCGTCCGCGCTCGCCGCCTGGCTCGCCGTCCTGCTGCTGCCGACCCCCCGGCTGGCCCTCTCGCTGACCGCCGCCACCGCCGTCACGCTGCCGGCCCTGCTGGCCTTCCCCGTACGGGCCTTCGTGCTGCTGTCCCCACCGCGTGCGGCGGGGGCGCGGCGCCGGCTCGTGGCCGAGCTGTTCGTCCTCGCCGCCACGGCCGCGGCCGTGTTCGAACTGCGCCGGCGCGGGGTCTCCGCCGCCGCCGGGCTCGATCCGCTGCTGGTGGCCGCCCCGCTGCTGCTCGCGCTGTCCGGGGCGCTCCTGCTGGCCCGGCTCCAGCCCGTCGTGGTGGGGGCGCTGGCCCGGGCCGCGGGCCAGGGCCCGGGCGTGATCGGGTTCCTCGGGCTGGCCCGGGCCGCCCGCGGTTCCTCGGACCGGGCCCGTCCTTCCGTACTGCCGCTGGTGGCGCTGCTGCTGGCGGTGACGACCGGTGGGTTCGGCGCCGCGGTGCTGGGGTCGGTGGACGCCGACCGGCTGCAGGTGGCCCGGCGGTCCGTCGGCGGTGACGCCCAGATCACGGCGCCCCGGGACCAGGCCGTTCCTGCGGAAGTGGTCCGGGCGGCCGGGGCACTGCCCGCCGTGCGGACCTCGGTGGCCGCCTGGACGGAGGACGACGCCTTCGTCTTCGGCATCGACCGGGGTTCCCGGCAGGTCAGTGTGGTCGTCGTCGATCCGGCGGCCTACGCGGAGCTCGCCCGGACGGTCGGGCGCGGCCGCTTCGACCCGGCGGTGCTCGCCGGGGGCGGGGGGAGCCTCGACGACCCGGTGCCCGCGCTGTTCAGCACCGACCTCGGGGCCGAGCCGGGCAACCGGCCCTTCCGGCTGCGGATCCGCGGCGAGGACCTCCAGGTCAGGGCGGCCGGGGTGGTCGACGGCACGCCGGCCCTGCCGGACCGCGGCGGCGCCACCCTCGTGCTGCCGGCCGGGCCGATGACCGCGCTGCTGCCCAAGGCCGCGCTGCCGAACCGGTGGCTGGCCACCGGCCCGGTCGACGCCGGCCGGCTGGAGGAACTGCTGCGGGCCTCGCTGCCGGCCGCGACCGCCGAGAAATACCAGGTGCGGACCAGTGCCACCGCGGTAGCGAACCTCTCCACCGACCCGCTCCAGCACTCGGCGCAGCGGCTGTTCTGGGCGTCGGTCGCGGGAGCCGCCGGCTTCGCGCTGCTGGCGGTGCTGCTGACACTGGTGCGGGCCGCGCCCGAACGGGCGGCCCTGCTGGCCCGGTTGCGCACGATGGGCCTGCGGCCGCGCCAGGGCGTGGCCCTGATCCTGACGGAGGCGCTGCCGCAGACCCTGGTCGCCGCGTGCGGCGGCGCGCTGGCCGCGGCGGCCGCCGTGGCCCTGCTCGGCCCCGCCGTGGACCTGTCGGCCCTGGTCGGCGCGCCGGTCGCGGCCGGGGTGGACCTCGCCGCGCGGCCCGTACTGACGCAGGCGCTGGCCCTGGCGGGGCTGGTCGTGGCGGTCGTCCTCGCGGAGGCGGCGATATCCGGCCGGCGACAGATCACCACCGAGTTGAGAGCGGGAGACGAGCGGTGAACACCGACCAGCCGACCTACGAAGAGCTGCGCCGGCAGGCCCTGGCCGCCGCCGGACCCCGTACGGCGGGGGCGGGCACGGCCATCGTCTGCGACCGCCTGGTGCGCATCTTCAGCGCCGACGGCCTCGAGGTGCAGGCCCTGCAGGGGCTCGAACTGACCGTGTCGCAGGGCGACCTGGTGGCGCTCGTCGGTGCTTCGGGCAGCGGCAAGTCCACACTGCTGAACATCCTGGCCGGCCTGGACGTCCCCACGGCGGGCACCGCCACCGTCGGCGGCTACGACCTGCTGGAGATGTCCGCCCGGGACCGGCTGCGCTACCGCCGCGAGACGGTGGGCTTCGTATGGCAGCAGACGGCCCGCAACCTCATGCCGTTCCTGACGGCGGCGCAGAACATCGCGCTCCCCATGCAGCTGAAGGGGCGGGCCTCGCGGGGCGCGGCCGGGCGCCGCGCGGCCCGCGTCTCGGAGCTCATGGAGGCCCTGGAGATCGCCGACCTCGCCGACCGGCGCCCGGCCGCGCTCTCCGGCGGCCAGCAGCAGCGCGTGGCCATCGCCGTGGCCATGGCCAACGACCCCCGGGTGCTGCTGGCCGACGAGCCCACCGGTGAGCTGGACTCCGAGACCGGCGCCGCGATCTTCGAGGCCTTCCGCACGGTGAACCGGGACCTCGGGGCGACGGTGGTCATCGTGACGCACGACCCGCTCGTCGCCGGCGAGGTCCGCCGTACGGTCGCCATCCGCGACGGCCGAACGAGCAGCGAGGTCCTGCGCCGCACGGTCACGGACGAGCACGGCGCGGAGTCGGTGAGCGAGCGCGAATACGTGATGCTGGACCGCACCGGCCGGGTACAGCTCCCGCAGAAGTTCCTGGAGGCCCTGGGCATGGAACACCGCGTCGCGGTGGACCTCGCCGCCGACCGCATCGAGGTCCGCCGCGACGACGTGGAGGCCGCGGGATCCTGAGCCCGCACGTCGCTGCCGTCACCTCCCCGGCCCGGGGGTCGTTAGGGCCTGGGGGTTGGCTCGGGGGCGAAGGGATGACGGTATGCGGCAATTTCCTCTGGAGATGCACCAGGTGGCACCCGGTCGGGTGGTCGAGTGGCGCTTGCGGTCGACGGCCGCGGCGGAGGCCGGCGGCCCGGACGGACCGACCGGCAGGAGGGCGTCCTTCAACCAGGACAAGCACTTCACCGTCGCGGAGGAGAGCCGCGCCGCCGACGACCCCGTGGCGTCGTGGCTCGCGGTCACCTTCGAGGTGGCCGGACGGCTGGACGAGGACGCGCTCTCCCGGGCGCTGCTGGCCTTCGTGCAGCGCCACGAGGTCCTGCGGTGCGCGTTCCGCCGGCTGGCCGGGGAGCTGGCCTGCGAGCCCTTCGACCCCGCCGAACTGGCCCTCGACGCCGAGGAGGTGGGGAGCTTCGCGACGTCGGAGCTGCTGCGCGGGTTCCTCGCCGAACGGTTCAAGCGGTCCATCGACACCCTCTCCTGGCCGCTGTTCACCATGGGCGCGGTGCTGCGCGAGGACTCCGCGACGGTCTACCTCGCCTTCGACCACATCGTGTGCGACGGCATGTCGATGCCGATCGTCGTCAACGAGGTGCTGACCGCGTACGAGGCCCTGTGCCGCGGCGAGGACGTCGAGCTGCCGTCCGCCCCCAGCTACCTCGACTTCGCGGAGGAGCAGCGGCGCCGCTACCTCTCCATCGGCGCGGACGACGAGCGCCTGGGCTACTGGAAGTCCTTCATCGGCCGCGGCGGCTCCTTCTTCCCGCGCTTCCCGCTCGACCTCGGCGTGGAGCCGGGCCGGATGTACCCGATCGTCAACGAGGCCTCGACGCTGCTGGACGCCGCGGAGGCCGAGGTGTTCGAGAAGACCTGCGCGACGGTCGACGGGAAGCCCTTCATGGGGGTGCTCGCCGCCGTCGCCGTGTGTCTGCGCGAGGCCGGCGGGCCCGGTGTCTACCGGGGCCTCATGCCGGTCAGTGAGCGCGGCCGGGGCACCTGGGCGGACTCGGTGGGCTGGTTCGTCAACACCATGCCCATCGAGTTCGACGCCTCCCCCGGGCGGGATTTCGCGCAGGTCATGGCCGCCGTCCGGGCCGGGTTCAGGGAGATGATCGGCCACATCGACGTGCCGTTCGTACGGGCGTGGGAGCTGCTGGCGCCCGAGGAGTTCGCCGCCCGCTCCTGGCCGTACCCGGTCAACTTCTTCTCGTACCTCGACATGCGCAAGTGCCCGGGCGCCGAGCGCCACGAGGACTGGCGGCCCGCCACCCACGTGTGGTCGGCGCGCGCCAACGGGGCCTGCTCGTGGTTCCAGCGGGACACCGCCGGCCTGCACATGAACTCCCTGTACGTCGACACCCCGGCGGCCCGCCGCACCATGGGCGACTTCCAGGAGGCCCTGCGCCTGACGGTCCAGGAGATCGCCCGCTCCGGCGGGTTCCGGCGCCCCATCGCCCTGACCGCGCCCCGCCGGCCGGCCGGCACCCCGCTCGACGTGGCCTCGTTCGCCCGACGCCGCTGACCGCTGCCGCCACGGGCTCCCGGCCCCGAGGGGCCGGGGCCGTCACGGATCAGAGGCGGGACGCCCGACGCAGGAGCAGGGCGCGCTCGCGTTCGTTGCGGGTGAGGGCGGCCGCACGCTCGAACTCGGCGCGGGCCTCGTCCGGTCGTCCGAGGCGTTCCAGCAGGTCGCCCCGCACGCTCGGCAGCAGGTGGTAGGCGCGCAGGGCCGGTTCCGCGGCCAGGGCGTCGACCAGCGGCAGGGCCGCCTCGGGCCCCTGGGCCATGGAGACGGCGACCGCGCGGTTGAGTTCCACCACCGGGGAGGGGACGAGCCGGACCAGCTGCCCGTACAGCGCGGCGATGGTCGGCCAGTCCGTGTCCTCGTAGCGCACGGCCGCCGCGTGGCAGCCGGCGATCGCGGCCTGGAGGGAGTACGGGCCGCTGCCGGCGTGGCGCATGGCCTGGACGCCCCGGTGGATGAGCATGCGGTTCCACTTGGACCGGTTCTGGTCGGCCAGCAGCACCGGCTCCCCGTCGGGGCCGGTGCGCGCGGGGATCCGCGAAGCCTGGAACTCCAGCAGAGCGGCGAGGCCGTGCGCCTCGGGCTCCTCGGGCATCAGGGCCGCGAGGACGCGGGCCAGCCGCAGGGCGTCCTCGCACAGGGCGGGGCGGACGAGGTCGTCACCGGCGGTGGCCGAGTAGCCCTCGTTGAAGACCAGGTAGATGACCTCCAGTACCGACGCGAGCCGGGCCTCGCGGTCGGCGCCGTACGGCACTTCGAAGGGCACCCCCGCCCCGGCCAGCGTCCGCTTCGCCCGGACGATGCGCTGGGCGACGGTGGACTCGGAGGTGAGGAAGGCGCGGGCGATCTCCCGGGTGGTCAGCCCGCCCATCAGGCGCAGGGTGAGGGCGATCCGGGCCTCGGTGGCCAGTACGGGATGGCAGGAGGTGAAGATCAGCCGGAGCAGGTCGTCGTCGATGTCCTCGGGGTCCGCCGGTTCGGCGGGCGGCGGCACGTCCTCCAGGGTCCGGCCGACCTCCGCGAGCTTGCGCGCGTAGGTCTCCCGGCGGCGGACGAGGTCGATGGCCCGGTGCTTGGCGGTGGCCATGAGCCAGGCGCCCGGCCGGTCGGGGACGCCCGACTGCGGCCACTGCTCCAGCGCGGCGACGAGGGCGTCCTGCGCGAGCTCCTCGGCGATGCCGAGGTCCCGCACGATCCGGGCGACCCCGGCGATGATCCGCGCGGACTCGATCCTGAACACCGCTTCGACCGCCTGGGCCGTGCTCGATCCCGTCACGGCGACCCATCAGAGCAGCCGTGACGGGCCGGGGCAAACACGCCGCGGGCGCATGCGGCGCGCGGTCACATCTCTTCGAGCTCCCGGACCTCCGCGCCGACGGTCCACTCCGCCGGGTGGATGCTCAGGAACCGCTGGATCCACTCCAGAGCCTCGGCCTTGTCCTTGCACTGGAGGAGCAGGTACCCGCCGACGACCTCCTTGGTCTCGGTGAAGGGGCCGTCGGTGAAGCCGATCTTCCCGCCGGACCAGGTGACGCGGGTGCCCTGGGAGGTGGGGAGCAGACCGGCGGTGTCGAGCATGACCCCCGCCTTGGTCATCTCCTCCACCAGGGCGCCCACCCGCTCCTGGAATTCCGCGGGGAACTCGGTGGGAAGGTTCTGCTCGTCGATGCGGATCATCGTCAGGAAGCGCGGCATGGTGACTCCTCGGTCGGAAGGGCGGGGGCCATCCCCGCCTCTCACCCCTGCGTCGAACGGGAGACGCCCGGATCGACGGGTCCCCCGGAAATTCTTCGGAGGATCTTCGGAACCGGCCACCCGGCGGCCACCGGCCGGCAGCCCCCACCCGCCGCCCGGCGGCTCAGCTGAGCCAGAAGAAGACCGTGTCCTCGGTCCGGCCCGCCTTGACGGTCAGCGGCCACTCTTCCGCTTCGACGCGCATGGGCTCCAGCAGGAGCTCGGCGGTCTCCCGGACCTCCGGGTCGAGGCGGTCGAGCACGGCTTCGTAGGCCTCGACCACCTCGGCGGCCCGCGACGCCGGGAAGGTGCTCATCCACGGCGTGGCGTCGCCCGGGTGCGGGATCCGTACCGGCGGGCCCGCGAACAGCAGCGCGGCGGGCGCCAGATCGGCCGGGACACCGTGCCGGGTCATCTCCTCGTCGACGGTGTGGAACCAGGAGGGGCGCCGCCACCAGCCCAGGTCGTAGGTGTCGGAGAACTGTACGGCGACCAGCGCCTGCAGGGCGTGGCTGTAGCCGGGACCCGTTTGCGCGGTGAAGGTCCCCTCCAGCAGCTCCTCGAGGGCCTGGACGACCGGTACGTCCGGTTCGTAGCCCATGTCCGCGTAGCGGGCGTCGACCGCCGCGCACCGCTCCCGGGCGATGCCCACGAGCCGCTCCTGCTCGGGTGTCCGCTCCACCGCCGTCAGGAGCCGGACCACCCTGCGCATGTCCCCGGTGCTCATCTCCAGCTTGTGACTCATGACCCCATCCCTCCGCAATGACGAAATTCCATGATCGCGGACGCTGGCCGCGGCCGGCGTCCGGGGGGCCGGAGAGCCGGAAGGCCGGTCAGCGGCTGTCGCCCGTCCAGTCCCAACGCCCCGGGTCGCCCGGCCTGCGGCGGTAGTGGGCGCGGCCGCCCGCTCCGTAGCGCCCTATCTCGGTGGGGAGCCTGGCCTCCTCGGCGAGCTGCGGGGCGCTCCAGCCGGTGATGTCCAGGAGCAGCCCGTCGAGGGGGCCGCCCACGAGTTCACCGTAGACGTGGCCGGGCCGGGGGCCCGGGTCGGGGTCGTCGTGGTCGGCGCCGTAGACCCGGCGCCGGAGCATCCTGTCGTCCATGCTGCTCAGCTTCACAGGCACCACTGACAACGGGCCCCGGCGAGCGGCGATGATGGTGTCCGCCCTCCGCATCGGAGGGGCGATCACGGGCGGGCGCGGGAGCGAGGAGCGGTACGCATGACACGTCGGGTACACCAGCCACTGGAGGACGAGGAGTTCGACTTCATCCTCTCCTTGGCGCAGGGGCCGGTTCTCGCCTACTTCTGCGGGTCCTGGCCGAAGGCCCTGGAGGCGTGCCGCGCGATGGACGCCGTCGTCGGCGAGCTGGCCGAGGAGTACGGGACGCGGCTCACCGCCGTGCGGACCGACATGACCCGCTGCCCCGGGCCGACCAGGCGTTACGGCGTGACCGGCGCCCCGACGGCCGTACTCGTCAAGGACGGCGGGGCGGTCGCGAGCCACGCCGGTCCGATGACGCGCGAGGAGCTCAGGGGGTTCCTGGACGCCCACCTGGACACCCAGCCGGGCGAACTCGGGTGATCTGGCCGAAAGTGGCATGGGACGGATAGGTGCCCTAGGCATGTAATGGACTCCGGCACGACGGAACACGGAACCATCGCTCGCGAGGTGCTTGATGTCCTTCACGTCAGAGACCGTTGCCTTTCCCCAGGACCGGACCTGCCCCTACCACCCGCCCACCGGCTACGAACCCCTGCGGGAGGGGCGACCCCTCTCCCGCGTCACCCTCTTCGACGGCCGCTCCGTATGGGTGGTCACCGGGCTCGCCGAGGCGCGCGCCCTGCTCTCCGACGGCCGGCTCTCCGCCGACCGCACGAAGGCCTCCTTCCCCGCGCCGACCCCGCGCTTCAAGGGCCTGCAGAACCGCCGCGCGGCACTGCTCGGATTCGACGATCCCGAACACAACGCGCAGCGCCGGATGCTGATCCCGCGTTTCAGCCTGAAGCGGACCGCCGCCCTGCGGCCGCGGATCCAGCAGACCGTGGACCGTCTGATCGACGAGATGGTGGCCGCGGGCCCGCGCGCGGAACTGGTCGGGGCCTTCGCCCTGCCCGTGCCGTCGATGGTGATCTGCGACCTGCTCGGGGTGCCGTACGAGGACCACGAATTCTTCGAGGGACAGTCACGCCGGCTGCTGCGCGGGCCGGAACCGGCCGATGTGGAGGACGCCCGCCGGCAGCTCGACGCGTACCTCCACGACCTGGTGGAGCGAAAGCGCGCCGAGCCCGGGGACGGGCTGCTCGACGAGCTCATCGCACAGCGCCTGGAGACCGGTGAGATCGACCTCGAGGAGCTGGTCGCGTTCGCCGTGATCCTGCTCGTCGCGGGGCACGAGACCACCGCCAACATGATCTCCCTCGGTACCTTCACCCTGCTGCGCCACCCCGAGCAGCTCTCCGAACTGCGGGCCGACCCGTCGCTGATCTCGGCGGCGGTGGAGGAGCTGATGCGCTTCCTCTCGATCGCGGACGGCATGCTGCGGGTGGCGACCGAGGACATCGAGATCGGCGGGGTGACGGTACGGGCGGACGACGGGGTGGTCTTCTCCACCTCCGTCATCAACCGCGACGCGTCCGTCTTCGAGCAGCCCGACGCCCTGGACTGGCACCGGCCGACCCGCCACCACGTGGCCTTCGGTTTCGGCGTCCACCAGTGCCTCGGTCAGAACCTGGCCCGCGCCGAGATGGAGATCGCCCTGGGCACGCTGTTCGCGCGGCTGCCCGGCCTGCGGCTGGCGGCCGAGCCGGACCGGATCCCGTTCAAACCCGGCGACACCATCCAGGGCATGGTCGAACTCCCCGTGGCGTGGTGAGGGCCGTGGCCGAAACGACACCGCGCCCGCCGCTGCACATCGAGATCGACACCGGCGTCTGCATCGGCGCGGGCCAGTGCGCGCTGACGGAGCCCGCCGTCTTCACCCAGGACGACGACGGCTTCGGCACGGTGCTCCCGGGTCGCGCGGACGGCGCCGGCAGCGCGCTGGTCCGCGAGGCGGCCCGGGCCTGCCCGGTCTCGGCCATCTCCGTACGCTCCGGCACCTGACCCCGGGCGCGCGAGGGCCCCGCCGGTGGACGGACCGGCGGGGCCCGGGCTCACGAGAACGCCTCGTGAAGCGGTACTACCCGATGGGGACCACCCGCTCCGCCTGGGGCCCCTTGGGGCCTTGGGTGACCTGGTACTCGACCCTCGCGTTCTCATCCAGCGACTTGAAGCCGGTGGACTCGATGGCGGAGAAGTGCACGAACACGTCGGGGCCGCCGTCGTCCTGCTGGATGAAGCCGAACCCCTTCTCCGAGTTGAACCACTTCACGGTGCCTGTTGCCATCTGGCTGATCCTTCTCAACGTTCCACTGCGGGCCGCACACGCGGCCGTCTCGATCCTGCCCAACGGTCCCCCACAGCACACGCCGGACGCGGCCAACCGGGGGCGCGGCGCGCAATCGAACTTCTGCTCGCACTGTCCGCGGATCGGGGGAGGCTCCTGCGCGGAGCGCTCGACCGGGACGTCCACCGGGACGTTCAGACCCCGCTGTCCGGAACGGGCGTGGGCGCGGCGGACGGCGCGGCGGACGACACGGCGGACCGGGGCCGAGGAGCTGCCGCGCGGGCTCGCCGCGGTCCGCCGAGCCGGCAGCCCAGGCAGTCCTCGTGCCCCGCGTGCGCGGCCGTGTCCCGTACGCGCCAGTCCCACTCGGCCGCCGGCCGGGGCCCGCTCGGCTTGCCCCAGCCCGCGAGGTGCAGGACCCAGGTGACGACCCCCGCAGCGGCGACGACGCCGAGTCCGATCCAGATGCCCGGCCTCCAGGCGGTCACCACGCCGAGGCCGGCTCCCGTGAAGCCCAGCAGGGCCAGGGCGGTTCCGGTCCAGCCGGCCACGGTGTGGCCGTGGTCCGCGTGTCCTTGCGTGCTCATGCTTCCCCTTGGTCGGACGCTCGGCGGCATAGGGTCGGAAGCGGGATACTTATTTCGCAAGGTAAGTATCTCACCGACTATCTCACTTGCTAAGTAACTTAGATACTAAGGAGTATTTGCGTGGAGGGCAAGCCCCGTCCCCCGGCCACCGCCGAGGAGGCGCTGTCGCGCATGGACCAGTACGTGGCTCTGGGCATCGTCGGCCAGCAGGAGGTGGCGCAGCGTCTCGGGCTGAACGTCACCGACCTGACCTGCCTCGGGCACATCCTGGGCGCCGGGGACCACCCGCTCGCCGCCGGCGACCTCGCCGAGCTGGTCGACCTCACCACCGGCGCGGTCACCGGCGTGCTCAACCGCCTCGAGCGGGCCGGGTACGCGAGGCGCCGGCCCGACCCCGCCGACCGGCGGCGGGTGCGCGTGGTGGCGGATCCGACCGCCGCCGCCCGGGTCATCGCGGTCTACCAGCCGTTCTACGACCGGCTCGGCGCCCTGTTCGCCGACTACACCCCCGACGAGATCGCCGTGATCGCCGACTGGTTCCAGCGCGCGGCGGTCGAGGTGCGCGCCCACTGCGCACAGGTGCGGGCGGGCGAACCGGACGCCGGGGAGGCGTAGGCCCCGCTGGTACCATGGGCGGTTGACCATCTTCTTTCCAGCTTCTTTCCCGCTTCGAAAGGTCCTGCATGAGGAACCCGTCAGCTCATGGGCGCTTCGGTGTGAAGGGCGGTGCCAAGGCCGCCGCCACATCCGGCGCCAAGGCCCCCCGGAGCATCGGTCCGCAGGGTGAGTTCGCGATGCCCGAGCCGAAGGAGCCCGCGCTGCCGCCGGTGACCTCGTTCTCCGAGCTGGACCTGCCCCATGAGCTGGTGACGACGATGGCCGGGCTGTCGGTGAAGGAGCCGTTCCCCATCCAGGCGGCGACGCTTCCCAACGCCCTGGCCGGCCGGGACGTCCTGGGCCGCGCACAGACCGGCTCCGGCAAGACGCTGGCCTTCGGGTTGGCGCTGCTGGCGCGTACGGCGGGACAGCAGGCCGATCCGAAGCGGCCGCTGGCGCTGGTCCTCGTACCGACGCGCGAGCTGGCGCAGCAGGTGGCCGAGGCCCTGACCCCGTACGCCGAGGCCCTGAAGCTGCGGATGGCCACGGTCGTCGGCGGGCTGTCGATCGGGCGGCAGGTCAGCGCTCTGCGCACCGGCGCCGAGGTCGTGGTGGCCACGCCGGGGCGGCTGAGCGACCTGGTCGGGCGGCGTGACGTCCACCTGGAGCGCGTGCGGATCACCGTGCTCGACGAGGCCGACCAGATGTGCGACATGGGCTTCATGCCGCAGGTCACGGAGATCCTGGACCAGGTGCACCACGCGGGGCAGCGCATGCTGTTCTCCGCGACCCTGGACCGCAACGTGGACCAGTTGGTGCGCTCGTACCTGAAGGACCCGGTCTCGCACTCCGTCGACCCGCAGGCGGGCGCGGTGACCACGATGGACCACCACGTGCTGCACATCCACGCGGCCGACAAGATCTCGGCGGCCACCGAGATCGCGGCGCGCGACAAGCGGGTGCTGATGTTCCTGGACACCAAGCACGGGGTCGACCAGTTCGTGAAGCACCTGCGGGCCATGGGCGTACGGGCGGAGGGGCTGCACAGCGGGAAGTCGCAGCCGCAGCGGACCCGGACCCTCGCGCAGTTCAAGACCGGCGCCGTCACCGTCCTGGTCGCGACGAACGTCGCGGCGCGCGGCATCCATATCGACGACCTCGACCTCGTCGTCAACGTCGACCCGCCGGCCGACCACAAGGACTACCTGCACCGGGGCGGGCGCACCGCTCGGGCCGGCGAGTCCGGCCGGGTCGTCACCCTCGTCACCCCGAACCAGCGCCGGGACATCGTCCGGCTGATGTCGGACGCCCGGATCCGGCCCACGATCACCCAGGTGCGGTCCGGCGAGGCGGCCCTGAGCCGGATCACCGGGGCGAAGGCTCCGTCCGGTGTGCCGCTGGCCGGCGCCGCCCCGACGGACGCCAAGGGCAAGCCGTCCGGCTCGGAACTCGGTTTCCGGGGGATGGGCACGCGCCCGGGCCGGGTCGGCAGGGGCAAGGAGTCCCGCAAGACCCTGGAAGCCAGGCAGCAGGCGGAAGCCCGCCGCGCCGCGCGGGTACGACGCGGCGCCTGACGTACGGGCTCGCGGGCCCGGGGCTGCCATGTGCAGGGGCAGGCCGCCCGCAGGCCCGGCGGCCGCTCGCAGGCCCGGGCGGCCGCTCGCAGGCCCGGGCGGCCGCCGTGAACCGGCGGCCTTACACCGCGGTGCGACGGCGCAAGCGCTCGGCGGCGGCGTTGCGCACCCGGCGCGTGCGGGCGCTGGAGGCGAGCAGTCCGAGGGCGTCCAGCGAGGTCAGGGACTGGGCGGCGGTGCGCTGGCACCAGTCGGAGGCGGCGACGAGCTCCGCGGGCGACCAGGGCTCGCCGTGGGTGATGGCCTTGAGCAGGCTCCACTCGCGCAGCCGGCGCTCGGGGAAGGCACGGCCGGCGAGCACGCCGGTCATGGCCCGCGCCCAGGCGGGGAACCCGTCGTCGGCCAGCAGCCGCGCCGCGCGGCGGTCGAGGTGGGTGACGACCGCGCTCTCAGCCATGACCGGGTCGGGATCGCGCAGTACGGCGGCGACGACCTCGGCCTCGGCGTCCGCTCCCGGCGCCACGGCGAGCGACTCCAGGTGACGGCCGTAGCGCCAGTGCTCCGGGGGCATGGCGGCGTCGGAGCGGCTCATCGGGCGGCGCCTTCGCGGACGGGCCCGAGCCGGGCGCCGTCCCGGGACGGCTTCCGGCGGACTTCCACGGCCCGACCGTGCGCCTCCCGCGCGGCGGTCTCCGCCGCCCCGGCCCCGGCCCGCTCGGCACCGACACCGGCCGGCCGCTGCTGCTTCTTCCCTCTCCCCATGCCCCCCATTCCACACGACCGCCCCGACCGGCCGACGGCCAGGGTGCCGTCCGGGCTCCCGCGCGGGGTCCGGTCGATGCCCTCGACGGCGCGCCTGATCTGTCGTTTGTGGGCGGTCCGGAACGAGACGAGCTCGTCGGGCACGTCCTGCCAGGCCGGATCAGCCCATCAGAGGGACACGCCCTGGTTCCGTACGGGCGCGAGCATCAGGGACTCGGCGCCAACCGGCCGGTAGCCGGTCGCGGGCGCCCTCGTCCACCTCTATCGCGGTCTCCCAGCGGCCGGCGACGCCCCGGCCGAGGATGACGACTCCGCCGTCCGCCGCCCAGACCCGTACGTCGTCGCGGCCGAGTGCCCGCCGTACGCGCGGGTGGTCGGGGTCGTCGATCTCGCGCAGCTCCAGCGGGGGTTCGCCGGGCAGTGGGTCGGCGACGGTCAGCAGGTCGACGGTGTCGCTGCTGCGGCCGGTGCGTTCCAGGAGCGCGGTCAGGAAGCGTGCGTTCATGCCGGCGGCCAGCGCGTCGGCGTCGACGGCCGCGAGGGTGGAGCGCACCCACTCCGGGTCCTCGTCGGTGAACACCACGGAGTGCGCGGTGAAGGCGATGACGCCCGCGTCGCGCGGGTTCTCCTGCGGGACCACGGTGGTGCCGCCGTCCGCGGGCGGGAAGCGGCCCTCGGCCGCCGCGTCCAGGATCTGTGCGAGGGTCCGTGCCCCGCCGTGGTGCCGGAGTGCCATCTCCACGCTCCTGATTGCTGGTCTCTACACATGATCTCAGGTGCGGGGAAAGGGAGTTCGGGCAGGCGGGGAGAGCCGGCTCGGCCGGGCGCGCGCCGGCTCTCCGTGCCGCCGGTCAACTGCCGCCGGAGCCTTGTTCCGGCTCGTGGCCCGGTTCGGGCAGCGGAGCCCCGGTCTCCAGCAGGGTCTTGAGGCTTGAGGCGAGCATCGGCCAGGCGCGGCTGCACATGCCGATGAGGGTGCCGCCGGGTTCGAAGCCCTCGTGGAGGATGGTCAGCCGGGCGAGGGTCTCGCCGACCGGCTCGATCTCGTACGTCACCTTCGTGCGGCGCTCGCTCGCCAGCTGGGTCCGCAGCTCCTCGCCGATGCCGGCGGAGGCCGCCCACTGCGGGGTGAAGGTGTGCCAGGTGTAGGAGAGCAGCCGGTCGGGGATGCAGTCGAGGACCACCTGCTCGGGATCGCTGGTGCGGGCCCCGCGCTCGATCCAGTCCATCCGCGAGCCCACCGCCCAGTCGGTCTCGAAGCTCAGGCCCCAGTAGCGGCGCGTGAAGGCGGGCTCGGTGAGGGCCTGCCAGACCCGGTCGGGATCGGCCTGGATGTACAGGGTGTAGGTGATCGCACTGTCGCTCATGGCCCCATGCTGAGGGACCGCGGACCGCGGATGCCGGATTTCCCGATCATGGCGGACCCGGCGGCCGCCGCCCGGCGCGGACCACGCCGGCCCCCGGCTTCCGGCTCACGACACGTGAAAGGCCACCCCGCACACCCCCCATCCCGCCGCCGCGGCCGCCCGCAAGACTCGCAGCGGCCCGTCCAGGACGCTCTCGTCGCGAGCCCCGTAGTCCAGCCAGTCCTGCGCCTGCGCACGCTCCCGCTCACCCGGCCCGAACCCCAGCGCCCGCTCCACGCCCGGGAGCGCCCGCCGCACCCCCGCGGCGTCCAGCAGGAAGTTCCCGCACCACCCCGGGAGCAGCGCGGCCCGCTCCGGGCCAAGGGCGTGGAACAGCGCGGCGACCGCGTATTCCTTCCGGTGGACGGAGGTGAACATCGCCCCCGAATCCGGCCGGCGGTCCCAGATCTCCTGCTCCACGTCGAAATCGGGCGCGACGGTACACAGGTCGTCGACGTGCCGGCCGGGGCGTGTCATCTCCTGGAAGGAGCGGATCGCGTCGTGGTGGGCCGGGTCGGTCCACCAGGTGCGCCGGTCCGGCAGCGGCGCGCGCTCCCAGGCCGCCCAGCGGCCGCGGGCCTCCGTGCACGCCTGGTCGGCGGCGATGGCCGCCGAGACGCGCGGCGCGAGCTCCCCGATGACGGGGTCCTCGTGGCTGCTGATCGACCAGACGCTGGTGAATCCCATGCCGTCGACGGTACGGGTCGCCGCTGACAGCGGGGGCGGGTTACCAGTGGGTGCCCGACTCGGGGAGTTCGGTGAGCGGGGTGCGGGTGGGGGCCGGAAGGGAGAGGCGGGAGCGGGCGTTGTGGACCGACGCGAGCTCGTGGGCGCCGGCCGGGCCCCAGTCGCTCAGTTCGCGGACCTGCTCGGGGGTGGCCAGCAGCCGGGCGTACGCCAGGTCCGCGGCCGGCGGGACGGCGGTGAGACGGGCCGCGGTGCGGGCGTGGACGGCTCCCTGGTCGCCGACGCGGTAGCCGAGCGGGGCGGCCCCGGCCGTGGGTGCGGCCGACGGGGGCGGCAGGTGGGCGGCGCCGGTGGCCCGCGCGATCAGCAGGAGGACCCGTCCGTCCGGTGCGAATAGCCAGGCCGAGTGGTCCCGTACGGGCAGCTGCCCGGGCACCGGGCCCGCGTGCCAGGCGCCGTGCTGGGGGATCCTGCGCGTGCGGAGCACACCGAGCCGGTCGAGGGCGGTGGGCATGGTGGGGCGGCCGTCCTCCAGCAGGGCGACGCCCGAGCCGTTGATGCGGGCGCGCAGGGCGGACAGGGCGCGGCGGGCGTCGCCCGCGTCCATCAGGGCGGGCAGGTCGGCCGGCTCGGCGAACTGGATGCCGGTGATCTCCTGGTCGGGGAGGCGGACGGAGCCGATCCGGTCCGGGGTCCAGGTGCCGCCGTCGTAGACGAACAGGATCTCGCCGGGGAAGCGCATGGCTGCAGGGAAACCGGGGGTGTCGGCGGGGATCCAGTCCACGGCGAGACCGAGGGGGTAGTGGCCGTCGACGCCCAGCTCCTCACGCAGCTCGCGGGCCGCCGCGGCGCAGGGGGCCTCCCCGGCGTCGACGGCTCCGCCGGGCAGCAGCCGGTCGGCACGGTAGTCGACGCTCTGGACGAGGACGCGGCCGTCGGCGTCGGTGACGAGGACGACGGCCCCGGTCCACAGGGCGGCGCGCGAGGCGCCGTACGCCTCGGGGGTCATCCATGTCCCGGCCCGGCCGGACCGGGGCGCGTCGGCCGGTGAGTCGCCGGCCGGTGGTTCGCCGGGCGGGCATTCGCCGGGCCGGGGTTCGCCGCGCAGGGGTCCGTCGCGCAGGGGTCCGTCGCGCAGGGGTCCGTCCGCCCGGGGCTCGCCGGGCCGGCCGTCCGGGGCCACGGACCCATCGGCCACGGACCCATCGGGCAAGGTCTCCTCGGGCATGGACTCCTCGGGCCGGGTCTCCTCGGCCACGCACCCATCGGCCGCGTACCCATCGGGCAGGGCCTCCTCGGGCCGGGTCTCCTCGGGCACGGACTCCTCGGCCACCGCCTCCTCGGGCCGGGTCTCCTCGGGCACGGCCTCGTCGGTCAGCTGCGGCATCGGAACTCCGTTCACCGTGGGTGGACCCGCCGACTGTGCAACACCGGGGACGACCCCCTGGTTACGGCGGCCCGGGACCCGGACCGGACACCCTGCGCTTTGCCGCCCCTATACCTCCTTATTACCTGGTTATGCAGCTCCTGCTACGGTCCGAACGCGGACTGGCGGCCTGAAAACCGCCGGTCCGACCACGTCACCGGCCGCCCCCCGCGGAAACCGGGCGGAGGCCGGGCGGACCTGCGGCGGGCTGCCCGTACGGACCCGGGCCGGAGTACGGGCGCCCGCGCCCGGAGTCACGTACCCGCCCCCAGGTCACCCGTCCGCGTGACGGGGGCGCGACTCCGGCGGCCCGGGTACGGCAGGGTGGGCGGATGCAGCTGCGCCGGGCCCTGCCCCTGACCCTTGCCGCACTCGCGATGGCCACCGGATGCGTGACCGTGAACCCCGCCGCCCCGCCGGACTCCCCACGGCTGGGCCCCGCGGCGGTCCGCACGGAGCCCCGCCGGCCGACGCCCCCCGCCTGGCCGTTGGGACGGCTGCCCGGGGCATCCGTATCGGTGGAGCCGGCCGGACCGGCGGCGGTGCCGGAGCCTCCCGCCTCCCCCGCCTCCCCCGCCGCACCCCGGCCCCCTCACCGGGCCGGGCCCGGCCGCCCGTACGCCCCGTCGAAGCCCCACAGGCGGACCTCCTCGAAACCGAAGGCAAGGGCGAAGGCCAAGCCGAAGGCCGCCAGGGTCAAGGCCAAGGCCCCCGCGAAAGCCAGGCCCCGCCCGGCGCAGGGGGGTGCGTACGACATGACGTCCTGGTGCGAGGCGGGCCGCGGCACGGTGTCGCCCTCGATCCTGGCCCTCTGCCGTTAGCCCCCCCCCCCGCCGCGCACGGACCACCCCGCCGTTATTGGGTGGATGCGCCCGGCTCCGGATACTTACAGTGACGACGTACCCCATTCGTCGGCCAGGAGCGGACCATGCGCACCCCCTATCCCCGGACCCCTCATCTGCCCTGGTCACCCGGGGTGGGCGCGGATGACGTCCGGGCCGCTGCCGATCTGGCCGGGCTGACCGGGCGGGAGGTGGTGGTCACCGAGAAGCTCGACGGGGAGAACACCACCCTGTACGCCGACGGACTGCACGCCCGCTCGCTCGACTCGGGGCACCATCCCTCGCGCGCCTGGGTGAAGGGCCTGCAGGGGCGGATCGGCGCGGGCATCCCGCTCGGCTGGCGGGTGTGCGGGGAGAACCTGTACGCCCGCCACTCCCTCCCGTACGAGGACCTGGACAGCTGGTTCTACGGGTTCTCGGTGTGGGACGGCGACCAGTGCCTCGGCTGGGACCGGACCGTAACGTTCCTGCGGGGCATCGGGGTGCCGACCCCGCGCGTGCTGTGGAGGGGTGTCTTCGACGAGCGGGCGCTGCGCAGGCTGCGGCTCGACACCACCCGGACGGAGGGGTACGTCGTGCGCACCGTGGACGGCTTCGCGCGCGCGGACTTCGCGCGGTGCGTGGCCAAGTGGGTGCGGGGCGGGCACGTCCAGACCGACACGCACTGGATGTACGCGCAGGTGGTACCCAACGGGCTGGGGCCGCAGGCCCCGCTGTGGGCGGTGCGGTCGGGCGCGGAGCCCGATGTGGCGGGGCTGTCGGCCGCCCTGGGGGCCGGAACCGGGGACGGGGCCGAAGCCACGGCCGCGCCCACGGCCGCAGCGACAGCCACAGCCACAGCCACAGCCACAGCCGAGACAGTGGCCGAGGTCGGTGAAGTGACCGCCCGGATCGACGCGTTGGGCCGCACCGGCGAGGCCCGGCTGGCCGGCGTACTGGCCGCGATGCTGCGCCGGGTACCCCGCGCCCGCCTCGCGGCGGAGCTGGCGGCGGGCCCGGCCGGGATGTCCCTCGCGCGGCGGGTGGCCGACCTGGTCGGGCTGTACCCGGCGCTCCAGCGGCCGTTCCCCGACGCGGAGCGGCGCGCCGGCCTGGTACGGATGGCCGTCGCGGCCGACCTGGGCGTGCTGCACGCGCTCGCCGGTGCGACGGCCGGCGACCCCGGGGCGCGGGAGAGCGTGGAGTGGTCCGCGCTGTACGCCGAGGAGGCGGGGCTGCTCGGCGCGGACCCGCTCGGGCCCCTGCGCGCCGGGCTGCGCGAAGCCCTGGCCGGCCTGGAGCCGGAGGGAGCCGACCGCTGCTGGGCCGAGGCCCGCGACGCCTTCGCGCGGGGCGGTATCTCCACCCCGGAGGAGGCGGTCGCGGCGACCTGGCGGTGGCGGGGCGCGGCCTTCCCCCGGCTGGTACAGCTGTGCGGGCCCTCGGGCAGCGGCAAGAGCACCTTCGCTCGGAGCCTGCCCGGCGTGTCCGCCTACGTGAGTCTCGACGATCTGCGGGCCGCCCGGGGGTCCCGCGCGGACCAGCGGGCCAACGCGGACGTCCTGCGCGAGGGCCTGGACCGGCTGGACACGGCCCTGGCGGCCGGCGGGACCGTGGTCTGGGACGCCACCTCCCTCACCGAGCAGCAGCGCGGTCTGGCCGGTTCGATCGCCCGGCGCCGCGACGCGCTGGTCACCCATGCGGTGGTGCTGGTCGAGGAGGCGGAGCTGCTGCGGCGCAACGGCGTGCGGGCGCATCCCGTACCGGCGACGGTGCTGGCCGGGCAGCTGCACCGGTTCAGTCCGCCGTATCCGGGTCAGGCGCACCGGACCTGGTACGTGGGGGCGGGCGGAGCCGTGGAGGACACGGCGGGGGTGCTGCGGGGCCACGGCGATCCGGGCGCGCCGGGCACCACTGGCGGTCCGGGCACCACGGGCGGGGAGGCCTGATTCCGATGCGTACCAGTGAGGAGCTCTACCACCAGGTCCGCTGGGACCCGCGGTTCGATCCGGCGCGGTTCGTGCTCGGTCTGCTCCAGCGCGGGGCCGCCCCCAAGCGGGTTCCGTTGCCTGCCTTCGTGCCCGGCGGGGACATCCCCTGGCACCGGGTGCTGTTCGTCGAGGCGGACGGTGAGCTGGTGTGGGACCGGGCCACGGGGGTGGACCGGATCGACGTCACGGAGGCGGGACGGGTGCGCGAACCCCGCCTGCTGCGGGCCCCGTTCTTCACCGCCCGGACCCCGCACGCGTGGGATCCCTCGGCCGGCGGCGCCTGGCGGCCCGTGCCGGTGCCGGCGCCCGGGTTCGGCGGGGCCGGCGCCCCCGACACCGTCCGGCTGCTGACGTGGAACACGCTCTGGGACCGCTACGACGCCCCGCGGATCGCCACCGCGCGGCGCAGGCCGCTCCTGCTGGCCGAGCTGGCGGCCGCCGACGCCGATGTCATCGCGCTCCAGGAGGTCGAGCCGTCGCTGCTGGCGATGCTGCTGGCGGCGCCGTGGGTGCGGGCCGGGTACACGGTCGGCACGGATCCGGGCGGGCGGGACGTCGCCGACTGCGGGCTGCTGGTACTGAGCCGGTTGCCGGTGCGGGAGGCCGGGCTGCACATGTTCGGCCCGCACAAGGCGGTCACGGCGGTGACGGTGGACACGGCGGCCGGACCTCTGGTCGTCGCCGCCACCCACCTGACGAGCGATCACACCGACGGCGGAGAGCTGCGCCGGGTCACGGAGACGGCCCGCCTCGCCGAGGGCCTGGGCGGGATCGGGGCCGCCGTGGCCCTGCTGGGCGACTTCAACGACGGCCGGTCCGGGTCCGAGGGGCCCGCGGGCGTCCTGGGGATGCGGGACGCCTGGAGCGAGGTACACGGGCCGGCGGACGATACCCCCACCTTCGATCCGGTGGCCAATCCGCTGGCCGCGGTGGCCTCCCTGTCAGGGCGGGCCGCACGGCTGGACCGGATCCTGCTGACGCCCTCCGAGGCCCGGGTCACGGCGGCGGCGCTGCGGGGGAACGCACCGGGCCCGGAAGGGCTCTTCGTCTCCGACCACTACGGGGTGGAGGCGACGCTGGAATGCGGGGCGGCGAGCGGCAGGCCGCCCGCGCGGCTCGGCACACCGGCGACGGCACGCACGGCCGTGGCCTGGCTTCCACCGCAACTCCCCGCCGTGATCGAGGAGCTGAGGCGTCAGTACGACCCGCAGGCCGACCGCTGGCCCGCGCACGTGAACCTGCTGTTCGGCTTCGTCCCCGAGTCCTCGTTCGAGGAGGCCCTGCCGCTGCTCGCCGAAGTGGCCTCGGCGACGCCACCATTCACCGCACGGCTGGAGGGGGTGGACAGCTTCGGCCACCGGGAGGACGCCACCCTGTGGCTGGATCCGGCGGCAGCCGGCGACGCACCGTGGCAGGAGCTCCGCCGGGCGCTGACCCTGCGGTTCCCGGGGTGCCGGGGGCGCGCCGAGGGCTACACCCCGCACCTGACGCTCGGGCGCAGCAGCGATCCGCAGCGGGCGCTCGCGGAGTTCGCGGCCCGGCTCGGCGACGGGCCGGACCGTGAGCAGCTGGTCGCCCGGGTCGGGGAGCTGGCCGTGCTCTCGCGGCGCGGTGACGGGCCGATGCGGACCCGGGCGGTCGTGGAGCTGGGCACGGGCCGGGTGCGGTGGCTGCCGGAGCCCGCGCCCGAGGAGGGCGTCGAGCCGCCGGGCGCCGCGGAGTCGGTCACCGCGCGGATCGCCGGCGCGCTGGCCGACGGCGTGGTGCACGTGGCCGGATCGCGCCGCATGGGCTGCGCGCTGCCCGGGGCGGACCTCGATCTGGTGGCGGTGCTCCCGGGGGCGGCCGGTATCGCCGGAGTGCGGGACCGGGTGGCGGCCGCGCTCCCCGACGCCGTACGCCTGCGCGAGGTGACGGGCGCGCGGGTGCCGGGGCTGCGGTTCCGGGTGGCGGGACTGGATGTGGACCTGGTCGTCGTGGCCACCGGCGCGCTCGATCCGGCGCAGGCGGTGGCGCGGCGGGCGGAACTGGGCGAGGCCGCCGCCGTCGCGCTGAGCGCGGTGAGCGACGCGGAGGCCGTACGGGGCTTCGTGGGCGCGGAGCGAGGAACGGACCAGGGCGCGGAGCACGCCGCCTTCGCCCGGCTGGCGCGCGAGGTCAAGGCCTGGGCCCGGGCCCGGGGTCTGGACTCGGCGCCGTTCGGCGGGCTGCCCGGGCTGGCCTGGGCCGTACTCGCCGCGCGCACGGTCCGCGGGGCCCGCGACCTCTCCCCGGCCGCGCTGCGCCTGGACTTCTTCGGAACCTGGGCGGCCTGGGACTGGCGGGACCCGGTCGGCCTGACCGACGCCCCCGCGGCTCCGGGGCCGGATCCGGTCACGGTGCTCACCCCCTCCGAGCCGGTCCGCAGCTGCACGGCCCAAGTGGGGCCGGGTCTACGGGACCTGCTGGGGCGGGAGCTGTACCGGGCCTGGGAGCTGCTGGACGCGGCCCCCGGCGATGTCGGCGCCGTCCTGGCCGCGCCCCCGCTGCACCGCCGGCACGCGGCCTGGGCGGTGGTGACCGTACGGGCGCCCGGGGAGCGGGAGTTCGAGGAGGCGCTGGGCCGGACCCGTGGCCGGCTGCGGGCGCTGCTCGGCGCCCTGGAGGAGGCCGGCATCGCGGACGCGCACGCCTGGCCGCACCCCTTCGACCCGGCCCCGGGCCGCGTCCGGTACGCGATCGGCCTCGGTGCCGATGCGCCGGACGCGACCCGGCTGGCCGCGGCGGCCGAGCCGTGGTCGCGCGGTCTGCCCGGCGTCGAGGTCACCTGGGCGGCCTGTGGCGAGGTTCCCGACGTGGGCCCGGCAGCCGCGGGGTGACGTACCGGATGCCGCCGGGACGGCGCCCTGCCGGCAGGCCGCGCGTCAAACCTCGATGACGATCTTTCCGGCGGCGTGTCCGCCCTGGCTCAGTTCGAAGGCCGCCGCCAGCTCGTTCAGCGGGAAGGTCTTGGCGATCGGCACCTTCAGCTGCCCGGAGTCGGCGAGCCGGCCCAGTTCGGCGAGGTCGCTGCCGACCGGGCGGACCCACATCCACTGCCCGCCCGAACCGAGCACGGTGGGGTCGGTGATGGAGGCGTGCCGGCCGTCGTCGTGCAGGACCTTGCGGGTGACGTCGAGGACACCCCCGACGAAGTCCGCGGCGACGGTCACGCCGTCGGGGACGAGCGCGAGAACCCGCTCGGCGAGCCCGTCCCCGTACGCGACGGGCTCGGCGCCGAGCTCCCGCACCCGGTCGTGGTTGCGCGGCGAGGCGGTGCCGATGACCCGCGCCCCGAGTGCGCGGGCGATCTGCACGCCCATCGATCCGACTCCGCCGGCCGCGCCGTGGATCAGCACCGTGTCGTCCTTGCCGGTGCCGAGCCGGGTGAGCAGCTGGTAGGCGGTGAGCCCGGCGAGCGGCAGCCCCGCGGCTTCCGCCCAGTCGAGGGAGGTGGGCTTGTGCGCGAGGGCGCGGACGGGCACGGTGACGAACTCGGCGAAGGTGCCGCCGCGCACGTGGTCCTTGCGGGCGTAGGCCATGACCTCGTCGCCCTCGGCGTACTCGGGTACGTCGAGGCCGACGCGCTCGACGGTGCCGGCCACGTCCCAGCCGGGGACGACCGGGTAGAAGGCGTCCATCATGCCGTCGAGGCCGCCCGCCATGATCTTCCAGTCGACGGGATTGACCGCCGCGCACTTCACCCGGACGAGGACCTCACCGGGCCCGACCTTCGGCACCGGCAGCCGCATCTCGGAGAGCACCTCCGTCCCGCCGTACGTCTCGTACGCCATCGCCCGCATGGTGGCCTCGGCCATGTTCCCGACCTCTCCGTGAGCTGGTGGACCCACCCCCGGGCCCCATCCCACCACGCGGGCGGCGCCCGTTCCGAGAAGCGCGGCGGGCGGGGAAGAAGAGCCCGTACGGGCACGTGCGTCATCCTCCGGACCGGTGGCCGGGCCGCCGCTGACATGATCGGGACATGATCGGCGAACCGAAGCGGTATGTCCTGTTCGATGTCGACGGCACCTTGATCGACGCCGTCGACAACCAGCGGCGTGTGTGGCACACGTGGGCGGAGCGCCACGCGCTCGACCCCGACGAGGTCCACCGAGTGGCCCTGCGGACCAGGCCCGTCGAGACCTTCGCGCAGGTCGCACCGGACCGGGACCCGCGGGAGTGCCTGGCCGCACTGCACGAGCTGGAGGACGAAGACGTCCGGTCGGGTGTCTACGGGGCCTTCGACGGCGCCTCGGACCTGCTGGCCGCCCTCCGCCCCGGGGGCTGGGCGCTGGTGACCTCGAACTACGAGCACCGGGTGCGCGGCCGGTTCGCCCGTACCGGTCTGCCGGTCCCCGAGGTCCTGGTCGACGCGGCCGCGGTCGAGGAGGGCAAGCCGTCGCCCGCGCCCTACCTGCGGGCTGCCGCGCGGCTCGGCGCCGACCCGCAGGACTGCCTGGTGATCGAGGACGCCCCGTCCGGCGTGCAGGCCGGGCTGCGGGCCGGGATGACGGTGTGGGGGGTCAACGCGCCCGTCGCCGTGGACGGGGTGCACCGCCATTTCGCCACCCTGCGCGAGGCGGTCGGCGACATCCTCGCCTTCACCAGCCGATGACCCGGTCCGCCCGCTCTCGGCCGGGGGCGATCAGGCGGGCGTTGGACTCGTCCGAGCGCATCACCCAGGCACGGGCCTGCGCGGGGTCCTTGCCGTGGCGCACGTGGCGGTCGATCAGGCGGCGGACGCGCAGGGTGTCGTCGGGTGCGAGGTACCACGCCTCGTCGAGCAGGGGCCGGACGCGGGCCCACTCCCCCGCGTCGTGGAGGAGGTAGTTCCCCTCGGTGATCACCAGGGGTACGGCGGGCCCCACGGGGACGCTCCCCGCGATCGGCTCCTCGAGCGAGCGGTCAAAGGCCGGTGCGTAGACCGTACCGTCGCCCGGTTCGCGCAGCCGGCGGAGCAGGGCCGTGTAGCCGTGCACGTCGAAGGTGTCGGGGGCTCCCTTGCGGTGGGCGCGGCCCAGGCGCCCCAATTCGGCCTGGGCGAGGTGGAAGCCGTCCATCGGCACCACCACCGCCAGCTCCGGTCCCAGCGCCTCGGCCAGTCTCCCGGCGAGCGTCGACTTGCCCGCTCCGGGCGGCCCGGCGATCCCGAGGATGCGCCGCCGACCGCTCCCGCCGCCGCTGTGGTCCTTCTCCTCCTGGCGGCGGCCGCCCGCCAGCGCGCGGGCCCGCGCCGCCAGTTCCGTCATCTCCACGCTCCCATCCTGCCCGAGCGGGGAGGCGGGCCGGTGCCCTGCCTCATGCCGCCGCGAGGCTCGCGGCCAGGGTGCGTACGTCGCGGAGGTACTCGGTGACCCGCGGTTCGTGCCTCCAGGGATGGAGCGCGTTCGTGAAGATCCTGAGGTAGTCGATCCCACGGACCGTCTGGAGGCGGGAGAAGAGCTGGAGCGACTCCCGGCCGAGGGACAGGGCGGCCTCCAGCTCTCCCTGCTGGGCGTGGGCGGTGGCCAGCACGGACAGGCGGATCCCTCGGGACCGGGCGAACGCGTCTCCGGGCATCGCACCCAGCGCGTGCCAGGCGAAGGTGGACTTGGGGCGTCCGAGGTCGCGGAAGCTCTCGGTGGCGTCGGTGATGACCCGCTGGCGGGTGAAGAAGTCGATCCAGGCGCGTTCTCCCGAGCCTTCCGTCTCCCCCCGCTCCAGCAGCCGCTCGGAGGCGGCCAGGCACGCGGACGCCGCCGGGGCGTCGCCCTCCCTCGCGTGCGCCCTGGCCTCGATCAGTTTGGCGAAGCCCAGTACGCGGGGATCCGCGGCCGGAACCCGCTCGTAGGCGCCCTGTGCCATGTCGATGGCCTGCGAGGAGAAGCCCCGCATCATCGCCTGCATCGCCATGGTGGTGAGGATGTACGCGCCCAGGTGGATGTCACCGCCGGCCTTGGCCATCCGCAGCGCCTGGATGTAGTGCCGCTGTGCCTTCTGGTGCTCGCCCGCGTCGAAGGCCGTCCAGCCGGCCAGCCGGGCCATCTCGGCCGTCACGGAGAAGAGTTCGCGTCCGTCCTGCTCGGAGTAGCGGCCGCGCAGGAGCGGCGTGACCCGCGTGTAGAGGTACTCGCTCAGCGACTGGGACTTCCACGCCGCGCCGCCGAACCGCGAGTCCCAGGTCCGGGCCGCGTCGGCGGCCGCCCGGAGTTCCTCGATGTGCGTGCGGCCGATGGTCGCGGTCGTGGACGAGGCCGGCACCGGCTCGGTGGGGCTGACCAGCCACCGGGTCACGGGCTCGGAGAACGCGGAGGCCGCGAAGGGCGCTGCGGCAAGGAAGTTCCGTCGGTTCACCATGCTCCAATACGAGGTCGCTTCGTCGACCGCCTGCTGCCGGTCCCTGGGGAAGGTGAGCCCCGCCGACCGGCCGGGACGGGCCCCGTCCATTCCGATGTCCGCGGCGCTCACCGGCCGCCCGAGCACCTCGGTGAGCACGGTGCCGATGTGCTGCGGCACCGGCCACTTGGGCTGCATGCCCCTGCGGCACCAGTTGGCCACCGAGGTATGGGTGTACTCGGTCGTGATCCCCTCGGAACGGCAGATCTCATTCAGCCGGAAGGCCAGCCGTTTGTGGCTGATCCCGGATTCCTCTATCACCTTGACCAGCCGGTGGTTCACCGCGTGCTGTGGTTGCTCCGCCATCGGAGTCTCCTGCCCTCAACGTCAGGCGCGTCCCGAACTCCATGGTAGTGAAGGGCAGTTGACATGAGCCTTCGCTCCGATTCGTGAGCCCCCTCTGTGAGCCCTGTGCTCCGCCCCGGGCGCTGGTCTCCTGGTGGGACATCGACGGAATCACCCGGACGAGGGGCTGGAACCGATGACGCGGATGACGAACGAGGCGCACGACACCGACCGGTCGGCGAAGACGAAGACGAAGACGAAGACGAACGGGACGAGGGCCCGGATCGCCACCGCCGGCGGACGGTGGTCCCGGCACGCGGCCGGCCGGGGCCTGGCGCCGGCCCTCGCCCTGATCCCCGCACTGGTCGAGGCGCTCCCGCCCTGGCTGCTCGTCCTCGGCATCGCCGCGCTCGTCATGGCCGCGGGCCGGCACGGGCAGCCGGGACCGGCTCCGGAGCACGTCCGCAACGGCGTGGACGCCGGCCCGCCCCGCGCGGGACGGCCCGTGCCCCGGGGGGCGCACCACCGTGTGCGCGCCCCGCGGCGCGGGGGTCCGGCAGGGCGGAGCAGGAGGTAGGGGTCCTCCCGCCGCGGGGGCGGCCGTAGGGTGCTGACGGGAAGCCCCGCTCGGGGCTCCGGGAAGGGGAGACACCTCATGCAGCACGTTGCGGTCCTGGGCGGAAGTGTCGCGGGACTCGCCGCTGTTCGGGCGTTACGGAGTTCCGGGGTCAGGGTGACCCTGGTCGAGCCCGACGGCCTGGGCGGCGTGGCGGAAGGAGCCGGGGCCGGCCGCAAGGGGGTGCCGCAGAGCGGGCAGCTGCACGCACTGCTCGACATGGGGCGCACGCAGGCGGAGCGCTGGTTCCCCGGCCTGTCGGACGAATTGGTGCAGCACGGGGCGGTATTGGGCTCCGGAGAGGAGATCCAGCTGTTCGCGGGCGGTACGCGCAAGGTCGCCGTCCCGGGCAACGAGCTCATCGGGACCACGCGCCGCCTCCTGGAGGACCGCATCCGCCGCCGGACCCTCGCCGACGAGCACCTGACGGTGGTGCGGGGCCGGGCCTGCGGCCTGCGCTTCGAGGGCGGGCGCGTGACCGGCGTCCTTCTCCAGGGGGCCGACGGCGGTCCGGAGACCTGCCTTGCGGTCGACGCCGTCGTCGACGCCATGGGCCGCTCCAGCCGGCTGACCTCCTGGCTGCGGGACGGCGGCTGGCCCGAGCCGCCCGTCGACCGCATGAGGATCGACCTCGGCTACGCCACCGGCCTGTTCCGCCGCGGCGCGGAACTGCCCGGCGTACGCGTCGCGCACCAGCTGCCCCTCGCGGCCACCCTGGACCGGCAGCCCGACACCGGCGCGATGGCAGCCGTCGAGGGCGACCGCTGGATGGTGGTCATCGCCGCCTACGCGGACCGCAGGCTCAGCCGCGACCGGAACGCCTTCCTCCAGCGCATGCGCGCCATGGAGGCCGAGCCGTTCGGCGTCGTCGCCCGACGGTGCGAGCTGCTCGGCGAGGTCGAGACGTACACGATGGCGCACTCCATGCGGCGCAACTGGTCCCGGACGGAGCGGCTGCCCGGCGGCCTGTTCGCCGTCGGGGACGCCGTCGCCTCCTTCAACCCCGTCTACGGCCAGGGGATGACCTCCGCCTTCCTGCACGCCTCGTGCCTCGCCGCCCACCTTCGCAAGGGCGCCGACCTCAGGGCGCCGGCCGTCGGCTACTTCGAGCACGTGCGGGTCGTCGTCGACGCGGCGTGGAAGGTCTCCACCCTCTCGGACCTCGCCCGGCCCCACGTGACCGGGCCCTACCCGCGCGGCTACCGGCTCGCCAAGGCCCTCTCCGACCGGTTGGGCGAGGCCTCCGTGACGGACGCCTGGGTCAACGAGCGCTTCCTCGACGTGGTCAACATGCGCCGCCACCCCGCCGACCTGGAAACGCCGCACTTCTGGTGGCGCGTCGGCAGGGCGCTGCTGTCGCGGCGCGCCGCTGCGGCCCGTTCGGAGGGGTGTTAGCCTGCCGCGCCGCGAAGGCACTGCGGCGCGGCTCATAGGGGAGGCTCACATGTCACATCGTCGTCCGGTCACCGTCGTCACCGGGGGCAGCAGGGGGATCGGCGCCGCCACCTGCCTGCGGCTCGCCGCGGACGGACACGACCTGGCGCTGGGCTACGTCCACGACGAGGAGGCGGCCGAGAAGACCGCCGACCGGATACGGGCCGCGGGGGCGCGCTGTGTCACCGTACGCGCGGACACCTCCGAGGAGTGCGGTGTCGAGCGGCTGTTCGACATCGCCGGCGCGGAACTCGGCACGGTGACGGGGCTGGTCAACAACGCCGGGGTGACCGGCCCGCTGGGCCGGCTCGCCGACGCCCGGACCGAGGACCTGCGGCGCGTGGTCGAGGTCAACCTCCTGGGGTACCTGCTGTGCTGCCGCCGGGCCGCCCGGGACATGGCCGCGGCGGGCGGCGGGGCGATCGTCAACGTCTCCTCGGCCGCCGCGACCCTCGGCAGCCCCGGGGACTACGTCCACTACGCCGCGACCAAGGCCGCCGCCGACGCCCTGACCATCGGCCTCTCCAAGGAGCTCGGCCCGGACGGGATCCGGGTCAACGCCGTGGCGCCCGGCATCATCGAAACCGACATGCACGCGGCGATGGGCGACCCCGACCGGCCGGCCCGGGCGGCGGCCGGCATCCCGCTCGGCCGGCCCGGGCAGCCCGAGGAGGTGGCCGGGGCGATCGCCTGGCTGCTGTCCCCGGAGGCCTCGTACACGACGGGAGCCGTGCTTCGGGTCTCCGGCGGCCGCTGAGGTCCGCAACGGCCCTGGTACGGCCTCGGTACGGCCCCGGAGCAGGCCGGGCCGCCGCTGCCTGAGCGCACCGCGCCGACCGCAAATATGATGAGCACGGGCCTTTCGCGCGGCGGAAGGAGTGGCCCATGAGCCCGCATCGTCATCCGCGGGCCGCGAGCGCCGACCTCCTGTCCAGGCTGGGCCGGCTCACCGCCCAGGCCCGGGAAGGGGCGGAACTGCAGCAGGCGCGGGTGCGGCTGGCCGAGGTGCTGCAACGTGCGATGCTGCCCGCCTCGCTGCCCGTCCTGCCGGGGCTGCGGGCCGCGGCCCGGTACGCGCCTGCCCGGGACGGCCTGGACATCGGCGGTGACTGGTACGACGGCTTCCGGCTGCCCGACGGGGCGCTCGCCTTCTCCATCGGCGACGTGGAGGGGCACGATGTCGAGGCGGCCGCCTTCATGGGGCAGGTCCGGATCGGACTTCGTGCCGTGGGCTCCGTCGTCGAGGACCCCGGCGAGGTCCTGAGCCGGACCAATGACGTCCTGCTCTCGACGGACGGCGACCTCTTCGCCACGTGCACCCTGCTGCGCTTCGACCCCGAGACCTGGGAGTTCGAGAGCGCCCGCGCAGGACACGTCCCCTCGGTCTGGGCCACCGTGGACGGCGAGTACGGCATCACCGAGGACGACGGCGGGCTGCCGCTGGGCATGCTGCCCGGCGCGGGATACGCCGTGACCCGGCGCCGGCTGACGACGGCGGGCGCGATCGTCCTGCTCACGGACGGGGTGGTCGAAGGGCCGGCGTTCCCGATCGACGTGGGGCTGGAGCGGGTGGCGCAGGTCGTCAGGGAGGCGGCGGCCGCCGAACCCGACGAGATCGCCGCCGAGGTGATGAAGGTGGCCGATTCCACCGGCCACGCCGACGACGCCGCCGTACTCGTCCTCCGGCACGACGCCGCGAGCCGCCGAGTCTGACCCGCCGAGCCACTGAGCCCCCGAGCCACCGAGCGGCCAAGCGCGTGTCACGGCCCGCCCAGGCGCGGCGACTGTTGTCTGATGCTGTGGTGCGCAACCAGGAATGGCGACGCCTCCCCGAAGCTGTTCTGTGGATCCTCGCCGTCGCCGTCGCCTACTACGCGGGCGCGCGGATCGGCCTGCTCCAGCGCGTGGTGGTCGAGGGCGCGATGGTCACGCCCCTGTGGCCGCCCACGGGCATCGCCCTCGCGGCGCTCCTGTGGCGGGGCGTCCTGGTCTGGCCGGGGATCGCCCTGGGCACCTACCTCGCCATCGAGAGCATCAGCACGTTCGACCTCCTCCCCGACGGGGGGATCGTCGCGGGCAACACCCTCGCTCCGGTGTGCGCGTACCTGATGCTCCGCCGGGCCGGCTTCCGCGTCGAGCTGGACCGGCTGCGGGACGGGCTGGCGCTGGTCTTCCTCGGCGGCCTGGTGCCGATGCTGATCAGCTCGACCGCCGGGACCTGGATCCTGATCCTCACCGGCGACCTGGCCCTGGCGAGCTTCTGGTCGACGTGGTCGGCCTGGTGGGCCGGGGACGCGATGGGCGTGCTCGTGGTGACCCCGCTCCTGCTCGTCCTGCGCAGGGCCCGGCTGCCCCGCGACAGCTACCGCCTGGGCGAGTCGGCGGCGCTGGTGGTCGCCGCCGTCGTCCTCACCTTCGTGATCACCCGCAGCTCCCTCTCCCTCCTCTACCTCGTCTTCCCGCTCCTCATCTGGGCGGCGGTCCGCTTCCAGCTGGCCGGGAGCGCGCCGTGCGCCCTGCTCGTCTCCGTCATGGCCAATTCGGCGGCGCGCGACCGCACCGGAGCGTTCGCCCGCCACACCCTCTTCGAGATCATGGTCACCCTCCAGGCGCTCAACGGGGCCGCGGCCCTGACCGGTCTGCTGCTGGCGGCGCTCGTCACCGAGCAGAACAACGTCCGCCTCCAGATCGAACAGGTCTGCGAGGACCTGGCCGAGCTGGTGGAACAGCTCCGCCCTCACGGGCGGGACCAGTGAGACCGCGCGCGCCTGCCCGGACTCCGCGTTGGCCCGTTCAGCCGAACGCGGCCCGCGTGGCCGGGCCGTAGACCCCCTTCGGGTCGCCGGTGATGCCCCGGTCGCTCTGCAGCTGGGCCACACCGCGGCGGGTCTGGCCGTCGTACACGCCGGTGACGGAGACGTACGTGAACCCCTGCCCGTAGAGCCGCCTCTGCAGCTCGCTCACCTCGGGCCCGCGGTCCCCCGGGCGCAGCGTGCCGGCCGCCGCGCCGGGTGACGGCTGCGCTGCGGAGGCGCTCGGCGGAGGCGTCGGCTGCCCGCTGCGGCTCGCGGCCGGAGCGGTGGGGCCGGAGGCCGTCGGTGACGCGGACGGGCGGTCGTCGGCCGGGGCCGAGGTCGCGCCGGCGGCGTCCGGGCTGCGCGCGGGGAGCGCGGGCACGGACAGGTCGGGGGGCCGTGCGGACCGGGGCGGTGGCTGCGGATCGGAGCCGCCCAGCAGGAACACCAGGACCCCGGCCGCGGCGAGCACCGTCAGGGCCACGACGGCGGAGGGCGGGACCCGGCGCCGCTCGCGGCGGCCGGCGGCACGACGACCGGAGCCACCGGCACCGGCCCCCGCACTGACACGGGCGCCGGCACCACCGCGCGCAGCCCGAGCGGCGGCCGGGCCGGCGGCGGCGCGCGCAGGTTCCCGGTCCGGCACCGGGCCGGAAAGGGGCGCGGGCCCGCTCGGCCAGGCCGGGCCGGTTGCCGCCTGCTGGGGCGGTACGCCCGAGGAGGCCACGTACGGGCGTATGAACAGGCGGTCGTCGGGGACGGTCCCGCTCTCATCGGAGTGGTCGGACATGTGTCTCCCCGGCTGGGTCGGGGGCCGGCGCGGCGGTGCGGTGCCGGCCCCGTCCCGGCCGGTCAGGCCCCGCGCCGCCGGGCGGCCGGGACCGTCACGGCGCGTACGGCGGCTCCGCCGGGAGCGCGGCCGGGCGTACCGCCGAGTGCGAGGGAACCGCCGGTCGTGGCCGGGGCGAGCCCCGGTACGGGCAATGAGCGGACGGACACGAGCATCTGGGACATCTCCGAAGTGCAGCTCAAGCGGTGGTTCTCGACCGGCGCACTCTTCACCTCCGGGCACGGCCGGGTCAAGCCGGATGTCCGATCTGCCCCCGTCCATCCGCTCTCTGCCGACGGATCACTTGAGGGCACCGGGCCGGCGGCGGACGGACGTGACCCACACCGTGACCGCCGCCACGAGCATCAGGGCGGCTCCGCCGAACGGGGCGGCGGGGGCGGAGATGCCGTCGACCGCGAGGCCGCCGAGCAGCGCGCCCGCGGCTATGGCCAGGTTGAACATGGCCACCATCAGCGAGGACGCGGCCTCGGTGGCGGCCGGCGCGGCGGTGTTCATCCAGCTCTGGAGGCTCACCGAGACCCCTCCGTACGCGAGCCCCCAGGCGAGCAGCAGCACGGTCCCGGCGGCCGCTCCCGGCAGGACGGCGATCAGGCCGAGGATGCCGGTGAGGCAGGCGCTGACCGTGAGCACCGTACGGTACGGATCGCGCGGCCCGGCCACGAAGTTGCCCGCGACCCCGGCGGCGCCGTAGCCGAGCAGCAGGGTGCTCACGTACGCGGCGTCGATGCCCGAGACGTCCTGCAGGATGGGCCGGACGAAGGTGTAGGCGGCGAACTGCCCGGTCACCACGAGGAAGGTGACGATCACTCCGGCACGCACGGCACGGTTCCCGCGGAGCAGGGCGGGGAGTTCGGGGAAGGTGATGTGCCGGGTCGGCGGCAGCGGGGGCAGCAGCAGGAGGAGCGCGGTCAGCGTGAGGAGTCCGAGGACGCCGACCGCCGCGAAGGCGCTGCGCCAGCCGCCCAGTTCGCCGAGCAGGGTGCCGGCGGGAACGCCGAGCACCGAGGCGGTCGGGACACCGCCGAAGACGAGCGCGGTCGCCCGGCCGACGTGGCGCTCGGGGACCAGCCGGACGGCGAGTCCCCCGGCGATGGCCCAGAAACCGCCGACGCTGACTCCGACGAGCAGGCGGGCGGCCAGGAGGACGGCGAAGTTCGGCGCCGCGGCGGCGGCGAGGTTGGCGGCGGCCATCAGGGCGATGAGTACGCAGAGCACGAGCCGCCGGTCGAGGCGGCCGGCGCCGACGGTGACGAGCGGTGCGCAGAGGCCTGCGACCAGCCCCGGCACGGTCACCATGAGCCCGGCGGTGCCGTCGGACACGCGGAGGTCGGCCCCGACGGGGGTGAGCAGCCCGACGGGCAGCAGCTCGGAGGTGATCAGGCAGAAGATCCCGAGCGCGACGGCGCACACGGCCGCCCAGCCCTTCCATGCGGGGCGGGGGGCTGCTGCGGGGCCCGGCCCGGAATCGGGCGCGGAACCGGGCCCGGGCAGGGAGTCCCGCTCCGGTCTGGCGCCCGGTACGCGGGACGTGTGCGCGCGGCCGGCCCCGGTACCGGAGGCGGGCTCGGGTTCCGGAGCGGGCGCGGGGTTGCCGGGCGCGGCGGCTGCGGTCATGGATCGGTACTCCGTACGGGCGGAACGGCGGGCAGGACACGGCGGCACGGGGTACCGGAGGTCGCGCCTCCGCCGGCACCCGCGCTGCTGCTGCGGTGACCCTCCCATACCGGTGGATCCAGGACCACCCACTGTCCACGCTCCGGCGGCGAATCGATTCCGCTCCGGCGGCGTCACCCGGACGCGTGAGACGGGGGACGGTGCCGGCCGGGCCGTACGGCAAGGTGGTCGGATGCTGTTACGCCGGGCCGTGCCCCTCTCCCTCCTCGCGCTCCTCACGAGCGCCGGCTGCGTCTCCGTCGGCCCGCAGGACGCGGCTCCGGTTCCCGCGCCCGTTCCCGTACGGGATTCCGTGCCGCCCCCGGGGGTGCCGGAGGCGCTGCCCCTGGGGAAGCTGCCGGGGGCGCCCGTGCCTGATCCCGCCGATCCGCAGGCCGGCCCGCGTCAGGCTCCGGCCCCCGGGCGGCCCCACGCCAAGGCTGCCCGGCCGCCCGCCGCACGGCCCGCGAAGCCGGCGGCGACCACCCGCCGCCCGCGCGCGGCCAAACCCGCGCCTCCCCACCCGCGCCGCCAGCCGGTCCCGCCGCCGGGGGCGGACGAGCTGTGCGCGGCCGCCGAGGGCGCGGTACCGCCGTCCATCGTGGACCTCTGCCTGCGCCAGTACGGCCGCTGACCCGCCCCCGCGGGGGCCTCGTGCCCCGGCCCGGGCATGGCCTACCGTGCCCGGATGCGACGCGTACTGGTGGTCGGGATCAGCGGAGCGGGGAAGTCCACCCTGGCCCGGGCCCTGGGCGAGCGGCTCGACCTGCCGTTCCACGAGATGGACGCCCTTCACTTCGCCGGTCCCGGGTGGGCCGTCAGCCCGACCTTCGCCGAGGACACGGCGCGGCTCGCCGGGACCGAGCGGTGGGTCTTCGACTCGCTCGGCCCCCGAGCCGTCCGGGACCTGCTGTGGGAGCGGGCCGACACCGTCGTCTGGCTGGACCACCCGCGACACGTGGTCATGCGGCGCGTGGTGCTCCGCTCGCTGCGCCGGAGCCTGCTGCGCGAGCGGCTGTTCGGCGGCAACCGGGAGGCCTGGCGCGAGTGGCTGCGGGCCGACCATCCGGTGAGGTGGGCCTGGACGCGATACGGGACGAGGCGGGTGGAGATCGGCCGCCGGGCCGCCGATCCGAGGTTCGCGCCGCTGCGCGTGGTCCGGCTGCGGACGCCGCGGGCGGCCCGGGCGTGGCTGGGCGCGCAGGGGGAGGGGCCGTCTCAGGGGCGGCGGCCGCAGACGTGAGCGCACCGGCGGGCCGTATCACGGCGCGCGGTGCGCAGCCGGCGCAGGGTGCCGTGACCGCGCCGGCGCCATTCGCCGCGGGGCAGGGAGGCGCGCTGTCCGCCCCCGGCGATCAGGGCGTTGACCGGGGTCATCGGGTCCGCGGCCATGGCTTTGGCGAGCAGCACGCCGACGACGAGGGGAACCAGGGCCACGGCGAGGGCGGAACCGGCGGTGGTCACGTGCTGCAGGCGGGGGCGGGAGGTCGCGGAGGTCATGGCCTCATTCGACCAGCGGCGGCACGGCGGGGAATCGGGGCGGATACTCAGGCCGTTGGGGACGACGTACTCAGACGGACGGGGCGGTGGGCGATGCCGGTGTCGGGGCAGGGCTTCGAGGCGGCGACCGGCGACGGTCCGGCCACGCCGCCGGATGCCGGGCGGGCGGCGGAGCTGCGCACGGCGTACGAGGGGCTGCTGCAGATCCGCCGTCTGGTCAACGGCCCGGCGGGCACGGCGGTTCCCGCGCCGTGGGAGGTACGGCAGCTGCCGCGCGCGGTGGCCCTCGTCCTGGAGGCGTCGGGGATCCCGCCTTCCGCGGTGGACTCCCGGGGACTGCCCGTGCGCACGGGATACCGCGTGAGCGCCGCCCCCGAGGCGGGGCGCGCGGAGGTGACCTGGGTCGGCCCGCGCGGCAGCGGCGCGGCCGAGGAGGAGCAGGAGCGGCTGACGGCGTGCGCGGCCGCGCTGGAACGCCTCGGCTGGGTGTGCCTCCTCTACCGCGGCCCGCGCAGGCGGCGCTTCCTCGAGGTGGAGCCCCCTCGCTGACGCCCGCGCCCCCGGAACCGGCCGGCCACGCCCCTGTGCCGGGAGACACTTGACCGATGGACACACATGGCACACGGGGGGACGGCACCGGCCGGGGAGGTGCCGCGCAGTCGCGGCAGCTCGCCCTGCACCTGAGCCGCCGCCTCACACCGCCCGGGCGGCGGGTCGATCTGGTTCCGCTGCAGCCCGGGCACGCCGAAGAGATGGCCGGTGTCCTGAACGACCCCGCCCTGCATGCCTTCATCGGCGGTGAGCCGCTGCCGGCCGACGCGTTGCGCGCCCGGTACGAGCGGCTGGCGGGCGGCTCCCCCGATCCCGGTGTCGTCTGGGCCAACTGGGTCGTACGGCTGCGCGGGCCGGGACGGCTGATCGGTACCGTGCAGGCCACCGTCACCCCGGAACGGGCCCTCGCCGAGCTGGCCTGGATCATCGGCACCCCCTGGCAGGGCCGCGGGTTCGCCACCGAGGCCGCCCGGATCCTGGCCGGCTTCCTGGCGGACGTCCCGATCGGCCGCCTGGTCGCGCACGTCCACCCGGACCACGCCGCCTCGGCGGCGGTCGCCGCGGCCTGCGGGCTGCGCCCGACCCCGTACCACCAGGACGGCGAGGTCCGTTGGGAGTCCGGCGCCGCGGACCGCGGACAGACCGCCTCAGGCCCGGTACCGCTCCGCCAGGGCCGCGACCGTATCGGCGAGGGCGGTGCGCAGTTCGGGTGGTCCGAGCACTTCGGCGTCCGTGCCCATGCGGAGCAGGTCGCCGACCGCGACGGCCGCTGATTCGACCGGGAGGGCGGTCCGTACCCACCCGTCCGCGTCGGCCGGGCCGGCGTCGGCGAGGGCCCGTACGCCCGCGGCGCCGAACCACATCGGGAGCAGCCGCTGTCCGCGGGGCGAGAGGCGCAGGTCGGCGGTCTGCCGGTGCAGGGCCGCATCGAGGCGGTCGGTGGACTCCCGCCAGTACGCGGCGAGTTCGAAGCCGGTGGGCCGCTCGAAGCCGTCCTCCGTGGTGTCCACGGCCAGGAACCTGGAGACGCGGTAGGTGCGCACCGTCCCCTCGGTCCGGGCCACGAGGTACCAGATGCCGCCCTTGAGGACGAGGCCGAGCGGATGCAGTTCGCGGTGCACCTCCCCGCGCCACCGGCGGTAGTGGGTGCGCAGGATCCGCTGGTCCCAGACGGCCTGGGCGATCCGTGCGAGGTGCGGTACGGGGTCGGCGTCCCGGAACCAGGCGGGGGCGTCGAGGTGGAAGCGGTCCTGGATCTGCCGGGCCCGGCCGGCGAGCGCGGCGGGCAGCGCGGCCTGGAGCTTCAGCTGGGCGGCGGCCAGGTCGGCGCCGAGGCCGAGCTCCCGGGCCGGTCCGGGAGCGCCGGCGAGGAACAGCGAACCGGCCTGGGTGTCGGTGAGGCCCGTGAGGCGGGTGCGGTAGCCGTCCGCCAGCCGGTATCCGCCGGCCGGGCCGCGGTCGGCGAGGACGGGGACCCCGGAGGCGCCGAGGGCCTCGACGTCCCGGTAGACGGTGCGGACGGACACCTCCAGCGCCTCGGCCAGTTCGGGCGCGGTCATGCGGCCGCGGTTCTGGAGCAGCAGGAGCAGGGAGAGGAGCCGGTCGGCGCGCATGGCGGCCATTGTCGCGGTACCGGACTCCGTACCTGACAGGAGGTGTCAGGTACGGCTGCCAGCCTGGGGTCATGCCGGGCGGAGCAGACCGTCCGGCCCGCCGAGAGGACACGCATGCCCACGCCGACCACCGTCGAGACCGCCGGCCGTTTCACCTTCACCGACTGGCAGGAACAGCCCGTCGGCTCCCCCGACTCCACTCCGCGCCTCGCGCACGCCACGGTCACCAACGCCTTCTCCGGCGGGATCGAGGCGGCCGCGACCTCCTGCTCGTACGTGATCGCCTACACCGGGGAGAACGTCGGGTCCTACTCCGGCATGGAACTGGTCTCGGGCGGTGTCGACGGCCGCAAGGGAACCTTCGTCCTGGAGGAGCGCGGCGGCTTCGACGCCACCGGCACCACCTGCCGTTTCGAGGTGGTCCCCGGCTCCGGCACCGGGGACCTGGCCGGTCTGACCGGTTCGGGCGGGTTCACCTGCCGCCACGGGGACGCCTCCGTCGCGTACACCTTCACGTACACGATCGCCTGACCCCCCGGTCCGGGTGGCGCACGTGCAACACGCCGGCCGGGGGGAGCGCCTGGTGCGGCTACGGGGCGCCGAAGGTCAGCGTCAGGCGGGGGGTTCCCTCGTTGGCCTGTGCCTCCGAGGACCAGAGCCACAGGGCGTCCGTGCCGGCGCTGGTCAGGGCCAGGCTGTAGGAGCCGCCGAGCGCCGCGGCGACCGCCGTGGTGTTCAGCCCGGTGGTGTGCACCGCCGAGCCGTCCGGGACGCCCGCGAAGCCGCCGAGCGCCGGGCCGCCGAGTGCGGGGCGGTTGTCGTAGGTCGTTCCGCCCTCGGTCCACGCGCCGGTGACGGGGACGACGGAGACGGTGTCCGTCGTTCCGGCTCCGCTCATGGTGCTCGTCTTGACGGCGAGCACGGCCGACTTCAGGACCGTTCCCGCGGGCGGGGCGGGCAGGTCGAAGCGGAGGTAGCTCGCGTAGAACGAGGTGCCGCGCACGGCGAGCGATCCCGAGGTGCCGTAATTGCCGTCGGGCGCGCCCGCGTTGGCGTAGGTGTCCTCGGCGGCGGTCACCTGGACCACCGAGTCGCCCGGGGCGGTGGCGAGGGCGTAGTGGTGCTGCACCTGCGCCGCGCTCAGGACGGTCGGGTAGACGGCGGTCTCGTCCAGTTGGCCCGCCCAGTATTCGCTGGTGGGGCGGTCGGGCCAGCCGCCGAGGCTGTCCCCGCCGGCGTGCCAGTAGCCCGAGAAGTTCTCGTGCGTGGTGACGGCGAGGGTGCCCTTCTGGACGCCGTCGACGTAGAGGGTCATCCCGCCGGGGCCCTGGGTGGCGACGGCGTGGTGCCACTGGTTGTCGTTGTAGGTGCCGGTGGTGGTGATGGTGCGGGTGGCACCGGTGTAGACGCCGTAGACCAGGCGCCCGTCATTGGTCATGTAGAGGTGCTTGTCGTACTGGTTGCTGCCGCGCTCCTGGTTGCTGCCGAAGCCGAAGAGCTTGCCGCCCCGGGTGGTGTTCGTCCTGAACCAGGTCTCGATGGTGTAGGTGCTGCCCACGGTCTGCCGCTTGTCCCCGTACACCTGGGTGTCCGTGCCGTTGAAGCCGATCGCCGTGCTCGCGCCGGGGACCGCGCCCGGGCTCTGGCGCAGGGCGGGGGCGTTCAGGTGCACGCCGCTCCGGTTGCCGCCGTCCGAGGAGTCCGCGACGAAGGGCAGGGCGGATTCGTCGTAGCGCCAGTACTGCTGTGCTCCGTCGGCGCGGACCTGGTTCGGGTAGCCGTCCACCGAGGTCGGGACCGTCACGGCGGCCGTACCCGACAGGGCGCTGGTGTTGCCCGCCGCGTCGGTCGCCGTCACCCGGTAGGTGTACGTCTGCCCCGGCGTGACGGTGGTGTCGGTCCAGGAGGCCTGCGGGCGCCGGAAGAACAGCGAGTCCGCGGTGACCGTGGCGATCGGCGTGCCCGCGCCGTTGCGGTAGATCCTGTAGGTGAGTGCGCTGTCGTCCAGGTCGAGGCTGGTGCGCCAGCGCACCTGGGCCTCGCCGGGCTTGAAGCTGACCGCACTGGCGACGGGCACGCTGGGCGCGCCGGTGTCCCCGGTGGAGGCGAAGCGCGTCAGGCTCTGCTGCGCGGCGCCGTTGACGGTGGTGAACTCCCCGCCGACCCACAGGTACGGGACGCCGTCCTTCGAGCCGACCGTCATCACCCGCGGGCCGATGCCCTCCCCGATGCCGTCGTTGGTGTCGGGGGCCCAGCCCAGCTTGCCGGTGCCGGTGGTGGGCTGGGCAAGCAGGTGGTGGCGCCGGCCGTCGGGAAACTCGCCGACGCTGGAGCAGTCGTGTGCGTGCGAGGCGCTGTAGAGCACGTTCTGGTACGGCAGTACGGCCTGGGTGGCCCCGAGGCAGGTGTCGCGCCAGCGCTGGCCCAGGTCGTCGAGGTCGAGTGCGATGCGGCCGTCGAAGACGCCGCCGCCCGTGCCCTCGTTGGCGGTGTAGAAGCCGGTCGCGTCGGTCGCGATGTCCTTGACCACCGAGTTGGTCTCGATGAAGCCGGGGTACGCCTTGGTGAGGGCTCCGCTGGTGGCGTTCACGACGGCCAGCGCGTGGGTGTTGGCACCGTTGACGGTGAAGAAGTCGCCGCCCAGTACGACGTTGTTGCCGTCGGGGGTCACCTCGACGGCGCGCCCGGGCTCGTCGGCGTCGGCGGTGAAGGGGCGCAGCGTGCCGTCGGCCGCGTCGACCGCGGCGAAGCGCGCGCGGGCCTGGCCGGCGACGGTGAGGAAGTCGCCGCCCGCGTAGACGGTGTCGGCGGTGACGGCGAGGGCGCGGACGGTGGCCGCGAAGGCGGGCCGGAAGGAGGCCTTGACCGTGCAGCTCGCCACGTCGACGGCGGCGAGGCTGGAGACGGGGGTGCCGTTGACGGCGCCGAAGTAGCCGCCGGCGTAGAGGGTCTTCTTGTCGGGCGAGAGGGTGAGCGCGCGGACGGTGGCGGTGCCCGAGCCGACGGTGAAGGACAGGGTGCAGGAGGTCGGCGCGCCGGTCGCGGCGTCCAGCGCCACGAAGTTCACGGCGGGCCGCTCACTGCCGGCGCCGCCGGTGGGCGGGCGTACGGCGGAGAAGGTGCCTCCGACGAAGACCTGGCCGCCGGCCTGGGCGAGGGCCCAGACGACTCCGTTGGGCTGCCAGGTCGGCAGGGCGTCGGCGGTGAAGGCGACGGGCGGAGTGAGGGCCGCCGCCGGCGGGGCGAGGCCGAGGCCGAGGCCCGCGCCGGTTCCGGCCAGGGCCAGGGCGAGAGCGGCGGTGAACCCTTGGGACCTGCTGGTTCTGCGCATGAACCCCCCAGTTCGGTGTGCGGTGTGCGGTACCGGCCGCCCGACGCGTGGCCGGGTGGACCGGGACATGACCTAAAACCGCCGAACAGCCGTCCGCGGCCATGCGTACGGCCGCACACTAGGATGAATCGCCGTGCGGTTCACGCCACTTGACCCATCGGATGCAAAATCGCGCCGGGGCGGGCACGGGCGCGATCCGGCCGGTTCCGATCCGAACGGCACCCCTCGGCACCGCAGGTCGCCACCCCTCTACGGAGGGTCACCCTGGCGAAACCGCCCCGCGCGGGCCCGGCCCCCTCTACCGTGCCCTGAGGTGATGGGCACGGCACCGGAGGGTGGGACGGATGGACGAGGACGAGGACATGCGGCTGGCGGGGATGACGCCGGAGATCTCCCGCCGCACCCTCACCATGCTGCGGGGTCTGGCGGGCCTCGAACCGCCCGAGCAGGTGCCCGAGGACGCCATGGTCGTGGCCGACGGGATCCTGGCCGACCACGGCACCGACGGGCTCCGGGTGCTGGCGATGACGCTGGCGGCCTGGGCGACCGCCCAGATCGAGAACGTCGCCGAGCTGAGCGGCCGCAGCCACGAGGCAGTGCTGGACGCCATGGAGCTGGCCTGCCTGGAGGCCAACGCCGAGGACTAGCGAGTGACGCCCCGGACCCGGCCGTGATCCGCCGGGCACTGGGCCGGATCGGGCTGATCCGGAAGAAGCCCCGCCCGATCCGGCCGGGATCGGGCGGGCGTCGGCGACACTGGGGATAGCAGTCGCGTCGTGGGGGGCTGATCGGAGGCCGTCGTGAGCACACCTTCCCCCGTACGAATCGCTGCCATGCTGTCCACGGAGCACCGGGGACGGCTGATGTCCCAGGCCCGTGAGGTCAATTTCCGCGAAGGGGCGCGCATCTTCGACGAAGGAGCCAAGGCGGATTCCTTCTGGATCGTGCGCTCCGGCACGGTGACCCTGGAGATCCCCGTGCCCGGCCGCCGGCCCGCGCCGGTGGAGAACCTCGGCCCGGGTGAGCTGGTGGGCTGGTCGTGGCTGTTCCCGCCGTACGTGTGGCAGCTGAGCGCCGAGGCGATGACCCCGGTGCGTGCGTACGAGTTCGACGGCCCGGGCGTACGGATGCTCATGGACGCCGATCCCACCTTCGGCTCCGCGATCGGGCACTGGGTCGGCCGAGTCCTCTCCCTGCGGCTCCAGCAGACCCGCACCCGTCTCATGGACCTGTACGCGCCGCGGGCCGCGGCGGGATAGGCCGGCCGGGGCGCGGCAGGGCTCCGTTCCTGCCGCGCCCGGGCCCCATACGCCGCTCAGGCGCCGAGGGCGTCCGCGGTCGGGACCACGAGGCCGAACAGGTCGGTGACGGTCGTCAGGGCGGCGGCCTGGAGGGCGGAGGCGGGCAGGACCGTGCCGTCGGGGGCGGCCAGTGCGCGGGTGGCGGTGGCGTCGGCGACGACGGTGGGCCGGTAGCCGAGGCAGAAGGCGCCCTCCGCCGTGAAGGTGACGCACATGTGCGTCATGAACCCGGCCAGCACCAGGTCCTTGCCACTGCCGGGGCCGGCGCCCAGGTCGGTCAGGGTCTTCTCCAAGTCGGTGCCGTGGAAGGCGTTGGGGACCTGCTTGACCACGACCGCTTCGCCGTCGGCCGGCGCGACCTCGTCGCTGAGGGAGCCGATGTGGGCGCGGATGTCGTAGGGGGTGCCCTCGCCTCCGTCGTTGATCACGTGGATCACCGGCGTGCCCGCCGCGCGGGCCCGCTCCAGCAGGCGGGCGCCGGCCGCCAGGGCTTCCTCGGCCCCCGCCAGGGCCATGACGCCGGTGCGGTAGGTGTTCTGGAAATCGATCATGATCAGGACGGACTCGCTCAGCCGGGGCGGCCGGTTGTCCAGTCCGCTCACGTCACGCAGGGTCCTGGACGCGGTGTTCGTGCTCATCGGATGCCTCTCATGGGAGAAAAAGGGCAGGGCGAAGCCGTCCGCCTCGCTCCGTGCCGGGGGAAACAGGTGGGGGTGGCGCAGGTCAGCCGGCCTGCGTGCGGAAGCGGCGGCGGTAGGCCGCCGGGGTCGTGGCCAGCTGCCGCCGGAACGCCCGGTGCAGGGTTTCCGCCGAACCGAGCCCGGCGGCGGCCGCGATCCGGTCGAGCCGGTCGTCGGTGGTCTCCAGCAGCCGCCGGGCGACCTCGATGCGGGCCGCTTCGACGTAGGCGGCGGGGCCCACGCCCGTCTCCTGGGTGAAGACGCGCGCGAAATGCCGTTCGCTGAGGCACATCCGGGCGGCCAGGGCCGGCGCGGAGAGGTCCTCGTTCAGGTGCTCGGCGATCCACAGCCGCAGCTCGTCGATGTCCCGGCGTTCGGCCGCGGGGCGGCTGAGCGGTACGGAGAACTGGCTCTGGCCGCCCTGCCGCTTGAGGTACATCACCAGCTGCCGGGCCACGGAGAGGGCCGTCTGCTCGCCCAGGTCTTCGGCCACCAGGGCCAGGGCGAGGTCCAGGCAGGCGCTGATCCCGGCGCCCGTCCACAGCCGGCCGCGGTCGGTCCGTACGAAGATCGGGTCGGGGTCGACCGTGATCTCCGGATGGTCGGCGGCGAGCTGAGCCGCGGTCGACCAGTGGGTGGTGGCCGTCTTCCCGTCCAGCAGCCCGGCCGCGGCCAGGACGTGCGCTCCCACGCACACCGAGGCGACCCGCCGGGCGTGCGGGGCGGTCTCCTTCACCCATGCCACGACCGCGTCGTCGATACGGGCGACGGGGCCGCTTTCGGCCATGTCGACCGCGCCCGGCACCAGCAGGGTGTCCACCTCCCCGCCGACCTCCTCGAAGGACACGTCGGCGAGCAGCCGTACGCCCGCGGACGTGCGGACCGCTCCGGCGGCCGGTCCGGCGAGGCGGACCCGGTAGCCGGCGCGGCCCGCGGTCTCCCGGTTGGCCAGCGCGAAGACCTCGGCCGGGCCGGTGACGTCGAGGAGGTCGACATCGGGGAAGACCGCGATGACGACACGGTGCGGAGTGGGCATGAACCGATCTTCACGGCTGCGGCGCATGGGCCGCAATGACGATTCCCTGTCACATCCGGACACCTCCCCCGGGGCTCTCCCCGGCGGGCGACGGGCCCCCTTCGGACGCCCCGCTCGCGTACGCCCCTACTCGCGTACGCCCGCCAGCTCGACCGGGCGCCGCCGCAGGACGACCGCGGCCGAGGACACGGCGGCCACCACCGCCACGGCCGCGCAGGCCGCGGTCATCGCCCCCAGCGCGTCCCACGCGACCACGACGCCGCTCCGGACGCCCAGCAGGGCGAGGGCACCCCGGATGCCGGCCAGGTTCAGGGCGGCGACGAGCGTCCCCAAGACCGCGCCGATGAGGACGACCATCAGGGATTCCCCCGCCACCAGCCGCAGCACCTGCCCGCGGGTGGCGCCGGCCAGCCGGAGCGCCGCGAACTCGCGGGCACGGTCGGACGTGGCCATGACCAGGGTGTTGGCGAGGCCGATGCCGGTGTAGAGCAGGGCGATGCCGAGGACCAGCAGGAGCCCGAGCCGGGTGGTGCGCTTGGTCTCCGGGTAACCGGCCTTCACCCACTCCTCCGTGGTGAGGAGCCGGCCCCCGGCCGGCCGGGCGGCCTCGGCCAGTGCCCGGCCGGCCGCGGCGGCGTCCGCGCCGGGGACGAGCCGTACGTCGATGCGGTCCACCGTCGCGCCGGGGGCGTTGGCCGCGGTGACGTACACCCCGTTGTTGCCGGTGCCGATGCTCATCACCGCGGCGATCCGCAGCCGTCTGGGGCTGCCGTCGCCGAGCCAGACGTCGACGGTGGATCCGACGTCGTGCCGCTCCCATTCCTCGTTGACGATGACGGAATCGTCGTCGAGGTCGGTGACCCTTCCCGCGGTGAGGGGCAGTTCGGCGGTCCTGGCGAGGGCCGCCGGGTCGACCGCCCGGGCGTCGGAGCGGATCAGCGCCACGCCCTCCTCCAGGACGTGGACGGCGTCGGCGGCCGTCGCGGAGACCTCGGTGCCGGGGACGGCGCGGACCTGTTCGACGGTGGCCGGGCCGAAGCCGGCGGGACCCGCGGTGATCACGAAGTCGGCGGTGGTGCGCTGCCGGACCTCGGCGGCCCTGGCCTCGTTCAGGGTGGCCGTGGTGCCGAGCAGGGATCCCGCGAGTGCCACCGTGACCAGGACGGGCGCGGCGACGGCCGCCGTACGCCGGATTCCGGCGGCAGCGTTCTCGCGGACCAGCATCCCCCCGGCGCCCGGCATCCGGGCCGGGAGCCGGCCGAAGAAGCGGACCAGCGGCCGGACCAGTACCGGCGCCAACAGCGCGAAGGCGACGATCAGCAGCATGGGCCGGCTGATGTAGGTCTTGCGGTGGAGCAGGTCGGAGGGGTCGGCGAACAGGGCGTGGGCGAGGGTCCCGAGGCCGGTCAGCAGCAGCCCGGCGCCGAGGATCCAGCGGCCGGCGGTCATGGTGCCCGGTTCCACGGCGGCTTCGCGCAGCGCCTCGGCGGGGCCCACCCGGCCGGCCCGCCAGGAGGCGGCGACGGCTCCGGCCAGGCAGACGCCGAGGCCGGTCCAGAAGGCCAGGTGGAAGGGCCAGGCGGCGTCACCGATGGCGAACCAGTGCGGTGCCAGCTCCCCCTCGACCATGGCCCCGGCCAGTACGGGCGCCCCGTACGCCCCGAGGACGCACCCGGTTGCGGAGGCGAGCACGCCCACGGTCAGCGCCTCGGCGAGCACCATGCGGCGGATCTGCCGCGGGGTGGCGCCTGCGGTGCGCAGCAGGGCGAACTCCTTGCGGCGCTGGGCGACGGCGAAGGCGAACGTGGAGGCGACCACGAACACGGAGACGAAGCCGGTGATCCCGCCCGCGGTGCCGAGTGCGGCGTTGACGGCGAGCAGGGCCTCGCTGTCGCGCTCGGGATCGGGGTCGGCGTAGCGGCGGTCGCGGTCGGTCAGGACCCGTACCGAGGGGTCGTGGCCGACCGCGGCCCGTACGGCGGCCGGGTCGGCGGCGACGACGAGCTGGTCGACGGCGGGCGACAGCCGGGCGGCGCGGGCGTCGGTCCAGAAGACGGCCTCCTCGAACCGGTGGCCGCCGGGGGCCTTGACGGTGCCGACGACGGTGGCGGGGCCGCGGTCGGTGGTGAGCCGCTCGCCCGGGCGGGCCCAGCCGGTGGTGACGACCTCGCCGTCGGATTGCGGGGCCCTGCCCTCGTCGAGGGTGTACGGGGCGAAGGCGGCGACGGACCACGGATGGCCGACCAGCCGCTGCGGCCCGCCGTCGGCGCGCACCGGGAAGGACCGGTCCTCGGTGGTGGGGCCGAGGCCGGCCAGCCGCACGGCGAGTCGGGGTGACACGGGTTTCGGGTGGGCCAGCTTCCCGGTGCGCTCGCCGATGGCGGTCGGGACGCGCAGGGTGTCGTTGCCCTTGACGACGACGGGGGCCCGGGAGAAACGCTCCGGGCCGCGTTGCGGTGCCTCCAGGGTGGCGGCGAGGCCGAGACCCATGGTGGCGAGCAGGCCGACGCCGAGTGCGAGGGCGACGAAGCTGCCGGCGAAGGAGACCCAGCGGGCGCGCACGGTGCGCAGGGCGGTGCTCAGCACGGCGCGTCCTCCAGCTTGGTCATGTGCGCGGCGATGTCCTCGGCGCGGGCACCGGTGAGTTCGCCGTTCGGACGGCCGTCGGCGAGGAAGACGACGCGGTCGGCGTAGGAGGCGGCGACCGGGTCGTGGGTGACCATGACGACGGTCTGGCGTTCGGTGTCGACCAGGGACCGCAGCATGGTGAGCACCTCGCGGCCGGTCCGGGAGTCGAGGGCTCCGGTGGGTTCGTCCCCGAAGAGCACCTCGGGACGGGTGATGAGGGCGCGGGCCAGGGCCACGCGCTGCTGCTGGCCGCCGGACATCTCGGCGGGGCGGTGCCGGGCCCGGTCGCCCAGGCCGACCCGGGCCAGGGCCTCACGGACCTCGGCCTTGGCGGGGCGGCGGCCGGCCAGGCGCAGGGGCAGGGCGACGTTCTGCTCGGCGGTCAGGGAGGGCAGCAGGTTGAAGGCCTGGAAGACGAAGCCGATCCGGTCGCGGCGCAGCAGGGTGAGCCGGGTCTCGCTGAGCCCGGTGAGGTCGGTACCTCCGACGGTCACGGTGCCGGAGGTGGGCCGGTCGAGGCCGGCCGCGCACTGGAGCAGCGTGGACTTGCCGGATCCGGAGGGGCCCATGACGGCGGTGAAGGTGCCCTGGGGAAAGCCGATGGAGACCCGGTCGAGGGCGGTGACCGCGTGGTCGCCGGAGCCGTGCACCCGGCTCACGTCCGTGAGGTGGACCGCGTCGATTCGCATGACCCCACCCCATCGCGTCGGGCGGCGGGACACAGCGGGTCCAGACCGAGTCTCCGGGGTAGGGCCGGCCCTACCCCCTTGCGGGTCCCAGGCCCACTCGGGGACCCGGCCGGAGCCGCGGACGGAACCCGCCGAAGCCCCGTCAGAGTCACCTGTGAGCACCCCCGTAGGAGCCGCCGCGCAGCCCTGCGCAAAGGTTTCACGCGTATCTCCGGGTCGGTGTTCGGCCGTTTCGGCGGCCCGCTCCCTCACTGGTCAGCCGTGGCCACAGCCCTGCGGTCTGCGCTCATTCGTACACGATCCGTGACGGAAAACAGAGGTGCGAACGGGCGTTCACGGCCCGCGTGGGCAAGACTCGTGTCCGCTATCCGCAACAACAACCCAAAGGAGTGTTCGCAATGCGGTCCATCGCAAAGGGTCTTGGGCTCGGTTCCGCCGCCATGGCGCTCACCGCGCTCACCGCACTGGCCTGGCCCGGAACGGCCGGAGCCGCGCCGTCCGGTACGCAGAGCCTGTACGCGCCCTCCGCGCTCGTGCTCGGTGTGACCGCCGGGGAAGACAGCGAAACCGGTACGGTGCTGCGCGCGGTGACACTGGTGTGCGCGCCGAAGCCGGGCGGTACGCACCCGCAGCCCGCCACCGCCTGCGCCGAATTACGGGCCAACGCGGCCGAGTTGGACGTGCTCGCGGCGCCCGGCGCCGGCACCGCGTGCACCAGGGAGTGGAACCCCGTGACCGTGACGGCCGACGGGGTGTGGCAGGGCCGCCGGCTGAACGACTCGTACACCTTCGCCAACCCGTGCGGCCTGCGGAGCACCGCGGGCACGCTGTTCGACTTCTGACACCCCCCGGTGTACCGGGTGGCCGGGCGGCGCGTCGACTGCCGCCCGGCCGCCCGGGCCTCGGCCGTTCCCCGTCAGCCCAGTTCGAGGCTGGTGACCCCGTAGATCCCGGGCAGTTCGACCTCCGGGGCGGGGCCGGTGTACATCCGGGCGGCCTCGAAGGTGGGGGTCAGGCCCAGGCCCGTGAACAGCTCGACGGCGCCCGGGTTGGCGTCCGGCACGTCCACCGAGACCAGCCCTCCGGGCGTGCGCTCCGCCAGCCGCCGGATCAGGCCGGCCGCCACTTGGGGGGTGGAGGCGTAGAGCGGGCCGATCCGGGCGGCGCCGCTGCAGGGGCGGATGACGCCGAGCCCCTCGATCCTGCCGTCGCGGACGGCGGCCAGCGCCGTTCGGCCGGGCAGCGCCGTCCAGGCGGACAGAAAGGCGTCGCGCGAGGCGGGGAAGAACCGCCGGTCGTAGGCGGCGAGCCGGCCGAACGGCAGGCCGGCCGCGTCCACCACCTCGAAGTCTTCGACCGCCCCGTCCCCGGCGTGCGGCACGCCCTCGTGGCGGATGTTGTTCCAGGCGGAACGGAACCCGGACTTGCGGTAGTTGGCCTGCTGGTCGACGACCCCGTCCAGGCCGACCAGCCGCCCGCGCAGCCGCTCCATCCCCGCGTTCCACACCCGGATGCCGTAGCCCCGCCCGCGGAAGGCGGGGCGGGCGATGTAGAAGCCGATGAACCCGAAGCCCTCGCCGTAGCGGACGGCGGAGATGCTGGCCACCGGTTCACCGTCGAGCCGGCCGACGAGGAAGCCCTCGGGGTCGGCGACCGCGAAGGCGAACCGGTCCGAGTCTCCCGGGTTCCAGCCCTCTTCATCGGCCCAGCCGCGGATCATTTCCATGTCGGCGGCGCTCGCGCCGGTGATCTCGAATCCCGTCATGCCCGTGTTGTACCAGACCGGGCGGCGGGCCACGGCAGTTCCTGATCAATCGTCAGGAACCGGGCCCCCGCGGCATGATGGATCCCTTGGGGGCCGCGGAGCCTCAGCCCGCGCAGATCACGTCGTCGAGGTAGATGGGCTGGGAGTCGAGGCGTACGTACGCGGTGAAGGTGTCCGTCTTCCCGGAATCCCAGTGGGTGGTGACGGTGGCCCAGCCGACCCCGGCCGTCTCGGCGACGGTGACCGGACCGACGGTGATGTCCTGCGGCGTGCCCGGGGCGCAGAGCAGGACGTCGGCGTCCGCGCGATCCCTCTGCCGGTCCTTGAGCACCTCCGAGACCCGGTTGTGGCGGTCGTAGTCGGTCGGGCCGTGGTGGCCGTAGAAACCGGTGAGGAAGGCACTGATCTTCCTGGCGTCGTGCGGCGGCGGAACCACGGCGGGGGCGGCGTGGGCAGCGGCGACGGACAGCGGGGCCGACAGCGCGAGCAGAGTCGTCAGAAGGGCGCCTAGGCGGTACGTCATGAGCTTCATGTCCGTTTTGTACCCGACCACCCGGCCCCTCGGGAGGCCGCTGCCGGGATCTCACTCCTGTGGAGGGCGCGATGCACCGACGAAAACGCCCTCCGCGCCCCCTGTCCTGCCCAGCCACCACCGGCAGCCGCCCGCAATGATGTGATCGGCGCACGGCGTCCGAAACGCACGGGACACACGGGGCCAAAAGAGTGAAGCGGTGGTCGCGAGGCCGTCGGCCCGACGGGAACGGTGGCCGTGCCACGCCTCCAGGGGGGTGCCCGCCGCGGAGCGCTGAATTCGGTCGCGGGCCGGTGGTCGCCCTGCGTACGGTCGGCCCATGGGAAAGCCGCTCGTCGCAGTGTTCAGTGGGGCCGGGATGTCCACCGATTCCGGGATTCCGGACTACCGGGGGCCACAGGGGCTGTGGCGCCGGGAACCCGACGCCGAGAAGCTCGTGACCTACGAGTACTACATGGCCGATCCGGAGATCCGCCGACGGTCCTGGCTGATGCGGGCCGAACTCGGCGCCCTCGGAGCCCGGCCCAACGCCGCACACCTGGCCGTGGCCGAGCTGGAGCGCGGCGGCACCCCGGTGCGGGTGATCACGCAGAACGTGGACGGGCTGCACCAGCTCGCCGGGATGCCGGCTCGCAAGGTGCTCGAACTGCACGGCAGCGCCCGCTCGGTGGTCTGCACGGCCTGCCACGCCCGCTCGGACATGGACGAGGCGCTGGCCCGGGTCGCCGCCGGTGAACCGGACCCCGCCTGCCTGGCGTGCGGCGGGATCCTGAAGGCGGCGACCGTGATGTTCGGCGAGCGGCTCGACCCGGTGGTGCTGGGGCAGGCGATGGCCGTGGCCAAGGGGTGCCAGGTCTTCATCGCCGTCGGGTCCACCCTCCAGGTGCAGCCCGCCGCGTCCCTGGCCGCAATGGCCGCGGAGGCCGGGGCCCGGCTGATCATCGTGAACGCGGAGGAGACCCCGTACGACCCCCTCGCCGACGAGGTCGTCCGCGAGCCGATCGGCACCGCCCTGCCGTCGCTGCTGGCCCGGTTCAGCGGTTAGGGGGCGTCGTACGGATCAGGCGGGCTGATCCGTACGACACCCCCCGGCGGTACGCGCGGGACCCGCTCACTCCCCCGCGGCCGCCCGGCGCATCTCCGCCACGTCCAGCTTCTTCATCTTCATCATGGCGGCCGTGGCCCGGGCGGCCCGCCCCGGGTCCGGGTCGCTGACGAGCTCGATGGCCCCGGGCGGGATGACCTGCCAGGAGACGCCGAACTTGTCCTTGACCCAGCCGCAGGCGACCTCCTGGCCGCCCTCCTTGGTCAGCGCGTCCCAGTAGTAGTCCGACTCGGCCTCGTCGGAACAGTGGATCTGGAAGGAGATCGCCTCCGTGAACCGGAACTCCGGTCCGCCGTTGAGGCCGACGAACTTCTGCCCGTTGATCTCGAACTCCACGACCATCACCGAACCAGCCGGGCCGGGGCCCGCGTCCGTGTAGCGGCCGATCCTGCCGATCTTGCCGTCCTTGAAGACGGACACGTAGTAGTCGGCGGCGGCCTCCGCGTCGCCGTCGAACCACAGGCACGTGGTGAAGCCCTTGCTGCTCATGACTGCCTCCTGGCGCGCATCGCGCGTCGCGTATGCGGGGACGTGTACTGCGTTCCTCACATACAGACCGGCCCCGGGCCCGAAATTCATCGGTGGGCCCGGGGCCGGTTCGCGTTCAGCCGGGAATTCGCCCGTTCGGGCTACTTCGCCGGGCCGGCGCCCAGCTCCAGCATGCGGTCGACGACACGCTCGGTGGCGTGGCCGTCGTCCAGGTCGCAGAACTCCTCGCGCCAGGCGGCCCGGGCCTGCGCGTACTGCTCGCCGAGGGCGTCGGCGTTGCGTACGGCCTCGATCAGGCTCGCCGAGTCCCGCAGCAGCGGGCCGGGAGCCTTCTCCTCCAGATCGAAGTTGAAGCCGCGCAGGGTGTCCCGGTAGCGGTCCAGGTCGTAGGTGAAGAGCAGGATCGGCCGGTCGGTGAGCGCGAAGTCGAAGAGCGCGGAGGAGTAGTCCGAGATCAGCACGTCGGCGACGAGCAGCAGGTCCGCCGCGTCGGGCCAGCGGGACACGTCGACGACGAAACCGTCCCGGACGCCGTCACGGACCTGCTCGGTCACGTGGTGGTGGCCGCGGATCAGCAGGACGTGGTCCTCGCCCAGCTCGCGGCGGGCCGCGTCCAGGTCGATCCGCAGGTCGAGCTTGTAGCCGCCGGACCAGCCCTCGCAGTTCTCCCGCCACGTGGGCATGTAGAGGACGACCTTCTTGCCCTCGGGGAGACCCAGGCGACGCCGGACCTCAGCGATGCGCTCCGCGTCGGGCCGTACGAGCGCGTCCGTGCGCGGGCTGCCGGACTCGATGACCTCGCCGTCGTAGCCCAGGGCGCGCTTGAGCAGGGGCGTGGCGTACGAGCTGGGCGAGGCCAGCAGGGTCCACTGGGCGCTGTCGTGCGCCAGTCCCTCGAGGATCTCGGGGCTCGTGTAGTAGTCGTGGACGAAGTCGTGGCCGATCTGCTTGACCGGCGTGCCGTGCCAGGTCTGTACGACGACCTGGCCGGAGCGCCGCTGGAAGCGGAGCGGGACGTTGTCGTTGGTCACGAAGTAACGGGCGCGGGCGAGCAGGTCCCAGTACTCGACGCTGCCGTACTGCACGGCGCGGGCGGTCGCCGGGACCTCGGTGCGGCCGTCGCGGACGAGCCAGACGTGTTCCAGCTTCTCGCCGCGGCGCACCAGTTCCTCGTGGATGGCGCGCGGGGAGTCACCGGCGCCCGTCCCCTTGAAGGTGTCGTAGAGGACCACGTCCTTGACCGGCAGGGCGCGCTGCGCCGGGTAGGTCTCGAACCGGGCGACGCGCTGGGCGTAGCGGGAGCGGTCGTGCGGGCTGAGCAGCGGGTCGGCGACGAGCACCATGCGGTCGTACAGGCGGCTCTCGATCCGCATCCGGCGGCCCAGCGTGGTGAAGGGGTGCGGTCCGGAGGCGAGCGTGCCGGGACCCATCTGCACGGGGGCGCCGCGGTCGACGCCGAGCAGGCCGGCGGTGGTTCCGCCCCGGGAGACCGGGCGCATCGTGGGCCACCAGCGGCCTTCGGGGAGCGTGGTGCGGCCCGCGTACGGCTCGGGGAGCACGGGCTCGAAGGTGGTTTCGAAGCCGTCGCCGTCGCGGGTGACGGGGTAGCTGAACTCCACGCCGTACGCGTTGTGCAGGACGAGTTCGTACGGCTCGTCGGTGGGCGCGACGAACCGGCCCCGTAGGGTCACGGTGCCGTCCTGGGCCTCGACGGTGTCGACGAGCGGCGGCGAGGGCTGCACGGAGAGGGTGAGGTGGCCGGTGCTGCCGCGCTTGGCGAAGAGCGTGCGGTCCGCGTCCTCGCCGGGCAGGCGCACGACGAGGCCGTCGAAGCCGCCGCGCTCGTCGTGGACGAGGCGGTGCTCGGTGCCGTCGGCGCCGAGCACGGACAGGCTCCAGGGCTCCGGGGTCCACTCGCCGGGCTCGCACGGGGCGTCCGGTACGGCGGCCAGCTCGGCCAGCGGTACGCGGGCGGTGAAGGGGATCCGGCCGCCGGGCGCCGCGGCGCCGGTCTCCAGCGGAACGCTGAGGACGGTGCCGGTGCCCACGTGTACGGCGGTGAGCGTGGCGGCGCCGGCGCCGGCCTCGGCGGAAAGTTCACCGGTGATCTCGACGGCGTCGTCGTCGGCGGGCCGGACGTCCAGGGCGCGGGCCCGCACGGTCTCCACCTGGATGGTGAGGGCTCCGTTGACGGCCGGGAGGATCCGAACGTCGGGGGCCACCCAGTGCGCGGGCGGGTTCTGGCCGGTGTCGTGCTCCCCGCCCTTCAGGCGCGCCCGGTGCAGGCCGCCCGCGCCCGTGACGGCGATGGAGGTGGTCCATATGCCGTCGTTCCACTTGCCGCCCGACTGGAAGATCGAGGGGTCGACGACGGCGGTGAAGCCGGCCCAGTCCGCGTGCCGCAGGGCGAGGTGCGGGGACTTCACGGTGGCCATCGGGGAGGCGACGGTGCGGGCGCTGACGACCGAGCGGCGGCGCTTGCCGCCCTCACGGAAGATCAGCATCTTGCGGGAGCCGAGGCGGCTCTCCGCGCCGAGGTGGCCGGGGAGTGCGTAGCCGCGCAGGAGCAGCTTGCCGTCGGCCCAGGCCGCCTGCTCGAGGCGGCTGACGACGCGGCGCTCGCGCGGACCGAGGGTGAGGATCTTGGCGGGGACGGGCGGGCGGCCGTGGAGGAAGGGGTAGTCCGCCTGCGGGCGGGCGAGGCCCTTGACCGGCACGCTGTACTGGTAGTCGCGCTGGTGGTGCAGGAGGGCGATGAAGTCCTCCACGCGGCCTTCGCTCGCGAGGTACGCCTTGAGGCGGTCGGCGACGGTCAGGTCGGACCAGGGGCCGGTGCCGATCTCCCGGACGAGGCCGCCGACCTCCTTGACGAACGCGTCGCGGAACTCGGGGCCGCCTTCGGGGACGTACTTGTAGATGAGCGGGAGTTCCTCGCTCAGTACGTTGTAGTCGTAGTCGCGCAGGTAGCGGGCGTACTTGGCGCCCTGCTTGGCCTTGAGGGACTCGCGGACCAGGCGGACGGACGTGACGCGGTCGATGAGCGAGACCGGGTCGGTGGAGCGCTGGGTGATGGAGCGCTCGCCGGTCTCGCGGACGCGCCAGTGGTAGACGCAGTCGCTGATGATGTCGACGCTGGAGGCGAAGTAGTGCGCGGGGATGCTGACCGGGGCGTCCTCGTAGAGGATGCCCTCGGGGTACTGGAAGCCGTGCTCGTCCCAGAAGGTGCGCCGGTAGACCTTGTTCCACGCGGTGCGGTCGGTGACCAGCGCGGGGAACTTCGAAATGTGGGTCTTCAGCTGCGTCTTGGCGAAGGCGGCGCGGTGTCCCCACGACTGCTGCATGCCGACGGAGCGGAACCGCTTCACGTTGCCGCCGGCGAAGTCCGAGCCGGTCTCGTCGAGTGCTGCGATGAGCCGCTCGTAGGCGTAGTCCGGCAGGGTGTCGTCACTGTCGACGAAGGCCAGGTACTCGCTGTCCGGGTTGGCGTGGCGGGCACCCACGTTGCGGGCCGCACCGAGGCCCGCGTTGTCCTGCATGACGACCCGGAACCGCTTGTCCCGCGCGGCGAAGGCCTTCGCGAGGACGGCGCTCGTGTCCGTGGAACCGTCGTCCACGAGGATGACCTCGAAGTCGTCGAAGGTCTGAGCTGCGAGTGATTCCAGGCACTCGTCGAGGTAGAGCTCGACGTTGTATACGGGGACGACGATGCTCAGGCGCGGGGGCATGGGTGGCGGGTTCTCCAGCGTTTTATGCTTTGTCGATGATCAGCTGCTCAGAGCATCCTACTCCGTAACGGAATCATGAACTCCCCCCATTTCGGACATATAGCGGCTGATCGCCGGGGCGGACGGCAAAGAATTAAGCCGCCCGCCACCCAGGCGATTCCCGGTCAGACCTCCAGCTCGGACTCGATCTTCTTCAACTGGTGGCGCGCCATCGCGAGGTTGGCCCGCCCCTTGTCGAGGGCCAGGTAGAGGAAGAAGCCCGAGGCACCGCGGCCCTTGAGCAGGCGGATCAGGTGGTACTGGCCTCCGAGCGTGATGAGGATGTCCTCGATCTCGTCCTTGAGGCCGAGCATCTCCATCGTGCGGACCTTCGCGCGCACCACGTCCGTGTTGCCCGCGGCCGCGACGGCGAGGTCGAGTTCCTTGCCGCCGCCGATGGTTCCGAGGGCCATGCCACTGCCGTAGTCGACCAGGGCGGCACCGAGCGCGCCGTCGATGGTGGTGGTGGCTTCCTTGAGGGCGGTCTCGACGTTTGCCATGAGGGTTCCTCTTTCCGTTGCTGTCTTCTGTTCGGTCCTGCCGGTGTGGCTCTACGGGGGTCAGGCGGGCGGGACGGCGGCGCCGCGCCGCCCGAGGGTGTGGTCGATGAGCTCCGCTATGCGCAGGCTGGAGCGCCGGGCCTCCAGGTGGAGGCGCCCCACGTTGACGCGCGTCTCGGCCGTGAGCGTGAGGACGGCCGCCTCGCCGGCGGCGTAGGTGGCCACGTACCCGAGTTCGCCGCGCACCAGGAGCTCCCGGAACCCGCCCTGGCCGGTGCTGTCGCTCAGCCGCTGGGCGACCCCGAGGGCGGCCGCGGTCAGCGCGGCGACGGTCTCGCCCTCGGAAGCGGCGCTGTCCTGGGCGAGTACCAGGCCGTCGGCACTGGCTGCGAGGGCGCCGGTGAGCTGGGGTACCCGGGCCCGCAGCCTGCGGAGCTCGGCGAGTATCTCGGCCTCCGCCTCGGCGGGCACCGTGCTCATGTCGGCCTTTCTCCTTTCGGGCTGCCTCCGCTCGGAGCGGTCGGCGCGCAGGGCCGGTCGCAGGGGGAGCCTCACAGGCTTGCCTCCAGTGCGTCGCGTAAGCGGCGGAGCAGCGCCACGTCCGGGGATTGGGTCTCGGTCATCCAGTCGGGAAGGGGTTCCGCGGCAGGCGGCGGGGCCGGCGTGTGCGGGGTCTCGACCAGTCCGGCCGCCGCCAGGCGCCGTACGTCGAGCAGGGTGTGGAAGGCGGGCCGGCCCAGGACCCACGCGAGGTCCGCGGGGGTGCGGACGCCGTCGGCCTGCCCCAGCAGGATCCGCTGCCGGGCGGTGACGGTCTGACCGGGCGCGGCGGGCCGCGGCACCACGGGCGCGGTGTCGAGCAGCGGATACGGCCAGACCGCGTCGAGCAGTTCCCGGCGGCGGCGGGTCTCGCGTTCCACGGCGGCGGCCGGGACCGAGCGGACCGAGCCGATCCAGTGGGTGGCGCCGCGGCGGAAGCGGGAGGGCCCGCTGCCCGGGGACAGGGCGAAGAAGGCGGCGTCGAAGATCGCGGCGAGGTGGCAGATCTCCAGCTCGCCGCCCGCGAGGCCGCCGCTGTCCACGAGGAAGCGGGCCACCTGGCGGCGGGCGCCGGCCCGGTCCACGGCCTCGCGCCAGCGCTCGGGGGCGAGGGCGCCGCCGGTGGTGAGCAGGACGTCGAGGCCGGGAGTGGCCGGGCTCTCGGCGTGCACGATGCGCCCGTCCTCGAGGAAGAGGGTGCCCCGGTCGCGCAGCAGGGCGCCGGTGGCGCGCTCGGCGGCGAGCCGGGTGAGGAGCGGCGAGACGGCGGTGGCCGCCGGGGCGGTCGTCGGAGCGGTCATCTGAGCACCAGCCCCTCGGCGAGGGCGCGGAGTTTGTGGCGGGCGAGCGCGAGGTTGCCGTCGGCGCGGTCGAGCCAGAGGTGCAGGAAGACGCTGCTGTCGAAGCTCGTCTCCACGAAGCGGAGCACGTGGTAGCCGGTGCGGGTGGTGACGATCAGGTCCTCGACGGGCGGGCCGGCCGCCTCACCTCGTAAGGGAGCCTCGTCCGCCGGGGCGAAGGACTCGTACTCGGCGGCCGCGCGTGCCAGCTCGGCGGTCTCGGCGGCGGTGGTCTCGTGGTCCCCGACGGGCGAGTCCCCGGCGGTGCCGAGGGCCAGTCCGCTGCTCCAGTCGACCAGCGCGGCCCCCTTCGCACCAGGCAGGGCCATGGCTTCGAGCAGGCATTCGTCGATCCCGGGCACGCGGGCTCCCCTCCCGGCCGGACGTGCGGGGTGCACGGTCGTACGGCGCGACAGGAGGGAACTTACTCAACTTCCACAGAGCGGAAGGGGGTTCTGGCATTTTCCGCAGGAACATGCGCGGAACCGCGCGACAGCTTGGCCGGAACCCGTCGCCTTTTGATCACGAAGCGAGCGGGAGATCGTCCGCGAGCCGGAAGGACCCGCCCTCGCGCTGGACGTAGCCCTCGTGGCTGAGGGTGCGCAGCAGGTGGTAGACGGTGGGCAGCGGAATGCCGGTGAGCCGGGCGAGCCGCTTGGCCGTCGCCCCGCCTTCGGCGTACATCGCTTCCACGAGGCGCAGTGCGCGCTGCACGGAACCGATCAGGGTGGGTGTGCTGTCCTTCTGACTGGGGTGGTCGGCGCCCATGAGTAGTCCCCCTGCTCCGGTACGAGGCCTGGCAAACCCATCAAAGTCGCTCACGGGCCGCGAACGCGGCCGACGCGCGTAAACCCGAGCATAAGATCACCGGACCCCCGCCCGACCGCCGCCCGGCAGGCGTGTCCGGCCCGAGTCCGGGACCCCGCGCCGTGACCCCCGCCCCGCCCGGCCCGTGCCCCGCGCCCCGGCCCTCAGGCCGGCAACGGCAAACCACCCCACCCCCGGCAAAGCGGCATCGCCGCACGTCAGCCCGGTGCGAGGGCGCCTTACCCGCCCCTTATCCTTCCCGGACCGCTGATCCAGGGGGGTCGCGGCAGGAAGGGAATCATGGCGATCGGCGAGGGAACGGCCGTGGCGGCGACCCGGGAGTGCCCTGAGTGCGGGAGCCCGGTGCCGGTGCACGAGCTGTACGTCGAGTGGTGTGCGGCCTGCGACTGGAACGTGGACCCGGGTGCGCCCGACCCGGAGCCCGGGCGGATCGCGGCCGTCCGGCGCCGCCTCGTCCGGGCGTACGGGGACCAGCTGGCGGCCGAGCTGGAGCAGGGGGCCGACGACGGCCGGCCGCGGGGCCGGGACGCCATGACGGTACTGGCCTTCGGCGTGTCCCTGCTGGTGCACGGGCTCACCTCGGCGCTCGTGGCGGCAGGGGTGCTGCTGGTGGTCCTGGGCTGGGACACGGGGGTGCAGCCGGTTCTGGGGGCCCTGCTGTTGGGGATCGCGGCGGCCCTGCGGCCCCGGCCGCGGCGGCTGCCGAAGGACGAGCCGGTGCTGTACCGGGCGGACGCGCCACAGCTGTTCGACCTGATCGACGAGGTGGCGTCCGCGGTCGGCACGGCCGGTGTGCACGCCGTGGTGGTGGAGCCGGCGGCCAACGCGGCGGTGACCACGTACGGCCTGCGGCAGCAGCGTGTGCTGTATCTGGGGCTCGGGCTGTGGGAGATCCTCACGCCGCAGGAGCGGGTGGCGCTGCTCGGGCACGAGCTGGGCCACTTCGCCCACGGCGACATCCGGCGCATGCGGGTCACCGGCGGAGCGCTGCACGCGCTGTCGGTCTGGTACTACCTGCTGGCACCGACGGCCCCGCAGCGGCTGCTGGACCGGTTCGTGAACGCGGCCACCTTCCTCCCCCGGTGCGTGGTCTACGGGCTGCTCCGACTGCTCGACGGACTGACCCTGCGGGCTTCGCAGCGGGCGGAGTACCTGGCCGACGCGAGTGCGGCCCGGGTCGGCTCCTCGGCGGCGGCCGTCGCGCTCATGGACCGGCTGCTGGTGGCGGACGCGGTCGACGAGCGGCTCCGGCGGGAGTCCGTGGCCGCGCAGATGCGTGGCGGACGCGCCGGGCGCGAGGCCCGGGAGTCCGCGGGGCACGAGCTGTGGGAGCGGCTGGCCGAGCGGTTCGGCGCGGTACCGGAGCGGGAGTACGAGCGGCTGCGCCGGGCTGCCGCCCGGCGGGGGCACAGCGTGGACGCCACGCACCCGCCGACCCACCTGCGACGGCGCCTCGCGGCCGCGGGTGGCCCGCATCCGGCGCGGGTGAAGTGCGCCGGTCCGCGGGAGGCCGCGGTGGCGGCCGAACTCGCGCCCGCCCGTGCGGCGGTGGCCCGCCGGGTGATCAGCGACTACGCCGGCTGACCGGTCCCGGCCGGGGCGCGGGGAGCTCCGGGAAACGCGTTCGACCGGCGGGGCGGTGAGGACCTACGGGGGTGCCTCACCGATCAGGCCGGGCTCGTGGTCTCCGGGGTCGCCGGTGTCGGATTCGCCCGCGGCGGCATATGCGGGCGGTCCCGGGCCTCCCCAGCGCGGCCTTCGCCGTGTCAGGCTGCCCGTCATGGAGCGGATCATCGAGGAGATACGCGAGGACCTGTACCGCCGGATCGCCGTGGCGGCGGACCGGCTCGCCGACCGGACGCTGGCCGAGGATCCCGCGTACGCCGCCCTGATCGGCCGCGCCGAGCTGCGCGAGCGGATCCACCGCACGTTCCGTCAGGCCGTGGAGGGCCTGGTCCGCAGCTCGCGCGGCCTGCCCCCGGACCTCTCCGACGCCTGGACCACCGGCGCCCTGCGGGCCGAACAGGGGCTGCCGCTCGCCTCGCTGCTGCGGACCCACCGCAGCGTCGGGCGGCTGCTCTGGCAGACCCTCACCGAGGCCGTGGCCTCCCACGACCGGGCGGCGCTGCCCCGGCTGCTGCCGGGCGCGCCCGCCCTGTGGGACGTACTGGACCAGATGGCGGACGCCGTGTCGGAGTCGTACCGGCGTACGGAGGCCGTGCGCGCCGACCGCGACCGGGAGCGGCGCGCGGCCCTGCTCGACGCCCTGCTGGACGGCGCGGCCGACGGCGGCGGGCCCGCCGCCGCGGAGGCCGCCGCGCAGCTGGGGCTGCCCGCGCGGGGCCGCTTCGCGGTGGTCGTGGTGGCCGCCGCGGACGGCCCGTCCCACCCGGCGGAAGGACCCGTGACCACCGGCACGCCGCGCGTGCTGTGGCGGATCCGCGCCGGCGGGGAGACCGGCCTGGTGGACCTGGGCCACCATCCGCTGGAGTCCGTACGGGACCTGCTCGCGCCGCTCGGGGTGCGGGCGGGGGTCAGCCCGGTCGTGGAGGCACCGGGCGAGCTGGCCCGGGCGCACCGGCTGGCGGCCCTGGCGCTGCGCACCGCTCCCGCGTCCGGCGGCCCGCGCACGGCGCTGCTCGACGAAGGGCTGCCGGCGGCGCTGGTCGCGGCCCAGTCCGAACTGGCGGGCCGGTTACGGGCGGTGGTGCTGGGGCCCGTACTGGCGCTGCCCGCGGAGGACTGCCGGCTGTTGCTGACCACGCTGGGCACCTGGCTGGCCTGCCGGGGTTCCACGGCGTCCGCCGCGCAGCGGCTGTACTGCCACCGCAACACCGTCTCCAACCGGCTGCGCCGTCTGGAGCAGCTCACCGGCCGCTCCCTCGCCGACCCGCGGCACGTGGTGGAGCTGACGCTGGCGCACGCGGCCGTGGTGCAGCGGGCCGCCTCGGAGCCCGCTACCGCGGGCCTTGCGGGCGCGCCGACTCCAGCAGGTACGGCACGTCGATCACCGCGACCCCGGGCGTGAACAGCAGCCGCGCCTTCAGCCGCAGCGCGTTCTGGTTGTGCAGGGGCTGCTCCCACCAGTGGCCCACCACGTACTCCGGGATGACCACCGACAGCATGTCCGTCGAGCTGTCCGCGGCCAGTTCCTGCACGTGGGCGAGGACCGGGGCCACCACCTCGCGGTACGGGGAGTGCAGGATCTTCAGCGGCAGCCCGGGGTCGTGCTCGGCCCACTCCTCGCGCAGCCGGGCCACCTCCTCCTCGTCCGCCGCGACGGTGACCGCCGTCAGGACGTCCGGGCGCAGCCCCTGCGCGTAGCCGAGGGCCTTGAGCGTCGGGGCGTGCACGGAGGAGACCAGCACCAGGACGTGGTGGCGGGCGGGCTTGCGGGGCCTGGCGCCGGGGGCGACGGCGACCTGCCGGGCCACCTGGTCGTAGTGGCGGCGCACGCCCTTCATGCCGAGGAACAGCAGCGGCATGGCGATGACGACCAGCCAGGCCCCGTGCGTGAACTTGGTGACGAGGACGATGACCAGGACCAGGGCGGTCAGGGTGGCGCCGACCGCGTTGATGGCGAGCCGGCGGTGGATGTGCACGCGCTCCGCCCGCGGGGTGGCGGGCGAGGCGAGCTCCCGCCTCCAGTGCCTGACCATGCCGGCCTGGGAGAGGGTGAAGGAGACGAAGACGCCGATGATGTACAGCTGGATGAGGCGGGTCAGTTCGGCGTCGAAGGCGACGATGAGGGCGATGGCGACGAGCGCGAGGAGGACGACGCCGTTGGAGTAGACGAGCCGGTCGCCGCGGTTGAAGAGCTGGCGGGGCGCGTAGCGGTCCCTGGCCAGGATCGAGGCGAGCATCGGGAAGCCGTTGAAGGCGGTGTTGGCGGCGAGGACCAGGACGCCGGCCGTGACCGCCTGGAGCAGGTAGAAGAGGAAGTGCCAGTTCCCGAAGGTGGCGCGGCCGATCTGGGCGAGCGCGGTGGACATCGGGGTGCCCGGGGCCAGGCCCAGCTCGGTGGGGTCGGCCGCGACGTGCACCCGGTACGACATGGCGAGCGCGGTGATGCCCACGAACATGGTCACGGAGAGCACGCCCATCGCGGCGAGCGTGGCCGCCGCGTTCTGCGCCTTCGGCTTCCGGAAGGCGGGGACGCCGTTGCTGATCGCCTCGACGCCGGTGAGCGCGGTACAGCCGGAGGCGAAGGCGCGCATCGCCAGGAGGACGAGGGCGAGGCCGGTGTAGGTGCCGGCCTCGGTGATCGGCAGGTGGGCGGACTCGGCGCGGATGGTCTCGCCGGTGGCCAGGCGCACCGCGGCGAAGGCGAACATGACGTAGACGACCAGGACGAAGCCGTAGGTGGGGATGGCGAAGACGCGGCCCGACTCGCGGACGCCGCGCAGGTTCATGAGGGTCAGCAGCACCACGAATCCCACGGACAGCGCGACTTCGTGGTCGCTCAGGGCGGGAATGGCGGAGGTGATGGCGGCGACGCCGGAGACGACGGAGACCGCCACGGTCATCACGTAGTCGATGAGCAGCGCGGAGGCGGCGGTGAGGGCGGCGGTGGGCCCGAGGTTCTCGGCGCTGACGACGTAGGCGCCGCCGCCGCCCGGGTAGGCGTGGCAGGTCTGCCGGTACGAGGCGACGACCACCACCAGCAGGAAGACGATCGCGGCGGCCGCGTACCAGGCGAGGTGGAGCAGCGTGACTCCGCCGAGGGCGAGGATCAGCAGGATCTCCTCGGTCGCGTAGGCCACCGAGGAGAGCGGGTCGCTGCAGAAGATGGGCAGGGCGAGCCGTTTGGGCAGGAGGGTCTCGCCCAGGCGCGCGGTGTCGAGGGCTTCGCCGACCAGCACGCGTTTCAGATGGATACGCCTCATTCACGCATGATTGTTCACCCTATGCCCCATTCACTCCTTTTCGGGGCCTGTGTCACCTGGCGAGCTCCTCCGCCCGGTGCGCCAGCCACAGGTCGTGGCGGGCGCTCGGGGACCGCAGCAGGGAGCGTTCCAGCAGCCCTTCGACGCGGGTGAGCCGTTTGCGGACGCCCGGGACGGAAATGCCCAGCGCGGCGGCGGCCGGGGCGAGTTGGGCGTCGTGCGCCAGCCAGGTGCGGACGGTCTCACGGGCGCCCGGCGGGGCATCGGGGCCGGTCAGCGGGCGCAGATGGGCGCGGGCCCAGGCGGTCAGGCGCGGATCGCTCAGCACCGCGTCGAGGTGCGGGAGGCCGGCGCCGGGGGCGTACGCGACCGGGGCGTGCTCCGCAGCCCGGTCCGCCCCCGGGGTCAGCCGCAGTGCGAGCGAGAGCGCCGCCTGGTCCCCGAGGCGCGCCAGGTCCAGGTCCAGCACGGTCTCGATCAGCCGGAGCCTGGCGGCCAGGGTGTTGCGGTGGACCTTCAGCAGCCGGGTTGCGTGGGAGGTGAAGTTCAGCCACGCGTGCGCGGTCGCCCGCAGCTCCTGCGCGCCCGGGTCCTGCGGGCGCCGCGGCTCGTGGGCGTGCAGGGGCGCGAGCAGGGTCCGGGCCCAGCCGGCCCCGGCGTCGCGGGCGGCGAGCTCCAGCTCGGGCCCCGGCCCGAACCGGGCGTGGCGTTCGGCGCGGCCCCGGGCCACGGCCAGCGCGTGGAAGGCCTGGGCGTAGGCGGCCGGAGCCTCCCGCAGCCCCAGCTGCCCACTGGCCCCGACCGTGCAGTCGGGGGCCACCCCCGCCAGTGCCCCGGCCAGGGGGTCGTGGTCGCGCGAAGCGCCTGCCGGGTCCGCCGGGTCCGCCGGCACGAGCACGATGAGGTGCCGTACGTAGACCGGGCAGCGCACGATCCACGCCCGGCCGCCCGTCAGCTCCTCGCACAGCCGGGCCACTTCGGCGCGCTGCCCGGTCCGGCATTCGACGACGTACAACCGCATCGGCTCGGGCAGCGAGGGACCGAGCGCCTCGGCGATCTGGTGCGCGGTGGACATCCGCCCGTTCATCAGCAGGTGCAGCACCGCCTCACGGGCCCGCGTCTCGGCGAGCTCCGCCCGCTCCTCGCGGCGCACGGCCTCCTCCGCGCGCAGTACGAGGGCGAGCGGTACGGCGGCGTCCGCGAGGAGGGTGGCAGCGCCGGGATCGTGCGGCTGCGCCAGTACGGCGGCGAGCGTGTGCCGGCCGTCGAGCGCGAACAGCAGCGTGGCCGGGCCGCCGCCCTGGAGGACGGCCGAGCGTACGCCGCGGGCCCGCATCTCGGCGGCGCCCCGTACGGCGGTTTCCGGCCCCCGCGGCTCCTCGGCGTCCACCACGCCGGTCCAGCCGCCCAGCCGGGCGGCGAGCCACCCCAGCAGCGCGGCCGACCCGCCGGTGTGGGCGAGCCGGTGGACCTTGAGGATGTCGTCGGGCCGGGACACCGCCGCATTCAACCACCGGCCGCACACTGTGCGCTGTGATACCCCTCTCCGGCCCACACTGGGCGGAGCGAAGCCTGCCGAAGGGGACGCGCCCGCATAGGTTGGACCACGAGCGGCCGATCCCGGCGCGGCCCGGTCCGCCGGGCACGGGGGAAGCCCCGGGATCCGTCGCCGCTCACCCGGCCCGCGCCTCCTGCCGCCACCTGGCGGTATCGGTTACATCTTCGCCGCCGCGCTGCGGATGGCCTCGCGGATGCGGAAGTACGTTCCGCAGCGGCAGATGTTGGCGATGGCGTCGATGTCCTCGTCGGTGGGCTCGCTCGTGCGCTTGAGCAGGGCGACGGCCGCCATGATCTGGCCGGGCTGGCAGAAACCGCACTGGGCGACGTCCTGTTCGAGCCAGGCCTCCTGCACCGGGTGCAGGTCCTCCCCGTCCGCCAGCCCCTCGATGGTGGTCACCGTCCTCCCCGCACAGGCGGAGACCGGCACCACGCACGGCCGTATGTCGGAACCGTCGAGGTGGCTGGTGCACGCCTTGCAGACGTCGACGCCGCAGCCGTACTTGGGGCCGTGGATCCCGAGCATGTCGCGGAGCACCCACAGCAGGGGCAGGTCGTCGGGCGCGTCCACGGTGACGCTCCGCCCGTTGACGGTGAAGGTGTGCGAGGGCACGGCGTACTCCTGGCTCCGGGTCTATCGCGGGTAGGGGGTGAAGTCGACGTCGAAGTCGAGCGGGAAGCTGCGCGGCCTGGAACCGGTGGCCCGCGCCCAGGCGTTGGCGATCGCGCCGACCGCCGCGGGGACACCGAGCTCGCCGGCCCCGCCGGGCTCGTCTCCGGTGGCGGGCAGCACGAAGACCCGGACCTCGCGCGGGGTGTCCCGCTGCTTCGCCCAGTGGAACTGGCTGTAACTGCCCTCCATCGGCAGTCCCTTGTCGATGTGGATCCCGGCCCGCAGCGTGGTGGAGATGGCGTCGGTGAGCCCGCCGATCATCTGGGCCTCCAGGCCGCGCGGGTTGACGGGCAGGCCCACGTCCACGGCGATGACCGCCTTGGTCACGCGGACGTGCTCCGGATCGCGGGTGTCGATCTCGACCAGGCACGCGGTGCGGGACTTGTACTCCTCGTGGAAGGCGATGCCCTGCGCGCACCCCGGTTCCATCGGCCGCCCCCACTGCCCTTCCTGCGCCGCCTTGTCGAGTACGGCGCGCTGGGCGTCGGTCTTCAGGAAGGTGCGCCGGAACCGGTACGGGTCCTTGCCCGTCGCGGCGGCGAGTTCGTCGACCACGATCTCCTCGGCGCCGCGGGTGTTGGCCGAGTACACGGAGCGCCAGGATCCGGTGGGGATGCCGGTCGGCACCTCGGTGAGGGCCTGGGTGGTGAGCCCGAAGTGGTACGGGGACTTCACGGTGGTGAGGAAGAGGGTCTGGGCGAGGGTCGCGTTGCCGATGCCGGAGGGCAGGCTCGCCGCGGTGGCGGTGATGATCTCGCCGAGCCCGTGCCGGAAGTCGGTTTCGGCGGCGGCGACGCGGTGCTCGAAGCTGAGCACCTCGCCGAGGAGGTGGGTGGCCCGGATCTTGTGGTGGGTGGCGGGGCGCATCCGGCCGTGGCGGGTGTCGTCGACGCGGGTCCACATCAGCTTGACCGGGCGGCGGCAGGCCTTGGAGATCCGCGCCGCCTCCAGGGCGGCGTCGAAGAAGAGGCGGCGGCCGAAGGACCCGCCCGCCTGGACGACGTGCACCTTCACCTGGTCCAGGGGCAGGCCCAGGTCGGCGGCGATCGTTTCACGGGCCACGATGGGCGACTTGAGACCGGACCATATCTCGGCACGGTCGTCCCGTACGTCGGCGATGGCGGAGTTGGTCTCCATCGGGGCGTGGCTGACGAAGGCGAAGTCGAACTCGGCGTCGACGTACGGGGTCAGCAGCGGCGGCACGAGCAGCGGCGGAGTGGCGGCGCGCAGTTTCGTCCGGATCTGCGCATCGGAGAGCTGGTCGGCGGGGCCGGGACCCCAGATGACCTGGAGGGCGGCCTTCGCGTCGAGGGCCTGGCCGAAGGTCTCGGCGACGACGGCGACCCCCGTCTTGACGGTCACCACGTGCAGCACCCCGGGCATGGCCCGGACGGCGGCCAGGTTGGCGACGGTCCGGACGCTGCCGCCGAGGGTGGGCGGGCGGCGCACCACGCAGGGCTTGGCGCCGGGCACGTCCAGGTCGAGGGTGTACCGCTGGGCGCCGGTGACCATGGCGCGCGCGTCGACGCGGTTGGTCGCCTTCCCCACGAGGGTGTGCTTCGCCCTCGGCTTGGGCGTGGCGCCGAGCACGACGAGGGCCGGGTCGGCGGCGGCCGCGGCGAGGCCGCCGTAGTCGGCGGTGCGGCCGTCGGGGGCGCGGACGGTGCCGTTCGCCGTGGTCAGTGTGGTGGGCGGCAGGCCCCATCGGGCGGCGGCGGCCGCGACGAGCCGGGCCCGGGCGGTGGCGGCGCACTGCCGGACCGGCCCGTAGAGGGAGCGGATGGAGTTGGAGGAGCCGGTGAGCTGGTTGAAGAGCAGCTCGGGGCGGGCGTCGTCCAGTTCCACCCGTACGTCGGCCGGCGGGGCGTCGAGTTCCTCCGCGACCAGCATGGCGACGGCGGTGGTGAGCCCCTGGCCGACCTCCTCGCGCGGCAGCCGGAAGCGGATGGTGCCGTCCCCCTCTACGGCGAGGGCGAGCAGGGCGGAAGTGGGCGCACCGGCCAGGATGAACAGGTCGCCGAGGTCGACCAGATCGGCGATGGCGGGCAGCGTCGGCACCACCGCGTGGGCGGCCTGCGGGGCCAGCGCATCGGCGCCGGCACGGGTGACGAGCGCGAGGGTGGGCGCCGCGACGAGGTGGGTGAGGAAGGAGCGGCGGCTGGGCCCCGCCGGGTGCTGCTGCCCGGTCATGTCGTCGCGTCCCCACCTGCACGGGCCCGCGCTGTGCGGGCCTCCCCGGCTGATTACCGACACGTACAGTAGCGATCCGGGGAGGGGGTGGGAAGCCCGGAAGCGGGACGCCCGCCGCGAGCGCGAAATCCGGCCGGAGGGGGGTGGCGTCCTTCGTTCGGGGGGTATGGCGAACGCCGCATTGATTCGGTGTTTGGGCGACCGTGGCCACCCGGCCCCCTCGCACACCCTCGTCCGTACGATCGATCCGGCCCCGCCGAAAGGCCGGTTTCCGGCCGCGGGCGGACGATGGGAGGAAGGGAAGGAGGTGCCCCGAGATGGCCACCTTCATGGATGTCCACAAGGACATGAAAGGCATCACGTCCGAGCAGCTGATGGCCGCCCACCGCGCCGACCTGGCGATCGAGGCCGAGGAGGGCGTGCACTTCGAGAAGGCGTGGGCCGACCCCGAATCGGGCACGGTCTACTGCCTTTCCACGGGCCCGTCAGCCGAGGCGGTGCAGAAGATCCACGAGCGGACCGGACACCCGGCCAACGAGATCCACCCGGTGCCGCTCACCGTCTAGGAACGGCCGCTGACCGAATTCATTCGCACACGGCAGGGGGGGGTGGGAGGCCTGCGGCATATGCCATGAGCAAGACCGTTACGGATGTTGCCAAACGCCTTACACGCCGTCGCCGCCTGTGCAACAGTCGTAACCGGTCCTTCCTTCAGACTTGGCCGTGCCGCGCCTGTATCGGAGTTCTCATGCCGTCCCACCTGTTCGCGGACCGCCCCGCACAGCCTCCAGAGCCAGGGTCGGTGGACGCGTTGATCTCGCAGACCCGCCGACTGCGCGGAGAAGTGGACGCGGTCCGCCGCGACACCGTCGTGGACGACGACGACGCCCAGGGCCGCTGGCAGCGCGCGCTGTGCGATCTCGCCGTGCACCACCTCGACGATCTCCGCGAACACCTGGGCCAGCTCAAGGAGGGCCTGCCGCCCGCGGTGGAGACCATCGAGCTGCCGCAGGCGCCGCCCGAGGCCGGCCCCGAGGCGCAGACACGCGTCGGCAGCGCCGAATGGAACCTGCTGACCGACGAGGTCAGCTGGTCCGACGAACTGTTCCAGATCTTCGGCCGGTCCCCCGAGGCGGGCGCGCTCCCCCTCGACGAACTGGGCTCGACCCTGTTCTCCGAGGACCAGCCGCTGCTCACCGCCTGGGTCACCGCCTGCCTGGTCGACGGCAAGGCGATCGACGGCGAGTTCCGCATCGTCCGGGCCGACGGCCGGGTGCGGACCTTGCACATGAGGGGCGAGCCGGTACTCGACTCCGACGGCTGCACGGCCTCCATGTGGGCCGTGATGCGGGACGTGAGTGAACTGCGCCGGAGCCAGCGGGCGGTGCGCGAGTCACGGGACTCGCTCCAGCGCCAGCGGGAGATCGCGCAGACCGAGCACCGGCTGGCGGTCGAGCTGCAGGAAGCCGTGCTCCCCCCGTGGCGCGGCTCCCTGCGGTTCCCGCACGGCAATGCCGGCACGCTGGACGTGGCCGCGCACTACCTGCCGTCCGCCACCAGCGCGCTGATCGGCGGCGACTGGTACGACGCGCTCGAACTCCCCGATGGACGCTCCCTCCTGACGGTCGGCGACCTCACCGGCCACGGGGTGACCGCCACCTCCGGCATGGCGATGATGCTCGGCGCGCTGCGCGGCATGGCCATGGCCGGCATCGAGCCGGGCCCGCTGATGGGCTGGCTCAACCAGCTGCTGGAGACCTCCGTACAACCGGCGCTCGGCTCGGCCGTGTGCTGCCGTTACGATCCCGCGCGCCGGGTCCTGTCGTGGGCGCAGGCCGGACACCCGGCGCCCCTGCTGTTCCGCCGCGGAACCGGGCGCTCCCTCGTACCGCCGGAGGGCGTCCTGCTGGGCGCCACGTCCGGGGCCTCGTACGGGCAGGCCGAGGAACGGCTCGAAGCGGGCGACGTCCTCGTCCTGCACACGGACGGACTGACGCCGCGCAGCATCGAGTTCAGCCGGGCGGACGGAACCGAGCGGCTGCTGGCGCTGGCGCCGCGGTTCTCGGCGGCGCGGTCGGCGCAGGACTGCGTACGGATGGTGATCGAGGAGTTCGGGGAGACCGAGCGCGAGGACGACGCGTGCGTGCTGGTCGCACGGGTCGGCGAGTGAGGTCGCGCCCCTCGTGACGCAGTGGTGACCGGAGACGGATCACGGGTCATGAGGCATGGGTCATGGGTTACGGCCGATCGGGCGTGACCGGACGGGGCCGAGGGCCGCGCCAGGGGGCGCGGCCTTTCCCGTGTCCGTACGTCCCGGTCCCGTGTTCGTACGTCCCCCGGCTCAGACGGACGTACCCCGACCCCGGGAGGCGGCGGGGCTGTCGGGCAGAGCGAGCTCGATCTCCTCGCGCAGGTCCTCGATGCGCGCGTAGCCGGCGTACTGGCCGGTGAGCCGGTACATCTCGCGCAGCCGGTCCCATGTCCGGTGGGAGGAGGTCTCGTTCATGGACACGAGGGCCAGGCGGGCGTAGCGGTCGGCCTGTTCCGGATCGTCGGCGATGAAGCAGGCCGAGGCCATGGAGATGTAGTCGAAGATCTGCGAGCGCTGGTAGCCGTCCCCGCGCAGCCGCAGGGCCTCCTTCGCGTGGCGCGCGGCGACCGGCGCCGCCGTGGCGTCGTGGTCGGCGAGGGTGCGGTACGCGAGCGCCTGCATGCCGTGCAGGTCCGCCTCGTCGAAGTGCTGCATCCAGCTCGGCGGCGGCACGTCGCCCTTGTCGGAGACGAAGAGCTCCTCCGCCTCGCCCAGGGTGCGCCGCATGGCCTGGCCCTTGCCCATGGCGGCCTGCGCCCAGGCCTCGATGGTGTGCAGCATGGCGCGGGTGCGCGGCAGGGTCTGGTCACCGGAGCCTGACTTGGCCAGCTTCATCAGGTCCAGGGCCTCGTTGGGCTTGCCGAGGTGGACCATCTGGCGGGCCGCCCGGGAGAGCGCCTCGCCGGCCCGGGGCCGGTCCCCGCCCTCGCGGGCCGCGTGCGCGGCGATGACGAAGTACTTCTGCGCGGTGGGTTCGAGGCCCACGTCGTGGGACATCCATCCGGCGAGCACCGCGAGGTTGGCCGCCACCCCCCACAGCCTGCGCTGGAGGTGGTCGGGGTGGTGGTAGGCGAGCATCCCGCCCACCTCGTTGAGCTGGCCCACGACGGCCTTGCGCTGCAGTCCGCCTCCTCTGGAGGCGTCCCAGGCGCGGAACACCTCGACCGAGCGCTCCAGGGCCTCGATCTCCTGCGAGCCGATCGGGGCCGCCTCGTAGCGGTCGTACCCTGCGGGGTCGCCCTGGAAGGAGTTCCCGAAGCGCTGCGCCTCCTTGCCGGCGGCGGGGTCGGTGTGGAGCCAGTCGTACATGGCGTTGCTGAGGGCGGAGCCGGCGGTGAGCACGGCGCCCGCGCCCATCAGACCGCGACGGTTGAGCATGAGGTCCATTCCCGTGAATTCGGTGAGGACCGCGGCCGTGCGCTCGGGCGCCCAGGGCATTCCGTCGGGGTTCTCCTGAGCCCCGTCAGGCTGCCGTTTGGAGGCGCGCCGCTGCCGTACGAACCCGAGGTCCTCGATGGTCACGACACGACCGAGCCGCTCGGTGAACAGTGCTGCCAGTACCGTGGGCACCGGCTCGCGCGGGGTCTCCCCCATGTCGATCCAGCGCCGCACCCGCGAGGTGTCGGTGGCCAGCTGGGGGTGGCCCATGGCCGCCGCCTGCCGGTTGACCATCCTCGCCAGCTCGCCTTTCGACCAGCCGGCGAGGCCGAACAGGTCGTTCAGGCGGGTGTTCGGACCTTTGCTCACGTCAAGCCCCCAGGTTCTCGGCTGAGTTGACAGTAACCCGGCGTCAGATGCCCAGCGACTATTCGCCAGGCTTCGCCAGGGCACGCTTCGTGGTCCGCCACCCACGGCCGGGTGTCAGGTAGGAATGCGCCTCCCCGACCCGGTCACCGGCGGAACTCCCCAGGGTGAAGTACGGGATCGGAGCGGGGCGGCGTACGCAACTCGTCGGCGCACGAAGGGATCCGTAACGCCATGTACGCATCAACGTCCTCCGTGTCCGCCCCGGTCCGGCCGCACCGCACGCTCCAGGCGGGCGGGGGCCCCTACCTCGAACCCAACCGCCCCGCGGCTCCGGCGCAGGGCGCCGTACGGGCGCGGCGGATGCCGGGGACCGGTTCACAGCCGCCGCTCAGCGGAAGAATCGACCTCTCGGGGCCGCAGGGTGCGCAACTGCGCACCGCACTCGCCTCGGTGCAGCGGATCTGTCCCGAGTTCGCGCCGGTGCAGGTGCTGCGGCGCAGCGGCCGCTCGGTCCTCCTGGTGGGGACGACGGGACGGATGACCGCCGTCGCGAAGGTTTTACTGGACCACTCGCCGGAATGGCGCGAGCGCTACCGGCACGAAATAGCGGCGTACCGGACCTTCGTCCGGCACCGCCCGCCGGTCCGGGTGCCCCGGCTGATCGCCGCCGACCCGGAGAACTGCGTACTGGTCGTCGAGCGCATGGCGGGCCGGGTCGCGGCGCTCCAGCGGCACCCGGTGGAGGCCCCGCCACGGGTCGACCTCCGGGCGGCCCTCGGCGCGGTGTGCCGGCTCAACCAGTGGCGTCCCCCGGCCGAGCTCTTCGGGACCCCGCTGAACTACGCGCGGCGGATCGCCCGTGACTACGAGCTGGGCCTGCTGACCGACCGGGACCTCGGCGACCTCCAGAAGCTGCTGCACGGCGTGAAGCTGTCGGGCACGGCGCTCCAGTTCAACCACGGTGACGCGCTCCTGTCGAACCTGCTGCTGTCCCCCGCGGGGCCGGTGCTGCTCGACTGGGAGCACGCGGGCTGGTACCTCCCGGGCTACGACCTGGCGACGCTGTGGACGGTCCTGGGCGACGCCCCGGCGGCGCGGAGCCAGATCAGCCGGCTCGCCCAGTCGGCCGGTCCGGCGGTACGGGACTCCTTCCTGATCAACCTCATGCTGGTGCTGACCCGGGAGATCCGGATGTCGGAGACGGCCGTCCAGCGCTCCATGGCGGCGACCGCCCCGGCCCAGCCCCTGCCGGCCGGCGCCCTGTCCTCGGGAGAGGAGCAGCGGCTGCTGCTGCGCCGCCTGCACGACGACGCCGGGATGGCCCGCGGGGCGATCCGCGCGGCGGTCGGCACCCGGTAGAACCGCTCCCCCAAGACGCGAAGTCCCGTGGCTCCCACCGCCGCGGGACTTCGCTCGTGCGTGCGGGCGGCGGCGCCGGATGCCTTGACATCACATGATCCCGCGAACAGTTTGCTGACTCAGCATCAGACGTGCTGGAGCCACTTCCCGCCTCCCCACACCGCTGGAGCCTGCCCATGTCCGCAAGCGCTTCACGCACCTCCCCCACCCTTCCGTCCAGACGTGCCGTCCTCGCCGGGACGGGCGCCGGGGTACTCGCCGCCACCGTGCTGCCGGGCCCCGCGGCGCGGGCCGCCGGCGCCCAAGAGGGGCCCTTGCTCGGCGAGTACGACGTCGTCGTGGTCGGCTCCGGGGCCGCCGGGATGACCGCGGCGCTGACCGCCGCCCAGCGGGGCCTGAGCGTGCTGGTGGTGGAGAAGGCGCCCACCTTCGGCGGATCCGCCGCGCGCTCGGGGGCGGGCATCTGGCTGCCCAACAACTCGGTGATCCTGGGCGCGGGCGTGCCGGACACCCCGCAGAAGGCGGCGACGTACCTGGCGGCCGTCGTCGGGTCCGAGGTGCCGGCCGACCGTCAGGCGGCGTTCCTGGCCAACGGGCCGCGGATGCTGGACTTCGTGATGGCCAACAGCCCGCTCAGGTTCCGTTTCATGGAGGGGTACAGCGACTACTACCCCAACCTGCCGGGCGGGCTGCCGAACGGCCGCTCCATCGAGCCGGACCAGATCGACGGGAACGTCCTGGGCGCCGAACTGGCCCGGCTGAACCCGGCCTACATGCCCGTCCCGGCGGGGATGGTGGTCTTCAGTCAGGACTACAAGTGGCTGAACCTCGCGGCGGTGAGCGCGAAGGGGCTGGCCGTCTCCACCGAATGCCTGGCACGCGGGACGAAGGCGGCGCTGCTCGGACAGAAACCGCTGACGATGGGCCAGGCCCTGGCGGCAGGGCTGCGGGCCGGTCTGATGCGGGCCGGGGTCCCGGTGTGGCTGAACAGCCCGCTGGTCGACCTGGTGCAGGAGGGCGGGGCGGTCACCGGGGTCGTGGTGGAGAAGGGGGGCGTACGGGGAACCGTACGGGCCCGGCGCGGGGTGATCGTCGGCTCGGGCGGCTTCGAGCACAATGCGGCGATGCGGGCCCAGTACCAGCAGCAACCGACGGGCACCCAGTGGTCGGTGGGCGCGAAGGAGAACACGGGCGACGGGATCCGGGCGGGCGAGCGGGCCGGTGCGGCGCTGGCGCTGATGGAGGACGCGTGGTGGGGTCCGTCGATCCCGCTGCCCGGCGAGCCGTACTTCTGCCTCGCCGAGCGGACCCTGCCGGGCGGGCTGATCGTGAACGGGAACGGCGCCCGGTTCGTCAACGAAGCGGCGCCGTACAGCGATGTGGTGCACGTGATGTACGAGAAGGACCGGGGTGCGGTCGGCTCGCACATCCCGGCCTGGCTGATCGTGGATCAGAACTACCGCAACAAGTACCTGTTCAAGGACATCCTGCCGACGATCGTCTTCCCCGACTCCTGGTACGAGACGGGCGCGGCGAAGAAGGCGTGGACCTGGGACGCGCTGGCGGGCCAGATCGGCGTACCGGCGGCCGCGCTGCGGGCGACCCTGAGCCGGTTCAACGCGCAGGCGTGGAGCGGGACGGACTCCGACTTCCACCGGGGCGACACGGCCTACGACCACTACTACACGGATCCGAACGTGCAGCCGAACTCGTGCCTGGCGCCGGTCTGGGCCCCGCCGTTCTACGCCTTCAAGATCGTGCCGGGTGACCTCGGGACGAAGGGCGGCATCGTGACGGACGCGCGGGCCCGCGCGCTGCGCCCGGACGGCTCGGTGATCCGGGGTCTGTACGCGGCGGGCAACGCGAGCGCGGCGGTGATGGGCCACAGCTACGCGGGGGCCGGGTCGACGATCGGCCCCGCGATGACGTTCGGCTACGTGGCTGCGAACGACATCGCGGACGCCGCGGCGGGCCGAATGGCGTAAGACACCCCCTAGGGGGTGTCTAGGCCTGCTGGAAGAGCTCGGCGGGGAGGGGCTTCAGGAGGGCGTAGAGGTCATCGGTGATCGGGCGGTCCCAGCTGGCGATGGTGACCAGCACGTTGTCGCTGCGGTCGAACTGCACGCAGGAGATGCGGGACTCGGACAGCTTGATCTTCCGGACGATGAGGAGGTTGTCGCCCTGCATGACGGGGCAGTCCTCGACGCCGGTGACCTCGACGTCCTCGTCGTTCTCCAGTGCGTCGAGGAGCTGCGCCACCTCGAAGGGGACCTGCCCGTCGGAGAGGTCCCGCGCGGGGGAACCCTCGGGGAGGTTGCCGATGATCATCGCGGGGCCGCGTCCGCCGAACAGGTCGTAGCGGAGGAACACGCCCTGGCAGCTCCCGTCGGGCGCGGGCAGCAGCCCGGCCCCGAGATTGCCCGGCCAGTCCCCCGGGTCCATGGCCAGGACGTCGAAGTCCGGGCCGGCGGGTGTGGCGGCGCGGTGGCGGCGGAGGAAGGACATGCCGCCATGGTACGTGGCCGGAGGGGATTTCCGGCCCCGGGGCCCCTTCCCGGGTGGTCACACCGGTGGGACGAGCGTGAAGTAGTACGGGAGCAGGCCGGCGTCGCCGCGGACCCGCAGGGCCGTGGCCGGCTGCCGGCCCCAGAGGAAGAGCGCCAGGTCCGAGGCGGGGCCCTCGGCCTCCACGTCCGCGGGGGCGGCGGGGTCGGGCTCCGCCACGGCCCCGTCCCCCGAGAAGACGACCGTCCAGGTTTCCGGACCGTCGGTACGCCGGAAGCGGTACCTCTCCCCGGCCCCCGCCCGGGCCGCCCCCTGCGCGTGGCGGGCCGGGGCCATCACCTCGACGGCCTGGGCGACGGCGTCGGCCGCCAGCGCCGGGTCGAGGGGGCCGGGGGTGCCGGTCGCGGCCTGGGCGTCCCAGCGGTGGACGGCCAGCTCGATGGTCTGCATCCGCAGCCAGAAGCCGGAGCTCTGCTCTGCCGACCAGGACCACACCGGCACGTCGGGACCGAGCTCGCGGAAGAGCCGGGAGAGTGACCGGGCGCCCTGCGCGTACCAGGCGGTCAGGGCGTCCGGTGCCGGCCCCCGGTTCGGCGCCCGGTCGGGCCGCGGCCAGGTGGCGAGCACGTCCGGGTCGGCCGGGAGCCCGTACAGGGTGAGGTCGCCCGGGTCCGGCGCCTCGGTGAGGCGTTCCCGCAGGATGTGGGCGACGTAGCGCTGCACGCCCCCCAGGTGCCCGGTGAGGTCGGAGACCGACCAGCCGGGGCAGGAGGGAACGAGGGGCGCCCCCCGTCCCGGGTGGAGGGCGCGGCGGACGGCCTGCTCGAAGGCCGCCGCCTCGCGGCGGAAGTGGGAGAGCCGCTCGGTGTGGTCCATGGGGTCACCCTTCCCGTGCTCCGGCGGTTCCTCCCGCCCCGGCTGCGACGTGCGCTCCGGTCGGGGCCTGTTCCGAACCCCTTCGAGGTGCCGGGTCCCGGCCCGGCGGCGGCGCTGGACAGGGCCCGCCGGACCCGTGAGGCGCGGTCGCGGCGTGCGTACGTGCTCCCTAGGGCCTGTCGTCAAACTCCCGTCGTCGCCCGGAGGGCGGCGCCGCGGCGTCTGGTGCGTGCTCTCGGCGTGCCGGGGGGAAGCCCTCGTACTGGACGTACTCGGGATTCCGCCCGGTGCGGCGAGAGCGCGTGCCAGGCGTCGCGGGGCAGACGGGAGTTTGA